>JBGCDK010000103.1:0-69404 GCA_045105295.1 Mariniblastus sp.
CAGCATCAGGTCCTGCAGTCGTGAAGATACCAATGGCGCGGCCGGTGAACTTACGCGAAAACGAGACGCCTGGCTTTGAACCGATCAACATGGAAACGTTGTGAAAACCCGGTCGAACGTTGCCGCCGACTTGGTCCATACGTGGGTCGCAATCGTTGATGACTTGAAAACCACCAAGCTCCTTCGCTGTATCTAGCGGTACCATTTTGGCTTTGTCGTAGCTAAAACCATCTAACGGGGCTGGTGTCACGTATCCCGCCTTGCTCGGGGCCTGCTGTGCCATCGTATCGAGGAATCTTCGGATGGTAGAAACGTAAAGCCGGTGCCCCATCGGTGATGGGTGGCAGTTTTTAAAGTCGTTTCTCCAGTCGAACTGGTTGGCGACAATTCGATCGGTCACTTCTTTTGCAAGGTTGATGGTCGATATTTGATAATGAGCAGCAACTTTCTCGTGTTGCTCAATTACGACGGGTGTTTTGCTGTTTCGATAGTCTGCTAAGTGTTTAGGGTCAATGAAATGCATCACAACGACACCCATTTTGGGATTTGCAGTTTTCGCTTGCCGGAGGATACCTTCCATGCCGCGAATCATTTCGGTCTTGCTTCGTCCGTTGTGTAAATCGTTAACAGCGGCCTCTTCAAAAAGCAGATCTACGTCGCCTTTGGAGAGAACATCGCGCGTCAGGCGAAACGCGGCGGGTGTGGAACCGGTGGAAGAAATCCCTGCATCGATAAATTCAAACTTTGTCTCGGGGAATTTTTGCCGAAGGTAATCCGCAGTATGATCGCGCCAACCCTTCATTGTTGTGATAGAACCGCCAAGAAAAACGACTCTTCCAGTTTTCTCAGTTTTGAATTTCTCAAAGCAATCATGGAGATCACCGCGGATTGTGAAATAGTCATCGCCGCTTGGCAACGCGGAACTATTTCGTTCTATGAAGTCGGCCACCCGTATTGGATCTGGATGTGTGAAATGGTGCCCACTAGATTTATCAGTGCCCTTTTCAACCTTAATGATGTCGATTGTTCCGCCGAGATTTTTGTATTTTTCGGCCAATAGAAAAGTGTTCTCAGTTGGAGGTACGATCTGATCATTGAGTGAAACAATGTGAAGGATTGGGATTTTCGCGTCAGCAAGTGTCTTGAGGTTGTGGAGTGGGCCTTTGAGTGATTTGGCCTCGGGTTCCGTTAGGCCATACTCCGCCAAACAACGTTGCCATGTGTTGGCGTCTCCCCTGCCCGAACCTTTGCCACCTGGCCAGCTGTTGATGTCGCAAACGGGGGTGTCGCAGTAGATGCAGGCAACTCGCTGCGGCCATTTTGCGGCGAAATTGTAAACGAATAAACCTCCGCGACTGACTCCTTCGAGGGCGCACCTTTTTGCAAGTCCGCGTTGGGTAACGTATTGGTAGAACGCATCCCAATGGGTGATTGCTTTGGGGCTGCCAAGCATTCCATCGGTGTTGATGCGAGCGATGTGGAATCCCCGCTCCAACAAGATCAAATCGGCTTCCGCATGGAAGCCCGGAAATCTCGCACGCCAAATCCACGGGTTGCCTGGTGCCGGTGTTTTCGGGCGGACAACATACGCGGGTTTTCCATCAACTTGAAAGTCAAACCTCGCGTACCCTTTCCAAGCGGTTTCTTTTCCGTCCCAAGTCGGAGTGGCGCTAACCAGAATTGATTTTTTGGGTTGGGATTGAGCGGCCGTCATTTGGGAATGGAATGCCGTGCAGAATGCCATAAAAGCGAAAGAAAAAACGAGTGCCAAATTTGTTGGCAGCTTAAAAACCTGAGTCATGGAGCACCGGGGAAGTTGCGAGAACGAATTAGCAGGCAGTGTTAAAAAGAAAAAGCCCAGCCACTCGCGCGAGCGGCCGGGCTTGAATTTGAAACGCAGTTTAACGCGAGTGCTGATCTATGACGCGGCCTTCATTCTCATGTTAGGCACTTCGAATCCTTTGCGGAATTCGCGAGACATCATCGAGTTGGCTTTGTCGTTGTTGGTTACAGTCTCGGAAGCAACGTCGAACTTGAGGTCGGCGCCGAGTGTTAGTGCAGCTCCCTTCTCGACGTCGACCTCGTTCGCTTTTAGATGCGAGATCATGCGAGCCAACGAATTTTGGAGGAGATCGCTTTCGGAATCCAATGCGGATTCAATGTCATCGAGTGAAGTGTTCTCGCCCAATTGATGGGAAACGCCACCGGTATGACAAAGAGCACTCGACAGGTGTCCCTCCCATACTGGTCCGTTCAGTTTCGATTGGTCACCCGCACGAGCGGCATCGAGGAAGTTGGCGTAATGGTTGCCGCCGCCTTTCCATTCCTTGATCTTATTCCCTTCATTGTCGAATGCGGTCGCCGAAGAATAGCTCGGAATCACGACGTATCCATTTTCGCATTGGACGATGACACCGATCCGCGACCCACGGTAGTTGTCCATGTTCCCGCCCCAACCTTTGCTTTGAAACTTTTTCGCTTTGGGTAGACCACGTGTTTCAAAAATGAGCGGAGCATCCGGATAGTCGTGAATCACCGTTTGCGTGTTCGGCGTGTCGCCACCGTCTTCATAGCCAAGCCGTCCGCCAATGCTGATCACGCGAGGCGAAATCGTGTCGTAGCCAAGAAACCAACGAGCGATATCCATCTGATGAATACCTTGATTGCCCATGTCACCGTTTCCAGTGTTGAAATCCCAGTGCCAGTCGTAATGAAGTTTTGGACGAAACAGCGATCGTTTCTCCGCTGGTCCGCACCAAAGGTCATAGTCAATGCTTTTGGGAATTGTCAGGGGCTTGTCAAGTTTGCCGATACTTTTTCGGGGCTTGTAGCAAGTCCCAACGGCGTGCTTGATTTTTCCAAGCTTACCAGCGCGGACATATTTCACTGCCTCTTGAAGACTGGGGCTTGAGCGGGATTGGGTTCCGCACTGCATGATCATGCCAGTTTTCTTTTGCGCTTCTGAAAGCTGTCGGCCTTCCCAAACGTTGTGGGAAACAGGTTTCTCGACGTAAACATGTTTGCCTGCCATGACGGCTCGGATCCCCATGATCGAGTGTTGATGGTTCGGCGTCGCGATCGAAACGGCGTCGATTGTTTTGCTTTCAAGAAGCTTGCGATAGTCAGTAAATTTCTCGACGTCCTTGCCGTCGGATCGCTGACCAAGAACATTCGAATCGCAATCACAATACGCGACAACGTTTTCTCCCAAGCCACGGATGTGGTCTTTGCCACGGCCGTTGAGCCCGATGACGGCACAGCGAATTTTCTCGTTGGAACCCATGACGCGACCGTATGAGATCGCGGGTAGAGAAACAGCAGTGCCGACTGCTAAGGATGACTTCAAAAAGATTCGACGACTAAAAGACATTAGGTTGCTTCCTTCGGAACGAAATTTACATCCGCATTGTAAAACAAAATAGAGAAAGAGCAAAACATGTTAGACGCGGAACCGACAATCAAACTGCGAGAAAGGAATTGCCGTTTGAAGTGCGGAAAACAACCAAGGCCTTGCTCGCTTGCCAAAATTACTTTCGAAAATCGAACTTTGTTGGGTTCGATTGCGTGAATGTTGTGGCCCGTTGGCTACGGACCAAGCCAGGCTGGCTTACTTCCAAGGGCCATTTTTGCCGACAGGGAAAACAGACTTTCCGTCGTATCTAAAAAGCCCCTTCCATCCACCCAGCCAAATCCGACCTTCTTTGTCTTGCGAAATACATTGGATCGCGTTGGAAGTCAGGCCCTGTTTTTCTTGGAAATTGGTAAATGTTTTTCCGTCGTAGCGATACACGCCTGAGTTCTCGATCGGAAACCAAATGTTGCCAGATGAGTCTTCAAACAGGCTCCAAGCTTCCGTGCCAGTGACACCTTCTTTTTCTGTGAAATGTGTGAACGACGTCCCGTCATATCGACAAACGCCATTATGGTGGGTGGCAAACCAAAAGTTACCAGATTTGTCTTCGAGAATGTCGTTGACGAGGTTGTGGCACAGTCCGTCCTTTTCGGAAAGGTGAGTCATTGATTTGCCATCGTAAATGTGGACGCCGCCGTTGGTTGAGAACCACATACGTGACTTACTATCTTCCATGATGGAATGAACAATCCAAGCGCTCGTAACACCTCGCGTCGGGTCGGGCTCTGATTTTGGAAGGTCGAATTTCGTAAATGTTTCACCGTCGTAGCGCGAGACGCCCATCACGGTTCCAACCCAAATGATTCCCTTGCTGTCGATGGCGAGGCTCCAAACGTCATCGTTCGGCATGTCGCCGTTGTATTGATCAAATTTAAGGAATGTTTTTCCGTCGTAGCGTGTCAATCCACGTTCGGTCCCAAACCAAATGTTACCTTCTTTGTCTTCAACGATCGCTCGAACAGCTGTTCCGCCGAACCCTTGCTTGAGAGAAAAGTACTCAAGTTTCTCCCCATCGTTTCGAATGACCCCGTCGCCGTTGGTGCCTATCCAAAGGTTGCCTTTGCTGTCCTGAAAAATTCTTCTGACAAAATCGCTGAGTTGAGCGAACTCTTTTTCGGAGCTTTTTGAATTCAAGTCGTCGTCACTCGTCGTTTGCACGTAATCCCGTTTGGCAATGGAATTTTCAGTTGCATTTTCAATTGAACTTTCAATCGCTGTTGACTCCGAATCCTGGGTTGTAGTGGACTCCGAAAGCTTGTTGCATCCGGTAAAGCTTAAAACAATGCAGGCGATTAAAGTAATTTCCAACTTGAGCACGATTAACTCACTTAGTTAAGTATGTAGACTGAAACTCGTTTGAGTGTTTGAGCGGCATTTTAGTTTAAAAGTTCTTGATTCTGAACTTGAATTGGGTAACGCGTTTGTAACTCTTGCATTTCGAAAATTCCGATTCCAGTTCCAATTAAGAGTGAGCCCAAACTACCAAGTACATCCCGAGTTCGGTAGCAACGGTCAAACGTGGTTTGCAAAGTCTAGTTTTGGAACTGAATGGACGATAATTGCTTTGAAAAGCGATTGGATATTTGATACAACGTGATTAGCAAAATTGAAACAAAGGGGCCGTCATGAATTTAAGTCGTTGCTTAATCTTTGGTGTTGTTGCAGTCGTTTTCGTATTGGGTGGAATGAAAGCGTGGAGCGCTTGGAATTCCCGAGTCACTCCAGCCAAAATTGCGGCTGGCAAAATCTTGTTCGAGCACGAGTGGGCTGCCAATGATTCGCTTTGCAATGGCGGCGATGGTTTGGGACCTGTTTTCAATGCAAATTCATGTGTTGCCTGTCATTTTCAAGGCGGCGTTGGCGGAGCCAGTGGAAACGACATGAACGTGACGGCGTTCGAAGTCATCCAAGCCGAGGAAGAAGCCCCTTCGGTAACCGGAGTCGTTCATGCGTCGGCCGTCAGCGCTTCACTCCAGGAATCAAAAAACAGCGTGCGGGAATTGTTTCCGCTTGAATCACTGCTCTCGACCATCGTCCAGCCAGAAACTCAAGGCGGTTGCGAGTCGGTTCCTCAACCGCCGCGTGTGCGGTTTATTTTGGAACGCAATGATCCCGTTGTCTTTCATCAGCTCAATTCCCCATCCCTATTCGGCGTTGGTCTGGTCGACAAAATTTCAAACGTTTCGATCACGTTTCAAGGTCACAAGCGAATGGCCAGTCGGATTTCAAACGAGTTCGGCGGCGATTTTAGCGGGAACCGTTTGGGCAGAGTCAATTTAGTCAACGGTGGCGTGGGAAAATTTGGCTGGAAGGGACAGTTCGATTCGCTGGAGGATTTTGTCGCTTCGGCTTGTGCGATGGAAATTGGTTTGACCAACTCGATGCATTCACAGCCGGTCGCGAAGGAACATCGTTCTGACAAAAACGCGAAAATGGATATGACGAGAAAGCAGTTGAACGAGCTGGTTTGTTTCGTTCGTAGCCTTCCAAGGCCTGAGCAAGTTTTACCCACAGATCCACACGAGTTGAAACGTGTTCAGCGCGGTGAGGAAGTGTTCTCTGAAATTGGTTGTGCTGATTGCCATGTTCCCGACCTGAGTGGTGTGGAAGGGATTTACTCTGACTTTCATTTGTACAATCTTGAGCCAATAATTGCTGCACCGTCCGGACCGTCTGGTTACGGTGATGGGCGTGCCGAAGAGGAATTTAATTTCAATGGAAAAAATCCTCATCCAGACCAGTGGCAGACACCGGCACTTTGGGGCGTCGCTGATTCGGCTCCATATTTTCATGACGGTGGATCACCAAGTTTGAAAATGGCTATCTTGCGACATCACGGTCAAGGCGACTCCTCTCGGCAAGGCTTTATTGGTTTGAATAAAAAGGACCAGGCCTGTTTGGTCGAGTTCTTGGAAACACTAAAGGCACCGGTCCTTGAATCTTCAGACGAAAACACGCTTGAATGAAAATGAACTTCTGCGGAAACGGATAAAGCAACTGCCGCTATTGATGTTGGCAAGCTTTATCGGAATTGCCGCCTGGAGTTTGTACTCAAAGGACTGGCATCGTCATCGTATCGACGTGGACGGTGTCGAGCGCGAGTATCTGTTTTATGCACCGCCCAATCCCAGTGAGGAAAAACTTCCGTTGCTGTTGGCCTATCACGGATTCAGCGGAGATGCGGAACGTTTGCGTCGATCGTCGTTGTTGCATGAAATGGTTGACGATCATCGGTTTCATCTCGCCTACGTCAAGGGAAATCCAACTTGGCTTCGACCCGCTCCCGGGCGCCCATGTGCGGATGTTGACTACTTCGATCAGCTTTGCGACTCGCTTGTTTCCGAGTATCCAATTGACGAAAGCCGTATTTATGTTGCAGGAATGTCGATGGGCGGCGACTTTGTCGTCCGGCTTGGCGGGCTGCGGAGTAACCGAATCGCAGCCGTTGTCTCGCAAGCTATGATCACTGACGAAGCTGTCGAATCCGAGCGCCCGTTTCCTTTGATGGTCATTGTTGGAACAAAAGACGATCGTGTACCTGCAAAAAGTTTACTAGATGTGCCCGCTGCGTTTCGAGAGAAAGGCCATTTGGTCGAGCTGCTCAGACCTAAGGGCGTTGGTCATCGCTGGCACGTTCCGTTGAACGGTGCGATTTGGAAGTTCTTGTCCGAGCATCGCATTGACCACTGACGCGGTGCCCCCGTTTGAATGTATGCACGGCAAACTTGATTTCAGGAATGATTGTCGCAATCAGCAATTAGCGAGTTTTTTTCGATTGAAGTTTTTCCATCGCTTCTGCAAGCCCATTGGCCTCGTCTGTCAAACCGTGTGTTTTGCAAAACTCGATAAGTTTCGCGTAACGACGAATGGGATCTGCGCCGGTGGCATACAGAACTTTCGCGTGGCATTCGGGGCAAAGCAGCAGTGGCTGGGCGTCCGATTCTGGCAGGCTGTTGCTGCCCTGCATATTGCATTCGTATCGCGTGCAGTGCTGCATCGAAAACATGTGCCCCGTCTCATGCGTTGCGATTTTGATTGTTCGACGAAGGCATGTTTTAAACTTTTCAGCCCCGCCGCTTGGATCTCCATTTCGATAGAGCGACCACACACCGACGCGATCGCGAAATGAGGCGTAACCAAACACGAAATTCCAACCGTCGCCCGGCCAAAGATCCGACGAGGTGAATGCGATCGTTGCGAACGCATCACGAGGGAGCGTCGGGGCCAGGACTTTCTCCAGGATATGCGTCGTCAGCAATTGTTTGTCGCCCCAAGTCGGATGGGCTCGTTTCGCCGAGTCAGGGATTGTCGATTCAGACTTTGTCTCCAACGTTTGGACTTGGCAATTGAAATAGAGGCCAAGATATTCTGCACTGAGTTTGATCAGTTCTTTTTGCTTTTCCGAGAATTCGCCGATTGGTTGCACATACAGTTTGTTGCGCGCGGCCGACAAAACGTTGGGGCGTATGCGCACATATTGCACAAACGTTTGACCGCTTTCTCTGTGTGTCGCAAGCCACTCGCCATCCTTGGGCTTGCCAAGTTCAGTGTGGAGCGGCTTCAGTTTCTTAATCGTCTTTTTAATTGCATTCGTTGAAAGCGTTCGACCATTCCCAGCCTGTTGCTGAATCGCGAATGCTGTGATTGAACACATCGTAAAAAGAGTAAGCGCCGTTGCAGCCAGAAATTTGGTTGATTGTAGATTGGTCATCTAATTCCCCGATAGAAACCCTGCCCTATTCTACCGATACATGTTCACCTAATCCAATACAACATGGGGACTTGCGGGTTCTGTGTCGCGATTAAAAATCAGCATGTCAACAGATTCCGCGTTTGAGTCAGCGTTTGTTCTTTAAATTGTCTCCAGATACCGTTGCAATATTTCCAGTTGATAAAATTACTCCTTCATCAATCGATTTCAAATCCTTATGCTCCAGTTTCGACCAGCCCTGTTAATCCAAACTGGTCAGCTAAGTTCACCCGAGCCAATAAAAAAACGGCAGCGGTATAAGAAACCACCGCCGTTTAAATTTTCTCTAGCTTGCTGCCTTGAACGGCAACGCGGAACCTATTTTGCAGCTTGCAAAGCTTCCTTGAGTTTGCGACGCTCTTCGACAATCTCTTCTTGGATGTTTCGTGGAGCCGGGCGGTATCCGCGAAGTTCCATTGTGAATGTCGCTTGTCCCTGTGACATTGAGCGAAGGTCAGTTGCGTAACCGAAAGTTTCGCTAAGTGGAATTTCACAGCAGATCAAAACTGAGCCATCAGGTTTGATGTCAGTTGATTCCATAATTCCACGACGTGACGTCAAGTCACCAACGATCGAGCCTTGTGAAGCCTCAGGGCATTCGATTTCGCAGAACATGACTGGCTCAAGAATCTGTGGTTTCGTTTTCGGCATGTACTCGCGGAACATACCACGGGCGGCTGCTTGGAACGCCATCTCAGAACTATCAACGTCGTGGTAAGAACCGTCTGCAAGGAACATTCTCATGCCCACAACTGGGTACTCAGCAAGAATCCCTTTGACGATTGACTGACGCATACCTTTTTCAACTGCAGGAATGAACTGCTTTGGAATTCGACCGCTGACGATCTTCTCTTCGAAAAGGAAGTTATCAACGATCTCTGGGTTGTCTTCGTCCTTCGCAAATTCTTCTTCATCAAACGGCTCAATGTAACCTTTGATGTGTGCGAACTGACCAGAACCACCGGACTGCTTCTTGTGCTTGTAATCGAATTCAGCTTTGATGGTTGGTTGCTCACGGTAGCTGACCTTTGGGGCACCAACTTCTACTTCGATTCCGTATTCACGACGAATACGTTCGACATAAACGTCGAGGTGAAGTTCGCCCATTCCCGAAATGATGACTTCTGCCGTTTCTTCGTCGGTAGCGACGCGGAACGTTGGATCTTCCTTACGGAAACGTTGAAGAGCTTTACCAAGTTTCTCACCGCTTCCACGATCTGACGGAGCAACCGCAACGGAGATAACTGGATCTGGAACGAACATGTTTTCCAGTGAGCAGTATTTGGGAGTTTCACTATACGTGTCACCCGAAGCACAATCGATGCCCATTACGGCAACGATGTCACCGGCGAAAGCTTCGTCGATCTCTTCACGTTTGTCCGAGTGCATACGAACGATTCGGCTGAAACGCTCTTTACGGCTGGTACGTTGGTTAAAGTACGTACCGCCTTTTTTAACGGTGCCTTGATAAATACGCATGAACGTAAGCTGGCCGAATGGATCCTCAACGATCTTAAACGCCATGCCGACGAGTGGTTTGGTTTTATCTGGCTCAAGTGGGAAATCCTTATCCGGATCGTCCCATTGCTTGGCTGTGATTTTTCGCTCTAGCGGGTTAGGCAGGTAGCGAACAACCGCATCGATGAGTGGTTGGACAGCTTTGTTCTTGTAAGCCGTTCCCATGAACAAAGGTGTGAAGCTCTGGGCTTTGATCGCTGCGGCTGCAGTTGTGTAAATCAACTCGAGTGGAACTTCCTCTTCTGAGAGAAGCAATTCCATCATTTCGTCGCTGTACATCGAAAGACCTTCGAGCAATTCCTGACGATACTTTTTTGCATCGTCCATCATGTCGGCAGGAACTTCCTCAGTGATAATCGTTTCGCCTCGCTCGCCGTCGTTGCGATAGGCTTTCATTTCGATCAAATCCACAACACCTTCAAATGTCTCGCCCATTCCAATTGGAAGTTGGAACAAGATGACTTCGACGCCAAGCTTCTCACGCATTTGGTCAGCAACGTTGAAAGGGTCAGCACCGGTGCGGTCCATTTTGTTGACGAATGCCAAACGTGGAATACCGTAGCGCTTCATCTGGCGATCAACGGTAAGCGATTGAGCTTGGACACCACCAACGGCACACAGAACCAAAACGGCTCCGTCAAGAACGCGGAGTGAACGCTCTACTTCAACGGTAAAGTCAACGTGGCCAGGCGTGTCGATCAAGTTAATGACATGGTCGTTCCATGTCACCTGAGTCGCAGCACTGGTGATTGTGATGCCACGCTCTTTCTCAAGCTCCATGTGGTCCATCGTTGCGCCGTCACCGCCACCACGAACGTCTTCGATTTTGTGGATTCGACCGCAGTAAAAAAGGATCCGCTCACTTAGGGTTGTTTTACCCGAGTCAATGTGGGCTGAAATTCCGATGTTCCGATAGTTTTTGAGGTTCATCAATGCACCGTCAACAAATACGATTGTTCATAAGGATTAAAAAAGGGCAAAAAGCCCGCGTCAAGTTGAGGCTACACGCCTCGCGCTTCGGGAATTTTCCCATTGAAGCTCAGCTATACATAAGTCCCGTGTTTTGTGTCTAGGTCACTCTAAAAGTCTAGACTTCGACACAGGAATAAAACTGGTGTGAAAGATCGAGCAATTCCGTGCAGAGGTTCGAGGGAGATGCCCCGAATTTAGGCTGTTGGACTGCGTTTCAATTCTCGCAACGCTTATAAAGCATCCAAATAACCTGACGATTTCAGACTCTTGAACATTATGCAAAAATTTCCCGTCGCCCGACTGAAATCGGCCAAAGCGTAAATCTTAGTTGATCTTGACTAATGGGAAAGGGCACTTTTGCGTTTTAGGCCTGTAAATTTCGGTCAGTAGCCAGTCAGTGAACGCTTGCTTTGTAGGCAGAGGCATGACTTTTTCCCAATTTTGGAGCCCGCTTTTTGTGATGATCAAGCACTCAGGCAAAGTCACGTTGAAGATCCGGAACGTTCAGCGGTTAGCTTTGTTTCACAGGTGGGTGACAAAGGATCCTTCGTCCGCTTTGCTCGTTTGGTGATCTAGATTGCAAGTTCGAATGAGAAACAGGAATCTCAATCCAAGTTCGAATTTTCAATAAGGGGAATGCGGACTAGAATGAAGGGTCAACCGTTTCTCGGCCTCGATCTTTTATTGATCTCGAATCGCCGAAACGAATACAGCTTGCTGGTCGGACTTCCAACACTTCAACAAACCATTCCCTCAAGGATTTTTCTGTGAACTTGAAATCATCTGGCAATCTAAAGTCCACCCTCCTGGCGGCTTTCATTAGTTGCTTTTGTACGGTTGGCGTTTTTGCCCAAGAAACACCGGATCCTCAAAAGCCTGTAATCGAAGCAGCAAGCGACGAAGGCGTTACCGCGATCGGCCAATTCAAGTTTCCCAAGGACTTGAACTGTGAGCTGTACGCTGGCGAACCCGATGTGGCCAACATCGTTGCGATCCATCGAGACTATCAAGGCAATATGTTCGTCTGCGAAACGTTCCGTCAATCAAAAGGCGTCGAAGACAATCGCAAACACGCTCATTGGATGGATGAGGAACTTGCAGCACAGACTGTCCAAGACCGGATCGACTATATCCGCAAATATATTCCCGACGCAGATAAAGCTTACACGCTTCACGACGATCGTATTCGTTTGTTGAAAGACACTGATGGAAATGGAAAACCTGATTCGGTTTCTGTTTTTTCGGACAAGTACAACAAGCTTGAAATGGGAACGGGCGCTGGAGTTTTGTCGCATCGCGGAAAAGTCTACTACACCTGCATTCCCGATTTGTTCGAGCTTCAAGATGCCAACAACGATGGCGTGGCGGAAACTCGCAAGTCACTACATACGGGCTATGGAGTTCGATTCGCTTTTCGTGGTCACGACCTGCATGGTTTGATCGTGGGACCAGACGGTCGGCTGTATTACAGCATTGGCGATCGTGGATATAACATTTCTCCAACGATCAAAGACCCTGCATCCGGGGCAGTGTTTCGTTGCGAATTGGATGGCAGCAATTTAGAAGTGGTCGCGACCGGTTTGCGAAATCCACAGGAACTCGCGTTCGATGATTATGGGAATCTGTTTACTGGCGACAATAATTCTGACAGTGGCGACATGGCTCGTTGGGTCGAGGTTGTCAAAGGTTTGGACGCTGGTTGGCGAATGTACTACCAATATCAAGGCGATCGTGGTCCGTTTAATCGCGAAAAAATCTGGTATCCCTACAACGAAGACACGCCTGCCTATATCGTTCCGCCGATTAAGAACTTCGCCGATGGACCGTCCGGTTTGGAGTACTATCCGGGCACTGGTTTTGGTGACGATTTCAAAGGTCGATTCTTTCTGTGCGATTTCCGTGGCGATGCGGCAGTCAGTGGCGTTCGTTCGTTTCGCAATCAAGCTGATGGAGCGTATTGGAAATTGGTTGACGATGAGCAGCCACTTTGGAACATGCTGATCACTGACATTGATTTTGGCTCAGATGGAAAACTATACGCAGCCGACTGGGTGTTTGGTTGGGAAGGCGAAGCCAAGGCGCGCATCTACGCTTTCTCTGATAAAAAACACGGCGAGTCTGAAATCGTCAAGCAAGTGGAAGCTTTATTGAGTGCCGGTTTCACAAAACAAAAAACCGACGACTTGAAAATGTTGCTTGGGCACCCTGACCAACGCATTCGGCAGGAATCACAATTTGAATTGGTCGATCGAGAGGACTTTTTCACTTTGAAGGGAATCGCCAATGATTCCGAGCAGCCTCAAATGGCTCGCATTCACGCGGTTTGGGGATTGGGACAACTGGGCCGCAAGGCACTGGCAAACAAGACCCCATTTGATTCATCGTTCATGGCTGGTTTGTTAGCCGACGCCGATCCGCGGGTCGCAGGACAAACGGCACGCGTTGTATCTGAATTGGCTTTCAAAGACTCTGCAAAACTCGCGGCGATGCTGAAGCATTCAGATCATCGCGCTCGTTTTCGTGCTGCGATGGCGCTTTCGGCTGTTGGAACTGACAATGACGTCTCAGCCGTTGTCGAAATGTTGATCGATAACGCAGACAAGGATCCGATGTTGCGGCACGGTGGTATCATGGCACTGAACGGGATTTTTGTTCGCAACTCTAGTCCTGATCTGAGCCCCGTTGCCAAACTTGGTTCGCACGATTCAAGAAGCGTTCGAATTGCGTTTGCAATCGCAATGCGAAAAGTTATCGCGTCCAACGCAAACGACATTTACAAGCATCGTCAAATGGCAAGTAAATCAGTTTCTGGCTTGTTGAAAGATTCGGACAAACAAATTGTTCTTGAATCAGCCCGAATCATTCACGACCTATTCGTCAAATCTGAGATGGGTTCGCTTGCTAGTTTGATTGGCGAAGTAGAAATGGACTCAGCCAGCGACGCATTGGTTCGACGGATTCTCAGCGCCAACGTTCGTGTTGGTGCACAAGCCAACGCGATTGCGGTGGCGAAATTCGCGGCTGATGAAAAGAATAATGCCGACCGTCGCGTAGAAGCAATCGAGGCGTTGGGCGAATGGGCGGCACCACCAGCGCGTGACATGTTGTTGCACGCTTGGCGACCTTTGGACGCTAATAAACGTAATGTGATGGACGCACGGAACGCGATCTCGACTGTGTTCGCTGCCTTGATTGGTGGTTCCGACGCGATCACGAGCGCGGCAATCACGGCGGCTGGAGATTTGAATTTGACGACGATCACCGCTGATCTCGAACGAGTGGCCACCGCGGATTCGTCCGAGGAAGCCACCCGAGTGGCAGCGTTGGTGAGCCTCAGCAAGTTGAAATTCAAAGGATTGGACGGCGTGCTGGAGAAAATGGAGGCAGGATTTGATTCGTTGCCGGAAAACCTTGCTAGTGAAGTCATCGACATGGTTGCAGACAAAGACGAAGCACGCGGGATGGCCCTGATCGAAAAAGCGATGGCCAAAGGCAAGCGTGGAACCAAGCAGTCTGCGATCGAGACGTTAGGGAAATTAAAGGGCGATCAGTCGGCCCAGATGTTGGCTTCGTTTTTAAAGCGAATGAACCGTGACGATTTCGCAAACGATCTTCGATTGGATGTGTCGCTTGCCGCAGCGAATCGAGGTGAGGATTCGGTGAAGGATCCCTTGAAAACGTATAACGATGCCCAGTTTGTTGCAGACGATCCAGTCTCGCCTTACGTGGATGCTTTGACCGGCGGGCGAAACGACATCGGTTCGAAAGTCTTTTATGAAAAAACGGAGGTCTCCTGTGTTCGTTGTCACAAGGTTGATGGAACAGGAGGGGCCGTCGGACCAGAGCTATCCGGGATTGGACTTACGCGTGATCGGCAGTATTTGCTCGAAGCGATCGTGCATCCGAATAAAGTAATCGCGGAAGGTTTCTCGCAGGTAAAAGTTTTCACTGATGAAGGTAAAATGCATTTGGGGATCATCAAAAAGGAAACGGAAGACTTGTTGGTTCTTCTCGACGCTGATGGAAACGAGATCGTGGTCGAGAAAGACACGATTGACGACCAGCAGCAGGGAAAATCGTCGATGCCCGCGGACTTGATCAAGCAGCTTTCGAAGAAGGAAGTTCGCGATCTCGTTGAGTTTCTTTCGAATCGAAAAACGAAGCCCGCAAAAGGCGTTGAGCACGAGTAAGTTTTCGAGCAACGGAAATTGGTTTTCTATAGGCCGAGGCATTCATTTGCTTCGGCCTTTTTGTTTATAGGTGACGGATTGCTCCTTGGGATTAAAACTTGGTTCCAGAAGTGCAAAAGATGGGATCCACAGTGCGGTTGATGGGAATTGAGAGGGGAGACGCACAGAGCGGCCGCGGTACTGTTTGTGTTTCAGTGTCAGTGTCAGACGGGAATGTCCAACCTACGTGCGCTTTGCTTTTCTCGACGGCTCATGAAAAATGCCGTCTGCAATTAGTTGCAGGCGGCATTTGTTTTTGGTTCGAATCTTAGGTTGGTTTGGGAACGCAACTAATCGTTGTCGCTGGTTGATTTACCAGAGGATTGCTTTTTCGCTTTCATATGTTTTACTTGTTTCTGAATTTGGCTTTTTAAGACTTGGAGTTCGTTGGCTTCGCTTTCTAATGCCATTAGTTTTTCCAGGATGAAACGAAGGTCTTTTTGCCAAAGTGTAATCGCTTGTTTTGATTGTTCGATGCTCTCAATAAGTTCAGCGGACGAAGTGAATTTTTCTAGCTGTTCTTCGGCCGCCTTGAGACTGGCTTTGATTGGCTCCATTTCAAGACGAGCATCGGCTATTGAGTCGGAAAGTTTGGCCTGGGGTTGTTGTTTGAGAAAGTCCAGCCGTTTCTTAAGCCCCGCCAATTCCAATTCAGCGACTTCAACTGTGTACTGAGCCATCCTTTTTTCGTTCTGTGTTTTGAATGCCTTTTCAGCGAGCTTGGCGGTGTTCTGGTAAACGTGTTTTGCTGTATCAAGCTTGGCTACTTGGGCATGGTATTTTGCTTCCATTTCAAGTTTGTTCAGTTCGTCCTCGGGAGTCATCTTTGGTTTTGAACCTCCGTCTTCAGCCAAGATTGCAACCGAGTGTTCCCGGGTTGCCAATTCCAGTCGACCGTTCAGTTGTTCTTCCATTATCTTGCCAACCAATCGTGACCTGTCTTGGGCACTCAACAGCCGAATGGCAGGAGGAAGTTTTTCGGTCAAAGAATTCGCTTTTTCGTTGAGGCCTTTGATGACTGCTTTAAATTCTTCAGCATTTGTCCTGTAGGTTTCAGCCAAGCGAATTTTTTGGTTCAGCTGCCACTCAAGTGCGGAGAGTCCTTCGGCTAATTGCTTTTCACCCAGATATTCGGGGGGAAACATTCTCAGCAATCGAATCGGGTCTTCTTGGGCATTCAAGTTTCCCGTCGAGAATAGAATGCACGTTATGATGCAAAGTAAAATACGCATTTGGATACCTCTTAAAATTTGATGGCCGAGATCGGCGGGGATTGGCTAAACATGGTTCGACTAAGTTCTTCACGAAGGAACGATCTTTGTTGTGCTTGCTGAAGTTTTTGCAAGTTCGCGATTTCATATTTTAAAGTTGCGATACGCAACTCGGACTCTGCGATAAATTGCCGTTGAAGGAGTAAGTTTTTCAGGTCGGAGTCAGGTTCGTTTTCAATTTTTGACGGGTGACCTGAATCTGTATCCAGAGCAATGGGTGTGTCGATCGGATTTTCGGGAATTGATGATGAATCAGCGATCTGGTTAGATTTGTTGTTCTTTCCTGACCCGAATTCGATCGTGTTCAATATTGGAATCGAAATGAGAGCCATTGCGACAAATAATCTGATTCGTTTGACCCCACGTGATTTGGCGATTCTTGTTTTGATCAAGCGATTTGTCATCGCTTCCGAATCGATGAATACGGGGCGATCGCATTGGCTGAGCTCGCTGGCTAGCGAAGTTGCGAAACCGTCGTCATGTTGTTTCGCCGATTCGTCTGGCTTATTCATTTTCTTCTTCCAGCAAATGTCTTAGTTTTTTTCTAGCTCGGTGTAGCCGAACGTGGAATGTGTCGAGCTTCAGTCCGAGTGCTTCAGCGACTTCGTTGCCTGGCATTTCCTCCAGGTAAAACAGCACAATTGCCGTTCGGTCCTTGGCGGTTAGTTTTCGAAGTGCGAGTGAAAGCTGCGATTGGGTGTCTTCACTTTTTGAATATGTTTTTGATTGTTCGTTCAGATTTGCTTGTCCACCAATCAGGATCGCAAATCGTTCTAGTTGTCGTTGGAGAACTGTAAGTTTCCGAAAGTGGTTTTTACATCGGTTGATTGCAATTGTTTTCAACCAACCCTCGAGTGAGCCACTCCCGCGGTAGGAGCCTGCTCTTTTCCAAACGGTGAGCAATACTTCTTGGAGAACGTCGTCACTGTCTGTATGCCATGCCAACAACCGTCCAATCAATCGAGCCAGCATCTCGCCGTGTTGCTGCAAGAGTTCCTCGATAGCGACCGCTGCGACCTGCCCCCCTGAATCGATTCGCTGCATTAGTGCTTCTTCCTTCGCATACGCATTTTCATTCTGCAGGCTCGTCACCTGGGCGTTGCGGGAGGGCAAGTTCACAAACAGCTCGCTCATGTTTGAGTGATCTACTTTCGTTTTCTTAGAAGCATTAGTAATGGCTTCGAGTAAAAGACACTTGTAGTCTGACGAACCTTACCGACTTCGCAATGTTTTTTTGAAACAGCCAAAGAACCTGGAACCTTTGAGGGGAAACCTCTGCGTTCCCGGGCCGTGGCGGCGTTGGGTTGAAGGCAGGGCTGCGAAGGAACTCAATCACCGGTTCGCAGTGGGAGGAACGAAATCTCCATAAGAATGTCTTCACTGAGATTGGACAATTGACGTGAAGACAAGCAGGATTGAAGTTGTAGAGAAAAGGCAGCTTAAGGCAGCTTGTTCTTGGCTTCGTTTTTTGGGTCTGTTATCGAGGTGGATTCGTGGGTTGAAAGTGCCCTCTAAAAGGGGCCTTAAGGATGGCGCTTGAATATGCTGGCCACGGAGCGTTCAGTAAATAGGCGCATAAAAAAAGCCAACGAATACTCGTCGGCTTCCAACTGTTGCTAAACAGTACTAGGCAGGTGTTACTTGCTCTGCGCGAGGACCCTTTGGGCCGTGTCCTTCGACATAAGTAACTTTTTGACCTTCATGAAGATCGTCGTACGCAACGCCTTCTACGTTTGACGAGTGGAAGAACATGTCTTGGTTCGTTCCTGTGTCAATGAATCCAAATCCCTTGTCTGTCAATCGTTTGATTGTGCCTTCAGCCATTACTCAAAACCTTAAAAAATCTTGTCCTGTGATGCCGCCCAAAAATCAACATAACCTCGCGGCGCATCACACCCACATCTTATCGAGATCAACCACATAGACAATCCGATTATCGATAAAAAATGTCTTCGCTGCGTCGGAAGAAATGTTCAAATAGGCCGTTATTCGTGTGGAATTGTTGAAACTAGGCACGAAATCGTAATAAACACCTATTGATAATTTTTTTTGGCGGCAACGCAATTTTTTCGTAGGAAACGTTACAAATCAACAAAATTGAACCGAGTTTCGTCGACTTTGACCAGCAAACAAGGCTCAGCAGTGACGCATAGGCCGCAACTATCAATCCGAGGAATCTTGTTTTTTGTACTCGGTGTTGCCCAAATCGTCTTCTTTTTCAATTGCTGAAACCGTAATTATGTTCCCTGTGATTCGAATCACTCTGACTTGAGTTCCGGCATCGACATAAGCGCCGTCGCTGATGACGTCAAACGAATTTCCAGCGAACCGGGCACGCCCTGCCGGACGAAGTAACGAATCGGCTCGTCCCCAATCACCAACTGAAATTTTTGGATGATCTTGAGGCAGCGGTTTGCCTTCAGGAGAAAGTTTGGGCTCTTCTTCGGACTCGATCGGCGGAGGTGCCAAAATCATTTTGTTGAAAATGGGTAACGAGCCGAGCCGTCTTGAAATGAATGCGGCGGATGCGAGAAAGCAGACACCCGTCCCAAGCATTACCAGCATCGTGGTCAACGATTGATTCCACTGGTCTGCCGTTTGAGGCAATACGTAATCTTGGCTCGCCAAAATAACGCTTGAGAATAACAATGCCAAACCACCGAGCCCTGCCACCCCAAAACCGGGTATTACAAATAGCTCCATGCATATGAATACGATTCCTGAGATGAACAGAACGACCTCAAGCATGCCCGCCGTGCCGCCCAAAAAGTGGCTCCAGAAAAACAACACCGCACATAGGCCTGCCGTCAGTCCACCCACGCCGATACCGGGTGCACTTAATTCAAAATACAACGCGATCAAACCGATCAGGATCAACAACCCGCTGATGAGCGGTTTATTAAGATAGTAAACAACAGTGTCCGTCGTCGTAGGCTGATAAACCTTTAGCGAATTGAGGTCAAAGTTGAACGCCTCAGCTAGATCAGCTCGTGAGCTTAAATGGCCCTGCGCGATTTCCAATTCGACCGCGCGTTGGCCAGTGACGGCGAGAAAGCGATCTTCCCGCGTTTCATCAATAAGCTGCCATGGCGGACCTGGCCGTTCAAGATCGCCAGCTCCGACGCCTTGAAAAAGTTGTTTGCCATCGGCGTCGGTCCGGACATAGACCAGATGGTCTTGGTCCACCATTGCGATTGCAAGGTCCTTCGGGCGGCCTTTGGATTCCGCAAGGTTTCTAGCTTGCAAATCGAGATACGATTCAATTTTGGATTCGATCATTCGCCATGCCCACTGCTCGGGATCGAATCCAATCTCGCCTGCGTCTCCAAAATTCGCGGTCGGCGCGATCTGGATTTCATCACAGCCGATCGAAACCAAGGCTCCACCAGAAATGGCTTCTTTCGAAACAATCGCAACGGTGTAAGCCCATTTGCAATCGCGTAGTGCGGATGCCATTTCCATGCTTTGAATTTTCAAGCCACCCGGGCTATCGATTTCAATGATCAGTAAATCGACACCGGCTTTTTTGGCGGCGGCGAATCGGTTTTTGAAATAGAACGTCAGCTGCTCATCGATCTCGCCTTTGAATTGAATCAAAGCAGGTTTGCTGAATGATTTTGGACGTGGCCGAGTCATGTCAGGGACGGCCGCTTTTTCCAGTTTTGCCCTAACCGCGGCAATCTCGTCCTCTGTCTCCTGTGCAAGTAGCAACCCGCAGTTTGCCTGCAAAATCACAATCAAAATCGCGAGAATTGAGGCGAGAGTTGAAAAACGCGTGGTTGGTAAATGCTGTGCTAGCTTCATGAATTCAAGCGTTTCAATAGATTGAAGATCAAGGTTTGAGGATGTCGGTTTTTATATTCTAATCCTTTAGAGATTTGGCACAAAAGGTGCAAATTAGTTCGCTGACCGAATCAGCAGTGATTTGTACGTTGTTTTGCCGCGAGTTTCATGGAACGAAATCGTGGTGTGTAAATTTTACCAGGTGTTTTTTTCAAAACCGTTCAATCGTTTTTGAGATTTCGCTTTCACAAACGCAAGCCAACTCGAACTTACATTTGAATTAGCTTCATCCAATCCAAGGAGGGATCGGGATGCAAATGCCATCTATTTTCGTAGAGTTGCCTCATCTCCAGGCGGCGAACAGTCAAAGATCAAGCCGGCCTGCTCACTCTGCGTGTGGTCGGAATCTTGAAACAAGCAAAAGGTCTTCGTTCTCAACGGCTAATCATTTGGTTTTTAGTTTGGTTTTTGCTGCCGTTCTTCTGATCAACTCGATCGCCCCTGAACCTGTTTTGGGGCAACAAAAACGAAAATTTGGCCAACCGCGACAACCAGTTGCTCAAAACATTCAAGACACCGCGATTCAGAATCAATCCGACACTTATCGTGGTCAGCTTCAAAGCGGACGAGTGTCGCACGGGGAGATTCAACAAAGTCCAATGCATCGGACTTTCCGGCAAGCTTCCGCTGGCCAACAAAGCCAGGCCGTAACGGATCAGCGTACGATGCTGTTCTTTTTTACGAACCACGGTTGTGCCCCTTGTAAGCAAGTCGAACCTGCGATCGAAACGCTCAAGGGCGAAGGCTATCCCGTTGAGACGATCCATTTAAATAACGACCCCGCCAAAGCTCAGCGTTACATGCAAGAGTTCGGCGTGACGCATACTCCAACGGTTGTTCTGATTTCCGGAGGCAAACTTCAAGGCCGACACAAGGGAATCGACATCGACGCACCGACGTTGAAAAAGTGGTTTCAGTTGGTTGGCGTATCGTCAGGGAGAAATTTGGAGGCACCAGATCGATCCAATACGGCTGTCGGAACAAAGGTCGTTTTAGCCGGTGGTAACCAACCTCTATATCAATCGAACGTGGACCGGGCTGGTTCGAATCGGCCGACCAAAGATTCGAATTGGGCTTCACTTGACGCATTCGCGCAAGGCGGACGTAGCGTATCAAGTAATTTTTCAACGCCGACCATGATCAAGGGCACACGACGTCCGGCGAACGCATACGAACAACGGGCGATGAGAGCCACGGTTCGGTTGCGAGTCGAAGACCCCGAAGGGATTTCATTTGCGACTGGAACTGTGATTCACAACCACAAAGGCGAATGTCTCGTGATGACGTGTGGACATGTGTTTCGCGATGCAGGTGGAAAGGGAGTCATTACTGCCGAGTATGATTTCGAATCTGGGGCACCAAAAACTGCACCAGGGGAACTGATCTATTACGATGCCAAAGCTAGAGATATCGGCTTGGTAACGATCAGAACCAATTCAAATATTGTTCCCGTTCCAATCGCTGATCGGCAAGCTTCAATCGTCCGTGGACAGGATATTTTTAGTGTTGGATGTGATCACGGCGAAACACCAACGATCCGCCGTTCACGTATTAAGAACAAGGCGTTGTATGATGGCGCGGTGAAGTACGACATTTTCGGTCGTCCAGTTGATGGCCGCAGCGGTGGCGGACTGTTCACTGCAGCCGGAGAGCTGGTCGGAGTTTGTAATGCGGCTGCGGTTGAAGTCGACGAAGGAATTTATACGGCGCTCGATACTGTGTATTGGCAAATTGCTGCAGTGAATTTGGATCACTTGTTTGAAAATGGATCAGCAAGTTCAAGTTCACCACCGGCTCGGTTGGCAAGCAATCAAAACCGAAATTCCATGGCTGGCAAACGCGGATTTGGGACAAGTCCAAGGTGGCAAGAGGAGCCCGTGGGACAGAGTTCAATCGAATTAGTGGGCACTCAATCAGGAATTGCTCAACTTGCAAACAATTCTCGAAGCCTTGGAAAAATTTCGCCTCGAAGTTTTGGAAACTCCCGCAACAACATGGGCCAAAACCGAACTGCGGTTGCTTGGGATGGGCGCACAGGGAACGGTCGTACACCAGCTCGAAACAATCAATCGAACTCAGGCTCCGACAAAGAAGTCATCATTATCGTTCGGTCAAAAACTGATCCTTCTCGCGCCGAGGCCATAACTGTCAGCGACCCAACACCGCAGCTTTTAAATTATCTTGACAACATGCAGGATGGAAATGCTAAAAGCCGACAGCTCAATATGGCCCGATTGCGGACTACGAATCTAAGGTAGCCATCCAGCTGAGCGGCAAACGTGTTTTGGTTGGAGATCATCGCGGTCACAGTGTACAGAAGCGTGCTCAATTGTGTAGAGTGAGTTCTTGGCGGGAAAATTTTATGGGACACATGAAATTTTCCTGTTATCCTTGCGATTGTTCTCGTTCATAAGGTAATTGTCATGCGATTTGTTTTGTCTTGCGTCGTGATGTCGACTGTTTTGTTTGTGATCCCTGCTCTGTCGATGGGGCAGCAGGACAAAACAGAAAACGCGTTCGTCAAGTCAGCACTTAAAAGGCATGACAAAAATTCTGATGGCTCGATCACTGCTGACGAAGCCGGGGGGCAGCTGAAGAAGAACTTCAATCGAGTTGACTCCGACGACAATGGCGAAATTGGCAAAGCAGAGCTGGTCGCACTTGAGAAGGTTTTAAAAAGACAAAACGCTGGACGCGAAAATCGTAAAAAAGCCAGCATCCCTGATACAGTCGAACTAAAAACCGACGTTGCGTATCGCGAGGGAAATTCAAAATGGAAAGTCGACTTGGTTTTGCCGAAATCTAAATCGGATAAACCGCGCGCGGCCATCATCTTCATTCACGGTGGCGGTTGGTCCAATGGCGATAAAGCCGGCGGTGTCTGGCGTTCGTTGCCAATCAGTTATGCGGAGGAAGGCTATGTTTGCATGTCGGTCAATTACCGATTGCTTTCCGATAAAAAATCTAATCTCTCCGACTGCATTGCAGATTGTAAATGCGCCGTCCGATGGCTGCGAGCGAACGCAAGCGAGTACAACGTTGATCCAGATCGCATTGGAGCCTACGGAGGCTCGGCAGGCGCACATCTTGTTTCGATGTTAGGGCTCACCACGAAAGCGGATGGGATGGAAGGTGATGGGCCACACCAGGAGCACTCTAGCCAAGTGCAAGCCGTTTGTTGTGCGGCACCGCCGACGGACTTTCTCAATTGGAGCGGGCGGCAGAAACAGCAAGGAGCGAAAGCGTTGGAACGACTGTTCTCGGGCTCGGAGGACAAAATGGCTTGGGCCAAAAAAGCTTCTCCAATCACCCACGTTGGCTCCGACTCGCCACCGTTCTTGATCATTCACGGTACCGCCGATCGCACTGTGCCAGTTCAACAAGCCGACGATCTAAACGAGGCTTTAAAAAATGCCAAAGCGAAAGACGTAACCTATTTGCGTTTCGAAGGCGCCGGCCACGGTGTGTTTGGGCAGCGATCGAAAAAGACCTACCCAGCAATGAAAGAGTTTTTTAAACGAACGATTGGCGAACGGTAACTGCTTCGTCACGGGACTTTATTTAGTTCATTTAAAAATCGCAGCCCTAGGCCTGCTGTACGACCCGAGACCAGCGTGTCCCATCCTCGCCAAGTCTGTACTCGCACGTCCATTCTCGCGAAAGATTGACGCGAGAATTGACGACTTGTCACAAACTTCCAATCCGCGGTTTATCGCAGAAATGTCCGCCCAGCGGCGTTGTGCGTTCTAAGTTCCAAAGGCAAATCATGTTTCCAATTGCGAATGCTCGCGATTGCGTTGCTTGGCAACTGCCTATTTTATCGGTGTACTTGGGGCGCGACAGATGTCTTCGACAGATCCGTCGGACAATTTCTCAATCGACTCACACTTGGCTGATCGACTCAGTCACGTCGCGCTACCGTTACAGGACGACCAGACCGCAAATTTCGCGACTCCGGTTCCAGCTGCAAAATCAGAGCCTATTCCCTCTAAGAGTGAAGAGCCAATTGGCGACTCGACATTGCCCAGCGGGAAGCGAAAAAGTGAGCCAGAACTAGATGATGAACGAACAATTGGTTCAGCGGTACGCGTTAGCAAATCCTCACGGTCAGCCCGTAGTTCCGCCTCGCCAGCTGATGGTCAACCTCTAAATCTCATCAGACGAAAACCCGAATCGAGAACCTCAACCAGTTCAGCATCGATTTACCCCAACCGCTATGAACCGCGCGGCGAATTGGGGCGAGGTGGTTGGGGCGTTGTGGAACTTGTTCACGATCACCAGCTCGAACGTGATGTCGCCGTTAAAAGAATCATCATTCCGGATGACGCCTCGGACGAAGCAAGACAACGGTTTCTACACGAAGCCAAAATCACAAGCCAGCTACAGCACCCTGGCGTGGTCCCGGTTCACGAACTTGTCGAAGGAAAAGACCAGCAATCGACTTACTATGTCATGAAACTTCTCGAGGGGGAAACACTTCGAGATCACATTCGGCAGGCACATCATTATGGCAAATCGAAAAATACCGCTTCCGGTGCAGCGAATCAAACGGATTCCCATGCGGCCCAAACTTCGCCTCCAAAATCAAGCTACGAGTTGCTTGAAAAAATAACTCCTTTGCTGGAGCGGTTCATCGATGTTTGCAACGCCGTTGCTTACGCTCATCAACGCAGAGTGATCCATCGCGATCTTAAACCAGCCAATATTATGGTCGGTGCATTTGGTGAAACGATCGTGGTTGATTGGGGATTGGCGGTTCAGGAAAATAATTCACTGCAAGCCGAGCAAACCGAAAGAACTGAGCGAAAGCTTGCCACGGACGGGACCGCGCGGCGCAAGAAAGCCACTGGGTTTTCAGACTCAGACGGAACCGTAATCGGAACACCAGCCTATATGTCGCCCGAGCAAGCCCGTGGCGAGTTGCTCGAGCTTGGGCCGGCTTCCGACATCTATTCACTGGGCATTATCCTTTGGGAAATCATTGTTGGGACTCATCCGTACCGTGGGATGTCTGTTGATGAAATTCTCAAACAAGTAAGCGTGGCGAGTCGTGCCAGTATTAAAGAGCGGCAGCCGCTAACGACGAAACCACTTGTGGCAATCCTCGAAAAAGCTCTCTCTGCCGATCCGACCGCTCGCTACCAAACTGCAACCGAGCTTGCAGACGACGTTCGGCAATTCATGTTGGGTGAACCCGTCAGTGTGCACCGTGAATCTTCAGTCGATCGAATGGCACGATGGTGTCGACGAAACCGCTCGACTGTAGTCATGATCGCAGTTTCAACTTGTGTTTTACTTGTTGCTTCTCTTGTTGCGGGCTACCTGATCAATCAGTCGCGAAAATCCGAACTTGCCGCAAAACTCACCGCTCATGCAGCCCATGAATCATCGTTTCAACTCTTGGTCGAAGCGAGGGACTCAACAGATACCTGGTTGATCGATCTAAGCGGTTCGCTTGAATTTTATCCCGGATTAAGCCCAATTCGAAATCAGTTGTTGCACGATGCGATTCAGCACTACGAACGTATTGCTTTGTCGGCGGAGACTCAAGTTAAAAATGAACTTCTTCCAGCGGACGAAAAGATCCGTTCGATGACAGAGTTAGAGCATGCGCGTTGCCATCTAAGACTTGGCGATTTGTATTTTTTGACCGAGCGAAATGAAGAATCGGAAACGAATTTTGAGATCGCTGACACAATGCTGACAAACTTGGCCAAACAATATCCATCGACAGTCAATGTGGATACTGATCTGGTCAACGATATTAGCGTTGCTGATTGGATTCGTTTCGAGCAAGCGAATGCTGCATTGGGAATGGCTTTTCATCGACCCGAGGTGACGGCGACAGAGGAGTTCAGCAAACATCGCCGCTGGTTGAAAATGTTTGTCCCCGATCTCGACGAATTGGCGAATATTTCAAACGGCAATACTCATTCTGAAAATGAGTTTCGCAGGAAAGTCGTCTCGGCGGCCGTAAGATTAGAGCTGGTTGCCTACAGGTTTGACGGCGAAGAACGTTCCGCTGAAGTAACACGTTCCGCTGAAGTAACACGTTCCGTTGAAGTAACAACCAAAAGGTTAAGTAACGCTGCACAGTGGGCGAGGTGGTTGGCAATGGTTTATCAAAAAGTTGGATCACGACGTCTTTATCAAACGGCACAAGAAGCCTCCGCTCGCTATTTGACGAAAACCCAACAATACGATGCAGCAGACGTCTCGTGGGGGAAACTGATTACTGATTTGGACCAATGGATCCAGGGCGAAACCCCAAGGCCAGACATGTTGCAATCGTTGGCGCATGCCCGCCTGATGAAGTTGGATTTGAAACGAACTAGCTCAAAATCGACGATACAGGTCGAGTACCGATCCGCAATCAACGAACTCAATCAGGCGTGGAGTCTTTCGGATTCCGATTCATTTTATCGTACCAACCTCGCTTCGGCAGAATTGAGACTTGCTCAATCGATCCTTGAGGGCAATGGCGAGGCTGGGTCTTTTGCAAAAGGAAAATTCGAAGAGGCGCTTACCCTGTCCCAGCGAGCTTTGGTGACCTACCAAGAGTTGTTGCAAGAAAACGTTAGCGTCGATCGCTTGCGAAACTTGGCGGAAACCCATCATTGCTTAGTTCAGTTGTTGACCAAGGTTCCTACTGGACCTGGTTTTGAAAATATTTCAGCACAACTGAATCAACATTTGGCGGCCGGTGACCTTGCCTATCAGATGATGCACGATCACGAATGTCTCGAAGTCAGCGATGGTTTGAATTGGTATGCAATGTTGATTCACCGCGCACAAACTCAATCAGGAGGGGCGAAATCTGAAATCGCCGCTTCAATCCAAAATCTAATCTCGCTTGATCGTTGGATGGCTAAAAAACAGTTAAACGCTGATCAAGCGGAGGTTTTTAATCGTTTGCAACTCGAACGTGATAGCATGCTGAATCCTTCAGTAAGTCCTTAATCGTGTTGAAGTTGGGAAGATATGCGGGTGGCACCGGTTTGACGGTATCCCAATACCGAATCAGCCGAATTAACAAATACACCCCATCGCACCGTAGATTCAGCCGCGCTTTATCGTTGCTGTTTTTGGCGAGTGTTACACGATTTTAATCGCTGATTGATTTCGTGTTGACTCATAGGAAAAGGAAGTCCCATGAGACGCGTTAGAAGAATAGTTTCCCGGGTAGGGCATTCGATTTCGAATGGCCGGACGGCGCTTGTTTTACTTGCAGCTATTTTCTTGTTTTTTAGTGCTGACAATTGTTCTGGTCAGCAAGCGGTGTGGAACGGCGCAAGTGTTGTTGGGGGGAATCCGGGGCCCGGTTTAGGGGCTCAGCCTAGACAAAATTCTTCTGCGAAAACGCAGTCTCTAAATTCTGATGCGCGAGTTGCTCAGCTTTTCGGCGCAGTCAACCAAGTCGACGGTCTTTCGTCGGCGCGTCGTCCGTTGGCTTTGTCACCTGGTGCAAACGCAGTTTTTTCTGCCGAAGCCACAGGCCGGAAAACGTCTGATATCGGAAGTCTACTCCAAGCATCGAAATCTGCCCAAGGCGTTTCGATTCAAAAGCGAACTCCCATTGTGAGCGATACCCGCATCCGCGGCCAACGCGTGGGACAAGTTCTTGCTTCGGGGTCTTTTTGGGGACCTGCCCGTATGGATCTCGACTCAATGATGAGCAAGATTGATTCACGCTTGATTGAAGATGTGATTTTGGTCAAGGGACCTTATGCGGCGCGATACGGAGCCGGTTTCCGTTTCGTCGATATGGATTTTAAAAAGTCGCCAAGGTACAGCAATAACTTTCACACACACGGATCAACCAGTCTGACCTACAACACGAACGGCCAACAGTTCAACGGTCGTCAAACGATTGAGGGGGCAGACCAAGACATGGGCTTCCTTTTCAGTTATGGCCACCAAACTGGCAACGACTATGAAACGGGGCAAGCCGATTTCTTCATTCCTTCAAGCTACAAATCGCGTGATCTTTTTGGTGCGATCGGCGTCGATATTTCGGCCTCTGAATCTCTTGAGTTCAACATCATTCGTTTGGACCAAACCGACATTGAGTTCCCTGGTTTGGTTTATGACTTGGATTATTTGGTGACAGACGGATACGAGCTTACCTACACCAATAATGCTCCGGCGTTTGGCGATCATTTGGAGGCAGAGGTTTGGTACAACCGAACGCGATTTGCTGGCGATACATTGCGGGCAGGCAAAAATGTTCAGATCCCAGATCTTCGACTGGATCTCCAGTCAGCATCGGGTGTCGACGGATTTGCAATCACGGACGGTGACGCTTTGTCGGGTGGCTATCGCATCATTAGTACTTACGAAACGAATCTGGGAAGCGTCTCGTTCGGTACGGATCTAAATATTATCAATCAAGAGCTTAACGATATCGAGCCAGCGGCACCCGTGAATGACAATAACTTTCCAATTCCAAGAAGCGTAAGCGTCGACGTTGGCGCGTTTGTTGAAAGCGTGTCTCAGGTTACCCCGCAACTTACAAGGACTGCCGGCGCGAGAATTGATGGCGTGTTTACCGATTCGGAAGAGTTTGTTCCGGGAGTTCCTGATTCACTTGCAATCCTAAAAGACTCTCCGTTGGATCAAGATTTTTTGCTTGGGTCTGCCTACCTGACGATGGATTATAAGTTAACGGAGTCTTGGAATCTGACTGGCGGGCTTGGCACATCGCATCGTGCACCAACGCTGACGGAATTGTATTCAGAAGCAACATTTATCGGTTCGCTTCAACGAGGTTTGACTTTTTTGGGTGGCGACCCGCAGTTGGATGCTGAGAAGCTTTATCAAGTCGACCTTGGAACCAGCTTTAAAACTCGAAACGGCTCGTTTGGATTCAATGCTTATCATTCTTGGATCAACGACTACATCACGTATGACCTGAGTGACCCAGCGGGCGCGGTCGACGGTTTCCAAGTTGGTGCAGAATTTGTGAATACCGATTTGGCAACGATTGCTGGTCTTGAAGCTTACGGTCAATACCAAGTCGCTCCGTTGCTTTCCATGTTCGGTGTGTTGAGTGCAGTCGAAGGCCGTGATCATTCGCGAGACGAACCGGCTCGGCTGACCGGGCTGGCGGATCGAAGTGCAGTCACCGGCGTTGAGCATGAGCCGTTGCCGGGGATCAATCCGCTAGAAGCCAAGGTTGGTTTTTTGTTCCAAGACCCCGACGTGAATCCGCTTTGGGGCGTCGAGTTCATGGCCCGTATTGTTGACACACAAGATCGTGTCGCACGAACGCTGGGTGAAATTGAAACGCCAGGATTTACCACGTTCAACATTCGGTCCTATCGAAGAATTGGCAGAACGTTGGTGACAGCTGGCGTCGAAAACCTAACAGATGAATTCTACCGAGAGCATGTCGACTATCGGTCTGGCCGCGGCGTGTTTCAGCCAGGAATCGGATTCTATTTGGGCACCGAAGTGTCCTATTGATGGCGTTTGCTGAATTTGCACGTCTATTTTTTGGGCATGCCCGAATCCCAAATTCTATTAACCAAACAATTGAGAGATGACATGACTTTAAATTCAGGACATCCAACTGCTTCGGCTCCTTCTGCCAATTTTTTAAATGAGGCGCACGATGCTACGATCCAAAAAACAGTTGCAAACTGCATTGAGCCGCCGGCAACAGAATCATGCCTTGTGCAGATCTATCCGCCCGACGTGGTCGATGGAATGATGAAGCTCAATGAGACGGTTGTCCTGGGACGCGATCAATCATCCAGCTGCGTGTTGGCTGACAATAGTGTCTCGCGTCGACATGCAGAAGTTTCGCCAACCCAAGACGGATATTGCATTCGTGATCTTGGAAGTACGAATGGGACGTTGGTCAATGGCGAGCAAATCGAGCAACGTGACCTCAACTCAGGCGACACAATTCAAGTTGGAAGTTTTCTGTTTCGTTTCTTGACCGCAGGAAGCGTCGAATCGAAATATCACGAAACCGTCTACACGGCACTTACTCGCGACGCATTGACGGGGACTATGAACCGGCGATACATGATTGAGTCACTCAATCGTGAGATTACCCGTTCGAAACGAAGTGGCGACACCGTCGCGGTGGCGATGCTGGACATCGACCATTTCAAAAGCGTCAACGACACTCATGGGCATCTTGTGGGTGACGAGGTCCTGAGTGAATTCGGACAGCGAATCACAAACGTCGATCGAGCGGATGATATGTTGGCGCGATTTGGTGGCGAAGAATTTTGTCTCGTCCTTTCCGCAACAGAAAAGGCCGAGGCAGAAGCCGTCCTTGAACGTTGCCGCAAATCAATTGCCGACAAACGGTTTGCTACTGCTGCCGGCGAGATTCCAATCACAGCAAGTTTCGGATTCGTTTGCGTAAAACCGTCGGATGAAATGACGGTCAATGAAATTCTTGAGGAGGCAGACAAGTATCTTTACGAAGCCAAAAATTCAGGTCGCAATCGTATCTGCGGCAACTAATCAAGAAGGCACGGTCGGAAAGAAGCAAGTCAAACCGTGAGCTTTAATCAAAGCCACTCGCGGTTGTCTTTAGTTTTGTCGTGGCAGAGGTTGTCCTTTAACGATTCTTAAAAGTATCGTTTTCGCGGCACCTGATGTGCTGGTGGTACAAGCGAAATTCAATTCTGTTTTTTACTGCGGATCGCGCTGTAGATCGCTTCAAGCTTGTTGGAACTTAAGGGTGGGCTCGGTTTTTGTCCGCGAGTTCCGACTTGGTCGTTGGCCACGATTTTTCCGTCAGGGCCGACCAAAATGTAACTTGGGAACCCGCTAACACCTGCTTTTTTGTAGGCGTTCAAAATTTCTTCCGAGGGGCTGTCCACCACTAGGGGGTAATTCATCTTTCTCGCGTCGGCGAATTGCTGGACATTTTCCGGAGTTTGGGTTGAGATGTGAACGCTCAAGACAGTGAAGTCTTGATCTCCAAACAGGTCCTGGGCAAGTTTAAGGTTGGGCATATCGCGTTCGCATGGCCCGCAACCGATGAACCAGAAATCAAGCAGTACAAACTTGCCTCGAAAATCTTCGAGCGATTTTGCATTGGTGTTCAGCCACGTTCCCCCGTTCAATTCCGGTGCCGGGTTACCCGGAAAACCGATCGAGAAATTCTTGACGCTCTCTTTGTCAAATTTTTTGATCCAAGCTTTTGTCTCATCCGAATAGTTGGCAATCGTCTTTTCGTTTTGTTTGGCGAGTATTTGGGAAATCCAATTCGACGATCGCGGTTTCAATTTGATTTTGATGTTCCTAAACTCTTTCGGGTCTTTGATGCCAACGGTAAAAAGACCCGCTTGGTCATTTTTCGGGTTGAACGCCAAGAGAGTTGCCTTGAATTTTCGTTTCTTTGTTTCCGGGTCGTAGTCGAATCGAACAATTTGAGTTGAAAATTTTCCGTCTTTGTCGGTAACCGCATACTCGGAGCCACTGGCTGACAGAATGCGAACGACAGCAGATGCGATGGGAGTGTCTGAGTCGTCCGAGACGATGCCTTTGAGAGTTGGGAACGGACGCACGACGAAATCGGGGATTTGTTTAACGCCGTCGTTCTCGCATTCGAAAACTTCCTGTTCCGAGTAGTATTGGCTCCACTGTGAATCGATTTTGATCTTGCCAATTGGAGCTTTGGCTGAGAAGTAACCCTGGGCGTCCGTCTCAACTACGTCGCATGATGTCCAGGCGAAAACGTCGAGCTGTTTTTGATTTCCGTCAGCGTCTGCAAAGAGATTTTGAGTTCGCACCATCATCGTTGCTCCGGCCACGGGGGCACCAGAGTCAGTCACAACGCGGCCGCGGAATTCGACTTTCTTTCGAACGACGCAATTTTTAAACACATTTTCAGCTCGGAAATCGTTGAAAGTGGAAACCGTCGGGCTGCTTCCCAGTTCTGGCGTGATCAAAATGTCCTCGGCCAGTCGAACGTAGAAAGCGTCGTATTGTCCGGGTGGGATAGTGAACTTCAGCTCATTGTTCTCACAAGTGAACTTGTGAATCAACCGCGAATCTTTTTGAACTTTGAAACCACTGTTGGTGAAAGTATTGATCGTGATCTCTTTTTCGTCCAGGTCAGCCAAGACATCGGGCTGGCCGTAGAGTTTTAGTGTTACGTGAGTCCCCGGTTTGAGCATCAGAGTTGTGATCTGGCCAGCAGTGATTTCGATTTCAGCCGTTTCATTGGATGACCAGTCTGGGTGGACAACGGTGATTTTTGCGCTGCTTCCGACAGGCAGCGGAGGCAGTTGGAGGCGTCCGCTTTCGTCGCTGCGAAATTCACTTTTGGGTTTGCCAGTGATCATGGGGAGCATGTCACAGGAAAGGAAAGTTTTGGAACTCGCGCCAGGCGAGGAGATTTCCATCCGCGAAATTTCGGCGCCTTTGACCAGTTTGCCATCGGGAGAGCGAATCTGGATTGAACCTTGGACCGAGGGAAACAGCTTACAAGTTATCGTTCGAGTCTCACCTGCAGAGATTGTGAAGTCCTGCATGGACGACGCGAAATCGGGATGGGTTACGAGAACAGTTGAATAGCGATCAGGAGTAACCCCTTCAAACTCAACAGGGCCATTCTTATCGGACGTGCCGTTGAACTTAGTTTTGAGCCAATCACCTGTCCACAGCCTGATTTCTACTTTGGCGTTAGTGACGGTCTTATCATTACTGTCGACCACTGCGACGCTCATTACTGCGGGGTCGGTTTTTGGTTTTTCAGGCTGGGCGTCTGTGGTACTCGAATCTTGGCTTTGAGCCAATGCTGCATTGGCTTCAGCAATCTGTGCGAGAAGGCCGAGCCCAAGCAAGGCAACTGAAAATCGGCTGAGAAAAAATTGTCGGGACGTTCTTGGTAAGTTGCCCATTTCGCCACTGCCTTTTGTTTTGAGTCGCAAGGGGATGAAGGAATCGAAACTAACATTGTTTCTGGATCCAAGCAACAAAACGTGCGGCGGCGAGTCATTTGGCCCAAGTCATCTGGTAGATTCAGTCCCACACACAAAAAGCTCACAGTCGTCCGCCCTGAATCAGCCCACGTTGCATGCAAGTTTCATCCTGAATAGGTGACGAACGACTCTCGGCAAAATGCAGTTCGTTGTGTTGCCGCTGATCGGAACCGATGGAGAACGATATCTGACAAGATCAATGCGCTGTTTAGAGGCACAGGTAAATTTCGATTTGAGCGCGTGCGAGCCGGATTGCTCGATTTGGTGTTCGACAAAGTTTCAAAAATCGGTAAATATTTAAGCCCGAATTGAGATGCCACAACTGAAATTACTTGGTCAGAGCGTCTCGGCATTCATTAAGTGTTCGTGTTTGCCTCGATTTTTGCTTGGAAATTGTGGATTCCCGAAGGAAATAGCAACCCGTTGCCGTTGGTCGTAGCTATTCCCAGAAATCTCAAAAAAAATTAGTAGAATTGGGTTTAAGGCAAAACAAATACCCTCAGCACCGGTTAAAACTCAAGCACGACAAAGATCGGCACTACAAACAAAAAGACTTCAGCTACCAAATATCAGGAGAGACAAGATGGTTTTTCGAGGCATTCAATTGGCGAGTTTGATCGCTCTGGTCGTTGTTTTGACATCAGCAGATTCGATGGCCCAAGGTCAACGTGGGCGTGGCGGATTTGGTAACCTAACAAGCGGTGTGATGGGAATGGCAGCACGTGCCGACGTGCAAAAGGATATTGAGACAACGGAAGATCAAGCCGAAGCCATCAAAGAGATTGTTGCCTGGCAAAGAGCTGAGATTCGCGAAAAATTCATGGAGTCGCGTGAGAACTGGAGAGGTGGCGATCAGGCGGAGAACATGGCCAAAATTCGAACGATGATGACGGAGACTAATGAGCAAGCCACAAAAAAGCTCGAAGAAGTTTTGGTTGGCCCTCAAATGGATCGGCTTCGGCAAATCTCCTTTCAGATGCAAACGGGCGGTGGAGTTTTCAGCGCGTTAGGTCGTGGTCGTGCGTTGCCCGACGCGGCAGCGAAGGCACTAAATTTGTCTGAAGAGGACCTCGAGAATCTCAAGAAAAAAGCTGCTGAAGTCAAGAAAAGACGTGATGAGAAAGTCAAGAAGATTGATGAGCAAGCTGAAGCCGAGGTTTTGTCTGTTTTGACCGCTGAGCAGCGAAAGTTGTTGGCGGATCTCAAAGGCGAAAGCTTTACAGCAGACCCTGCTTCCAATGCGACTGGATGGGGACGTCAACGAGGTGGAGATCGTGGCGGCGACCGAGGTGGGGATCGTGGCGGCGACCGAGGTAGAGATCGAGGCGAGGATCTATAGATCTTTTTGGTCTTCACTGTTTGTGATGCTTTGAAGTGATGAAATTCAAAAAGGCAGCTTGATCCTTTCAAGCTGCCTTTTTTCTGTTTCAGGCGACACTCTCAAGGGGCGGCTGTGCAAAATGGTTGCCCGACGGGTATTTGGAGATTGGAAACGGAACCAAATGGCGAAAAAACGCGAGAATTGGCGGCTAAATTATGGCAAAAACTGATTATTACGAAACCTCAGAGAGTCCATTGGGTTTAAAGGGTTGTTGGTGAGGGATCCGGTTTGGTAAGGAAATTTAGGGTTGGAACCCCTGAGGAGTAGGTCAGAAGAAACGCATCGCGGCGCCCTGTGCGCTCCCTCACCCCAACACTGCGGTGCGTTTCTTCCGGCTTATCCCTACAACCAGAATCACTTCAGCTATTGTGGTTCAAAGAGATGGTCAAACTGTTATCAAGATTTCTTGTTCTAGCCATTCTCAATAAAATGGATAACGTGCGTTGGGGCACGGCCAAATCGAAAAGGGCAACCTTTTTCAATCCACGGCCTGCTAATTTCCAACAGCAATTTAAATCGGAATTTGGTAATAAGTTGATATGGAATTAGTTGATACATTGGTCCGCCGCGGTTTGGTCACCGAAATGCAATTGTCCAGTGCCGAGAATAAGGGCGGTGATGTCCTGTCGCATCTTGTATCTGCAGGTGCTGTCTCTCACGATGCTGCCCTCTCTGCAATGGCCGAAGAGGTCGGGGTCGAGTTCTTGGACCTGAGAACGGCAAGCGTTGATCTTTCTTTGCTGGAAACGTTCCCTCAAAAAATCATCTACCGACAGATCCTGTTTCCAGTCAGTAGCAGCAACGGGACGATAGTTATTGCGACTTCGGATCCGCTGAACTTTTATCCGCTTGATGAAATTAGTGCCGCGACGGGATTGGCGGTTGAACCCGTTCTGGCTGAGAAGAGCGAAATTGCAAAACTCATCAAGACACACCTTGGTGTCGGTGGCGAAACGATCGAGGGCTTGATTGAGCAAAAGGCCGAAGACGGCATCGAACTGCTTAGCGAGATCGAAACCGATGGCAGCGAGCTTTCGGAAATGGCTCAAGAGGCCAGCGTTGTTCGGTTGGTGAACGAGATTCTTTTAGAGGCCGTCGAATCAAGAACCAGTGATGTTCACATCGAATCACAGCAGGACGGAATCAAGATTCGAAATCGAATTGACGGGATCCTCCACACCCAACCCGTTCCACCAGAAATCAACCACTTTCGCGCCGCGATCATCAGTCGTTTGAAAATCATGGCGAAGTTGAACATTGCTGAAAAGCGACTTCCTCAAGACGGCCGGATCAAGATTCGAGTCAAAGGCCGCGAGGTCGATGTTCGTGTTTCGGTGATCCCAATGATTCACGGCGAAAGCCTGGTCATGCGTATTCTTGACAAAGGCGCAATGGTCTTTGAGTTGAAAAGCCTCGGGATGTCCGAAGAAACCTACAGCGTGTTTCGCAAATTGATCGAGATTCCTCACGGTATCATTTTGGTCACTGGGCCGACCGGTTCGGGTAAAACGACGACGCTTTATAGTTCGTTGGTCGAAATCAATGATCCCAAAACCAAGATCATTACGACCGAGGATCCGGTTGAGTATCAGTTGCCCGGTATCAACCAAATTCAAGTCCATCCTAAAATCGGACTTACGTTCGCCCATTCGTTGCGTAGTATTCTTCGTCATGACCCCGACGTGGTTCTGGTCGGTGAGATTCGTGACCTTGAAACGGCGGAAAATGCGATTCAAGCTTCTCTGACTGGTCACCTCGTTTTCAGTACGCTTCACACTAACGACGCAGCGGGCGCTTTTACGCGTATGGGTGACATGGGAGTTGAGCCGTTTTTGGTTGCCAGTACGGTTGAGGCGATCATGGCTCAACGTCTGGTTCGTCGATTGTGCACGTGTCGTCGTGAAGTCGACCCAAAGAGTCTTGATTTGCCGAGCGATTTCCCACTCGAAAAATTGGATGGTCCGCTCTTTGAACCGGTTGGCTGTCGCGAATGTCGCGATGTTGGTTATCGCGGCCGTTTAGGTATCTATGAATTGCTTGTGACCACTGACGACCTGCGTCAGATGGCTCATGATCGAAAGAGTACTTGGGAGATAAAAAAGGCCGCGATCGCAGGCGGCATGAAAACGCTACGTGATGACGGTTGGTTAAAAGTGATCTCGGGTGCCACATCGGTAGAGGAAATTTTGCGTATCACCAAGGGAGATAGGCGATAGATCAACATGGGTTGAATCATTTTTAACAGTCAGCCATTTTGAATTTAGCAAAAACAGCCATGCCAGATTTTACATACACAGCTCGAAACTTATCCGGTGAGATTATCTCCGGCTCGATGTCCGCCAACACAGAGCGTGATGTCGTCAACTCGCTGTCGGACAAGTCTTTGTTTCCAGTCAAAGTTGAAACAGAAGTAGAGAAAAAGGCTATCACGTTTGGTGGGCGTGTCAGTGACCAAAAGATCGCTGTTTTCTATGAGCAGTTGGCATCGTTGATTACCAACGGTGTTCCGCTGATTCGCTCGTTGAATATTTTGAAAGAACAGACGCCAATCCCGATGTTCAAAGACGCGTTGACCGATGTTATCAGCCGCGTCGAAGAAGGCGAAACGCTTTCGGACAGTTTTGCTTGCCACCCCAAAGTGTTCAGTGACATGGCAGTTAACATGTCGCGTGCGGGAGCCGAAGGCGGTTTTCTCGAGGACGCATTAAAACGCGTGGCTGCGTTTACCGAAGAGCAAGCAGAACTCAAATCTCGAACCGTTGGTGCATTGATCTACCCGGCAGTTCTGGCCACGATCGGCACCTTGGTTGTGACGGTATTGATTGTCTTTTTCGTTCCAAAGTTTGAGCAATTGTTTGCCCAGCTGCGTGAAAAAGGAGAGCTTCCACCGATTACGGATGCGTTGCTTGGGTTTAGCGACTTTTTACGTGCCTACGGGATCTTTATTTTGATCGGAATGGCGTTACTTTATGTGATTGCCAGGGTTCAATTGAATACAGACGCAGGGAAACGATTTGCGGATTCAGCCAAGCTTAAAGTTCCCTTGATTGGGCCCATCTTTCTCAGTCTCGCTGTGGGGCGTTTTTGTCGCGTCTTGGGAACGTTGTTGAAAAACGGTGTTCCGATTTTGAAAGCTCTCGACATCAGTCGCGATGCAGCAGGTAACCGTGTGCTTTCGGATGCGATTGCAACGGCTTCAGAGAATATTACTTCCGGTGAATCACTTTCTGCTCCGTTGTCGAGGTCAGGTCACTTTCCACGAAACGTTACAGAGATGATCAGTGTCGCGGAAGAGTCAAACACGCTGGATGAAGTGTTGATCAACATTTCCGAAGGTTTGGAGAAGCAGACGGTCCGTCGTTTGGACTTGTTTGTAAAATTGATCGAGCCACTAATGTTGTTGGTGATGGCGGCTATCATCATGGTTGTCGTGGTGGCATTGTTGCTTCCAATCATGAAAATGGGGCAGGCGATGGGTTAACCACTGGTCACCGTGACTTACAAATCACACTGAAAATTACTGAAAATCAAACAAAGATATTTTGTTGCAGGAGAAATTTAATGAGTTGTCGAACGAATTACCGCCGGAAATTTAACAAGCGAAAAACCGCTGGTTTTACATTGCTCGAACTATTGCTCGTGATGGCGATTCTCGTTGTCCTCGCATCGCTTTCAACGCTGGCTGTTTTGAGCATCCAAACAACGTCCCTTCAAAAGACGGCTTTGTTGGAGATTAGAACACTGAAAGAAGCTTGCAAAATGTACAAGCTAAACGTTGGTGCGTTCCCAAGTAATTTGGATGAACTTTATCAAAATCCAAGCGGCTTGAGCAGAATCAAATGGGGCGGACCCTACCTTGATAGTCCGATCAGCCCAGACCCATGGCAACGTCCATACGTTTACGGTGCTGACGATGCCAATGATCGCGTAACGATCACATCCAACGGACCTGATGGACAAGCCGGTACTCAGGACGACGTTCCTGAACCAGGCTCTGAGCAACGGTAACTCGTTGCTGAGTATTCGAACAAGGCCTCCAGTTGCAAGTCATGCGTTGGAGGCTTTTTTGCTGGGAAGAACTTCTAAACTTTGAAGGGGAATCGAAATGGGAAAACGAAAAGGGATTGTGAAATTTCTTCTCTGCCCGATGCTGCGCCCCGAGAAAAGTTTGTCCCAACATTCTCCAGCGAAGAATCGTACTGCCTGCAGCAAAAAGCGTTCAGGCATGACGTTGATCGAGCTGATTCTCGTGATGGCGATCATGGTTGTAGTTGCGGCTCTAGCTGGTCCCGCGATTCAGCGAACTTTCTCGTTGCAGGCACTTCAAAAAGGTGCAGATCGGGTTCGCGTTGCGATGGGACAAGCCCGCGTTCGAGCCATCAAGAACGGCGAGGAGTACGCCGTGTTCTTTAACCCAGACGGGGCTTGGTTTGATGTTGCTCCTTTTGCAAATTTCCAAGAACAAGCTGGGCGTTCGGCGCTCCGTGAAAAACTTGCAGATGCGAGAGAGCAAACCAATTATGAGGAAGATTTGCTTCCTAAAGGCGTCCGTTTTGCAAGTGCGGTAACCAGTAGCGATGCTCGCTCAATGGAAGTGATCAGCGAAAATGGTGGCGGTAGTGAAGCGTCGATGCAGTCAGTCTTGTTTTACCCTGATGGAACATCTCAGGACGCGCGAATTCTCGTGCGAAACGAAAAAGGGAACTTCGTCGAAATTCAACTTCGTGGACTAACGGGAATTGCTCGAACCGTTCGCGTAGAAGGAGTTCCCTCCGTTCGATGAATTTGAATAAACGAAATCAGATCCGTGGTTTAAACACTGTTAACCCGGCTGTTGGAAATCGACTAACGTATCGCGGACGCAGGTGTAGAAGCTCTCGCCGTGGTCTATCGCTTCTAGAAGTCATTCTCTCGATCGCGATTCTTGGTGGGTCGATGGTCGTCATTGGCAAGCTTTACCAGTTGGGTTATCGCAGTGCTGTCCAGGTTCGAGTACGAAACGAGGGCAACATTTTGGCCGACTCAAAAATGGCTGAACTTGCCGCAGGAGTTTTGGAGCTTGAGACGGTTGGTGACACCCCGATCGAAAATGCTCCCGGTTGGTTGTACTCGATTGAAATTCAACCTTCACTTCAGGCTGGTCTCTTCATGGCGACAGTCTCAGTGAGGCTCGAGCAGGAATCCAATGTCCTGCCGACGGGCGTTTCGATTGTTCGCTTTGTTCCTGATCCGGATTACGAACCGGAGGAGGACGAAGAATGATTGGACTAGACCAGATATTTTCAATGCGAAACAGAAATCGCAAATCAATGATGGCTCGCAAATCATCGCGAGTAGGTTTCACGTTGCTTGAGTTGTTGTTGGCACTTGGGCTTTCGATCGTTGTGGTGGTCGCAATTGGCATGGCGATTCAGACCTTCTTGATTGCTTTGACAAAACAGCAGGCCATGATCGAGCGAAAGCAAATTGCTCGTAGCGTGATTTCAATGATCAGCAACGATCTTCGAGCCGGCATTCAGTACAAGGCCACCGACTACTCAGGCTTGGAAAAGAAAATTCAAGAGGCTTTGGCTGCGGCGACTGGTGGCACGACCGATCCCGACGAAGAACCAGAAGATTCAGGTGTCATCGACGAAGAGCAAGTCGATTTTCGGCCCACGTTTATCGGTGATTCGGGGGTTGTGATGATCGATATCAGCCATCTGCCTCGGTTGGATCAGTACAACCCTTTTGTGGCAACAGAGGAATCTAAAGTTCAAACGCCGTCTGATGTGAAATCAGTTGCGTACTTCTTCTCTGCTTCTGACGGAGGCATGGAAGACCAATTGGAAATGGCGCAGGCTCGGGCACCTGGTGGGTTGTACCGACGGGAGCTTGACCGAGCGGTAGCGACTTATGCGGGCGACACGCAGATGGTTGGCGGTCCGGATCAATACACACGTTTGATTGCCAGTGAGATCGCTCAGGTTTCGTTTCGATATTTCGATGGCGAAGACTGGCAAGAAGAATGGGACTCTGACGAGGATGGCGGGTTCCCGGCGGCTGTTGAGATCACAGTTGTCATTGATGCCGAGCGTTCTGTTGAAACAACGCAGTCTAGCAACTTTGGTGTCGTTAGTCAGGAAAGTGCCGAGACGTATACCAAGGTGGTTAATTTACCGATTGCTGATCGTCCAAGCAGTTCAGAAGAGTGAAAAAATGACCTGTCAAACAATGAAAACAAAACCGCATTCACGTCAACGGCGTTCAGACCGTTGTGGCTCGCTGTTGTTGATTGTGTTGGTCACGATTGTGATTTTGTCGTTGTCGGCCTACACATTTACAGCGTTAATGCGAACCGAGGAAGAAGTCGTTCGTCTTGAAACGCGGCAGGTTCAATCGAAGTATTTGGTCGAGTCAGGTTTGGATTTCATTCGGTTTTTTTTGACGAACAGTGATTCGACGATTCGCGAAAAAGGCGGACGTTGGAACAACACTCAGTACTTCCAAGCCATTCCTGTTGCTGTCGATACATCGGACCCAAAGACTGTCGGTTATTTCTCAATTGTGACATCCAATTTGGATGAAGAAGGCAACGCGGAAGGGATTCGGTTTGGTTTGATTGATGAGAGCAGCAAGATCAACTTGAACGTGCTGCCTTACAACGATGCCATTGATGGCAACGCTCGAGACATATTGATGGCTCTGCCGCAAATGACAGAAGAGATCGCCGATTCGATTTTGGATTGGCTTGATCCCGACGATGATGAACGAGACTTTGGAACGGAGAGCTCTTATTACAACGGCGAAAGTCCGCCCTACTCTGCCAAAAACGGCCCGATGGATAGTCTCGACGAGTTGTTGCTGATCCGAGATGTGACACCGCAGTTGTTGTTTGGACTTGATTCGAATCGAAACGGAATTTTGGATCCGGCAGAGGCCGCCGCCGGTGATGTTTCGGTCAGCGACGCCGACATGTATCTCGGCTGGGCAAACTATCTAACGCTCTACAGCACTGAATCAAATTTGACTGGTGAGGGGCTTCAGCGAATCAATGTCAACATGGATGACCTTGAGCAGTTGTATGACGATTTAAAAGCTTCATACAACGACGAGTGGGCAAACTTCATTATTTACGCTCGTTGTAATGAGTTAGGCACTGGTGATCATGACACGGACATCTACGAAACCAAAAGCGCCGCATTGGTGGCTCCCGATTTTGATAGCCTCACGTCCGCGAGAAAATTTGATTCTCTGATGGATCTCGTCGCTGCATTTGTTTTGGTATCGGATCCCGAAGGCGCTGACTACTACGCTCCGTCGCCAGTGCAATTGGAGAACATGCCATTCACGATGCCCAATCTTATGGCGAACCTGACTACTTATGACGGGTTAACGTTGCCGGGCCGTATCAACATTATGCAGGCTCCGAGGCGTGTTCTTGAGGCGATCCCTGAATTGGACGAAGACCAAGTCGATCTGATCATTTCACGCATTCAGGACGATCGAGAATTGAGCGATCCCAATGGGGCAGACTTGAACCGGAAGTTCGAAACATGGCTGTTGGTCGAAGGGATCGTCGATTTGGAAACCATGAAAATCCTGATGAAATACATTTGTACCGGTGGTGACGTTTATCGCGGCGAAATCGTGGGTTATTTTGCTGATGGAGCCGCAACGTCGAGGGCTGAAGTAGTATTGGATACTACGGTTCCCATTCCTCGCGTGTTGTTCTGGAGAAGTAAAAGCCACTTGCGTGGAAGTTTCTCAATCGAAGCGATGGGGACTGTCATTACGGAGTGAGTTAGGAAGCGGAATTTTCGCTTCGGCCTGGATTGGCTTTAACAAAGTCGGCATCCAGACAGAAAAGCAGAGATCAAGACGAGACTAAAAAGAGAAGACGAGAAGACTTAAAAAGCGTTTGAAACGCGGAAACAACTTGAGAGTGAAACATGGCATTCGTCGCTTTACAATTCGAAGACAATCAAATCCTCGTCGCTTCATCCCGCGCCGCAGGGAAGCGTTTACAGATTCAACATTTGTTTTCTGTGGAACTCAACAGTGACGACGCGTCTGCCGGCGAAAGCCTTAAAGCGGAACTGTCGAGTCACGGTCTTTCGCGATCCGAAGCGATCTTGGTCGTCAGTCGAGCCAACGTAGAAATGCGAGAGGTGACAGTACCGCCTGCGCCCGACAATGAGCTGCCTGACATGGTTCGATTCATCGCGCGAAGCGAATTCGCATCGTTGAATGAAAACTGGATTCTCGACTATGTTCCTCTGTCGAATGATCCATCCATGTCTCGGACAGTATTGGCGGCCGGGCTTTCGCCTGAACTCGAAAAACAAATGCGAAGCATCGCAGAGCTTGCTGGATTAAAAGTCAAACACATCGTGTTGCGGCCTTACGCTTGTATAGATTTGATTCGCACGACCTTGGCTGATGGCAAATGCCGATTGTTGGTCGATCCCAATGGCGATCAAACCGACATGACAATCGTTAGCGGAACCGATTTGCTGGCGACGCGTACTGTGCGGATTCCTGAGGCATACGACGCCAACAAACGGTCGACCACTTTGATCTCAGAAGTTCGTCGAACACTGGCTTCTTCTCGAAAGATGCTGGGGGATCGAAATGTGACCAATGTCATCATGTACGGACGAGAAAATAAGGCTCTCGAAGGTAATCTGGCTGGCCAGTTGGATCTTGAAGTCGAGTTCGTGGATCCAATGAGTCTGGCTCCGATCGCTTCGGGGGTAAAGGTTCCTGTTGACGATAGTCGTTACGCCGCTTTGCTTGGGTCCTTGGTTCAGAGCAGTGCGGGCAAACAACATGCGATTGATTTTGTGAATCCTCGCAAGCCAATCGTCAAAAAGTTAGATTTGAAGAAATGGTATTTGTACGGTGGTCTGGCCTTGGCTGCTTCCTTGATGGCGATCGTTGTTGGGTGGACAGTGTTATCCAATCAATCGAGCGAAGTTAAAGAATTGCAAGATCGTTTGCAGGAACTGGAGCGGCAAAATAAGGGTTTAGCAATGGGCTCGGTTTCAGCCGAACAGGTCGAAGGTGAAGTCAACGCGATCGACGAATGGAAGATGGCGGACGTCAACTGGTTGGAGCAGCTGTATCGCTACAGCGAAAACTCGCTTACCGCTGACGATGTCATCGTCGACGTCTGGGAAGGCAGGACTACACGGGGTGTATCCGAAATTGTGGTTAAAACCCGAATGCAAGGTGTTGAACAGGACTCCGATTTGGTGAACGCATTAGAAAACGCCGTGGCGAAGGTTGCTAAAGAAGAAAGTGCGGAGGTAAAAGACGGTGAGGAAGCGAATGTGAAAGCTTTCAGTATTGTCAAACCTGAACGAACCGTTCTAGACCCCGAAGCAAAAGACTACCCTTTCACGGGCAACCTAACGTTGACTTTGGAGCGAGACACAGAAGCTCTGCTGGAAGAAATCAACTTGAAAGCAGACCCAAGCAACCAAAACAAAAACGCTGAAGAGTAACCTTTGATTGCATTCCTCAATCAATTTTTACAGCTGACAAAAACAACCCAACTTTGACGAAGTCATCCGATATGTTTGAAAAAATGACCCCCCGTGAACGTAAGCTGCTTTATGGCATTGCTTGCCTCCTTCCGCTCACACTTATTTGCATTGCCGGTTTCACTTTTCGCAAAAGCTACATGGCGAATAAGGAGTCGATCGTTACGGCAAACCAAAACATCAAGATTGAAAAGGCGAAACAACGGAAGGTGATGAACATCAAGAATCGTCGCCGTTATTATGACAGCATTAGTTTGCCTCCCAACATTCAAGCTTCGTCCAATGAGTATGCTAGTTGGTTGAAATTTCTTTTAACGGAACTGCAGATCGATTACAAATCTGTCACGCCACGCGACAAGGGCGGTATTTCTTTTAAACGGAAACCTGTCGGTAGCTCGCGAACGTTCAGTGTGAATGCAACAGGTAATTTGGCTCAATTGACTGAGTTTTTGAATCGGTTTTATTCAGTCGATTTATTGCATCGAATCAACACGCTCAAAATCAATCCGAAAAACACAATTGTGGGCGGCAAAGACGATAAAATCCGTTCTGGTAAATTATCGCTCTCAATGGAAATTGAAGTCCTTGCGATCACAACCGCTGACGAAAATCGAGAGTTTACGAAGCAGTTTCGGGATTTGGCTAGAGCAAAAGAAGACTACCAAAGACTCATTTTGCGGCGCGATATTTTCGGTGAAAAAAACAATAAGCCAGTCGTGGATGCAACACCTAGAAAGTCGTATTTGACTGACAAAGAAGTCTCGGTCAATATATCAGCCAGTGATGCTGACGAAGAGAATCAATTGACATTTGAGTTGATTGAGTCGGAGATTAAAGAGGCGGAGCTGATCGTTTCGGAGGGGGAGCGTCGCGGAAAAATCGTTATGCCTGGGCAAAAACCAGGAAGATTCAAATTCAAGGTCAGAGTCGTTGATGATGGTCTTCCCGTGAAAGAGAGCTTTAAAGAATTCACCGTCGTTGTTCAGGATCCTGCTCCACCAAAGGTTGTAAAGAAACCAACACCCAAGCCCGATTTTGTTCATGCGACTCAGGCGAAAGTTACCGCAATCGTCAAAGACAAAAACGCGGATTTCCGAGTTTGGATTACGGTTCGAACTACGGGTGAAAAGTACCAACTTAAAACCGGCGACTCTTTCAAGCTGGACAAAAAGGATTGGTTGGTTGATTCGATTTCACAAAAGGAAAAAAAGGCAGTCTTGCGTGTCGGTGGAAAACTTTTGACGTTTGGTTTGGATAGCACACTGTCGGAACCAATGGACGAAACGCAACTGGCTGCTGAACCGACTGCACCGGTAGAGAAAGTTGAATCCGAAACTTCGCAATCATCCCCTAGTGCGGATGTTCAGGGTGTGGCTGTCAGATAGCCGATAGCCGATAGCCGATAGCCGATAACCGCTTCTGCGAGCGTACGTAGTGTCTCGCTGGTCGGCTCTTACAAAGTTCTTCGCTTAAAAAACAGGTCGTCGATCCGAGAGATCCTCGCCTGTAGGGCTTTCCGTTTATTAGGTCACTCTAAAACTCAGGATCCTTTAAAAGGTTTTGAACTCGCAGACGCCGAGCGTTTGTTTTTTGCTTTGGAAAAGGTTAATCTTTCAACCTACTGATCAGCGTTGGTTCGAGCCAATCGCTGACGAAAAAAGTTAGATTAACGATTTTGAAGTGAGAAAAAATAATGGGCGGACTACTAGATATCTTTGAAGCGATTTTGGCTCCACCGGAAAAATCGAGCCGGAGAGAATCGCGCCCCGCCGAGCGAAGCCAACGCCAAGTTAAATTGCCAAGCTTGGATCCGCTGCCAAAGGCGGGAGCCGGCGGCATTGGCGATGTCATGCACTCCGTCGTTCAAATTGTCGCCTTGCGTGAAGGTTTCATGGGTGGCATGACTTCGGCTTGGACCGGATCGGGAACGATCGTTCATCCGCAGGGAATTATTCTGACCAATTGCCATGTCGCTAACCCGCGTGCAATGGGCATGTCGTCACCACCAGCGGATCGACTGGGCATTTCTCTGACCGAGTCATCGGATCGCCCACCGGCGCTCAGCTATTTTGCAGAGGTGGTTGCTTACAATGCCGATCTCGATCTAGCCGTTTGTCGAATCACTCATGACGTCAAAGGGCGTCCTGTCAAACGATTGAATTTGCCTTCGGTTTCGATTGGTGATTCAGACGATTTGGATTTGGGCGACAAGATTTCCATTTTCGGTTATCCAGGGATCGGTGGCGAAACGGTTACATTCACATCTGGAAACGTTGCTGGTTTCTCAAGCGAAAAAGGCGTTCGTGCCCCGCGTGCCTGGATTAAAACAGACGCGACGATCGCAGGTGGAAACAGTGGCGGGACATCCGTCAACAAGCACGGTCAGTTGATTGGTGTTCCCACACAAGCCTCCGCAGGTGCAGGTGTGACTCCAGTGGATGCTCGGCCTGTCCTCGACACCAACAAAGACGGGCGAGTCGATCAGCGCGACACACCGATGGCGATCGGTGGATTCATCAATGGATTGAGGCCAGTGAATCTTGCAATTCCACTGTTGGAAAAAGCTGGAATGCGGATCGCGAAAGATCGTTCAAGCCACGAAGACGTGGATGATCACAAAGCGGAACCGATCCGTGGATTTGATTTTGACAGGATTCGTGAGAAGCCTGAGTTTTCTAACTTGCTGTTTTCTGCACAGGTGACGTCAGATGGTCGACCGATTCATCCAACCCATGTAATTCCAAGTGGTGTCGATGAAGTTTACGCGTCGTTTGATTTCGACAACATGCGAAATGGGCAACCGTGGAGTACTGTATGGATGAATGATGGAAAAATCATTATCGAGCAAAATGAAGATTGGGACGATGGTGAGTCCGGACGAAAGACGGTAAAGATCAGCAATCGCCGTGGTGTTCCCAACGGAGAATACTTGCTGGTACTTGGCATGGGCGGCACCGTCATGTTGGAAGGCAAGATGGCGGTCGGTAATCGTGTAGATGAATCCGACAGCGAAGTTTCCGGACGTCTGGTGGATTCACGTGGACGTGGGGTCGCCGGTGGTTTGGTGATCGTCCTAAAACCTCGAGTTGCGATGCGATCGTTTTTGCAAAACCGCCGAGAAGAAGACGTTCAATCTTCGACTGAGTCGGAGCGAGATGGGAGTTTCAAATTGCCAGAGCAATTACCGAAAGGACAAGCCTACAGCTTGGTCGTTGCGGCTCGCGGGTATCGGCCATTGACCGTAGAAGGAGCACTTCGCATCGGTCCAGGTGCGCCTGAGCATGCCAACGTGGGCGACATCGAACTGGACGAAGATTGATCAGAAAAATCATCGAGCAGTGGAAGAAAAATTAAGTTAATCCGAAGGCTGCCCGGTCTTACTGGAGTTCTTCTGCCACTGATAGTCCACGGCGCGACGCCTGATGCTTGACGGCTGTGAGATTTGCTCGCCAGGTGGCCAGGAACGCAAAGTAAAAACGAAAACAGCTCCAACATTTGATAGTGTTGGAGCTGTTTTTATATGTCAAACCATAAAGGTGGGAGCAACTCACAGAGCCCCATTTGTCGCGGCGATCGGTATTGTGAAAAGCCCATAACAAGTGAGCCTTGTGGTCGACCATGCCGTTTTCTGGTGAGCCCAAATGGACAGCCCGTGATGCCAGCGTTTTTGTAGTGGATCTTGTTAAAGATCCTGAATTGCTTTTTACGTCAAAACGACGCTAGGGATCTGAAACACGCTCGTGTCAAAACGCTGCCGCTAAAATTTCGCTCGCGAACTTGAGATCACTTTTTCTTTTTTGGATCAGCGTCTTCGATTGACCAATCGCCGTTTTGCGTTTTGGAAGGTTTGGAATTTTGCTTGCTGCCAGCATCGTCGATGGACCAATCACCACCTGATGTGTTTGCTCCGGGTTTTCCCTTGGCTTCATTTGAGAACTGAAACTGGTTGTCTTTCTTTTTTGGGTCAACATCCTCGATCGCCCAATCACCGTTAGCTTGGGTGCCAGTTTTTGGTTTGTCGCCATCGACATCGTCGATGCTCCAATCGCTTGAACGACCTGAACCACCGGTCGTCGGCATTTTTTTCGATTCCGACTTGGCAGTTTCTGCTGGTTCGAAATCTCCACCGCCACGGAGATCACTTGGCAACTCGGTTTTGTATTTGTCTTCTTGTTCGACTTGTGTTCCACCAATGTCAACGGGACCTCGCTGTGCTTTTCCCATGTTGGAAAAAATTACGAATCCCACAACGCCAATGATGATGAGAAAGAACATTCCGCCACCACCACGTCGTGGTTTGGTTGGTTGTGGAGAATAGGTCATGAGTGCCTCAGTTTTTAAAATGCGTTGAACAATAAACGAAGGTGGGAGAGTCGAAAGAGGTTCTCGATTCCCGACCAATTGATAGAGGTTAGAGCGGTCGTTGTTGGGTGTCAAGGTTTGGCTATTTTACCGGCTCACACTGTTAGTCAAAGGCAGATGTGGTTTTTAAAGTGCGGTCGTCGGACTGGACTGGCTGCCGTTTGGTCTTTGAAAATATTGGGTTTCGTGAACTGGTGAATCAAAACTTCATCCGACCTCGCGTTGTGTTGTTTTTTCTGATCCGAATTCAATTCGAACAGGACACTCAAAGTGTGCCCACTTGGTTTTCGATCAGATCGTCCAACGGATGTTTGTATTCGGAGTCGAGTGTCAGCAAACACCGATGTTTGATTACCGTCGTCGGGCTTGAGTTGGGTTGCTCTGAGGTTGGGCTCTATGAGATCGGTGGGATCAGACGGGTAAGGGAAAATTTGCTCGCGATGCGACACGCTGTGAGAGGCCGGGGTGGGGCGCGTTAGCTGTTTGATGGCAAACTTTAACGATTACGGAAAGACTGGGATTTCTGCGGCCAAGCCCCCAATCCGGATAGTCAAATGTGCTTATCTAAACTGCCAAATGGTGTTAAGAGATTCGTATTTTTCCACTTTTAATCGTTGGTTTTGTTCTAACGACTGACAAATGGCTGCCGATGAATAGGAATGTCCGACGTCAGCAATCCCGAACGCTGATCCGGATATCTTTCGACTTGAAAGACCCAGAATCTGATTTAGGCAACATCACAGCAGACAGGTTTGGTTTGTCAAATTAACCACTGTGTTTTGAAGTGATAAGAGTCTAGCCCAATCAAATGGAAGGCATGGTAATCTGTGCCTGCGTAGTGGCCGGCGGTGCGATACCTATCGTAACGCTGGTTTTGCGGAACTGCGAATCCATGTTCTGAGTTGTCGGGGATTAAACAAACGACCCTCTAAGGACACATAGAAATGGCGAACTTTTTTCTTAAGTCAGCGACGAAACTGCGGCAACCGCTTGCCTGCCTAACTGCTTTCGCGGCAGGGTGCCTGATTTCAGGTGTAGCAGCGGCAGACGAGAACGACAATAAACCGTCGAAAACCGATTCGCGTATGGATCGTTTGTTTGCCGAGGATGCGATCGAGTTCAAAGCCTCACCTCGACCGACCACCACTGAGGACGGGCTGAGTAAGATCGCTGATTCGTTGGGCCCACTACGAAGTTTAGAGCCAAGGCGGCAAATCGAAGCTGGACCATCGGCTCACGATATTCTCGGTGGCATCAAGCAAGCGGGACAGCAACAGTTTCGCCAGCCAAAAGCTCAATTGGTCATGCCAAAGCAACCGGTTTGGACGCCGCCGCCAACACCACGGGCTGCAAGTGCAATTCCGGTGGCACCTGTTGAGACTGCTCCGCGGCAGACTCGCAACGCGGTTGACAACGGATCGCAAAAGAAACTTACGCTCAGCCAGTACGCTGCTTCTTTGGCCAGCTGGCAAGAACCACAGCAGGATGAGCAATCGTATAACCGTTTGCCACCAGCTCAGAATACACAAGCTCAACAACCCGTCGCTTACCCAACAACGTCGGCACCGGTGCTTGCTCCGCAGCCTCAACAGGCTCGCTACTACCCGCCGGCTCGCAAAACAACACGGCAGCCAAACGGATTTCAGGCTCCTGCAGTTCAGCCTGACGTGACTCGGGTTCCTTCGATAGAACAAGCTCAGAAATTAGCCCAGCAACAGATGGCTGCTCAGCAACAGAAAGCTGCGATGGAGAGCGCGGCTACTGCAACTCGAATGCCGGTTCAAAATTCGATGAAGCCGACAAGCCTGGATTCACTGGGGCGGAAGTACAAATCACCATCGACTTATTCTGGCGTTCATCGACTCGCCAACGTTGATATTCAAAAGTTCGAATCTGCTGTGCTTGGAGCCTGGGGAAGTCGGCTGAGAACATCGTCTTCACCTGATGGCCGATTTGTTCGCGTCGAGGTCCCAACGCGTGTTCGCGAGCGAATGGCGATGATGATTGATCGACAAACGGCAACTCTAAACTACGAAGGTGACGAACGCCTGCGAGACAATTGGCATCGGCTGATGTCACACATGGATACGTTGCCTCAACGTCGGGTCGATGGTTCATTGCTTGAAACGAAAGTCGTCGACGCGCACCGTGCGGAGATGGCGACTATCCAGCAAGCGACTTTCCTGATGGGAATCAATCAAGTCCAAGAAGGTTCTCAAGACAGTACGACTCTTCCTGGCGGAACGTTTATTCCCGGCACCGTCGCGCAAGGAAACGAGATTCCACAGGGAACTCAAGGCATCAAAAACACCGTTAAGATCCGTGAAGATCCCGAAACGGGCGCAATCACGCTGATTGGTGATCCTGCAGATCTTGCTATTGTGCAAAAGATCATCACGCAGATTTCAAAGGAAGCAGCGGACAGACAGCCAATCGTCGATCGCATTCCGTTGATGAATCTACAGAGTGAAGCCGTGGCCGAGCAAGTTCAAACGATTTATGATTCGACTTATGCTCAAGCCAAGGGAACCGCGGCCATTGAACCGCTTCAAAGCCCTAACGCTTTGCTTGTTGTTGGTCAGCCAGGATCTATTGAGGCTGTGCGAAATATCATTTCCTCGATGGACGTTGCCTCCGATGACGCTGTGGGAGACGGTTTTAAAACTATTCGATTGAAGTACATATCGGCACAGGATGCAAAAGCCCGGCTAGACACTTTCTTTGGCCAAGCCAACCTGACTCAGGGCGACAATGTTTTGCCAAGTGCTCCAATTTTGGTCATTCCTGATTTCAGAACCAACTCGGTAACGATCAAGGGTTCGGCCCAGTTTATCGCTCAAGGTGAAGCTTTCCTCGCAAGAATTGATACTGTCGACAATGACAATTCCAATCGTGTCAAGATTGTTAAGCTTCGCAACACTGTTGCGACCGATTTGGCCATTGTGATCCAGGATGCGATCAATGGTCAGCAAGCGAATGCCGGTTTGACTGGTGTGCAAAGCCAGAATGGTCCACAGGTTCAACCTTTCCAACCGCCAACCAATGTGGCGCTTGATCAATCGACGCTACCATCGACTGCTTTGACGATCGCGACGATTGACGAGCAAGGTCGACGAAAGGAAGTTCGGAGCGGTGTTTTGTTTGATGTCCGAGTCACTCCTGACGCAAACAGCAACTCTCTGATCATTCGTGGCCCAGAAGAAAGCATCGAATTGGTTCTTGAGTTGATCAAACAGCTTGACCAAATTCCAGACGCGGAAACTCAGATCAAAGTCTTTGAGATTGTTAACGGTGACGCATCAGGTTTGCTTGACATGCTTGAGTCACTGTTTGGTTCGGACGCCCAACAAGGCGGTGGGCAGGCTCAGGGAACTGATTTGACACAGTTGCCACTTCAAAACACGTCTGCAACGGACGGCCAAACGCTTGTGAACTTGCGATTTACGCTTGATGCTCGAACGAATACGATCATCGCATCTGGCCCAGCTGGCGACTTGGTTGTTGTCGAAGATCTATTGAATCGACTTGATGGGCAGCTAACGAGTCGTCGCACGCCACAAGTATACCGCTTGAGCAATGCACCGGTTTCCGATGTTGCCGAAGCGATCAATCAGTATCTTGAGCCTCGAAATGAATTAGTTGTCGGTGATCCGAGAACACCTGGTGCGATCAATCAAACGAATCAAAACGTGATCGTTGTCGCCGAAGTCAACAGTAACAGTTTGATCGTCGACGCAACGCCGGAGTATCGTGCCGAGATTGAAGAGATCATTCGTGCTTTGGATCGACGACCACCCATGGTGAAAGTCAAAGTCCTGATCGCAGAAGTAGATTTGAACACCCTGGAAGAGTTCGGTGTTGAGCTTGGCGTTCAGGATTCGCTGCTCTTCGATCGAGGGACTTCTATCGGTGCAGGTGGCGGACTGACAGGGATTGGATTTCCTTTCAACGATCCTACACAGATTCCTAACCTAAACGGAACGTTCCAGGAAACGCTTGCAGGCCAAGCGTTGTCAACACTGGGGACTGGCCGAATCAATTCGGATCTAGGATACGGTGGACTTGTTTTATCAGCGGGCAATGAATCAATCAGTGTCCTGATGAGAGCACTGAAAGATCGACAATGTGTCCGAGTGTTGAGCAAGCCGCACATCATGACGCTTGAGAACTTGCAAGGTCGTGTTTCGATCGGTGCTGAAGTTCCACGAGTATCTGGAACGAACACAACGAACTTCGGTGTTGTTCAAGAAGTCGAATTCGTCGATGTCGGTGTGATTCTCGAAGTCACTCCGCGTGTGAGCCCAGACGGAATGATCGTCATGCAGGTCAACGCCAAGAAATCGAGTGTCGGACCTGATGAAACAGCGATCACCATCGGTGTTGGTCAAGACGGAACACCGATTCGTGCTCCACAGATTGTCGAAACGGAAGCCAACACGACTTTGATGGCTCGATCGGGGCAAACGGTTGTCTTCTCTGGTTTGATCCAGGAAGAAAAAGCTCACACTGAGCGTGGAGCCCCAATTTTGTCTGATCTTCCAATCATCGGGCCTCTATTCAAGTTTGAATCTGATGCGTCTCGACGGTCGGAGTTGCTGATTATCTTGACGCCTTACTTGGTTGATTCGGATAGCGACATTGATTTGCAGAATCAGGACGAGATGGATCGGATGCACTGGTGTCGCTGTGATGTCGCCGAAGTCTACGGCAACACAGACTACGACGGCTATCAAGGCGATGAGTCAGCCGTTCAAACGTTCTACCCTGACGCTGACCCAATGGGAAGTCGTCCACAGATCATGAACGGAAGCCAAATGATCGACGCACCGCAACCGGGATTTGAAGGGGCTCAGTCGAAAACACGACAGCCAAACAATCAAGGTGTGATGCGACAGCCGGTAAGTCAAGCGACTTTTGAGTCGGATCGACGACGCTAAAAATTGAGGGACGACAGGCAGCGGCAAAGATTGTCGCTGCCTGTTTCTTGTGAAAGCTCTTTTAACTTTTTGAGATCAGGATGATCCGATGAAGACGAAACTACTTCCCTTGATGAGCCTTTTGGTACTTGCCGGTACTGTTGTGAGTATGAGCGGTTGTGCAACGGGAGTCAGAGACTCCATGCGTTTGAGCGAGAAAGACTCCCACTGGAATCCGCTCTCTCAAATGACGGCTGCCAAGAAAAAAGAAGCCTCCGACAAGGAAGCGACTCCTGTCACAATGGCCGCAATCTGGAAGGATTCGGCTTACGAGCAAGTCGGATCCAAGACCGTGCTTGGTTTTGGCGGAAGAATCTTTTTCTATGACCGTGACAACAATGCCGTCAAAGCTGAAGGTGAGTTGATCGTCTACGGATTTGATGATTCAGAAAAGGAAGAGACTGTTCAGGTCGGCGTGGGAGCGGATAAAAAATTCGTATTCCGAGAATCAGAATTCCAAACGCACTTTAGTGATTCAGGGCTGGGTGCGTCCTACAGTGTATGGATCCCATGGGAACAGATCGGTGGATATCGCAAATCCGTCACGTTGATTCCAGTTTTCAAAACGAAAGATGGAAGGTTGCTTGAGTCAGGGCAGTCGATCGTTGTCTTACCAGGTAAGACATTCAATCCAGATTTTGCCGATGCAAACTCAGATCGTCCTTACAAAGTTCTCGGCCACAGTGATGCGGTTGTAAAACATGCTAGTTTCCAACCGAAATCAAAAATGAAGCAACAAGGGCAAGCTGGAATCTCTCAGGCTTCATTTGACGATCAGGGTGCTGAATCAAAAATTGTTCCTAGTCCGGGTTTGAAGTCTTCAACAATCAATGTTTCACCGAGCATGGCGCGCCGGATGGCTTCAGCGGGGGCCACCGAGCGATTAAGTGCGATTCGTGCGAAACGAGAGTCTGCAGTGGCTGAGAAAAATGCGGAGCGAGCACGGTTGATCGAAGGTGCGAAAACTGCGCTCAACAATCGGCAGCGTACGGTTTCGGCTGATGATTCCAACAAGGACTCAGCACCAACACCGCCAGCAACTCGCCGAGCGTTTGGAGCTCCTGGAAGTTTCTAGGTTGACCAACTCTTATAGTTTCTCTCTGAGATCGAAGTATCGAGAGCGTTCATGAATCCATCCAGTAGCTTGATGCAAGCCGCAGTCGTGGTGAGTAGTCTGCCCAAAAAGCAGGCTGCGAAATTGTTGATACGACTTGAGCCAGCAGACCTTAAATCAATTCTTGATGCAATGACTCGGCTGGACGATGTCTCGGCGGCAGAGGTCAGTCAATCGCTAGAGCGACTAACTCAAGAGACTGAACGCTGGTCGATGCTCGACGACGGAGCCGAAGGCAATAAGTACAGCCAAGCCAAGCGGCAGCTTGAGGATGCGTTGGCCGGAGCCCAAAAATCAGACGGCAAACTAGGAGTTGATGGGCCTTTTGATTTCTTGATCGATACGATTCCGATGATTCGAAATCATTTGTTGGCTGATGAACATCCTCAAAACATTGCGATCGTACTCTCCACGCTTCCGCCTGAAATTGCTTCCCAGACAATGAAGGGGCTGGACAACACTCAGCGAGTATCTGTCTTAAAACGGTTGTGTGAGATTGAAGAGATTCGCAACGAGGACGTGGTCGAGTTGAGTTTTGCTTTGAAACTTCGTCTGAAGCGATTGTTGAATTCACGCAAAGCCAAATCATTGGGCGTCAGTATCGCATCTGGTCTGCTCAGTTGTTCGGATTCCGAGACCCGCGAAGCGTTGTTGACCCATGTCAGTCAAACGGATCCGGATTTGGCGGTCAAACTGCAACGGTCGGTGTTCAAGTTGGACAGGCTTGAGACGATGGAGCCATCAACAATTCAGGTCATTCTTAAGCATGTTGACACCTCTAGTTGGGCACCTGCGCTCAAGAATGCGTCGACGGAACTTCAGTCCAAGATCCTCAATTGCATGGGGCAACGGCCTGCTGAATTGCTTGCTCATGAAATTGATGAAATTGGTCACGTGACCGCACCCGTCGAAGAGATCGCACAGCAGAACATTGTCCAAGTCGTTTTGAGATTGGCTCGTGAAGGCAAGATTGATTTGAGGTCACGGGCGCGCGAGTCGACATCCAACCCGTATTCGATGCTCGAAGATCAAACGCTTGTTTCGGACGTGACTTCTTTTATCAGCTGAGCCGCTTGCGAGATGGCTTGCATCGGAATGGAATGCTGTCCGTTGAATTCTACGAATCGGACTTCATGACCAGTTTCCGTGAGCATGTCGCGAAGGTCTTCTCCAGCGGCGAACGGAACGACAGGATCGACTCGGCCGTGAGACTGGACGACGGTCAATTTCTGGTCGGCTGGTATTTCATTGGCCTTGGGGCTCCAGACTTTTTCGTTGATCAGCGCGCCAGACCACACAATCAAACCTCCCAGTTGCTCGGGGTAATGTATCGCAACATCGGTGCTCAGCATTGAGCCTTGCGAAAAACCTCCGATAACAATTTTCGAAGCGGGCATCGAATAATCGACGCGGCAATGGTCGATAACCTTGGTCAAGCTAACCCGGCACGCTGGAAGTTTTTCTGGAGACTCAACTCGCATCTGGCGGGTCTCGCCTTGCATCATCATGAGTTGGAGTTTTTCCATGTCGATTGGCCACCAAGCTCGCGAATCAAAAAGCGGATCCATTTCGATGGGGGCGGCGGGAAAGACGTAGACGATACTATTAAAAGGGGAGCCCAGTTGGGCAAATTCGTTCGCCAACGAAACAAGGTCACCGCCAGGGGCGCCAAATCCATGCGAAAGGATCACAACAGCAGAAGGTGTTTCGCAGTTTTCGTCTCGAACGATAACGCAATCAAGGTCGCCTAGTTTTTTTTGTGTTTGTTGCATTGTGAATGTTGTCAGTTGTCAGTGTGATAGCGGGCGGGCGATTATTCGGTTTGGAGCTCGGGGTTGATCGTTTACCCAAACTTCAATCTGCAAGTGCTGTCGGCGTGAATTACTCTCCGTTACGAAAACCACCGTTGACGGGGACGATCTGCCCAGAGATAAAACTTGCTGCATCAGAGCAAAGATAAGCCGCGATGTTGGCGATGTCTTGCGGCCTTCCCCAGCGGTTCATCAGTGATTCCTTTTTGGCTCGGTTGTCCCAATATTCAGACGTGCTCTCACCCCATTGCGTTTTGATCCAACCCGGAGCGATGCAGTTGACGCGAACGTGGGGGGCGAGCGACTGGGCGAGACTCTTTGTCATCGACATGATCGCGCCCTTTGTTGTGGAGAATAATTCGCCACTGTCTCCAGCCATTCCCTGCCACGCTTGATCCCAACCGATGTTAAGAATTGCCGCGAGGCCGTTTGTGTCAGAAGAATGAAAGTTTTGGCCGTCTTCAGTGCGAGAGTTCGTGTTCGTCGAGGTTTCGCCAGTCGAACTAATTGCAGGCGCATCGTCTTTAGATTGCTTTGCCGATGTCACACTTGTTGCGCTCATTGATTTCGAAACAGCCACCTCTCGCATCTTTGCTCCAGCGGCACGTGAAAGCATCAACGATGAAACGACATCGACTTTCCATAGAAAATCGAGCTTCTCCTCGATCGGTTTATCTCGCCACTCTCCCGTCAAAACATCCCCGCCCGCATTGTTGATCCAATAGTCGACTCGGCCTGAAAATTCCCACGCTGTCGATACCAATTCGTTCCAGTTAACTTGTTGGGAGAAATCAGCAAACATGGCCGAGGCTGTCGAACCGGCTGACACGATTTCACCAATGACAGATTGAATCCGAGGCGAATCGGCGCGACCATGTACGACTACATGAGCACCCTGCTCTGCCAGCTCGATTGCAATGGCGCGTCCGATGCCAGAGGAAGATCCTGTGACGACAGCGGTTTTACCTAACAAGGGTTTGGAATTCATTAGGGCTCCGTTGGCAATCGGTAACAGGCAGCTTCGAGGTCACTGCGGACAAGTAGAAGGTCGCCGTAGAGACAGATGGTGTTCCAACAAATCCCCTGAATCGTTGGAGCCGTTCCCAACTCTTTGTATTCGGATGGGTCAGCCGCAACCAAAAATAATTCCCCAAGCTCGGCATGTACGATCAACTTGTCACCAACAAGTAACAACTGTCCGTTTCCGAATCGACCTCGTACTTTCCATTTCCGGCGAAAGGAATCGACTTCGGTGCATTCCAGAAATCCATCGGAGAGCGAATAAGCATGTCCCTCGTGGATCACGGGGCTGGTAAGTTTCGTTTTTAAAACTCGAGGGTCTTTATGGAGCGACTCAACTGAAAATTTCTCACCATCGTTTTTGATTTTCACCAGCTCGCCGCCCGACCCGTAGCCCTTGGAGAAAATGATCCGGTCATCACCGACAAAAGTTGCCTGGGAGCAGTTGGCTGCACCGCTGCTTGATCCAGGGCGATCGAAATTCCAGAGCTCTTCACCCGTTTCAACATCATGGCCGACGGCTTTGTCTTCGGCGACCAAAATGATCTGACGTCGCCCTGCGATAGTCGTAAGCGCTGGAGAACCATAAGCCACCATTCTTGAGCCGCCTCGCCATAGTTCAGCGCCGACCTTTTTGTTGAACGCGATCAGAGTTGCGGTCGTGGATGGAGTCGTAGCATCCGTCGGCGCAGGACCGCCAGCGGTGACGACAACCATGTCGTCGACGATCAACGGTGAACCGCTTCTCCCCCACGCCATTGTTGAATTTTCTTCGGTGTAGTTCAGCCCCATGCTGTTGGTTTTTTCATTCTGCTCAATACCAACCAGTTTCGGAACGTCGGCTGTCCAGATTGTTTCGCCCGTTGCACCATCGATGCAATCGAGAACACCTGTTGCGCTCGTGACATAGACCAAGCCATCGTGAACGGTCGGCGTCGCTCGCGGACCGGCTTTACCCATCGCCATCGTGTCTTCGTGACGTCGTTCTGATCGATTAGCCCACTTCAATTCGCCGGTCATGATGTCGTAACAACTAACTAACTCCTCGGCGCCACGTTGTTCTTGAGTGATCGCAAAACCGTTGACGACCGAGAATCCAGACCAACCATTTCCAACATCTATCTTCCAAAGTTGTTCTGGTTTCCGATCCGACCAAGCAGCAAGCTTGACTGGCTGTGCGACTTTTGAGTTTCGGTTTGGCCCAAGGAACTGCGGGAAATCGTTCGGTGTCGTAGTGACGACGTCGACTGTACCCGTGTCGGTTTCCGCTTCTTTGAATTCAGCAGCACGCGTCCAAAAACGCGGAGTGAATCCGACAAAGTTTGCGTCACCAAGGAATTTGGGAGTGTAAAGGTAAAAGAAAATTGTGGGAGCTAAAAAAACGAAGATCCCGACCAAACGAAGTCTCCCCCAAAAGAAGCACCAAAACGACCAAGCGTAAATCGTTAGCGGAACAAGTAGCAGCGCCGCGAGTGATGGCACGGCGGGGTTCATGTTGAACCACTCGTTGAAGTTATAAAGTTGCCAGTGAAGGACGAATAAAACGATGGCAAGAAACACCGTCCAGATCAGCATCTTTTTCGGAAAACGTGACTTCGTTTTTGTCTCCGACAGTGTTTTGCCGTCAAGCGATTCAGATTTTTTTTCGTCGTTCATTTTACTGGTGTGTCGGTAGGGGCGATGAACACTTTTGTCGCTATTCAACTTATCAAAGCCAACTTGAATCGAACAGTCGATAGACAACTTAGCGCGGGCTGAAATGTTGGCGTTGAGGCCGGGCTTCAGTGGAAAGTCACGATCCAGTGATAACCGCTTGGCTCGATCTGGTTTTAAGGACAAACAATTTCAATCAGGATTCGACACTTATGGGTGACTTCGCAACTATTCCTAACTTCTTTTGAATTTTGTTGGGAAAGGAGTTCGCTGGAAAAGTGCCTGGCTTACAGTCATAATTGATACCTCGTGTCCAACAACAAATGGAATTGAAGATGAGCCAAGTCCAAGAAGTTTCCAAGCGAATCATAAAGAACGTTGAGACGGTGATTGTCGGCAAACGCCAAGCGTTGGTCTATTCACTGGTCAGCTGGTTTTGCGAAGGACACTTTCTGCTCGAAGACGTCCCCGGTGTTGCTAAAACCATTTTGGCTCGCTGTCTAGCGCTGAGCGTTGGATGCGAATTCAAACGCGTTCAATGTACGCCTGATCTCTTGCCCAGCGATGTGACGGGGGCATCAATTTTCAATCAGAAAACGACTGAGTTTGAATTCCGGCCGGGTCCTCTTTTTTCAAACATCTGTTTGACGGATGAAATCAACAGAACGACGCCTCGAACCCAAGCCGCGTTGTTGGAAGCGATGGCCGAGGGAAGAATCACCGTCGACGGCGTTACCCATACACTTGAGAAACCGTTTTTGGTTATCGCAACCCAGAACCCTGTCGATCACGAGGGAACATTCCCATTGCCTGAGGCTCAGCTAGATCGTTTCTTGATGAAGTTTTCAGTCGGCTATCCGACGCTGGAGGAGGAGCTCACAATTCTTGATCGCCTTCAGTTTTCTCACCCCATTAACGATTTGAAACCGGTTGTCACAGCCAAAGAAATTTTGGAATGCCAAGAGTTGGTGCGAAAAGTCCATGTAGATCCTAAAGTTCGAAAGTACATTTTGCAGATCGTGCATCTGACTCGGCACCATGAACATTTGAGTCTTGGCGGAAGCCCACGTGCTTCAATTGCGTTGTTTCGAACTTGCCAGGCCCTTGCTGCCATTCGCGGAAGAAATTTTGTGATGCCCGATGACGTAAAAATGATTGCTGCACCAGTCTTGAATCACCGCATGATTTTGAAACCCGAAAGCCGCTTGAGGAAAATCACGGCGGACCAGGTTGTCAGTCAGTTGATCTCTGAAATTGCAGTTCCTGTCATCGGCAACGCGGGTTGAAAGTGGACCTTGGTCCCGACCAAAGCTGGATTGAGTCTCAGAAGAGAGTTTCGCATCGCAGTAATTAACGAAATCGAATGGCGGCAAACAATATGAAATGGCTCGTGGCCGCATTCTTGCTTTTGATTGTCGCGATGGCACTCAATCTGATGCTGCTGGTGTACGCGATGTACGCAATCATCGGCATTATCATTATCAGCAAATGGGTGACCAGTCGCTGGGCTCAGGCAATCGATGCTGAGCGAACGTGTGATACTGAAATCGCTGAGATTGGGGATCTAGTTTCCATCATTGTTAAACTTCGACACGCGGGCCGATTTCCAATCGCTTGGGTGTTGGTTGAAGACATGCTTGAACAAAAATCGCTCGCCTTCAAGCCGCCGTCGCTTGGCGTCAAAGGCAATCGGCTTGAAGTAATGCAGCTCAATCCGGGGCAAAAAAAGCAATTGATCTACCAGCTTGAGTGCAACCGACGTGGCTACTACCAAGTCGGGCCTTTGGTGTTGGAAACGGGGGATATGTTCGGGCTCAATCGACGCTACCGAGTGTTGACACAGCCAATATTCCTACTTGTTCTTCCGAAAATCGTATCGGTTGGTTCTTATGATATTGCTTCACGTCGCCCGATTGGCGAAGTCGTCATGACGCATCGGTTGTTCGAAGACCCAACCCGAATCGCTGGTGTTAGGAAGTATCAACAGGGCGATCCACTGGCTCGAGTTCATTGGCGTGCGACGGCAAGAACTGGAAAACTGCAAAGCAAAATCTATGAGCCGTCGACGTTGGCCGGAGCAACTGTTGTCGTCGATTTTCACCAGGATTCTTTTGACCCCAAACACGAGCCCGTCCGAAGCGAGTTGGCGGTCACCGCTGCGGCTAGCATCGCAAACGCTCTTCAGGAAATGGGGCAACAGATCGGGCTCGTGTCCAACGGACGTGATGCAGTGGATCGAATTCAGGAAGAAGGTTGGAAAGGCGATCAGCGTACACGTGAAGAAGCGAAGAAGTCAGCGACTCGGATGACGGAAAGCGATCGGCTCCGGCCCGTAATCGTCGCGACCCGAAAAAGTCCCGAGCAAATGGTGTACATCTCCAAAGCACTTGCTCGTTTGGAAAAAACTGACGGGCTTAAACTAAGCGAGTTGGTTATCGAATCTGCAGCTCAGATTCCCCGTGACGCAACGGTGATCGTGATCGTGTCCACGATCAATATGGAAAATGCAGTCGCTCTGGGCGGACTTGCGAGACAAGGGTATTCCGTTGAGGTGATTGTCAATTGCTACTCGGATGAAGAGTTCGTGACTGTGTCCGGTCCGCTGCTCGCCGAAGGAATCATGACTCGCCACCTTCGTGATGAATCAGCAATCCCTGCGATTTGTGAAAAACAGATTTTGCAGTGAGTAGGCAGTAGGTGGACGTAGTTTGGCGTGCTAGCAGCGGTTGGTTTGGCTGTTGGGGGACACTTGGATATCTCGGTTAAAGATTGCGTTGACGTGTGGTCAAAAAACATACTCAATTGCCAGAAAATGACCAACAACGCTCGATGTCGGTCTAGATGTTGGAGCACTTCAACATCCTTTGGACAAAAATAGGCATGTTCTAACAAGAAGACGACGGTCCGAGTTGACAAGAATCTTGTACTCCTATACTTTCCGAATGCACTAAGAAAGTTTGCAGTCAAGGATGACCGTTTTCATCTCAAGCATTCTGCAATGCGGACCAGTAGACAGGCCTCCAAGGACTCGGATAGGCAATGAAGCAGCCACTAACAGTGATCATTCCCTGCAAAAATGAGCAGCTGAATATTCGCGCTTGCATCGAAAGTTTTTATTCGATGGCAGACGAAATTCTAATTGCGGATTCTGGATCATCAGATCAAACAATGGAGATTGCTCTTGAGTTTGATAAAGTGCGTGTCATCGAGCGCGAGTACATCACGTCGGGCAATTTCAAAAATTGGGCAATTCCCCAATCGAAGCATGAGTGGGTTCTGATCGTCGATGCCGACGAGCGCATTACACCAGCGTTGGCTACTGAAATTAATATGGAGTTGGGGCGCGGCCCCGAGCACGATGGATACTGGATCTATCGAGACAATCATTTCATGGGGCAGCGCTTAAAGCACGGTGACGCTCGGTCTGACCGAGTCTTGCGCCTGTTCCATCGCGACAAAGGAAGATACACCGGTCCAAGCGACCACGGCGAGATTCAAATTTCCACTGGAAGCGTCGGCAAGCTACGCGAAAAAATGGCACATTTTTCCATTTGGGACTACGATCAGCTTTACGAAAAAACACATCGCTACACGAAACTGCAGGCTCAGCAATGGAGTCAGCAAGGGCGCGACACGTCGTACTTCAAGTTGTTAATTCGGCCGATGTGGCGATTCTTTCGCGAGTATGTCCTGCAGCGATCGTTTCTTGACGGAAAAGCCGGCGTGCAAACCGCTTGGATTGCCGCGTTCTATTCGTTTAACAAACAAGCACGTCTGTGGGCGATCAATCATGGTACGGATCAACCTGATGCGGATGCTGTAAATTTTTCAAAGCAGAAGGCTGACGCTGAGTCCGAGGACGAGGTCTTAAGCATCCGGAGAGCTGCTTGACAATGTGCTGGACGCTCAGCGGCCAACGCCCCAACTCGCTAGCCGCAAACCGTCCAGCGAAACTGTTTCAATCCGCAGATTCAAATTGCAATTGTCATTCACGCGGCGCAAGCCTGTGTGCTTCGCTCGTTCGCAAGGATCAGAGTCAGAATCCAGCTACTCTTCCTAGTTCGTAAACTTCGGTGGCTTCGAGTACTTGGTCGTTCGATTCGAACAGCATGTGAATCGCTCGCTTGTGGATCTTCATTTTCAATCCACCCACGCCAATCGCGCCGTAGCATTTCGTACCGCCTCGATCGACGCCCGAGTCCATGACTTCGACTCCCGCGATTCCAGCAGGCGGAACTGCGTTTAGATCAATCGCGACAATAGGTTTTTCTATTCCGGTCATCCAAGCGATAGGAAGCAGCTCAATTCCTGCTGCACCAGACGCGAAAACGATCTCTGCACCGGCGATTGCCTGGAGAGCTTCGTCCTCCGAAGACGTAACTGTAGGTACTAGTTTCGCAGTTAGGTTGTCGCCGATTTTCTGTGCGATCCGATCGCATATGGTTTGTGCCTTTTCAAGCCCGCGCGAGCAAATCCGAATCGTCGTTTGGGTCGATCCCGTGGTCGCAGGGCCGGCAATGATCTCAGCGATCCGTTGGCCGACGGGGCCAGTTCCGGCAAGAACCGTTATCGTTTTGCCGTCGAGTTCCGATTCCTTTTGCGCACACAATACTGCCGCGGCCGCCGTTGTATTACTTCCATTTGGATCGGAGAGAATCGAAACTCTCATTGGTCCAAAAAAGCAATTTTTTGCGCGTTCGATTAAGGCCTCTGTTTTGGCGACGTCGCTGCCGCCGAAAAATAGTGCCGTGCTTTTAAGGTCCGCTGGTCCGCGGGTAAACATTGCCCCGTGCACAAGCGACTCGATAGCGTCGACGGTAACGTTGGGTTGGGGGATCAAATGGTCCACGCCCGAATCGATCGCGACTACGGAATCGAAAGTGCTCGAATGCGAATCGGGATCGAACTGGATCAGGATTTTCTTTTTCATGTCTGCTTCAGCGCTATTTCAAAACAAAAAAAGCCCGTACGAATTCGCACGGGCCAGTTGCAAAATGCCATCAAGAACTCCGTCCAGGTTGGGTTGAATCCCAGTGGGAATCAAATTCAAACAGAAATTTGAGTTCTTTTGTTTGATCTAGAATCCGCGGAACGGGTGTGCGGCTTCTTCTTTAGCTGCGATCATTTCGTCGGCTGATGGCGAGTTGCTCATCGCGTTTGAGATCGCCATTTTGGTGGCTTCGTAGTTATAGTCGTAGATCTTTTTGTCGTCTTCAGCACCTGGGTGGATGAAAACACCGCAAACGCAAACTAGATTTTCGCATTGGTCTTTAGGAATGACGCCATCGGCAACGCTGTCGGCAACAGCCTTGGCTACTGCAGCTTGTGCAGGGCCAAACATCTGAACAGCTTGCTTCATGCCTTTGATTGTGACCTTAGTGACCATAACGGTCGCTGGCTTCACTGCAACGTTGGGAGTCAAAACTGCCAACAGATTTGAGTGGCCTTCTGATTGAGTAGAAAGCGCGTTGGCAAATGCGGTGCCGACAGGGCCGTCTTTGCTTCCGATCATGAGGTCGATGTGGGCGATTTCGTTGTCAGCACCTGCAAGTGCTTCACCGATGTGCATGGACATGTTCTTCTTCTCCTGAAGTCTGGTTAGGTGTCTTCAAAACCGCAACAAGCAAACTGTGCGATTGATTGATATGTTGGTTGAAGATGGTTGTTAAAATCTGCTCGAATACAGCCGATTTATATCCGACAGATTATCAGACTAATTCTTCGCTGCCAACCAGACGAAAAATGAACCCAAGCAATAAAAAGCGATTGTTGATCGTCGGAGCCAGTGTCCGGCCGCTGGTTTTTAGCGCAATAAAAAGTGGCTATCGAGTCTTAGCGTTCGATTATTTTTCGGATTGGGACACCGAGAAGTTTCTGCCCAGAGGAAATTCGCTGACCCGGATCCAGCAGTATGAAGATATTCTCAAGTTTTCAGGTTGGGCTGACTGTGATGCCGCCGTGATCAGCGGCGGCGTTGAGAATCGATTCCAGTTGATGAATGAATTTGAAAAACGTACCAGCGTGCTGGGTACTTCGTCGGCGAGTTTAAACGTCCTGGCCGATGTCCCTGCCGTTTTTCGTGTTTTGAAGAACCTGGGCGCCAAGGTTCCTGAGTCTCGAGAATCGCTGGACAGTAAGTGTAAGCCGGCGGACTGGTTGCTGAAGAATTCTAGATCAGCCGGTGGTGGAGCCGTTCGAGCTGTCTGCGCCAGTGAGTTCGTTGCTGCCAATAGCAGTCCTGTTGCTCGAGACGTTCCTGGAGTCGGTCAAGACAGTCAGGACGATGGCGCACTGGTGGGCGATCAGGACGGTGAGCCCGGTCGTTATTTTCAGCGACGGGTAAACGGCGAGAACTTGTCGGTCGCGTTGGCGGGGACTGTCGGTGGGGCACGCCTCGTCGGCATCTCAAAGCAAATAGTCGGGCGCAGTGAGTTAGGTGCTTCTGAGTTTCAGTACTGTGGTTCGGTGGAGGCACAGCATCTCACGTCAGGTGAATTGGCAGATGTACATCGAATCGCCAATGTGTTGGTGGAATCTTTTGGCGTTCGCGGGCTGTTTGGTTTCGATTTTATCAGAAACAGCGACGGCATCTGGCCGATTGACATCAATCCAAGGCCAACGGCTTCAATGGAGTTGTTCGAGTCGAAGTTTGATGATCACGGAAGAGTTAAAAGCTTGATCGATTTGCACGTTCAGGCGTGTGAGGAAAGTCAGGCTTTGATCGGTGTGTCGAAGGAGGGATTGTGTCGGGGGTTCTTTGAGGCAAAAGTTATCCTCTTTAACCGATTGAGTAATCCGATTTCCATTTCCCCGTCGCTTGCTGGTCAGATCCATGCAATGTTTGAGCGTTCGTTCTTCGAGTCTGATTCCGTTGGTTGTTCGCTGGCCGATTTGCCACACACTGGCGAGTTCATTCAAGTTGGGCATCCAATCCTGACGGTTCGAGCTCGAGCGAAACTGGAGCAAGAGGTGGAGGCTCTGGTCCAGGAGAAATCAGCGGAGGTTTACTCTTTGCTTGAACTGAGCAACGGCTGAGCGAATCGGTAGTACGCGATCAAAGGGCTGTGGTGGGCAATAAAAAAGGCTGGTCGAGGGACCAGCCTTTTGCGATTTTTTCTTTTTGCTGAACAGTCGTGTTCTCTGGGGTGACTCAAATAGTGGTGTTTCACCCTGCCCAGTCTTGCCCTTAACCAGCCAAGCGAGTGATTCGGTTGACAGGCTCCATTGGTTCGGAGTTGGCTGTCTTGAATCGATACTGCATGACGTAAGCGTCTTCGACAGTGTCGTCGTAATAATCGCGAAGCACTGAAACGGCTCGGAATCCAAGGTTCTTGAAAAACATTTGAGCGGCCAAGTTGGTCTCCCGGATTTCAAGAATGATTCGGTTGCGGCGTTGCTGAGACAGTTTGCCGATCAACTTGTTGACCATTTGCATTCCGATTCCTCTGCGGCGGACGTCGGGGCGAACTGAAAAATTCAATACGTGAAGCTGGTCTTTGTGGAGTTCATATATCATGAATCCAACCACGCGTTCGTCGTATTCGGCAACCATTCCGATGCAGTTTCGTTGCCTTAGGCAGCGAATGAAGTCCTCTTCGGACCAAGGGAATTCGAAACTTGATTTTTCGATACTCAGCACTTCTGGCATGTCTCTTCTGATCATCCAGCGAATGTGCACGTTTATGTCAAACTCATTCTTGTCCATCGATGACATCCTTTGTCATGTCGAATGACGGCCATGTCATTCTTGGGTGGCTTCCTTACCGTATCTCAATGGCTCGACTGATCGAAACCGAATCTCTTTCAAGCGTCATTTATTAAGAAGGAAGGCAATTTCAAATCCGTTAATAAGTTCGACGGATTCGGTGGTTGCCCTTAAATAGAATCAAAAATTCCAGTGTGCTCTCAATAACTTGGCAACTAGTGAAGCAGAGTTGGCCGCTGCACCTCACTTGTTGTCTGCCGTAGGTTAGCAAAACCAAATACGAATGCCAATATTGAACATACAAACAAATCGTCGGAGAAAACGAGTTTTTATAAGTTCGTGACCAATGAGGATTTAAAACCCTCCTTCAGAAACACGACGTGCAAAATTACCCTAAATTTTCAATTCGCAAAATCAAAACCTCTGCAACTTAATCCAATTTTCCCGCGACTCAGATGGTTGTCAGCAATTCGGGAAGACCCTTTGGAGTTTGCTAGCGAAGGTGTCTTTGCTAGTCGTTACAACCTAACAGTAAAAGCTTAACTATCCGGAAGAATCAGGCTATGCGAATCATTTTTCGTGACCCAAACTGACGATGAGATGAAATCAAAGCGTTCTTCTTATGCATAGCCGAGACGCAACCTTCTCTAGCGAGCATCGTTATGACAACGACAACTTTACTTTTGACTCTCGCAATCGTTTTTGGCGCGTTGAGCTGGATTTACTCTGGCGTTTTTCTTGCACTCATTGCTGGGAATCGCCGGTTTTGGAAACGTCACCAAAAAGAGACCACGCCGACGCAGCATACTTACGCTAGGTCATGCGTCATCATTCCATGCAAAGGCGTGGAGAGCGGGCTAAGAGAAAACTTGACGTCGTTTCTCCGGCAGGATCATCCCAACTACGAAGTCTTTTTCGTGATCGAGCACGAATCGGATCCAGCGGCGACGTTGATTTATAACCTGATGGAGGAAAACCGTTGCGTCAAAACGCGATTGATCGTCGCGGGCCGAGCGGAAAACTGTGGTCAAAAAACTCATAACCTCCGGATGGCAACCAAACAGCTTTCTCAGGAAATTGAAGTTCTCGTGTTTGCCGACTCTGATGCCAAACCAAACAAAACGTGGTTGCGTTGGCTCGTTAACGGAATCGGCAACGAAGGTTTGGGCGCTCGAACTGGTTATCGTTGGATGATTCCAGCAAAAAATAACTTTCCAACTTTGATTGTTTGCTCGATCAGCAATGCGATTGCCGCCATGCTTGGGCGAGGAAAGCACAACCTAGTATGGGGTGGTTCTTGGGCGATCCATCGTAAGGTTTTCGATTTGGTTGGCGTTCGCGAATCTTGGTACGGCGCATTGAGCGATGACTTGGTTGCCAGTCGGGCTCTTCGCAATGCCGGACTCAGGATTGAGTTTGAACCGCAATGTGTTTGCACGACAAAAGTTCGATTCTCAACTAAAGAGATGACAAACTACTTGCGTCGGCAATTGTTAATCAGCCGCCAGTATTCGCCAAAATTTTGGTACGCTGGAATGGCAATCGTCGCGTCGTCGCAAATCGGATTCTGGGCTGCTATCGTGACTGGTGTTTGGGGAATCAGTCAAGGAATGTTGCTCGGGTATTTCGCACTGACATCAGCTGTGCTTCTCTATGTGATGGGTGTCGCACGGTCTGTTTTGAGATCAGACATTGGGCGTCGTGCATTTCCGGAATGGAAAAAATGCAAAAAGGCCAGAAAGTTCGACATGTTCGGGGGCCCAGTCATCGGCGCGGTGACTTTTGGTGCGATGTTGTCATCCTGTGTGGGCGGTGAAATTATCTGGCGAGGGATTCGATACTGTATTGGCCGAGGTGGTCGAGTTTGTATTATTGGCCGGGATTTGCCTGCGGGGAAATGGCCCATTGAATCACCCGCTTCTGCATCAGATCATTCTGAGCCAACAATCAAAATTGCCCGCACCGAAGACACGCAATCTCTTTCGCCAATACAAGAAAAACAGGCTGAGTCAGCGGTGGTTTCCACTATCCCAATGCCTACTCAATCGTCGGGCATTCTTTGGGATGTTCACGCTGGTAATAAATCTGATTCCAATTTGGAAAAGGATGGCTTTGCGGGGAACAGCGTGTTGCGATTTCCGGGGCATGGTGCTGCCGAGAATCGTGACGCAGCCTAGCGAAAGCTACTAGTAGATTGCGTGGGCGATTCAAATGCGGCGTCTGATCTTCGGAGGCCGCGAAATATCGCATTGTGCCAAACGGACCCATCAGTTTCTCTGCGATGTGATGGGTGCAAAATTGCACTTCCATTTTTTGATTGTTCTGGCATTGCGAGACTTGCCTTGGCTCTCGAAATGGTATCCGGGAAAAAACGCCTGTCAGATTTGTAGAATCCAGCGCACGGATCAAATAAATACGCGAAAAGTAAAACTTTGAAGGATGGTTCAGGTACAATTTCGGTCACCAAAAATTGTACATGTCTTCGAAGCTGTTTTTCAAAGCTATTTGTCCCAATCCATCTGCAAAAAATGAATCCTCCTAAATTTCGCTACGTTGTTTGCGTTGCTCTTGTTCTCACGGCCGTTGCTTGTAACGGACCTGATTCTGTTACCGCAAAAAAGAGAACATCGAAATTCAAAGCCGTTATGGCAAGCGATGAAGTTTCCGACAGCTCAGAAAAACCAAACAACGTCAATTTGGATTTCTTTCACCCTGATCATTTTGCTTGCCTGACTCTGAACGTACCTTCAGTGTTGGAAAATAAAGACATGTCCGAGATCGGTTGGGAGCAAGTCGAAGAGCAATTCGCAGAATTTGTTGGAATTGAAAATTCGAGTCTCGAAAATATCGAGCGTGTTTGGGTTGTCCTCGATCGTACGGCTTTGGATGGGATGGGAATGAACCCCA
>JBGCDK010000104.1:0-14537 GCA_045105295.1 Mariniblastus sp.
AATTGGTTTAGGCCCCAGCCGTCAAGTCTCTACACCTTCACCCGTTAGGGTGCTTGGCTCGGGATCGCCATTTGCAAAGGGTTCCCCGAATTTGACTGGTGACTATCCAAATCTTTCAACTTGGACCGCCCATAAATTGAGATTCAAGCAAAAGTAAGAATCCCAATCGCGTGTTAAGCCTCGCGAGCTACCGGGCTGCTCCACCCCGCACCGATATAGTAGCCAATTGGCATTCAGTGTCGAGGCCTATTTGCGATTTTCTCAAAATAGAATCGAAAGAAAATTCAAACGTCGAAAAAGCTATAGGTTCGTCACTCAAAACGAACCAATCTATTGACCAAAAAATCCGATGCCGCAGTTGAATCGAAAATAAGGAAACCCGTTCGCGTCTAAGTTTGTTCGAGGATTTAGAGATTGATATCTAACTCGTTGAGTGCGCCGATTTGGCGAGCGACTTCGAAAGCCGCGATGCCTACGGTAGTTGCCAGATTAAGACTGCGGACTTTATCAGTTGTCGGGATTCGAAGGAGCCGTTCCTGGTTCGGATCGGTTAGCGATGCTGGAAGACCTGACGTTTCGCTTCCGAAAACAAGCGTGTCGCCTCTCTCGAATTCAATCGTTGTGTAACCCTTTTTCGCAAACCGAGAGAAGTACCAAATTCGATTAGGTTGCAACCGCTCCACTAAATCAGACCAGTGATCTGCGACTTCCCAATCCAAATGTTTCCAGTAATCTAAACCTGCTCGTCGAAGTGTTTTTTCATCAACCTGAAACCCAAGGGGACGTACCAGCCACAATTTGGCCCCTAACGCAACACAAGTTCGCCCTACAGCTCCAGTGTTGCCGGGGATTTCTGGCTGATGCAAGACAATATTCAGGATTGGTTGGCGTGAGTCGGAAGTTGGTGCAGTCAAAACGTTGTTTTCTTGTTAGGATATGCTCTGTGCGGCAAAGTAAAGTGTCTGTCTAGTCAGTTTTTGGCTTGCGAAACTCTTATCCGTTTTCGCTATCCAAAGCTCGACGCGACTACTGAATTCGTTGTCATGTTGTACCAAAAAGCGGTTAAAACCAATAACGGCAGACATCGAGACGCACTTTAGATATAACCAAAGGCACATATTGGGGCACCAACGTCATCAACTGACTGTCTGCTTCTATGAGTTCAATTTTTGAGGCTAACGTGGTAGAAATCCAGCGAAACAAAACTCGGTCAGTCAAAATTGGAACGATCACGATCGGCGACAACAATCCCATCGCGGTTCAGTCCATGACTGCAACGAAAACCACCGACATCGATGCGACGGTTGAACTCGTTCAATTGATGCAAGACGCCGGTGCGGATGTCGTCCGTATCGCAGTCGACAGTAAAAAAGACGCAGCCGCGCTTGCCGAAATTCGAAAACAGACCACAGCCAATCTTTCAGTCGATTTGCAAGAGAACTATCGGCTTGCCGAAATCGTGGCTCCGCACGTGGACAAGATTCGCTATAACCCTGGACATTTGTACCACCACGAAACAGAGAAACCCTGGCAAGAAAAAGTCAGGTTTATCGCCGACGTTGCCGCCAGCAATGACTGTGCGATTCGAGTCGGGGTAAACTGCGGTTCGGTCGACCCAGAGAAAAAAGAAAAATTCGACCCGGAAGACTCGATCACTCCGATGCTCGAAAGTGCTTTTGAGCATTGTACGTTTCTTGATTCCATCGACTTCATTCGCTATTGCGTTTCGCTAAAAGACTCCGATCCCAGCAAGGTCGTCGAGGTCAACAAGCGTTTCGCTGCGACTCGGCCTGACATTCCTCTCCACCTCGGCGTCACCGAAGCCGGACTACCTCCTGAAGGCGTGATCAAAACACGGATCGCGTTTGAACAGCTGATCGGTAAAGGAATCGGCGACACGATTCGTGTTTCCTTGACTGTGCCGAACAAGCGTAAGGGCGAAGAGATCGAGGCGGGACGCGGCATCGTCTCGGATATTTACGCCGGTAGAGTTCGCTCTGTTGTTGAGTTCAACACCAATTCACTCAACATCATTTCCTGCCCAAGTTGCTCCCGCGTGGAGAACGAGGCTTTCGTGGATCTTGCTGAACAAGTAAAGGAAATGACCGAGTATGCGAAAGATCACGCGATTACGATTGCTGTGATGGGATGCCGCGTAAACGGTCCGGGCGAAACGGATGACGCGGATCTGGGTTTGTGGTGCGGCCCGAAGGTCGTGAATTTGAAGAAGGGTACCGAAGCCCTTGGCGCGTTTCCGTACGACGAAATTTTGCCAAAACTTAAAAGTGAGCTCGATCTCTTGATCGGTTCCAAGAGTTAAACTTTTGGCTTGCACGATGAAGTGACGGTTCATCTTTTAGTTTCGACGATCCAACAGGGTTTAGGTAAAGCGATGATCTGGCGCAGGTGGGATACAAAACGATCTTCAGAAAGGCGAGTCGAACTGGTCAATCTGCAATAGCGTGCTGAACGCTGGGGATTGACATCTGCGCGATAAAAAACTGCGTGACGATCATGGCAATTGAAAACTAAGCACCGACTCCTGCTGCGGCACTGATCTCGTCCATGAACTTTCGCCCCACTTCTTTTTCAGTCATAGTCACGAACGCGGCCATGCCGATTAGCGAGTCGATGGTTTCGCCTTGCTTCAACGGTTTGCCATTTTTTAACCGATGAATGGCCGCCCGCAACTCGCGTTTCACTTTGCGAGTCGTCCTTGGGCTTTGATCTCCATTGACCACCAATCCTGTTACTTTTTGGCAACTGCCACTGCGAACGACCCGAGTCTTGTCAGGATTGACTTTGAAACCCTCGGCAGAGACGGTTTTTTTGACCAATCCAATCAGGGCTCCCAGTTTCGGCGCACCTGAATGACCGTTGGGCAAGCTAAACGTGAGGTCGTCGGCATACCGCGTGTAGCGCCAGCCGTATTTTTTCGCGATTCCATCGAGGCGGCTGTCAAGTTTTAAGCAGATCGTATTGGAAAGTGCAGGACTCGTTGGGGCGCCTTGAGGCAAGCATCGTGGACCAAGCGAAACGAAATACTTCTTTCCATTCCGTTGGATAATTTCCCGTGGTGACTCAGTACAGATTAGCGCCAACAGTGTCGCAACTTGCTCGCGATAACCCGCCTTGCGAAAGATGCCTTTCACGCGTCGCATCGTGACCGTTGGGAAGAAGTTTTTCAAATCCATCTTTAAAATTGTCTTTGAATTGCCATGCACTGCAGCGTTAGTCGCAATCGAACGGCCGGCTAAAAATCCGTGAGCTGCACCGTGAACGAGCAACCGCTCGGCAATGTTATGAAGGATCCAGCGCTGTGTTTGTTTCAGCAATGGTAACGGCGCCCAGATCGGTCGCTCTGTTCCGTCGCGTTTCGGGATCGTGAACCGACAATAGTGCAACGAGGTCGCGGCGTCTCGATGAAAGGCCAGCCAACGGAGCTGGGGAATGGTAAGGCTCAATCGTTCCGCCAGTTGCTGGGCAGAATCGATCGGTGGCAACTCATTTTCCGCCGCCCGCTTTTCCGCGTTTTCCAAATCCCATTTGTCAAAGTCAGTGAAGTCGTTCCAAAAAACACCCTCGCCCAAGTGCACGATGTGCTTGCTGCGATAGGCTTGCCAAGTCTCTTTCTCCAGCGTCCGACGTTCGGCCGCCTCGGCTTTTAGTTGTTTCTTGTACGCCGCGTACTCACGTTTCGACATCTCATCAGCAGGTTTAACATCAACGACAAATCCGCGTTGAACTAGTTGCGCATCAATGTAGGCTTTGATCGAACCGGCTTGTTCGATCTCTCGCCACATCGTTTCATGGTCTATTCGTTGTCGTGCCATTAGTTCGCTCAAATTTTCTGGCTGTGATTGGGGAGTTGGTTGCTGATTCAATTTTCAGTTCATTGCATTAACCAGTCGAATCCAAATACCCTTTGTCGTTTAAGTCACCAATTCGTTTCTTGTAATCAGTACGAGCCTCATCAACATTCGCGAATTGCAACTGTTGTGTCCGAAGTGGGCCGCTCGAATCTCCCCAGCGAATTTTCAGTCGGGATTGATCCAGCGTGATTTGGTATACCTTCTGTCGTCCCTGACCGCCCTGCCCTGTTTCACGCAATCCAAATGTCCGAGTCTCTGTTGTAATCGCGTTGTCACCATCTCCGTTGCCTTCGCGACGATGTTGTTCACGAATTACATGGGCCATGCGAAGCGCAATCAAATGCGGACATGGCCCAGCCTTCAAACCTTGCTGGCGAAAACCAGAACAAGTGCAGTCTGCCCGGCCGACGAATCCTTCGTTTGTGATCAGCATTTGCGGCCGGTACTCTCGGCGGTCCTCGTTCACTTTTGCGAGCCCGGTCAATTCAAGGCCCGACCCATAGATTCGATTTTCCGAAACGATTTTTACCGCGCCCTTTCTGAGTACGAGATCGTGAGCCGTTTTTTCGTTATTGCTTCGAAATTCATAACGCTCCAGCTCCAACGGCTGGTCCGTCATTGGTCGCAACCGGTAAACCTGGTTCGCAATGTCGTACATCAGCTGGCCTTCTTGACAGCCACGCTGAAGTTCTTGCAATAGAGGTTCGCCGTCCAGTTTGACTGCTTTGCCGATTGAATCCCGATCAGCGGACCAATTTTTGGAGAGGTGTTGAACAACTTTCTTAAGTCCGGATGATTCTTCGCTTGAGCGAGGCAGCATCAAATCGAAGTTGATTGCTTGGGACCAGTTCGACGCATTGAAGCCTGTCAAACCAAAAGAGAAAGTCATTTGGCCGGCTTTCAAAATCCAAAAACTTGGGAGGCCCGAGCCGGTTAAGTGCACTTCGACTTCGTCTACCAATGGCAACATCCGTCGTAAAAGCAATAACCTTCGCCGACCCCAGACGCGAATCACTTTTGACTGCTTTCCTTCGTAGATTCCTGCGCCACACTCTATAACTTTTTCCCAAGGCTCAAGCACCAGCCGCGGAGCCTCCCCGGGCACCAGCTCGACTCGAATTCCGCGGCGTTTGCCTTTCACGTCTTTGTTCAGCCGCAAATGGCGAAGCAGGTTATATAAATCCATTGGGTTCATTTTGAACGAATGACGCGGCATCATGGACGACGATTGAACTTGAAGGAAACCACGGATCCAGGAATCTGGAACATTGATTTTCTTTTCAATCACTTTCTCGCGATCGTCTGTTTGGACTTCGACAGCTTGTTGGCCAATTGTAATCCGCGTCTCCCGATAGCTGCGAAATTGCTCAACCGCGTCAAACATGGTTTGGCTAAAATCAATGTTGGTGGTGCCGTAGGTCGGTTTGCCAGTCAACGCAAATGCAGCCATGTCGACTGCCAGTGAAGCGTAAGTGCCTTCGTCTTTTGAAAACACTTCCAAAAACATTTTGTCTGGATGGACGGTGATCACCGGATCCAAAATGCAGAACGCATAGGGATCATTCTTGGCCATCCAGTCAAAGTACGCTTGTTGTGCTTGCCATGCACCAAGGTTCGCCGTCTGGTTTTTCATCCTGCGGTACGCTTGGTAAGCAGTTCGGTCTTTGGGTACATAGCGGAAATCACTTCCCACAACCGCGTAGACGGCAGCGAGTGCTTCACGAAATTGAAGCGGATTTTTTACAACGCCATCGAGTGAAACTGGATCGCGATTAAGATTCCCGTAGAGACTCAGCCGCGGCTGTTCTTCATTGTCCATGCCCAGGTCCATACGGCTTACTCCGGCGTAACGCATCGAAACGGCCGTGCGGTCTGTCGGGATGTTGGAGTCTTCTTTTGGGGTGTCTTCAGCCATTGGTTTTTCATTCACAAAGAAACATGCACTTGTGTTCGCCTACTTCGATTGGGGTTTGGCTATTTCGAAAGCGTCGCCGATCGACGTTCCGACCGTCGCCTGGAACGTCGCAAACCTTTCCAGGCAGCCTTGCGGAGCTCTTCCTCATTTTTCTCTTCATTGCCAACGGAGGCTAGAATTTTTTCCGACTCCGCGTTGGCAATCACAGCGAGCCCCTCGACCGCGCCAAGTCTCGCAACCAAGCCAAGTTTCGAATTCTCGGCAACGCTCGCTAATGTTTTTACGTCTTGAGACTTAATCAAGTACGATAACGTTCGCGGTTGATAGTGCGAATCGGCGACGGCTTCCTTTAACGTGGAATCGATTTCTGTCGCCTGTCGATTTGCAAGCCGACTAAACGCGACGCGGTCGGGTAAAAGTTGTTTTGCGAGGTTGTCCAGTTTTGCTTTTGGCGACTTGGACATGATCTCGGCTATTCCAGAACGAATTTCCGCGTCCTTGTCCTGGGCGAGCGAGCTGATGGTTTTGATGGCAGCTGCGGGGATTGGGGCCGATTGAACCAATGCGGTAATTGCTGAACGGCGGATCGTGGCGAACGATTCCGAGGAGTAAGTCAGGGGAATTTTCGCAAGTGTTGATTCGCTGCCGCCAAGGACTCCTGCCGCCCAAACCAATCGTTTGACGCACGATTCGAAATCGTCAAATTTTTCATCTGCGTACTCGTTTTTGAAAGTCAGCTCTGCGTCTAGGTCCGCGGTCCGCGAGAGCCAGACGTCCAACGGTTGGGCGAGTGATTTTGATAATTTTGTTTGGCCGCTTCGCCCGATGATCCAGGCAGCGGCTTCGACGACCGTAGCATTGGTGTGGTCGAGCGATTCCGAGGCAACATCGACAGGCAATGGATCTGTTTGAAGAAGGTGCTCAATAAGCGGTTGCCGGATTCGGTCCTCACAAACGGCCAATAGATCAAAGACTTGTTGGTCCGATGCATTGTCACAAATTCGATCGATAGCCCGCGAGGTTAAAACGTCGCTGATGGTAGAAGTCTTCGATTTCAGCCAAACCAATTCCGGCTCAATGGATTCAATTCCATAAGACCGTTTCGCCGACTCCAAAGCGTAGACTGCGACACTAGGTTGTGTACTGATAATATTGCCGAGAAGGTCACGGCTGGCAGGAGCGGAGTCGTAACCCAGTTGTTCAATTGCAATCAATTGTTGATCGTTTGGCGAACTGGCAACTTCACGAATTTTGCCCCAGCCTTCGGGAGCGTCGAGCCAGCGAAGGCCAACCAAGGAGCGTTGTGCTGCTGATCCTCCACCTTTAACCAGCCGCAGCAAAGTTTGCAGAATCTTGTCTCTATTTGCTGAGGATTGAATACGCCCAAGGGCTTCGGCGGCGCTGTCTTGCAACGCGTGTCCCGTTTCACTGGCTAGAGTGATCAAACGGTCGAATGCTCGTTCGTCGCCCAGCTGGCCGAGAGCTAGAACCGCACGGCGTCGTAGCCTTAAGTCTTCCATCAAATCGACGGCGGCTAGGAGCACGTGGATCCCGGAATTGTCGCTTGCTCTCGCCAGACCTTCTGCCGCCATGAATTTTGTGATTGGATCGCGATGTTCGATTGCCTCTTTTAGTGAATCCAGAGAGCCGTTTCTTTTCTCCGCACGAAACCCAATGGCTTCGATCACACTCCAGCGAACGGCGTCCTCAGAAATCGTAGCCAACCGATTCAAAGGCGGATCAATAACGGCATCGGCCGCCCAGCGTGCACCTGGAATCAAAGATTTCACGAAGTTGGCGTTTCCGGTTCGCCCGACAAGATCTAGCGTTCTGGCAAGAACTTCGTCGTTACGAGGTCGCTCGGATTTAAGAAATGAGCGGTCCACCAACTGGTCGTCAGGATCCACAATGCGCTGGTCGTATCCGCTGATGGACTTGAGGGTGTTGAAAATGTCGGATTGCCATTTGGGTTGCGACTCAAAAATCTCAACTAGATCACCTACCACAGTAGGGTCTCTCATTAGTTTTAGTTGGTGGAAGAATAGCTTCTCCCCGTCCAGCGGATTGGACTTCAATCGCTCGATGATGAAACTAGAAACTCCATTATCGGTTAACTTGTGAAGCTCAGGGATAAACGTTTTTCGATCAGCTTCATCGCCATTTTCGATAATGTTTCGTACCAATTCAAAAGCTTGTTTGTCTTGGTTTTTGATCAAGTTTCCAAGAGCCCAATAGCGAGCCATGGCGTCTTCACAATCTTCTGCGATTTCCCTCAGCCTCTTCTTTATCGATTCACTTTCGTCATAGCTACTGGCCAGCCAAGTTGTTGCCGTAAATACAAGTTTCGTGTTAGGAGAGTCAAAACAGACATCGGCAAGCTCAACGAGCCCAATTTGATCTTTGAGAAGCGTGGCAGCTTCGATTGCAATCCGATCGTTTCGAGAGAGGACGACGTTTGTCAACAGCTTTACTTGATCTGATTTTTTCCCTGATTTGGTCAGCAACAACAAACCGGCGACGGCGAGGTCTTGATGGCCAGATTCCATCGCGATCGCGGCACGACGACTATCGTCTACATTCAGCACTGCCAACTGTTCAAACGCGAGTTGGCGGACTTGCTGATTGGGGTCGCCAACCGTTTGAGTCAAAACACTGACACTTGAGTCAGAAAAGGATTGCTCAGTTTCAGTAAGTTTGATCAAACGTCGGATGGCTGCACAACGCACGCTGATAACGGTCGCGCCAAAACCGGGGCGTTGTCGAATTTGGTGATAACTTCCCTGTTCTCTGGCCAGCCCGACATAAGTGCCGAATGCGAGTTGATTAAGTGACGACTGATCCGCATCGAGATTCGGAAGCGGATGGTTTTTCGCCGATAACAGTGCAGCCTCGATCTCGCGCTCATATCGCGCCGAGAAAGTCACCCAAGCATTGTTCCAGTCTTTTTGTTTTTCACTACCTAGAAATCGCAAGTGTAACACCAACCTTGCAGCGACCAGTGTGTCAGCAAAACAAATGGTCGAGGCAACTTTTTCGATGGTTTCAGCGGAAATGGTCCATGGTTTATCGTCGCCTCGATCGTTAAAGATAAAGTTGATGATGTTGGAGAATTTTTCACGATCACAAAACGATTCGACTGCCTGAGCCGCAAACAAACGTGTGCGTGGATCGTTGGCTGCCAGGCAAGCGATCGTGCGCCTTGGTGAACCGTCATGCTGCAGCCAGTCACGGCAAAGCAAAACCAGCAACGCTACGTTTCGAAGTTTTGGAACGGCTTGATCGATAAAACTGAACAGTCGACCTTCAGTTTCGTCGCCCTGTGCAACGCCAACCATCAACCGGTGGTCGTCTTTTATGGTCTGAGATTGCGATGAGAAAATGGCCGGGAGTGCAACTGGGTCGCCAGCCATTGCAACGGTAAACGCGGCGCGGCTTTTCACTCCTTCGTCGTCATGCTGCATGAAGGGTTTGATTCGCTCAGCCGTTTCGGGGGTTGTTACCCAGTGGAGAGATTGAGCGGCGGATTTTCGAATGTTCACGTTCTCGCTATCGAGTTTTTCAAGGTGAATGTCAAGTGTTGATGGGTCGCCTAGTCGAGCGAGTCCTTGAAAGCCTTGAACAACCGTGGCTTCCCATCGTTTTTCAAACGCTTCGTCGATTGGGCGTTTTTCGTTGACTGCAGACAGCAAAACATCTCGACTGGATATATCACCTCTGCTTGCTAATGCGAACGCAGCACCCAACCGAACATCTTCGTTTTCGCTTTCAAGAGCAGACTGCAATTTCTCAATGGCGTTGGAATCCACAAGTGACTTGAGCACGACCTCGCGTACGTCTTTGTCTTTGTCGTCAATGCAACCCGCCAAAATCTTCCGTGCAGCGACGGTCTTGTTGGATGCCAGACGTTGGCATGCTTTCAATCGGATGTCGCTATACTTCGTCTTGCAGACAGGTTCGAGCCAAGCGATCTCGGTTTCCTTCTGTTCTTTTTTAAGGTGGTCAAGCGTGTCGGAGCGAATTTCTGAATTTGGATCGTTCAAAAGTTCAAGCAGCAAACCCGCAGCCCATTTTTCTTTTTGCTGAGCCATCGTTTCGGTGAGGACTTCCCGCCGGACGTCTGGATGGATGCTTGAAAGTGCAAACCGAAGCGTTTTATCGTTCCCTCCTCCAACGTTGGCGTTAAGGACGATTTTAAAAGCTTCATTTCGCACGGATTGATTGGAGTCGTTCAACGCCTGTTGTAATAGCAACGCCGACGGTGATCGCGCGTCCTTTACGTCTGATTTTTTCAACTGTTTTACAAGCGTATCCAAACCCCGTTTGCGAACGTCTTCTGCCATCGCAGAAAGTCCGTCAGTGGCAGCGGCTAGTGGGTCGTCGGATCGGATGGTCTCGATCGCAGTGTAGGCCGCGTCTCGGACTTCGATATCCGGGTCAGCCAACATTGAGCTCAGCCGTTCATTGGCTCTTGCGTCATTGAGTGCGGCGAGCGATTTGCAAACTTCAACGCGAGCGGCCGTATTCTCCTCGCGCGAAAGTTGCATCAAAATTCCGAACGCACGGGGGTCTTCAAGCAATGCAAGGCATTTTGCACCCACGAGGCAAGTGTCCATCGCCCGTGAACTAACGGCAATCAACAATGGTTGGTAATCCTCGTCCTTCAAATTGGGTTGCGGAAGCGAGCCTGTCTTTTTTGATTTGGTTTTTTTGGATTTGCTTCCGGTTTTCGGCGTCTTCTTCGTTGTTTCAGTGATGGAGAAATTTTCAAGGTCAATCAACTGCCGATCAATATCTTGGGCACGCAAACGAACTGCTTGGGCCAGTTTCGGCTGGGACAGAATCAGCAGTAAAGTCGCAGTTTTTCGAACGTCTGGATCGATGTCTTCGATTTTCTGACGAATACCGCCATCGGCGTCAGCCAAAAGTTTTCGCTGCATCAAACGAATCAACCCGATTCGCCTTGAGTCGGCATGCGAAGATTGAAGCGCGATCAAACTTGGACGGGCTGAGTTTTTCTCAAATGCATTTTCGAGAGCAAGTATGGATGCTCTTCGAATCTCGATCGTGTCGCTGTCAAACGATTCGACAAGAACTTCACGGGCTCGATTTCGGAATCCATCGGTTTCCGATTTGTCGGCTGAGAGTTTTTCAACTGCCTTTATCGCGTTACAGCCAATGTCTGCGTAACGGGTGTCAATTGCTTTTCTACACAGTTCCAGCTTGTTCTGGTTGGAACCGGAAGTGCTTGTAAGATGGTCAAACGCAAGCGTTCGAATGGGAGAATCAGGGTGGCCGAGTAACTGTTCCAGATGATCGACGGCTGAAGGGTGCGTCGATTGGCAGATCAATTTGGCAGCAGTTAGACGGAGTTTGTTGTCCTTGTCTTCACTGACCCTTGCTGCAAGCATCGCGACAGATTCTCGATCGTCGTTCGTCGCCAACTCATGTAAGGCATCGCCGCGGTCGGCTGGAGAATTCGAATCGAAGAGATCTTTTGCGCGGCGAAATCCATCGTTGTAACGTTCCGTTGGCTGTCCGAATTTTCCATCTTCGGTAAGCAAAAACAATCGAATGGAGTTGTCAGACTGTGCGACAACCAAGTTGGTTCGTTTGTGAACGGTTGCTGTTGCCAATTGAATGACGGCGACGATTCCATCGCTGAGTGTCGCAGGCTTGGTCGCGTTTGATCGAGCCCATGTTTTGCATGTTTTGTCGAGACTGCCTGTAATGAAGCGGTCTTGTCCCGCCAAAACCATGCCGGTCACCCGTTCTTTATGGGTGTTGGCTCTGCCGCGGTCTTCAGGTTCCAGACTGCCCCGTGCGTGGGTCAGCAATGATTTCTGATCGGCGCCTGCAGAAAAGAATCGAAGCTCATCCGGTTCGAACAGAATCGAATGTACCGCTCCTTTATGCAATTGAGCGGACTCACTAAGAACAAACTCAGTTTTTTCTTCGCGTTCATAAACCGAAACGACTCCGTCGCTGTCGCCCACGGCAAGCCACGTTCCGTCTGAACTTGCTGACACCGCAGTTATTTTTTTCTCGGAAGATTCCCCAACAGCAATCGACTGAAGTGGTTTTCCTTTTGCATCGATCAGAACCAAATAGTTATCGCAAACGCAAGCGATTAAGTCTTCGTCGACTTTCACGATCAATGTAGCGATACTAGGGATCTTGGTTTTAAGTGCCGTAGCCGTTTTGACTTGGCCAGTCGCGGAGTAAAGTGATCCGTCTTTACCGCTGACAAAAAACTGCTCACCAAGTTTGCAAACTGCAACTCCGCCACTGGGAAGTTCTACTGAGCTAAGTTTGTTCGTCTCACCATCGATCAGGTAAAGCGGTGTGAACTTTCCTTCGGTGTGCTCGGTAACGAACGCGATTTGTTTGCCGTCGGCTATTAAAGACCGGATAGATCCAATGTATGTGAGGTTATGATCTTTGCTCACGACTTCACTCCTTCCGCGCTGGTTACGTTGATGGGGTCGGGATCCGGATCTCGCCATTGTTCAGATTTGAGATGAGGGTGTGCAACTTCGATACGAGCGACTGCGACTAAGCAGGAATCGTGCTCAGACATGCCTTGTGAATTCATGAATTCAAGGAGGATTGGCAGGATGATTTCTGCGAAACTCGCGTCCTCGATGGCCAGATCGCGAAGCGTCTCGATGAGTAACATTTTCCCTTTGCGAGTCGGGATTGGTTTAAGCTGCAGAGTGTCGAGTTTTGGACCGGTGGTTGTCGGTGGACGCCCGGGGGGAACTTCGAACAACATCCGCCGGAGCAAGAATTGCAAAGCGTCGTACTCAGCGGGTGGATTGTCTGGGCGGGGCGCAATTCCTTCGGCATTTGATAGGGCAGTGCTGCGTTTGTCAGAATCTTTTTTAGTTTCAATCGCATTGGAAACCGTCGGGTTCCAACCTCCAGTGGTGCTACGACTGCGATAGAGGGACCAGAACGCTCGGACTACGAACGCGCGAACGGAACGATCTGGGCTTTCCGTCAATTTAAACAGTTGATCGGGCTCTCTCAATCGCGGGTGTCGATTGATCAATTCCATACCGATTGCACGTACACTTGAATTTTTCGATTGGCAAAATTCGTAGACAGAATCCGTCGTAAAAGTTTCTGGATTCAGGAGGACGCGTCGATTTTGTGGCGAGTCTTTGGCCAACAAGGCTTCAGTTACGAAAACGCTCACGGCTTGAATTGGCGACTCACAAAGTTCAATCAACTCGTCCAGTTTGGGTGACCAACGTGCAAATTCCCATTTGCTTAACTCAAGCCCGAAATTTCGAAGGGAAGAACGACTGCTTAAAAGCAAAGGCTTGACTCGTTCGAACGTCAAAAATGAATCTGGAATTTCCGAGCCGGGATCAACTGGCCGATCGGTTTCCTCAAGGCAGATTTCTGCATGATGGAGGCGGATGTAATTCAAGGCAAAACGGGCCAACGGCGAGTTTTCTTTCTCCGACTCGGTCAACATCTTCCAAAGATTTTCACAACCGTCTTGCACGCTGTCTTCGGAGAATTCACGCTTGGTGCCGGAAAGCATCTGGAGAAACGCAGTCTCTGAAATGATTTTGATTTCAGCGCCAGATTCACAAAGCGATTCGGCTTTGACTTGCTTGCTGCCTTTGCGGCCTTGGCCGTACATCGGCGAGCCTTCATCGCCGATGACGAGGTATCCAAGGCTCTTATTGACAGTTCCTGAATTTTTTCCGTTTGCTGATTCGACTTTTTTCTGGGCTTCGCCTCGCGTCATGGTTGCGAGTTTGCCAGTGAAAACGAAAGTTGCTTTCTCGAAATCAATACTAATCTCATCCGACTTTGATTCCTTTTTCGCGGCGTTTTTGCTGGGCTTTGATTCTTCTTGCGTTGCAAAATCGGCGGGTAAGAAAGCTTTGTTCATCGTCTCGACAGCGAATTCGTGGTAGAGAGTTTCGCCACGTGCAACCAATTCCATCAGCCATTGGAAACCAATTTGATCAGGTGTGAACAATCGAATATCACCAAGCCAATGAAAAATATTCCGAGCGATGGCTTGGTCGTAACTCAATTTTTCACCCCAAGTTTGCGATTTCGCTTCGACGACTTGTGGTGTCTGTTCGAACATTGGATGGAACGCAATGCTCTTCAGAAATTCTGGGTCAAACCGATTGGCAGATAGGTGTCCGTTATTGACCCAGGCGGAGATTTGGTGAGACATGTTCGGGTGTAGCAAAAACTGCTCGATCCATTTTGTATCCAGTTCGTCAAGGTTGCCTTTTTCGAGTTGCCGTGTGGCGAAACCAGTCACGTCACTGTTGCGTTCAGGCTTTGTGTTGATGATCAGTTCGTAAAAATACTGCTCTCCCAATTTGCTTGCGGAGTGAACCTCAAGCAATCGGTCGATCGCAAATTTTCTCGCGGAATTGGAATTTGAAAGTAACCGCTCAGAGAACCATTCGGGCGTAAGGTCTTTGGCCCCAAAATGCTCTCGCAACATTTTTTGAGCAAACTCAGATCCGGTTTTCGTTTCGAGCAGCAAACCCCAATTCTCAAGCCCCACATCCTTTCGAGGATCTGCCGCTCTAAGCAAATCCATCGCGAGTTTGCGGACGGCGGCGCTTCCCTTGTCGTCGTTATTGTAAAACTTGCTTTTGCTATGATTGGCCAATCGGATGAGTTCGAGAATTGGCAAGTCCCGGGCATGCGTACGTGCATATTCAGCAGCATAAATGAGAGGTCCGCTATATCGGGAATTGAGCAAA
>JBGCDK010000105.1:0-78250 GCA_045105295.1 Mariniblastus sp.
GCCTGCGTCGTGATTCCGTTGCAGGTCGAAGAAGGCAATCGCACCATCGGATCGGTCTTGATCGCTGCAACGCCGGAACAAATCAACAGCGAGAATTTTCAAAATTACATTGGGCGTATCGTGCAGATGGCCAGTGGTCATCTCGAAGTCGTGATTCGGGCCAATCGTGGCCTAAGAGACATTGTTAAAACAAAGTTCTTTGACTTTATTCAGGCGAAACTGGCAAAAACATGTTTGATAGGATTGGCATGCGTGTCGCTGCTGATGTGCGTTCCGTTGCCCTATCGCGTTGCGTGTGACTGCGAAGTCCAGCCTGTGCTGCGACGTTTCGTTGCTTCTCCGCACGATGGAATTCTCGAAAAAACATTCGTCGAATCTGGAGACATCGTCGAAGCCAATCAAGTCGTGGCTATCTTGGACGGTCGTCAAAAACGTATCGAACTTTCGGCCTTGCGAGCCGAGCTCGCCGGAGCGAAAAAGAAACGCGATTCGTCCCTTGCTCAAGGCGACGTTGCGTTGTCGCACATAGCTCGCAGTGAGATGAGGCGTCACCAGTCCAAGATCGACATTCTTGAACAGCAAATGTTAAACCTCGAAGTGCGTTCGCCAATCGCTGGCATCGTTGTCAGTGGTGATTTGGACAAAGTTCAAGGAGCACCCCTCGAGATGGGACAAACCCTATTCGAGATTGCTCCACTGGACAAAATGTTGGCCGAGATCGGAATACCCGAATCAGAAATTCACTATGTCGAACCCGGGATGACCGTCACGATCAAGCTTGATTCGTTTCCGTTTAAGACATGGCAAGGCACGGTCCAAAAAATTCAACCGCGTTCAGAAATCGTGAAGGACGAAAGTGTCTTTATCGCACAAGTCATACTGCCCAACGAAGAACAGCAGATCCGACCTGGCATGCAAGGATCCGTCAAAGTCAGCGCGAAATCGGCCCCGATCGGTTGGAACCTGTTTCACACTTCATGGGAGTCAGTCCGCTATTGGCTGATTTGGTAGTCTCATGAATTCTATCCCAAACGAACAAGCTGATCCCAATGCTCAACCTGCAGATATGAACAAAGTGCTGTCTGGATTGGCCGCAGGTGGGGCTCCCACGTCCGAACCAGACCAATGGCTCGATGCTTCGTTCACCTTGCGCAATGAACTCAAGTTCGACGCGCGAAGCCAAGGCAAAACCGCGTTCGTTGTCATCGAAGATCCAGTTCGCAGTAAGTTCTTTCAAATTGGCTCGATGGAATATAGTTTCATTGCAGCGATGGATGGTGTGAAGACTGGACGCGACCTTGTTGCCGAACTCAACCAAAATAAATCGACCGAATCTCCAGTTACGGATGATTCGGCGCGGGCGATCGTGCAATGGCTGATCCAAAATAATTTGGCCTACGGAAACACGATGGACAACGCGAAACGCTTGAACCAACAGGCGAGCTCGCTCAATCGTCAAAAATTGATGGGGCTATTAAATCCAATCAGCTGTAAGGTCACACTTTTCAATCCCAACAAGGCATTGAAGAAGATTCAGCCATACATGAATTGGCTCTTCTCAACTTGGTTCTTGATTGTTTGGTGTGCAGTCGGCTTGTACACGCTGACTCAAATTTACGCACATTGGGACAAAATGGGATCTGCCTCCACGGGTATCCTTTCCGGGTACAGTTGGGTTTGGCTTTTGTTGACGTGGTTGTTGCTGAAAATTATCCACGAAGCCGCCCACGGAACGGCTTGCCGTCGATACGGTGGTGAAGTTCCTGAAGCCGGCGTTCTGTTTCTGCTTTTTACACCGATGGCGTTTGTCAACGTGACGTCGATGTGGCGTTTTGCCAATCGCTGGCATCGAATCGTCGTTGCTGCTGCCGGTATGTACATTGAACTGTTCATCTCGTTTTTGTCGTTCATTGTTTGGACCAGAGCGGATGGTGTCGTCGCAGATGTAGCCTTCAATGTGTTTTTGATGTCGAGTGTTACGACGATCTTGTTCAATGCGAATCCGTTGATGCGTTTTGACGGTTACTTCTTGCTCTCAGATATTTTGGGCATCCCCAACCTGTACCCGAAAGGGACAAAGTGGTTTGGCGATCGTCTTAAGTCGTTGTTTTTCGGATTGCCAAAAACTGCGAATATTTGCAGCGACAAAGAGCTTCGTCGCGTAGCAATTTATGGATGCATGGCTTTCTTCTGGAAGATCTCGATCAGCGTCAGTTTGATCATTGGTGCGGGAGTCTTGTTTCACGGTGCCGGTTTGGTACTAAGTGCATTCGGCGTGGGTCTTTGGTTTGGTTTACCAATTTACAAGCAATTTGTTTCCATTTTTGGCTCCAAAGCACAGCATCCAATCAGGCCAGTTCGCGTCCTCGCAAGCTTCGCAATGGTCGCGCTTGTTGGTGGCAGTTTGTTTTCGGTCCTCAAAGCCCCCGCGACCAAATCAGCTCCGGCGATCGTGCAATTTGCTGACGAGACGTTGTTGCGAGCCGACGCAAATGGGTTCATCAGTGAGTTGTTGGTCAACAGCGGAGACGCAGTGAAGAAGGGCGATGTGCTTATTCGTTTGGACAATCCAAAATTAGCCAACGAAGTCGTTGAGATTGAACGGCTGGCAAATGAGGCATTGATTCAATCTCGAATCTACAAAAAGCAAAAAGAACTTTCACTTTCACTTGCTGAACTTGAAAAACATGAAGAACTCAAGGAGCAACTTGAAGAAAAACGTCAGGAAGCGGGCGGTCTGAATTTAGTGGCTCCGTTTGACGGCTTTGTCTTTCAACGAAATTTGGAGAATCAACTCGGAAGTTTTGCCAAACGCGGCGACCCTTTGTTGACGATCGCTCAACAGCAGACCAAAGAAGTCGTTGTTTCGATTGACCAAAGAGATCTTGAGTCTATCAAGGGCAACGAAGGCAACTACCTGCGAGTTGCGATTCCAGGAGCAACGTTGTTTAAATCGAAAATGATCCGCGTCAACCCTCGTGCTTCCACAACGCCGACCCACCCTTCGCTTTGTGCTCAGGCTGGTGGTCCTTTGACCGTTCGTCCAGCCGCTGGCAAGGAAGATTCCGACGAAGCAGCTGTTGAGTTATTAACGCCAAGATTCAATGTGGTTTTGGAGCTGGAGTCTGAATTGAGTAGTTCACTGCGATCAGGTCAACGTGGGCGAGCCTTCTTTTCAACTTGCCAACAATCCTTGGGCAGCTATTTTTATCTTGCGGCAGCGGATTGGCTGGAAAATAAGATCGAGATAGCCACGCAAACAGCCGTGTTTTAATTGGCTCGCGCATACTAAAAAGCGCTGGAAGCTAATCCGCCGGTGGGCTTTGCTCTAGTTGCTCTGATCAAAAAAACTCACAAACCCTTTGTTAAGGATCTGTCGGCAGTGGAATTTCTCGTGAGTTGCCAAGCTCTAAAACGTGCTTGGCCGTTTTGACGGGATCAAAAGATTCGTCGAGGTCGATGATTTCGCATTCGCTCAGCCCGCGAAACCAAGTTTCCTGATGTCTGGCAAAACGACGTGTCCGTACGCGGACTTTCTCGATTGTTTCTTCCATACCGATGTCTGTTTGCAATTGATCGATGGCTTCGCGATAGCCTACTGCTTGGGCGGCTGTTTTACCCAACGCAGTCCACTTTTTAAGTAGCCCGTCAACCTCGTCGATCAGTCCAGCTTCGAACATTTGGCTGACTCGCTCTTCAATGCGGGAGTGCAGTGTTGGTCGAGGGTGGCGAAGCGTAAACACGCGACACTGGTCGGCGGCGTGGCCTTCGTCAAATTCCATTTGCCAATGGCTGATGGGTTTGCCTGTTGTTTTGTAGACTTCTAAGGCTCTCACAATGCGTCGATGGTCGTTAGGGTGGAGGTTGTGAGCCGCAACGGGGTCTGTCATTTGCAGTCGTTGGTGGAGAAAATCGCCTCCCATCTCTTTGACTTCTTTTTCGATCTCGTTGCGAAAATCCCAGTCTGCTTCGGGGCCTTCGAACATGCCACGCAGAAGACTTTTTAGATACAACGCTGTCCCACCAACGAAAATCACTTCTTTGCCTCGACCTCGAATTTCTGCGATCGTTTCCAATGCAGCGTCGCGATACTGATTGACGCTAAACGATTCTGGTGGGTCGACAATGTCGATCAAGTGGTGTGGGATTTCGGCACGCTGTTCGGAGGTGGGTTTGGCGGTGCCAATATCCATGCCTCGATAAATAGCCATCGAATCAAGCGAAATGATTTCCGCGTTTAATCGTTTCGCCAGTTCAAGACTGACTTGGGTTTTGCCGCTGGCGGTCGCGCCCGTAAGAAACCAACATGCAAGCGCACGTTGGCATTTGATTTTGTTTTCATTCATTTGTATTGCTCAATTGCGGATTTAAAGTCACAGGCAATTAGCGTGTTGGTTCAGCCGCAGCAATTCATACTAGGAATGCCTGAAATCTGAAATTATAGATAGTCAGGCCTTCCGAAAAAGATGCTGATCGCAGGAAATCATCTTCCGGGGTAAATTGAAGTTGCGAGACCGTCAAATCGACAGCGCGTGCGAAACCAAGCCGCCCAAGAATCTTAGGTACCAAAGGCCAAATTGCAAACCTTTGAACGTTTACAATCCAGAAAATGGCGTTAGAAAAACGGCGATGCCAACCGATTAAACAGGTTGACCAACAACCGACCGTTCCATTGCCGATTTCAACTCTTGCAATTCGAACGGCTTGGACACAACGGCAGATACACCGGCTGCGTAGATGGATTCGAGTTCGTCCTCGCGTGGGTAATTCAGTAGCAAAACCATCCGCGTGGTAGGAAATTCAGATCGCAACCAATTCATCCGATTGGCAAGTGCATTTGACCAAGAGTCCGCGTCGACAACCAAAATTGAGACTAGTTTCTCACGATCGGCCACCCATGCTCCTCGTTCAACCCATCGCGATTCCCAGCCGAATTGGTTAACCGCGTCGGCAAGCATCTCATGCTGCGTGTTCGTCCAAGCACTGATACCAACGCACCGGATCAAGCCGCCGCCCGCGTTGGTCGGTCGAGAATGGGCAAAGTGCGGTGAGGGTACGACTGGATTTAGTCCTTCAGCTTTTCCAATTCGATCCGCGATCGACGAAGTCACTGGCGCGTGCCACTCAGTCAACTCTTCTTTGGCGAGTTGCTCTACAAATTTTTGATACCTGCCTTGCCACTGATGCCAATAGACGCGGATCAATCCTGGGTAGGGAGTTCCCGATCGAGTTTCGCCTTCGCACCAACTTCCGAGCAATGAAACGATTGGCGTGTTGGAAAAATTGTTTTGTGCTTTTTCAACATCGGCTGAGTTGAATTGGTCACGGCGAGATTGAGCGATCACGATTAAGTCAAATTTTGAATCGCTTACGGAATCGATTTTATTTATCGGGACAAGCGTCAGGGGAACGTCGATGCTCGAGATGATGGACTTAAAATCCGTGTGCCAAAAATCACCAGTGAATAGAATTGTGTGATTGTTCATATCGCCCTCAGCTTCTTGCTTGATGGATACGGAGAATTCGGCTGAGCTATCTCTTGCTCAGTAATTCAGTTTTGGTCTGCGTTGATTTAAACTTCAATTTACAGGAATCTAAGAATTGCCGCTCAGTGGATTGTCCACAAAAAAACAAATTAGTTGATAATCGTTGACGCTAAAATGCGTGCAAACGCGAAATGGGTTCTAGTCAGCACTTCGGCGCGACTTGCTACCACGGCAGTGTTGCTGCCGACCAATACTGGGTTAGCCAACAAGGTTGGATGGCGAACCTGCCAAAAAGTTCTCTATGTTCTCTGCCACGGTTTCCATCAGCCGTTTTCTTGCTTCGATTGGCGTCCATGCGATATGCGGCGTCAGGATGCAATTCGTCGCAGACAGCAAAGGATTGCCGTCGTCGATTGGCTCGGTGGATGCCACGTCCAACAATGCACCTGCAATCGTTTTTTGATTCAGCGCCGCAGCGAGATCTTGCTCGTTTACCAATCCTCCTCGAGCCGTGTTGATCAGAATTCCATTCGGTTTCATTTTAGAAATCAAATCTGCGTTCACAAACCCAGTAGTTTCTGGCGTCTGCGGACAGTGGAGGCTTATAAAATCCGATTGGGCGAAAACGTTCTCAACACTCAGCCATCGGAAACCTTCGGAATCAAGCGGATCCGTTTCCGTGCGACTATGAGCGATGACTTTCATCCCAAATGCTGTTGCGAGTTTGGCGGTGGCGCGACCAATTTTACCAAGCCCGATGATTCCAAAGGTCTTGCCAAGTAATTCCTGGCTGGGAGAAAGCCAAAACGAGAAATTGTTGGACGCTTGCCATTGTCCGTCTTGGATCGCTGCGTTGTGCTCGGCTGGGCGATGAATGAAGCTTAGCAATGATGCGAAAACGAATTGCGCGACAGCTTGCGTGCTGTACTCGGGAACATTGGTAACCGGAATGTTTCTTGATCGGGCAAATTCAACATCGACAACGTTGAATCCAGTCGCGGTGACACCGATATATTTCAAGTTCGGTAACTGTGAGATGATCGATTCATCCAACACGACTTTGTTGGTCAACAAAATGTCAGCATCCTGCGACCGAGCCACGGTTTCGTTTTTCGAAGTCCGCTCGTGAATCGTGACTTCGCCATGTTTCCGGACGGGATCCCAAGAATTGTCGCCTGGGTTCAGTGTGTGGCCGTCGAGTACTACGATTTTCATGAGCTCAATACCAGATAGGCCACATAGGCCAAGTAAGACAGCCAAAGAAGTAGCAGCATCAACGCAAACAAAAACATCGCGACCTGTGGCTTGACTGGGCGAACAGGGGTGGCATCGGTGTCTAGATCGGAGTTGGCCTCCAAGCGAGCGTCTGCCGGTAGTGTTTCATCGCCATTGCCGGATGGCTTCGAATGAGTGGACGTCGAATCGCTTTCCGATTTTTCTTCACGTCGCCGCGGCTTGGGCTTGGATTTAGATTTTGCCATTAAAACTAGCGAGAAAAATTCGTAGGCGTTCAAGACATCAAATTTTACAACGTACGGGAACGCGAGTATACCGCGGACTTGATTGCCAATGACCAACGTGAGATTTGAGCTCTCGTTTGCCAGGCGAAAAATCTAGAGGTCCTGAACGAACCGCTTCAATTAATACAGAACTGGAGCAAACATTTCTGAGCTTTCGACCAACAAACGCATAGGCAATTACCATGTCAAATCGCCCAAAGTTGAGTAACCGTCGTGTCGGTAACGGCTGATCTGGGAAGGTCCAAAATTGATTCAGCCGCCACGTTGAGCGATTGAGTCGCAAATTTCGAAGTTGTTCTCGAAGACCTCGTCAAACGAGTAAACATTATCGAAATGTGATCGCTTGTCACGGCTGGACTTTTTCATCAGGCCTGCTGAGATCATGTTGTACACGATGTCGCCAAAGCAATCGGTTTTGTCGATGTTCCAGTTCTTCAATACGACTTTCGCCATATAACCAAACTGGTTCAGCGAATACTGCCGAATGGCTTCGCAAAGTTGCTGACCGGTCAGGTGGCGTTCCCGTCGCGCGCGGTGCATTTGGGTTTCAATGTCGACTTCTGGATCTTCGTATCCTTCTGACTCAAGCTCCATCGAGTCAGCCGCGAATGATAAGGCTTCTCGAACAAACCAATAAGCTTCAACGGGATACCGGGGATCCTGGTTGACGAGTTGAAATAATAAAAATGAATCGTCAGTCATTTTTGTGCCGGAGATGAAGTGAATGGAAACGTGTGAATAGCAACGTTGAGGAATTATCGGTCATTCTATCTATCGGGCACCGAAAACCAATCGCAAAAACAATTACTTCTTTTCGCCTTGTCCACTTCGCCCACCACCGCCGCCGCGACGTTTGCCGCGTCGGCGACCGCCCGTTTTCTTTACAGGGGCAGGTTTGTTGGCATCAGATTGAGCGTTGTTCTCGGATTTTGAACCTTTCGGCGAAACGGATTCTGGTGAAGAGTTCCCTTTATTGGCAGGTTTTTTCTTCGGCCCTGTAGCGGACACATCTTTGTTGGGATTATTTTCTTTCTTTGCAGGACGCTTGCTCTTCTGCGGCCGTGGCTTGTTGGGTTTCGTCGAATCTTCTGATTCACTTCGCGGACGACGTTTGGTGTTGGGAGCACCATCCCCCGTTTGCTTGGCAGATTTACTTGGCTCGCGAGAGTTTGAATTCGAATTTGATTTCTTGATGACGGTCAACACCTCGCTGGCGTCAATCACCATGCGACGATGATCTTCTGTTTCGATCAATATCTGCTCAGTGATAATTCGATGGTTCAACACTTTGGCTTTTCCATCGCGTGTCACAATTTGTGCGCCGATCCGAGGAAGCTGTTTCTGAATTTCTTCGTAAGTGTCGAACTCATATCGCAAACAGCATTTAAGCCGGCCACAGCGACCTGAGATCTTGGTGGGGTCCAGCGTGGCTTTTTGAAGTTTTGCCATCTTCATCGAAACGGGCGGCATCGTCACAAGATGATTGTTGCAGCAAACCGGTTTGCCGCAGTCGCCGTAATCAGCCAACAGTTTGGCTTCATCGCGGACGCCAATCTGTTTCATCTCGATCCGCGTTTGAAAATCGCTGGCGAGAAGTTTTACAAGTTCGCGAAAATCGACTCGTTCCTCGGCGAGATAAAAAACGACCAATCGCTCTCCACCGAACAGCTGTTCGATGTCGACCAGTTTCATGTCCAGACCGAGCGTCTCAATGTGTTTTTGGCAGGCTGCCAATTTCGATTGACGCGAGCCATCAATGTCATCGATCGCGCCTAGATCCTCGGTGGATACTTCCCGGACGATTTGACCCGATGGAGCTTGGTCTAAATGGGAAAGCGCATCATCGGAGGCTTCGCAGAGGACTTGGCCAATTTCCAGCCCTCGGTCGGATCGGACAATCACTTCCATCGACCGCCGATACTCAATGTCATTGCGCGACGTCATAGCGCCTATGCTGCGCATCAGACCATATCGAACGATGTATTTTGGCACCCAGTGCTCCGAGGAAGTGACGTTGGTTGGAAGGCGTGGAAGTTAAAACAATGCTGTTGAGGCAGTCATTGTGGTAAAAAACTGCCCGTTCATGATAGTCGAATTGGAATAAAATCCGAAACGATCAGACGCAAAGTCCATCAATTAATCGGGAATCCACAATCCCGAGGGCTTGGATTCTTCTTCCGTCGCGGCTGGCTGCTGGGCGATCTGAGCCGTCGCAGGTGAGTCTTGGTCTGGTGTCCAAACACCACTTGCTGCAGGGGCTGTTGCCGGTTGCGGTGGAGCACCACGCAATGGTCCTCGGTCTGGCCCAATGCCGTAACGATCAAGCACACGCACGAGTTGATACTCTACCTGTGGATCGTTCAAGTGTTTCATCTGGATGGTTTGCAGAAGCTCGGTTAGGCCGTCGGTGATTCCACGCGACAAACGATATTCAAACTCTTGAACGTAGTACATTCCAACAGGGCGATCGGCTTTGGTCGCTTCTTCGCGAGCTTTCTCGAGATAGCCAAGAGCTTCCGTTTCGTCTTCTGAGAAATGCGCCATCATGGAATAAGACATGTCTCTCGGCATGGATTCCATTTCAGGTCGGCGAAGTGATTCATCGACGACTTTACGAAGCACCCGCATGTTGCCGATTTCCATCGCTTCCTGCTGGACCTTCAAAAGCTGGTTCTCTGTGAGCTTTGTGAAATCAAGATGCAACTGCAAAAGCGGTGAGCTAACGTGTTCCGTTTCTTCGATTTCAAGCGTTTCTGTATCTGAAAATCCAAGTTTCTTAAACAGTTCTTTGCCTAGCTGGTCATCAAAAACCTGACCTTGATTCGCGTTCTCAAGCGTGGCAATCATGGCTCGAATCGGAACTTCAAACTCCGATTTTTTTGCGGCTTCTTCAATCGGAAGGTTGTCGAGGAAGGTGATCTTGAGTTTGGGCCACTCTTCGGTCATTAAATGATAACGCTGGGCTTTCACAAGTTCCGCATGCTGTTTTCGAGTGACGCCCTCTGGCAAATGCCAACGCCATTCCAACAGCTCGCTCATCTCATTGGATTTGCCGATCTCTTGCGGTGTGGGATCGCCGTTGAGAAATTGAGCAAACGTGTCGTCGACCAATTGCTTGACTTGTTCATAACGTCCGTCTTTGGATGTGATGACTTCGATACGAGCTGGACGGTCTGTCTGTTTTCCGTAGATCAACATTTCACCGACAACGGTCGGCACATTATCCAAAGCCAAGCCTTCCGCTGTGAGGACTTTGTCTCGGTCCAGCACCATGAACGTGTGACGTGGCGGTGGTCCTTCGCCGAACGGGTCGGCTTCGATTGGCTGAGAGGCCGCGAGTTTAGAATTTGAAATGGCGGCTTCGCTGACACCGTCCATCTCCGAAAGTTCAAACGTCACTCGTTCGATTGAAATTTCTTCGGTGGTGGATGAGGCGTCAAATGATTGAGCGATCGCTTCGGCTTCGACGGCTTTGATTTTTTCGATTCCGTCCAGTTTGCCGTACCGTCGGAGGCCAGCAACCAACGCTTCGGTGCGTCCAAGATATCCGTTAACCAACGCCAGTCCTTGTACCACGATCGGTTGGTCGGGAAACGCTTCATCGATCTTGGTGAGGAATTTCAAAGCCTTGCGGAATTGGCCTCGGTCGAGTGCGCGAAAAACGTTGATGTATTTCTTTTCCCACTCGACGCCCTCGATTGGAGGGCTAAGGGCAAAATCCTGTTTGAGAACAAGTGGAGCTTGGGGGTTGGCCAAAGTTTCGTGGACCATTTGCTGAAGTTCTGGGTCCGAATCGTTTTTAAGAGCTGACGCATATCTCAGGTGAGCTCGTCCGCCAATCGTTTTGCCTTCGCTATAAAGCCCGACTCCCAGCATTTTGAACGCGTTGGCGAGGGAGATTGGAATCTCATTGCCAGTGATCGCATCCATTGCGTCTTGAAGCGATTCAACGGCTTGGTCAGTGTTACCTTCGGCAAGCTGAATCAAAGCGCGGTGGTGTAGGCCGGTCGAGTGTTTTGGGTTTGTCGAAAGGAACAATTCGTTCGCTTCTCGTGCCTTTTCAATCTCGCCGTTGGAGATCAAAATGTGAGTCTTGATCGTCAACAAACAATCCTTGGGGCCTGATTTAGCCATTGCTCGGTCGATCTGATCGAGAGCAGCGACTGGCTGGCCAGATTTGTTTTTCGCCAAAACGTCGTTCAAGTCACCGATGATTCCTTTGCCGCAGCAGAATTTGATTTTCTTGTCTGCGTGGCAAGGGCACTGCTGGTAAATGTCAATGTCCATATAATATTCCAGTGTAGTTATTGATGCGTTTCAAGCGGTCCGGTTTCACCGCATCGTTGGCAAATCCCAAACGTGTTTGGTGCCAAACTGGCAATCGTGCCATGTTGCGGGCGTTCTTTTGAAACGATTTGGATTTTTGCAAATCAGCTGTATGAAAAATTCTTTAATCCCATACGTTAAATCTAAGGCAATCCTAAGCGTCAAGAAACCCTTGGATACGCGGAATACGAGAATCTAACTTTATGTCTAACAAAATGGTTGAGCCACTGGATGCTTGGTCTCTCAAAAATATTCGGAACATTGGCTATTCGCTAACCGAAACTGCCCGCCGGATGCCCAATTCCGTCGCCGTTGCGTGCCCCGCAAAAAAACAGCCGAAGAAGCTCAGGCCAGGTCAAAAGTTTCGATACGACACGATCACGTTTGGTGATCTGGACACTGCAAGTGACCAAATTGCTAACGGAATACGCAAACTCGGAGTTCAACCCGGGACTCGGCTTGCCTTGATGGTTCCTCCCGGGATCAGTTTTGTAAGTCACGTTTTCGGCCTCTTTAAGGCGGGAGTGGTCGTGATCCTGATCGATCCGGGCATGGGCCGGAAGAACATGATTCAGTGTCTTTCTGAGGCGGAGCCTCACGGCATCGTCGGAATACCACTGGCTCAATTGGCGAGAACTATTTTTGGACGCAGGCTACCTCTCTGTAAAACCAACGTGGTTGTCGACGGATATTTTCCGTTCTGCACCAAGAGCTCAAGTTTTTCAAAATCTGATTCCGATTCAAATTCTAAGGATGGACTTCCTCGTCACGAGTCAATGTCGCGAGAAGATGAAGCCGCGATTATTTTTACAACGGGCAGCACCGGCCCACCCAAAGGCGTCTTGTACCGCCATCGAAATTTTATCCAGCAATCTGATCAAATTCGTGATTATTTTGGCATCAAGCCAGGTCGAACGGATGTCTCAGGGTTCCCGTTGTTCGCTTTGTTTAATACGGCGATGGGCACAACGACGGTTTTTCCAGAAATGGACCCAACGCGACCAGCGGATGTTTATCCGCCAAACATCATCGATGCGGTGAATCAATTTTCTGCGGATCATTCATTTGGTTCTCCAGCACTTTGGAATACGGTTTCAAATTATTGCGAGGCCAACTCGGTCGTCCTGCCAACATTGAAAAGGATTCTTTCGGCCGGTGCACCTGTTCCTGCATCGGTGTTGGGGAGAGTCAAAAGTATCATCAGCCCAGATGGCGACGCATACACACCATACGGAGCGACCGAGGCGTTGCCGGTTGCGTGCAATTCCGCTTCTGTGATTCTCAGCGAAACGTCTGAAAAAACTGACAACGGAAATGGAACTTGCGTTGGCAATCGTTTCTCCGGGATTGACTGGAAAGTAATCAAAATTTCCGACGAACCGATTCTAAATATCGAGGACACCCAACCCGTCAGCCAAGGTGAAATTGGAGAGTTGATCGTCCGAGGCGCCGTCGTAACGGACCAGTACGTCACTCGAACCGAAGCCAACGCTGATCACAAAATTAGTGATCCGTCAGCGTCTGGTTCTGTCGATCCAGATAGCTCCCCAAAATTTTGGCATCGAATGGGCGACGTTGGCTATCTTGACGATCAAGACCGGTTTTGGTTTTGCGGTCGTAAGACCCACCGAGTCCGAACGAAAGACGGTGAGATGTACACGGTCCCTTGCGAGGCGATCATCAACACGCATGGTCAAGTTTACCGAAGTGCACTTGTTGGCGTGGGGGAACCGGGGATGCAGGAGCCAGTGTTAATTATTGAGCCCGTTCCGTCAGCCTGGAGCAACGACAAAGCAAGCCAAGGCAGACTGATTAGTGAAGTTCGAGAGATAGCCGGTCAGCATTGGCAAACCGAATCCATCAAGCATTTTTTGGTTCACAAATCATTGCCAGTCGACATTCGGCACAACTCAAAGATCTTTCGGGAGAAGCTTCGCGTTTGGGCGAAAGATGTTTTGGGCTGGTAAATGTGTGTGTGGGCGTTAGACGGTTGACGAGTCGATGCTTCTTCGGGTAAGAATTGTGCCCCGTTGGGGGAATCCGTGACGTGTTTCCGGTGGTTCTGTTGTCGCTCAACCACCCGCCAATGGTTTTAACTTTTTCGAAGTATGAAAAACATTGGCTGGTTGTTGGTCAAACTTTCGTGGCACGCAACCGGTCAATCTCATCCAGAATCAGTCTTGCAAAATCAATCTCGAGAACTCGGCTGATCGCTTGCCAACCAGGGACGGCATTTACCTCCAAGACAACAGGCTTTCCAGTGCGATTGTCGTACATGAGATCGACTCCCGCAAAATGAGCTCCCAACGCGCGAGCGGACTTGATCGCGAGTTCACGTTCAATGCTAGATGAATCATGCGGCGAGCCTACTGCGCCTTGGCTGATATTTGTTATCCAACTTTCGTTGTTGGTTCGCTTCATCGAAAACACTTGGTCTCCAATCACAAACAAACGAACGTCAAAACCATCGTGAGGAATCAGCTCTTGTTGGTAAATGACTTCTCCTGATTCCACCAACGACGCAAAAACGGATTCCGCGTCCGCTGCCGAGCTCAGTCGCTGAATTCCATAACCCATGCTTCCAAAAATTGGCTTTACAACCACGTCGCCGCCCAAGTTCTCAAAGTGCTTCATCGCGGCGTCGATCGTTTGGCTAACAAACGTTGAAGGAACGGCCACCCCCGCATCGCTTAGTTTCGCGAGGGAAAGGTATTTGTCGACGGCGGCTTCGATGGATTTTGCTGGGTTGAGAACGATCGTTTCGGATTTCTCAAGTTGAGCCAATAAATCCATGCGAAAAACGATCTGTTGAAGCGAGCCAGCAGGCATCGTACGAACGATCACGACATCGGCATCAAGATTGAATTCGGATTGTGATTCATTGATCGAGCCAGCGAGTTCTTCAAATCGGAAACTAAAAATTGATTCGTCAGAACGGCAGGCGCGTTTGAGATCGAGATAATGCCAAGCCGTTGGTGAACTCAATACAGCGATTCGTTTCTTTTGTTGAATAGCTAATTGGGTAATAGCCAAATCCGAATTCGAATCGTTGCTTGAGGGCTTCATCGAGAAGTTAGCCTTTGAAAGACGACACGAGAATGTCGTTTCGAACTTCACCAGATTTGAAAACTTTGTTCGTCCGCTGATTTGTAATGGTGATCTGTGCAGGGCTGAACAACATTTTGTCTATCTTGTAAAAATCTCGCTCGTAGTGATTAAAGATATCAAGAAAGGGTGTCCCAAACTCATGAGAGCTGCAGCTTGGGATACGGTCAATTATTGACTCGATCATTTCGTCTTCGGTGTCCACTGTCAATTCAACTTTACCGCCGTACAGTACACAGTCATTTGTCCAGCCTAATGCCGTGAGATCGTCGTCAGCGATTGGAGGAATAGGAGCGTGACCAGTTCCTTCAATGATTGACCTTAGATCAAAATCAAGTTCATAAAGTTTATGAAGCGCAGTTTCGAGGCTTCTAGCGACAACCTGAATCGAACCTGGGTGGCTGGCCGTTCGGGCCACGCACAAGCAGATGTCCTTAGGATCTACCCCGCAACTGGCCGCGATTTTAACGATCACGGCCTCAGTCGGAAGCGTATTTGATTCCAAAACACCAACGGCTTTTTCTCCGGTGCCCCCAAGATCATAGTCAGCAAGGATTTGTTCTTTGTTGCACAACATCCTCATGGGACCGCTGCACATTGCGAAAAAATCGCCGTCGCTCATTGGCCATCCAGCATACTGCGATCCAATGCAACAGCGGAGCGGTTTGTTGGTGTGAACTTGGATTTGCGACCACATTGGATCGTGGCTTACGTATTCAACCGCTGCCAATCCAGACATGCAAATTTGACTGAGCAGCATTCCGCTACTGGGGGACCCGACTCGCCCGACCGCGAAATCCAGGACGGTCGCTCCGCCAATCTCCTCGACGTAGATCTCAAGATTTTCAGAATCGTTAATCGCCCTATTGACGAGCTCAAAGGCGATATTGTTTGTAGTTTCTGGGGAGGGCCAATCGTTGTTCATCAACGGATTGTAAAGAATTTCCGTTGAAGTTAAACAAGCCTTGTCTGTTGGTGTTTTTGCCCAACTATTTTGTTCATAGGCGCGATTCGCGAGCTCGTGTCGATTGGCTTTCTTTGTTGAGTGCAAAATACATGAAAACTTAACGATATCCTCATCGCGTCTTCAACGAATCATCCCTTTCCATCGAGATACTAGGCTGCTCAAAAGATTCATGAACGATGGGTTCAAGAGTCTCACGTTCCCTCGAATTTCGACGGGAGAAAAATTACCTCATGCGAACGCAAAAAGAGAGTTTGATGACAAAAAACAATCAGAAGCCCAATACGAAGGCTTGGTTTCTCGCCTTTACTTTAATTGGAGCCGCGGCATTGGGGGGCGCGCCGGAAAAGGCTTTCGGAGACGATGGCGAGGAAGGCCACGATCACTACCATGCGGTTCGGCCTATCAAGCCGGCCTCGGCCTACGCGCCCACGGCGATGCCCGATCGTATCATTCTCACGCTCAGCGAAGACCCGCGGACAACCCAATCCGTCAACTGGCGAACCTCTGTTGAGGTGGAAACTGGATTGGCCGAAATCGCGATAGCCACAGCCGGTCCTAAATTTCGTGAAAACGCGAAACGTGTTCGGTCGACATCTCAAGCGCTCAAGTCGGATATCAACACAGCACATTATCACAGTGTTGTGTTTCGAGAATTGAAGCCGTCGACGGTGTACGCGTACCGAGTCGGCGACGGAACGAACTGGAGTGAGTGGTTTCATTTTCGAACGGCGAGCGAATCTCCGGAGCCGTTTTCATTCGTCTATTTTGGTGACGCGCAAAACGAAGTACGCTCCATGTGGTCACGTGTCATTCGTGAAGCACAACGCGAAGCCCCAAAAGCTGCTTTTTTGTTGCACGCCGGTGACTTGATCAACCATGCTGAGACAGATGCCGAATGGGGCGAATGGTTTGGCGCAGGAGCTTGGTTGAATGCGATGACGCCTAGCATTGCGATTCCCGGAAATCATGAACATGTAAAAGACGCGGATGGCGTGCGACGTAAACTCTCTCATCACTGGCGAAACGTTTTCACGTTCCCAGAAAATGGCCCACGAGGTTTGGAGGAAACTTGCTACACGTTGACCTATCACAATATTCGCATCATCGGAATGAACTCGAACGAGATGCACGAGCAACAGGCTGTCTGGCTTGAGAAAGTTCTAAGCGAAAATGAATCGCAATGGGTCATCTGTACGTTTCATCATCCGGTCTTTTCGACTGGAAAAAAGCGTGACAATGCCGGGCTTAGGGCGATTTGGAAACCGATCTTTGATAAGTATAAAGTCGATTTGGTTCTCCAGGGCCATGACCATACTTATGGCCGCACTGGGTTCAAAGTCCCCAGTTCCGACGCATCTGCGAGTGACTTTAAGGCTGCTGGAGACACAACTGTCGGTGACACGAACGTAGCGACAGGCGTTTCCAAAGTTGATGAAGACGCCGGCACTGTTTACGTTGTCTCGGTAAGCGGTCCAAAGATGTACGAAAACACTCGGTTCGATTTTATGAAGCGGGTCGGTGAAGACACTCAGCTTTACCAGATCATCCACATCGATGGCGCGAAATTGAAGTTCGAAGCTCGCACGGCGTTGGGCAAAGTTTACGACGCTTTCGAACTTGAAAAGCAAGAAGGCAAACCCAATAAGCTGACCGACCTAGAGCCTGAAGTCCCACAAAACTTGCGACCACGTTGATTGACGTGAGTGATCTGGCAAGTCGTGCATGATGATGCTTGTCATCACGATTCGAAAGTTCCTATTTAGTGCCTGGGATTGCACTGGCAGTCTCAGGCATTTTTTTCTGATCTTCTGTTTTCCTTGATTTTCCATAAAGTGCAAGGATTGGATCCCGCATCACTAATTGTTCCCAGCGATCAAGTGGTTCGTTCCAGTTGCCTCCAATTTCGGATTCCAGCGGAACGATCCAGTCATCGGGCAGTTCTTCCTGAGTAAGATCAACCGTCGGATCGATTAAGAGTTGTGGTTTGCGTCCGTTCAGTGAGCATAGCGCGAAAACTCGAACTGCAATTCCAGATACTCCCCGTCTTTCAAAATCTCGGCCAACGAACCTTGCGAAATCCCTGATCATAAACGGGTCTCTGCCCATTCTTTTGAGCTGGTGAAGTTTGAAGTAGTTTCGCAAATCTACAATCGCAAACTCTCCTGTTTTGTCATCAATCGCATAGATTCGAATTGCCGTCGTTTTCCCTCGTAATTTCATGTGCCAGGAGAAATGGTGGTTTCTTTCGGTCCAGTTTGTTACTTCAGAATAAGCGAAATGTCGCAGCGGTAGCCACAGTTGCAGCAAAACAAAGGCAACCGCAAAACACCTCAGCAAGTATCCAGTGAAAAGGTTCTTTTTTGCCGTGGTCGCAATCTGTTGGTCATAGTCGCTCTCCGATTTGAACAGCGAAGAAAAAACTTGTCGGGGCCAATCTGGTGAAAAGAAAATCATGGTCAAGAAAATCATGACCCACGGAAATACTCCGATGCGAAACAACGAGGCATTGGTTAGGTGAAATGCTAAAGTCAGCACGAATCCGAAAACGCGCGTCTTGGGAAACAGCAAGAAACCAACGATTAGTAGATCGAACAGCATTCCACCCCATACGAATGCGTATACGAACCATTGTTCCTGGCAAAACGATCCAATCAGGAAATGATCCTGCTTGCCAGCGAGCACCTGCTGCATAGGAAAGCCAGCGAGCCAGTCCGAATTGATCTTGGCAACGCCCCCGAAAAAATAAACCAGACCAATTTGGAATCGAAACAGCCACACAACCCAACGAGGAACCGTTGTTGGCCGCTTGAGACGAAACGAATCAAAGCTCATCGTTCGATCAGATGGACACACGGCGAACAGGATTGCCAGCAAGCAGATTAGATAATAGTGATTTTGATAGGTCGCTTTATCCAGCATCGCGATGTAGATGAATCCTACGGCGAACACCACGCTGGAAAAACGATAGAACACTCCAAACAACATTCCGAGTGCCGCCACCAGTGTGACCACGAAATGCAGGTGCAGGCCGCGACCTGGCCAAGGTTGGATCCAGTCGAACCCAAAGTACGGAAACAGATACTGCGGCTCATAATAGTTGAATGCTATTTTGTCGAGCACAAGATGCATCGTCAGCCAGAAAACCATCGTCGCCGCGAAAGCGATACGAATGAAAGCGACCGAGGATCCATCGACTTCTTCTTCGAGGTACTTGATCAACACAACTCCGGGCAATGAATGTTAGCAAGCGAAATGTGATTTGAATTTCCGGTGTGCAGGTGTCGTTTGCAAACCGTGTATAGAGAAAGGCTTTGTTGCTCGCGGGAGCGACAAAGCCATTCGTTTTGTTGGTAACGACTCACAAAAAACAAATGTTTGAGAGTTGTTTTAAGGCGCCGTGATAGGCCTACTTCAAGTAGTCACCCTCGGAAATTAGTCGTCTTCAGGTTCGTTTCTTCGCCGTTTCTTCTTAGGTACGGCAATTAATTCAAACACGTTGTCTTGACCGCTGATGACTTCGACTTCCATTGTTTCTGGGCTAATGACGCAGCCATGTTTTTTGGGAAGTTCGGTGTCCGCGTCGACGTACTCTTCGTCCGGTCGCCAAGCTTCAGTCAACGTGATTTGGTGCGGCCCAACGACTGCTCCGTCTTCATTGCCATAAGTCGTGAGCACAAATTTACCGTTTGTTATTTCTCCATAACCTCGTTTGCCAGTGAGGTTTTTTTCGTTCTTGATCAAAGGAGTGAAGGCGATGATTCCGTTTTGGAGTACCTCGCCGTTGCTTTTTTTGATCGTGCCCGAAGCTTTGGCGACTTCGAATCCGGTATCGTTACAGCCGAGTTGAGTCAGGCAAAAGGCCAGAAGAAATGCTGCGATAGAATATTTTAGCTTTGAGTGAGCTGATGTTTTGTTCATTAGAATTCTCCAACGACGCCACCGTCGAGACGGGACCCCAAATTGAAATAAGTTTGTGCGTCGATTGCGTCCGAGATGAAGTGTGTACTGCCATCGGCAAAACCAAACTGAGCTCCCTGTGGGTGAAAACTCCACGCACAGTCATCGTCGATCGCCGTCCAAAACTCGGATGCGTTTTGACCTAGCCAAGCGTTGATCCCGCGGCCGACTTCACCTGGTTTGCAGAAAATGGGTTCGTCCGCTTGAGGGGCACCGGCCCAAATGGGCCAGTCAGTTCCAGTTCGTCCTGGGTAGGACGATTCAGCAATGATCACGGTGTTGCTACTCCCGTCGATGACAGATGCAAACGTGGCCTCTTCGATACCGTTTGTCGAGAACGCATCGCGGCGTTTCATTAGCAAACCATCATTGGCTGGCCCGGAATTTCCTTTGTAATCCGATGTTGCAAAACCCGCGTGTTCCTCTTTTAAATTTACTGTACCGTTGGGCGTCGAAACGGAAGCAGGTGCAAAATCTTGAAGACTTGAGCTAGGGCATCGGAAGACAGGAATTCGAGTCGCTCCGTTAACGATAATCGCTCCAGTGCTGTCGAACGTGCGTTCAAATACTCCTGGATCGTCACCAATTGCAGGAGCAAGACTGTCTGCCAAGTTTCCTTGTTCGATGAACGGCAAAATCAGAGCTCCCCAGCCCCATCCGTCATCGTCATTGCCTGCGTCATCATCAACGGCGGTCATTGCACCAGGCGGGAAATGGCCATGAGCGCTTTCATAGTTGAGCATACCTAACGTCAGCTGACGTAAATTGTTTGCACACGTAACTCGCCTGGCTGCTTCGCGAACCTGCTGAACGGCAGGAAGCAACATTCCAATCAAAATGCCAATGATGGCAATGACCACCAAAAGCTCCACCAACGTAAATCCTTTTCTTCTCATCTAGCTGCTCCCAAGTGCAATTTGTAAACGTAAACACATCGTGTGTTGATTCGTCGCAGACTCAAAGGGAATACGATTTAGTCACAACGCGGAACAGGATAGGGATCGTTGGTTAATATTCGGGGTGCCGCGGGTTAAGAAGCTGTTAAATTTTCGAGGGCTTTTGAAGCAGACAACCGGATGGTCGCTCAACAATTCGGAAACAATTTCGGGTTAGTTTGATTGCGAATCCGATCAGTAGCTTGAGCTTTCCGGCAAAATGGTGGAACGCCGAAGACCAAATAGATTCCGCGGCGCTGCAGACCATAAGAAGAAAGCGCTGTGGGGGAAGATCGCACCTGAGAAGAGTGGGGAAAAGGAAAAGACAAGGGAAACTGCCTGTCCGTTTGCGTGAAATACGCTCCCATCCGCGTGGTGTGAACGTTGGTGCACAAAAAAAGCCAGGTCCGAAGACCTGGCTTTCAAGTTCAATCAATTTATCGACAGCTTAGTTCGCAGCGTTCCACCACCAGGAATCGCTCGTTCGCTTCATTGCTGTTTTTCCGACTTCTGCAATCTCACCAACGGTCTCAGTGTTTGCCGCAACCGCCCAAGAATCAACTTGGACTCCACCGGAGGCAGATACCAACCATGATTTGGCAATACGAACAAAGTTACACTGTGTTGGGACAACTTTTACAACTTCGCGACTTGGTGTGTTGACCGAGACACGAGACGTTCCCATGATGCTCGGAGTTTCCAATCCGACTTTTTCGCTCAATTGCTCGCGAGTAAGAATCGCAGCGACAACAGAAAGATCCATTACATTTCGAAGCTCACGGAACGCAGGTTCTGCGTCGGCAAGTTCATCAAAACGCTCCGTCATCATCTCGGCCCATTTCTTCGCAAACCGATTTTCGGTTGCTGATTTTGAACGCTGACCGTTTTTGTCAAAATGACTTTCTTGTGTCAAAGCCTTAACGCCTTTGCCACGAATTTGCCAAACAAGATTGTCAGCAGTCTTCGCAACTGGCTCGTAGTTACATTCCATCCAGAAACGTGGAGCAGAACTCATACGCTGAGCTTGAGCGTTTTGAGCCATCTCCATGAAGCTTGGGAATTTCTCGATTGGAGCTTTTTCAAAACCCATCGAAAGTCGCTTCATTTTGTAGTCAGCGGCAACGAGTACTTGTGAAAAACGACTGTCTTGTGGAATACCAGTCAAGCTCACTGTCTGGGCTCCCATCGCTTTTTCAACTTCTGGCTGCATTTTTTCGCTGAATGGGATCTTGTTCTTCTTCAGGTATCCGTAGAACTGCTGAAGCTGTTTGATTCCTGCTTCGGTTGGATCAATTGAAACCGAAACGCCTTGTCCACGTCGAGCGTTTTCAACTGAACGCATGGCGACAAGGAAATCCTCAAGCTGAATGACCGGTGTGCCGGATGTTGAACCAACAACGATACCTTCGTCATTCAAACGAAATCCTTCGCCAGGACCGGCAAGGATAATGTCGTTGGTTTCTGGTGAAGCGATGATGTATTCGATTCGCTGAAGACCAGCCATGAACGCAATTTCGCTTGACAGTTGCTGGCCAGATTCACGAGCTTCCGTGATTGCCTGCTCCAAGCCACGCAACGAAATCATTCGCAAACGGGTCTTGGCTTTGATGTTTGAATCAGACTTTCGAAGACCCGCTTCAAGCTTTTCTCGAACCGTGGCGCTCAGATTAGCTTGCCCAGTTGAAAGAACGCCTGCTGCATCGATCTTGATACCGCCTACAACACCATTCTGGAAGTTGAAGTTGTCGCCTCCCTGTCCATTGCCGTTGTTACCAGCGTTACCGCCAGCATTGCCACCAGCATTACCGTTGTCTTGGGCCGTGGCCGCAAGCGGAACGATAAGCATCGCGACGCAGAATAAGAAAGCTAACTTGGCAAAACGTGCCGACATGATTGAACTCCTAGAAAAAAAGGCCTTGCCCCGTGGTCTTTATTATATCGTACTTATTGGTCCGCAGTTTCAACCTCAACAACGCTGATATCTAGAAAGACGGTTCAACGGTGGCGAAAACGCGGTAAGATAACAATTGTGTAAAAGAAACTATCTTCCAAGACTAACCAGACACTCCAAAGATGGCAAGAAATTCCCGTAATTTGAGCACAATTTGCCGGGGCGTCTAAAATAGGAAAAGTCGGATTTACTGGGAGAATTGGGACGGCTTGCCAACCCAATGCCAAACTCGCCCATCCGTGCACAGTTTACGACCCCGAAAACCAACCAAATATCCTCTCAACGTAAGAGTACGTTTCCCTTATGGGCAATGAAAGCAAACGACAAGCGCCAAATATCGCCTATCTCGTTATCCGAGACGGAAAGAAATGGTCAGACGTTTTTAGGTTGATGCCCGGTAGAACCGTCACAATCGGACGTTCCCCGACCAACCAGATCGTGATCAAAGAGGATCAGGCCAGCCGCCAACACTCTGAGATTTTCATGTCAGATGGCGACTGGACCGTCCGTGACCTTGGCAGCCGCAATGGAACGGCCGTTGGTACCGAGCGAGTCAGCGGCGATTGGAAACTAAAGCCCGGTGACATTATCTGGATCGCCAGCACCCAAATGGCGTTTGTCACCGATCTTTCCTCAGCCTACAACCGAAAAGTTTTCTCTCGAGTCGAGATCGGATCCGAAACCGTTACGGGACTTGAGATCGACGACGAGTCCGACGAGCAACCTACCCTTGGCGAGCTTAAACTCACCGAGCCAACTCAAATTACACACCGTCGACAGAAGACTCGCTTTCTTCAGCCTGAAGACGAAGACGATCTCGAGGAAGAGTCCGACCCGTTGGAAGAACAGTCGGGCCCATCGCACGATGCAACGCGGCTTTGTCGACTCGCGTTTGATCTTGCGAACGAGACCACTTCAAGAGCGATCGCTCAAATGGCGTTGGATTGTTTGGGGGACGTCACAAAAATCGACGCTGGTGCCGTGCTGATGATTCCAAAGAATCGACGCACCACCGTCGATCCTGAAAAACTGGATATCCTTGCTTGGAGAAGTGATCAACTTCCCGAGTACCAACGAGTTTCAAAATTTCTTGCAGAGACCGTCCTGCGCAGCGGCGAGGCTGTCCTAGCCCGTGATGTTCAGGACGACAGTTCACTTGGATTTCGAGACTCAGCGGGGCGGATTCATGCGACCAGCGTTATCGCGGCTCCGATTCGTATGAATAATCGAACCGTTGGTTTGGTGCACCTCTATTCAACCAATGCCAAAGAAGGTCTCAAACCTAAAGATCTCGAGTTCACTTTAGCCGTCGCCGAAACAGTCGGCATGGCGCTACGTACTCGCTACCGAGAACAAAAACTGGTGGAGGATCTTTCCAAAACCAAAACTCAAATCGACCAATTGCGAAGTCAGTTGGGCGTCGAAAGCGAAATCGTCGGCGCGAGCCCTGCGATTTTCCGAGTTCACGAGCAGGTCGCCAAAGTCGCGCCGACCCCAGCCACCGTTTTGGTGCGGGGAGAAAGCGGCGTTGGCAAGGAACTAGTCGCGCGTGCCGTTCACTTTATGAGCGATCGAAGAAGTGGACCATTTGTCTGCCTCAACTGTGCCGCACTGACGGAATCGCTGCTAGAGAGCGAGCTTTTTGGGCACGAAAAAGGCGCGTTCACTGGAGCCACCGATCGAAAGATGGGAAAGTTTGAAGCGTCCGACAAAGGCACATTGATGTTGGACGAAATCGGGGAAATGAGCCCAAGCATTCAAGCGAAATTTCTCCGCGTCCTCGAAGGCCATCCTTTCGAACGCGTTGGCGGATCCAAAGCGATCAAGGTCGATGTCCGTGTGATCGCTGCGACCAACCGAGACCTCGAAGACGATGTACGCAAAGGCAAATTTCGAAAGGATCTCTTTTTTCGTTTGCATGTCGTTCGCATCGATGTGCCGCCGCTTCGACAGAGAGTCGAAGACATTCCAGAGTTGGCAGAGTATTTCCTTCAAAAATACAAAGCCGAAACCGGGCGACGCATCACGGGGTTCTCACCCCAAGCCGAGCATCAGTTGAAACGCTACCGTTGGCCTGGAAATGTTCGCGAACTGAAAAACGTAGTCGAGCGTGCGGTCGTGTTGGCTCGCGGAGACGTGATTCAACTGGACGAGTTGATCCTTACCAATCTTTCAACCGCCAGCGAATCGCGGTTCGACATGGGCACGATCGTTCAGGAATACCAACCGCAGTCATTAGAAGCGGTCGAGCAATTTCACATCGAAGCTACGTTGCGTTACACGGTTTGGAACAAAAGTAAAGCCGCACAAATACTAGGTGTAGAACGATCGACTCTTGATCGCAAAATCAAAAAGTACGGGATCCGGAAAACTATCTAGGGCAAGTCTGAAAGGAGTGTCCAACCTCCGGACTTGTTGTCGGGCACGAGCATCCCGCTGGAACATGTTTTGTCAGGCAGTCAGGGATGTGCAGTAGAAACGATGCCGAGGCAGAATCAAACCAGACCGAAGGAGGCGGGACGGCAAGGTAGAAACCAGATCGAAAGAGTAGGGTCGCATGGTAAAAACCAGATCGAATGAAGAGGGTCGGCAAGGTAAAACCAAACACCAAACCGAGCGGGCATCGTAGGACGGACATTCCTGTCCGTCGCCCCTTCAACGCCCCCAAGACTGCCACCTAACTATGGTTCGTCAAGCAATTTCAAATGCACCAACAGCTGCGTTTCTGAATCAGGGATCTCTCTCGCAATTTCAGGAGTAAACGCATCGGCGGTTCCATCGGCTCTCAACTGTGCCAAGTGTCGCTGGATAATGCTTCGCGTTTGTGGATCGCCGGTCAAAAGAAAATGAACCCACAACCACGACTCCGCATAGTCTGTCTGAGTCATTTCGCTGGGAGACTTAAGCGACTCAAGTCTCAGCATGTTTGGTTTCCATTTGCCTTGTTCCAACGCATTGGACAAATGATAGATGTGTGCACCATTGGCACCGCCGCGTCCTCGCGGAACTTCGAAATACTCAGCGATCCCCTCGTCCAACCAAAGCGGAATGTTGGGCACAACGCTATGAAGGTAACCATGCGTTACCTCGTGTCTTAGATCTTCGCCAATCCGGGTTCCCCAATACGCAAAAACATTGAGGCTCGTATCGTTCTTGACAAAGAACGCGCGCCGATTGGGAAACTGCGGGTGATTGTTCGTCATGTACTCGCGGTAACGCTCTTCGTCTTCGAACAAATAAACGTTGATTGGTTCGTCCGAGGTTGGGACGTCCAACAGGTTTGAAATGTCATCGCGGCGAGACGCAAGCTCGCTGAGCAAACGGTGATCTTTTGGCATGTGGAAATCAGAGTGGACGACCAACTGTTCGCGAACCGTCTGCAATCCGCTTGGTAGACCACCCCGTCCACCGGTTGCCGCGCAGCCTAAGCATAGACCCAACAAAAGGGGCACACCGCTCAATAAAGAGAACGTGGATTTCGAGTTGAACGGCAGTGCCAAAAAATGACGTCCCGAAAATATGATTGTTATCTCTCAACTCAGCCAGCCACAAAATGTTGACAGGGGGTACAGAGCAGAGCTGAACGTAAAACCGAATTGATTGAAGGTTGGATAGGCTTCTAGGTTGTCTTTTTCAATCAGGCTTAAAAAAAAATTGCTTTTCAAACGTTGTAATTCCAAGCCAGTTTTTTCGGGCTTGTTCGTCCCAGCCTGAGTTCATTGACAGGCAGGATGCCTATACCACCCCCGTTCGAAAAGTTGTCGTCTTTCCAAAACTCGCTTGTTCAATGTTGGGCGGAAGGTACCAAAACATAGCAGCTGGCCAAATGTCAAAACGTTTCTTGCTGATTGGCCAGGTGGTTCATTGAAAAAAGGCTCTGAGCTGGCGGCATCCTTTGATTGAGTTATCAAAAAACTAAAACACAACATTGTTGTGTTTGCAAAAGCTTGCTAGCGACGTTTGGAGCAGTCTGAGAGTCAGCAAAATACATCACTGGACGGCGGTACCAAGTTTTGACAGACTTCTGCGAAATTTAATTTTCGGAATATTCCGATATTGGGCTAACAGAGTCTGTTTTGACGGAACAAAAAGATGAAGCTTGTCATTAACTACATTTTAGTTTTCGCGATCTCGATAACTTTCGCTTCTTGCGAATTGAATGCTCAGGATTTTGGAATATTTTCTGGTGGCGGAATTCCTTCGAAATACGCACAAAAAACAGACGTTCCCAAAAAGCCGCTGATTCGTTGGCCAAAAATGACGGATTTTACGAGAGAGTACCAAGCTCCCAAAGAGCCACTTATTCGATGGCCAAAAATGACGGACTTTACAAAAGACGATTCAACCGAGCAAACGGCTCGCCCATTCTCAAGTCTCTTTAAAAAACCAAGCTTCGAATTCTTAAAAAGAAAACCAAACTTGTTTGGTGGCGACTCAGGTGAAGGAGCGGTTCGACCGTTTGCGGGATTGGCTGATCTGATGCCTAAACGAGATCCCAACAAGCCAAGTTTCTTCGCTCAAATGAACGCGAAATCAAAAAGCTTGATGGATAGAACGACGGGCAAGATCGCAAGTTGGGGTAAAAAAGCCGAGGAGCCACAGGCAAAAGCATTCGGTACATGGGATGCAGTGACTCGCGACATGCGATCAATCCAAGCCAAGCAAAATGGTATCCAGCCTACGGTACCGGCACAGCCGAATATCCGTACCGCAGACGCAGTTGAAAAACCTCGTGTTCGGTTTTAAGCAGATCGTGAGAGGTAAATGAAATCTAGGCGAAGTTTGCCGGCAAAAATGATCAGAGTCCCATTTCTTTGATCAAGTGTTTGGCCCCATAAACCTTGTCCGTGATCCAAAGTACGTAACGAATGTCTACACCGATTGAGCGGCTGTAGTTTGTGTTCCAAGCGAAATCGTTGATGGTGGCTTCAAACGCGCGGTCGAAATTGACTCCAACCAATCGCCCGTTGCCGTCAAGAATTGGACTTCCCGAGTTGCCACCAGTGGTGTCCGTGTCGTAAAGAATTGCGATTGGAATGTCCTTTAATTTTGGATGAGCGTAATCACCAAAGTCCTTACTCTCATGCATGTCGATGATCGCTTGAGGAGTCACAAACGGAGCGACGCCGGTCGTTTTGGCAATCACACCGGTCAACGTGGTCGCAGGTGATTTGTAAACGGCGTCTTCTGGCGAATAGCCTCTCACGGTTCCAAACGTCATGCGAAGTGTCGCGTTTGCGTCAGGGACGAATTGAGTTTTAAGGAACTGTTGTTTCACTGAGATGAGTTCGCCATAAAGCTTGCCAAGCTCACCCTCGCGTTGTTTACCAAGGTTACGAAGTCGCAAATACTCTGGGTGCAACCGAATCGACCATTGGAGAAAAGTGTCGTCGATCTGTTCAAGTTCGTGGGGTGTCTTCGAAAAACACTCTTTGAGAAACGATTCGTCGTTTAACTTGCTGCCAGCGTATAAATCATCAAGCGAAAGTCCGTTGGTTTCTGGGATCGCTTGTTTAGCTGACTCGAATTGCTTGAACAGATTACCAAGCATGATTTTATCTGTCGCTAAATCAAGATCCTTGCGAGCAAGCATTGTTCGTTGAATTGTTTGATCGAAATTCCGATCCATATACGCTGGCTCGCGATCGAGATCATCCTCTTGCCGTTCAACCGCTGCATCGTAAAGAGTGAACGCAAAACGCAGCATTTGGCTGGTGAGGCGTAGGTTTTGAAAGTTCGCTTCTTGAACGGCGGTTTCGGCTCGCAACGCATATGCTGCGTCAATGCTTGGAAGTACATTGCCAAATCGTTTTTTCAACTCAGGATCGGAATCTATAAATTGTTGAAGTTTGACCTCTTCCGATTTCCGCGTTGAAACAATCTTGGCACGCTTGAGCCCTTTTAACTGGCCTCTCGATCGTTTTTCTGTGTTCGCAAGACTTCGAATTCGAGACAGCAGCTTCAATGCGACGGCTCTGTCTTTTTCACCGGCTGCCTGCATCGTGGCGATCTGTCGGCCATATAGATTGACGATGTAAGGCAATCGGATATTCTCTTCGTAGCTCAGAAAACTGGCCGTTTTGTGACGAGCCGTTCGGCCGGGATAGCCAAGCAACATGACGTAGTCCGATTCGTTTGCACCTTGGGGAGCGACTTGGATGAAACGTTTCGGTTTGTAAGGAACATTTTCAGCCGCGTAATCAGACGTCGATCCATCGGGAGCAACGTAGGCTCGCATGAAAGAAAAATCTCCCGTGTGCCGCGGCCATTCCCAGTTGTCGACATCGCCACCGAAATTTCCAACTGAGGAAGGAGGTGCGAAAACAAGTCGAACGTCTTTGATGTAGGTGTAGAGAAATAAAACGTAAGTCTTGCCGGCAAACATTTCAGCGACTTCGGCACGAATGCCTGGGGTTTTTGCTTCGGCTGCTTTCTCAAGTTCTTTTCGCTTCCGATCGATGGCTTTGGTACGGGCAACAAAACTCATACCATCTGCGACGACGGAAAGGACTTGATCGGAGACGTCAGAAAATGATTCCGTGACTCGAACCGTGTAACCGGTCGCGGGAATTTCTTCACCAAGTGTTTTGGCTTGGAATCCATCGGCCAGATAGTCGTGATCGGTCGAGCTTGCCGATTGGATCGCGCGATAGGCACAGTGATGGTTGGTGATGATGAGGCCAGTTGGCGAAACGAAAGAGCCCGTGCAACCGTTGACGCGACAGATGCCGTCAATCAAGCAAGTCTTGTTGGGATTGAAGATGTCTTCTGGGGCCATTTTTAGTCCCTTGGCATTCAAATCGAGCTTGCCAATTTCGCTGACGGGATACATGCCTTCATCAGCAACGCCGTTAGTAGTCGCAATGCAATTGATGAAAAAGATCATTGCAGCAACAAGGGCACCAATGAAATATGTGCGTGAATTTACTGATTGCCGAAACATGTTCATGATGTATCTCATTTGGACGGGATATAGTTGACCGTTTTGCTTGATGATTGCCTGCCTCGATCTTTATATCAAGCTGCGGGTAAAATATAATCCCGTGATCAAGAAATTTTGGTACACCAAATAGCCAAAGACAAACCGGTTCAGTAAAGCCAACGGTTCAATAAAGTCACGGGGCCAGTAAAGCCAAGGGTTTAACCCATGCAGCCCCACCTTAGCCATTCGAAAGTTTTGGAAATTCAAATGAAATCTGCGACCATCTCTCTATTACTGTGGGCAGCTTTGTTTTCAGTAGTTAGCTGCCACGCCAAGCAAGCCACTGAAAAGGTGCAGGACACAAAACAAGATCAGGCTAAATCCAGTGAGGCAGGGGGCGATTTTGTCGGAATCGAACGGGCCTTTTCTCGCTTGCGATTTGATCGCCCTGTTTATTTGACGAATGCTGGAGACGGCAGTGATCGAATTTTTGTCGTTGAACAAGCCGGTGTCGTTCGGTGGTTCAACAAAAATGATGAGAACCCAACAAGCCAGATTTTTCTCGATTTGACCGACCGCGTCAGTCGAAGCAGTAATGAAGAGGGCTTGATCGGATTCGCGTTCCATCCCGATTTCAAGAACAACGGTTTCGTCTATTGTCACTGGTCATCCGAACGTGATCGCCCTGAAAAGACGGAAGGGCAAAAACGTCCGGTCGCTCCCAATATCGTCGCACGATACAAGATCTCTGATGACCCAAATGTTTGTGACGCGGATTCGGAAAAAGTGATCATGAAAATTGCTCAACCGTACCCAAACCACAACGGCGGCGCAATGGCGTTTGGCAAAGATGGCTATTTGTATCTCTCACTAGGTGACGGTGGTTTCCGGAACGATCCTCTAGGTAACGGTCAGAATCTCAGCACGTTGCTGGGAGCGATTTTGCGAATTGATATCGATTCAGAATCCGACGGAAAATCGTACGCCATTCCCAAAGACAATCCGTTCATTGATACACCAGACGCAAGGCCGGAAATTTTTGCATTGGGACTAAGAAACGTTTGGCGTTTTTCGTTTGATCGCAAAACGGGCGATCTATGGGCTGCCGACGTTGGGCAAGAGTTGATCGAAGAAGTCAACATTATCGAAAAGGGTGGCAACTACGGCTGGAAGCGATTCGAAGCCAACAAAGACTTCGCAACCGACGTTGAGCTTGCAATTCAGCAGCACGACAAGCCCGTCGCATTCTACGGACACGAGTGGGGCGGTTCGATCACAGGTGGCAACGTTTACCGTGGTGAAAAGTATCCGGAGTTGGACGGGTCTTATTTCTTCGGCGACTACATGACAGGAAATCTCTGGCGGACTCGCAAGGATGCCAAGGGAAAGTATCAAACGGAACTGATTCGAAGAACCGGACGCAGCATCGCTTCGTTTGGAGAAGACGAACAAGGCGAAGTCTATCTGCTTAGTTTTGATGGCGGTATTTATCAGATCGTTCCAGCCGAGAAACCAGAAGAGACTTTCAAGAACTGGCCAAAGAAACTTTCTGAGACAGGATTGTTCGCATCGATACCAGACAAGAAAGTCGCCGATCATTTGATCGCATACGAAGTCAACGCACCGTTTTGGTCTGATGAAGCTGAAAAGTCTCGCTACTTTGTTTTGCCAGAAGGAAAGTCACTTGGTTACCGCGCGGAAGGAAGTTGGGAAGTTCCCGTTGGAACGACGATCGTCAAGAACTTCAAAAAGGGCAAGGGCCGATGGTTGCGTATGCTGGAAACTCGTTTGATCAAACGGACTGACCAAGGTTGGGAATCGGCGACCTATGTTTGGGATAAGAAAAACAAAGACGCGGAATTATTCGTCGAAGGGAAGCAATTTGAGATTTGGGAAAAACAAGTCAAGTCTTGGCACGCTCCGTCGGCATCAGAATGTGCAAGCTGCCACGTCGATGCAGCAGGATACGTTCTCGGCCTCAATACGGCTCAGCTTAATCGAGATGGTTCAGGCAGCGGAGTAAATCAAATTTCTGAGTGGGCAAAAAATGGTTATGTCAGTTTGCCTGATTCACTTTCGAAAGATCTGGATGTTTCAAAGCTTCCGAAGTATTGCAATCCGTTTGATAAGTCAGCAGATTTAGAGACTCGAGCCCGTGTTTATCTTGATGTTAACTGTGCAATGTGTCATCAACCCAAGGGGCCAGGCAATGCAAATATTGATTTGCGATTCGCAACATCGCTTGAAGGCACTAAGTCAATCAATGCGAATCCAGGGCAAGGTGATTTGGGAATCGCTGACGCTAAATTGATTGCGCCGGGTAAACCGGAAAGTTCCTTGATGGTTCAGCGGATTAAAACATTGAACGAAGGACGGATGCCGAGTATTGGAAGCAACTTGGTTGACGAGAAAGCTGTTGAGTTGTTGAGTGAGTGGATAAAAGGAATGAATTGATTCCTTTTATGTGTTTGGGAGGGCGCGAAGCGGTTGAGCGCAGTGCAAGGGCTGATGTGCGTTTCCATTTGCGTGCTGGAAGCAGCGCGGTCCAGCGCGGTCAGCGCGTTACTTGCTGGTAATAGAGCGTCCAACACTCAACGACCAATACAATGGCGGACAACTGTGCATGCCACAAAACGTCCGCCATTAGATTTTGGCGACGAGAACCACGCCAAAATTAGGGTTGGCCGACTTTAGAAAATTTTCTTGAGATATTCAGACCCGCGCCAATGGTCTGACTATCGCCGATTGAACAGACATTTCCACAAAAATGCTTGATGATCGTCGCACCTCGCCAAAGATCAGCAATAGTTCGGAGAGACTATTCCAATGGAAATGGAACTCGCCTTAAATTTGTTGTCGCTCTAACCAGGGGTGATGAGCCAAGTGATCGTTCAGTCAAGGCCTAACTAAAGATGGATCAAATAGCAGACTCAAGCAGTACCGGCAATTTCCAAGTTGCGTCTCAGGTTTCACCAAAGCCTCATGGATTCCGACCAACTGTCGACACCGTGAGTTTCATGAATGAACAGGACGAGTTGCGCACTTCGAAGATCATGATCATCGATGATGAGCAGTTGGTTATTCGTGTTGTCAGACGCTTTCTTTCATCTGATGGGTACGAGAATTTTTTCACAGTGACGGACCCCCGTGACGCTCTCGAAGCAATCGATCGTGAGAAACCGGATGTCGTGCTATTGGACATCATGATGCCGCACATCACTGGTTTAGATCTATTGAAGGTCAGGCAGAAAACACCAGCGTTTCAGCCGATCCCGTTCATCATTCTGAGTGCAAATTCGGAGAATCAGATCAAACGTGAAGCTCTGCAACTCGGGGCGACTGACTTTTTGAGCAAGCCTGTCGATCCGAGTGATTTGATCCTTCGGGTTCAAAATGCTTTAACAGTTAAACGTCACCATGATCACTTGGCCAACTATGCGGTAGAGCTTGAAAAACAGGTCCGAGAGCGTACGCATCAAATCGAGAAATCTCGTGAGCAGATCATCCATTGCTTGGCTCGTGCAGCGGAATATCGCGACAACGAGACGGGTGAACACGTTATTCGAGTTGGAAAGTACTGTGCTGTGATTGCGGAGCAACTTGGGTTTGGTCCTGAGTATTGCCATGAGATAGAGCTTGCCGCTCAGTTGCACGACGTGGGCAAAATTGGAATTCCAGATTCCGTGTTGTTGAATCCAGGGAAACTGAACAACGCAGAATTTGAAGTCATGAAAACGCATTGCGGGTTGGGCATGCAAATCATGGAGCCGCTGGCCGATTCTGAGGGCGAGCGAATCCGCCGGCACACCGACATGGGCGGATTCATCATGGACGGCGTTGACTCGCCGATGTTGGAACTGGCCGCGACCATCGCGCGAACTCACCACGAAAAGTGGGATGGAACGGGATATCCATTTCAGCTGAAGGGTGATGCGATTCCGATCGAAGGCCGGATCTGCTGTGTCGCAGACGTTTACGATGCACTTTGCAGCGAGCGTCCGTACAAGCCAAAATTCCCGATTAAAAAATGCCTGGAGATCATGATCTCCGAACGTGGCACTCGTTTTGATCCAATTGTTTTGGACGCGTTCTTTGAGCGAATTGATGATGTCGAAACCATTCGCAAAGCGTACGACGACAAGCACAAGGTTGAGTTGATCGAAGGTCAAAAGGCGTAGGCAAGTGAGGCCACGCTTGGACGCGACGCGACTTTGATCAAACAGCTGGGCTAAACGATTCGCACGATCCAGAAATTTGATTTTGAAATCGCGATTCCGTTTGCATAGCCGCCGGCGATGTCCACTATGGCAGGGTCAAGCGATTGGCAAATTTACCCTTTGGCGGTGCACCTACCAAAGCCGGTGCTTTGCCGTCATCAGCGTAAAGCGTGCCGTTGCTTCGCATGCCATAAAGCGTGTAGCCATATTGTTTGAGTAGGGCACACATGTCTTCGCGGTTGGTACCACTTCGGCCAAGTGCTTCGCGATTGGCTTCGGTGATAAAAACTGGTGGGTTGTCACACGTGAGCAGATTCTTTGCGCCTTTGAATGCTTCGTGCTCGAAACCTTCGCAGTCGACTTTCATTAGTGAAATCTCGCCTTTGTGCTGGGCCAAATCTTCGTCTAGCGTTACGACTTTTACCGTTTCTGTTGTGTTGTTGGCAACGTCGTCGCCTTCAGTAGCTACATAGCCAAGTGCACTTTCGCGTTCTGGGTCGCCTTCGATGACGAAAGTGACTTCGCCGGGCTCACTGCCGATTGCGACTTCACGAACGGTGATGTTGTCCATCGCATTCAAAGCGATGTTCTCTTTCAAGATACCAGCAATACGTTTGGCCGGTTCATAGCAAATGTTTTTGGAACTTTTGACTGCCATCAAAGTCGCGAACCAACCAAAGTTGGATCCAACATCGACTGTGGTGTCCTCTGGTTTGATGACGGTTGTCATGAAGTTCGTTAGCGACGGTTCGAAAATCCCGTCGTAGACAACTTGCAAGAACAAGCGGTCCGGGATCATTACGAACTTGCGCCCATCATTGGCAACGACCTCGCCGCCTTTTTCGGATGGCAGCAACGCCGCGCCGATTTTGCGTTTTAGGTAGCGAGGCAGAACCGCACGCACGCCACTCACGAGCCATGGAACTTTGCGTGTCAGTCCTGCAAATTTTGTGAATATACCAGCCATCTTGAACCTCGATCTATCTCGAATAACGCTTTGATTTTGTTGCTTTGGTTCGTGTTGAACCTAGACTGCTTCAGTTTCTTGTTTTGTCTGATGCACCCAGTCGCTAGATGACTCGTACCCCAAATCGATCAGTTGCTTGCCACCGTATTCGTTGAATGCTTCTCTGGCTGCTTGATTGAAATGGTTTTTCCAGTCACCAGCGATACCCTTGCGAATGAAGTTGCCTTTTTGGGTCTGGCCAGGTTTACGACCTGTCAATTTTTCAAAACTGTAGGCCGATATAATGCCCGCCAGTTTTTCTTGGTCCATTTTTGAACCGGTCAAATGAGTGACCGCGCGGTTCATCGTCCCCGTCGCGTCATCCAACAGGTCTTCATATTTTACTACCAAAGCGTCCTTATCTTTCCAGGAATCAACGTAGCTTGACCAAGTGCAGCGGTAACTCCACGCCTTCGAGAAATCGGTAAACATGTATTCGATAAACCGAGGTAGGTTGGTTTCAATATCGTCGTAGTCTTTGAACTGCAGAAAGTTTCGTTTCTTTTCAACGGCGTAGGGCAAGTTCGCGTTGTTGTTAAATAGGAAATGGTAATACGACGAAACCATGATGTCCCGGCCATCACGCATGACAACGGAGACGTTGTGAAATCGTTTGCTGTAGAGGAACACGCCGTGCATGATGCACGTTTCAAATTTTGGTGGGTTGTAATTTCGAGCAAACGGTAGTTCCAAACACTCGGCTAACATTTGGCTATACCACGTGCCACCTGATTTAGGAAATTCAGTGACGAGATACAGTGGAAGTGACTTTGAAAATCCGTTCCACATCAAAATTCGTTTCACGCCGCGAGCGCGCATCACCCACCGAGATGGGGCTTTCTCGACTTCGACAATGTTGGGATTGGCTTTAGTGTTCATGGTAATGATGTGTGTTGGGCGAATTTTCTAAGCGGTTCGGGGAAGTTTGCTTGATTTCGTGTTCGAGTCAGTCAATGACTGAGCCAGTTGGTTGATCAAGTTTTTCCAGCGAACCAGCTGCACTTCTTTGACCAAGTGTTGCTGTGCGAATAGCTTGGCTGGCTCTCTCATTGCTTCAATTTTATCTCGATTGTGATAAGCAGTCAGGATCGTTTCTTTGAGAGCTTCGGGGGCTTCACCACGGCAAGCGTAGCCAAGATTATTTTCGACAGTCATCTGGTACAGTCGACTCTCCTCTTCAATCACCATCAGCAATGGGCAGCCCATCGCGAGGTAGCTGCTGGTTTTGCAAGGATGAGCAACGCGAAAAACGTCGGGCATGAGACTCACAATGGCAAGGTCGGCGGCTTGAATGATTTTGTCTGCTACTGCGACCGGCTGATGCGGGTAGAACAAAACGGTTTTACCGTTCAGATCTCCCGCCATTTCTATCAAGCGTTTCTTTGCGGCTCCTTCGCCCAGAATGACAATCTCAATGTCAGTTTGATCGGCGAGTAACTGCGCCGCACGAACGACATTGTCGAGAGCTTGAAACATGCCAACGTTGCCGGCGTAGACCAAGCGAAACTTTCCTGGTGTCCGCTGGAATTCAGAAGGTACTTCGGAAGGCTCGTTTCCAAAACTGGTCGGGTTAAAGTCACTAATGATGTGCATTTTTTGCTTGGCAGCGTCCAGCCGTGGCGTTACTTGGCCGGCTGCGTCTTTGTAGCGTTCTAAAAACGTGTTTGCCATGTCTTGCGACAGCACAACGACAGCGTCAGCGGAATCACAGGTTCGACGGTCAAGTGTGCGGGCGATTTTTGCTTTGATGCTGCCCTTTTTTAGTTTGCCAGTGTAGGTCGAAGACTCTGGATGGATGTCCATGCAATAGTAAACAAATTTTGAGCCACGAAGCTTGGCAGCGGCGCTAAGTACAAAACCGGAAATGACAGGCGGAAAAGTCAGCCCCATCACCAGGTCGTACTTCTTTCGTCGAATCACGATGTGACAAAAAGCGAAACTTAAAAACATCAAAAAATGCATCAGTCGCAACAACGGGTTACGCGACTTTTCAAGTGGCAACCAACAACGCAAAACGTTGAGTTTGCCGACCGTTTGACGAGATGGCTGTCGCGGAATTTCCACGGTTGGTTTGTAGCATGGTTGGCTGGTGTAAACCGAAACGTCGTGTCCGGCGTCGGCCCAGGAGTCACAGATGGATCGCAGGATCGATGCAACGGGGGGCGTGTCTGGCCAAAAATACCGATGAACAACCAGCACGTTCAAGGCGCGCACATCAACGTCGGAAGTTGTGGCACTTCGGAGCGCGGGTTGATTCGGATCTTGGATTGTTTGTGACATTTTGTGAGAAGATTGAGGTGGGGCTGACTTAGTTGAACTTCTTCCAAGTCGTTCGGTTGATGTAGTTGGTGTAGCTCAACACGATGCGAGAGACCTTCTTTGAGAAATTGTCGACATCGTAATCAGCAACGACTCGGAACTGGCGATTCTCAAAATCGAATTGGGAAACAACGACGTCGATTGAGTGCATGACGTCATCTTTTTTCAAACCCGTCATGATCAACACGCCTTCGTCCATTCCTTCGGGGCGCTCGTGTGCTTGGCGAATGGTGATTGCGGGAAAGTTCAGGATGGACGACTCTTCGGTGATCGTGCCGCTATCGGAAATCACACAGTAGGCTTCCATTTGCATTTTGATGTAATCGAAGAATCCCATTGGTTTCAGGAACTGCACGCGTGGGTCCATATCGTCGCGATTTAGTTGTTCCAGTTTCTTCCGCGTGCGCGGGTGAGTCGAAACAATGACGGGCATGTCGTACTTCTGTGTGATTGCGTTGAGCGAATCCAACATGTCATTAAAGTTTTGTTCCGAATCGACGTTCTCTTCGCGGTGAGCGCTGACGATAAAGAATTTTTGTTTTTCAACACCCAAACGTGTGAGGATGTCGGACGCTTTGATGTCGTCCATGTTGTGCATCAAGATCTCTTTCATAGGAGACCCCGTTTTCACAATAGTGTCTGGACGAATCCCTTCAGCCAAGAGGTAGCGGCGGGCGTGCTCGGTCAACGGCATGTTGATGTCGCTTAAGTGATCAACAATTTTTCGGTTCAATTCTTCGGGAACGCGTTGGTCGAAACATCGGTTTCCGGCTTCGAAATGAAACACAGGAATCTTTCGACGTTTGGCCGCGATGACAGCGAGACAACTGTTGGTGTCACCATAAAGCAAGATCGCATCTGGCTGCTCGATCTCCATCACGTCGTCGGATTTTGCGATCACGGCGCCGATCGTGTGGGCGACGCTTTTGCCGGCTACTTCGAGAAAGTGATCTGGTTTGGGAACACCGAGGTTCTCGAAAAAGACTTCATTCAATTCGTAGTCATAGTTCTGGCCGGTGTGAACCAGCACATGGTCGACAAATTTTTCAAGCTCGGCAATGACGCGACTTAGTTTGATAATCTCTGGGCGCGTGCCCACAATGGTCATGACTTTCATTGAATCTCTCTCGGATGTTTGGCAGCCGTTGGTAGTTGGCTGAAGTAACGTGGTTTAGGGTTGTAAATTTTTCATCGCGCAAAACGACACAGACGCCGTCGACGATAGTCAGTCAGCCGAATAGTGGCTGGGTTTTGTTTATTGGTTCAGCGAATCAATCAAGGCTTCGGAAGTGTACGCAATTTGCTCTTCGGTCAGCCCAATCCAAGTCGGCAAGCAGATGCCGCGGTGGAAACACTCGACTGAGTTCGGGAACTCAACACTGTCGTAGCCGAGATGTTCGTAGCACGGCTGCTGATGGAGCGGGTAAAACACACTTCGCGGTTCGATCCCACGGGCACCCATGTAGTCCATTGTTTTCTGCGCGTCGTCAACGAAAACAATGACACGGAATGGAATGTGTTGGAAATCGTCTCGAAGTTTCAAGAATTCGACGTGATCGGATAAATGTTCACGATACAGCCGATAGATTTTTTGCTTTTCCGTGATAATGTGATCGAGCTTGCTTAGTTGTGAACAACCAAGCGCAGCTTGCATGTCGGTGATGCGAAAGTTGTACCCAATCTCGGGATGCACAAATGTGCCGCTGCGAATGCGGCCTTGGTTTCGCATGTAAACCATTTTGTCGTAAACCTCTTGGTGAGGTGTCACAATAAATCCGCCTTCGGCTGTGGTTATCGTTTTGTCTGCGTAAAACGAAAATGTCCCAACGTCGCCGTAGGTGCCTAGGTGTTTCGTGCCATTGGTGACGGCAAGGGATTGGGCAGCGTCTTCGACCAACAACAAATTGTTGTCGTCACAGAACTGTTTGACCTCTTCGATGTTGCTACACGCGGTGCCGAACAAATGCGCGATCACCATGCCTTTTGTTTTCGGCGTGAGTTTGATCTTGCTCAGGTCGATCGTCATGTCGTCGTAGGACGGAATGTCGACAAACACTGGAGTCGCACCAGCCATTTCCACCGCATTGGCAGACGCAATAAAGGTAACGTTCTGCACTAGCATTTCGTCGCCAGCACCGATGCCTAGAGCCTTGAGTGCGAGATAGATGGCCAGTGTTCCATTGCATGCGAACACGCCGTGCGGGCTGCCGATAATTTCCAACAGCTCACTGTGGAATCGTTTGGCGAATGGACCTTCGGCGATGTAGTTGTTTTCGAAAACGGGCGCGATGAAATCGTAATCGCTTTTGTCGACGAAAGATCGAAACTGCGGCACGTGCATTTTTGGTTTAACATCACTTGAATTGTCAGCTGGAATTTTGTCTGTGGCCATGGTGCACTCGTTATTGACGAGGAGAAAGGAAAAGTCTGTTTCAGGGATTGGTCTAACGTTTGATTTTGTCGTAGAGAGTTTCGCTTGCCAGTTCGGCGAGCATCTCTTGCCATGAAGGCACTGTGAGTTTCATTTTGTCTCGAAGCAAAGTCCCGTTCAGCGAAGCCTTGCATACGAAGTCCGACTCGGGAACAATCTCAACATCCATTTTGAATGCGTCACGTGCGAGGCACAGTAAATCGAATTTGGAAATGGCTTCGGGGGACGACAGTTGGTGGAGACCGTTGATGTCGGGATGCGATTCAATGATGTCGCCAACAACCTTGCTCATCACGATCGTGGAAACGCCTGTGTAAAGTGCGTTTGTGAATCCCTTGATCGTTTTGCCGTTTTGCTGCAAAAACCATTCGAGCAACTCGGAAAACACGTCGAGTTCACGTCCGATGAAACTGGAGCGGATCGTTAGCGAATGGTCGTATCGAATTTCGCCAAGTGCTTTTGTTTGGCCGTATTCATCTTCTGCAGTTGTGATGCTTTGCTCGTCGTAGTCGCCTTTGGTTCCATCAAAAACACAATCGGTACTAAAGTGAATCACTCTCGCGTTGTTTTTCAGGCCCCAGTCTGCAAGTCGATGCGGCAACAATGCGTTGACCGTGATCGCCTCAAGTGGAACCTTAACCTCAGGCCGACGTTTTGTGATGCCGACGCAGTTGAGGACGACGTCGGGGGAAACGCTATGCATGATGCCGCGGAGTTTGTCAAAATCGTGAACGTCAACGTTGTCGATAATCCGATCGGTTTCGAACAAGCCGGTATCTGCGAAACAGTTGCGAGAACGATGCAGCGTGCCGAAAACCGTGCCGAATCGTTCGGACAATAGTTCAAAGAGTTTGTGCCCGATCAAGCCGGAAGCACCAAGAATTAAAATGCGTTTTCCCAAAGTTCAGTACTCTTTTTTCAATGTTTAGGTTTTGAGTGGATCGAGTGGAGATCGCTTGCTCGAGAAAGGTCTGAATAGAGCAAGCAGAAATCATTTGCAAGATCTTCGGCTTGTACTCGGAACTGAAAGCCTACGCAGAAGCCGTAATTCCCAACTCGGTTTTGATCTCCGGAAGTGACAACAGGAGTTCCTTTGTCTCTTCAACGTTCAACATTTTTCCGCTGTCCGATGCGTAGTCTTGAGTCGCGTCAAGTTCCGGATCGCCTTGAGTGAAGTATTTTGAATAATCAAGATCCCGTTCGTCCATTGAGATCCGGAAGAAATCACCCATGTCCTCGGCGCGACGAAGTTCTTCTGCACTGGCGAGTACTTCATGAAGTTTCTCGCCATGGCGTGTTCCGATATGGTGAACGTCGACTGTGCTTTCGAATAATTCTTTCAAAGCAACGACGAGGGTATCGATCGTGCATGCGACAGCTTTCTTGATGAAAATGTCGCCTTGTTGTGCGTTAGTGAACGCGAATTGGACCAGTTCAACTGATTGGCTGAGCGGTAACATAAATCGAGTCATGCGCGGGTCGGTCACGGTGATCGCGGAGTTTTCTTTGATCTGGCGAATGAACAGTGGAATCACTGATCCGCGGGAGTACATCACATTACCGTAACGAACTGAGCAGACTTTTGTGTCGGATTTCTTGAGACGCCGCGCGAAAGATTGAGCGACTTTTTCCATCAATGCCTTGGTCATGCCCATCGTGTTGACGGGATAGACGGCTTTGTCTGTTCCGAGGCAAACGCAGCAATCGACTTTATGGTTCACGGCTGCGTCAACAACGTTAAAACTGCCTGTCACGTTGGTCGCGACGGCTTCCATCGGGAAGAACTCGCACGACGGAACTTGCTTGAGTGCGGCAGCGTGGAAGACAAGGTTAACGCCCTCCATCGCCGAATCGATGCTGGACTTGTTACGAATGTCGCCGATGTAAAACTTAAGACGTGGATTGGCAAGACGAACACGCATGTCTTCTTGTTTCCATTCGTCGCGGCTAAAAATTCGGATCTCGCCAAACCCTTGCTTTAACAAATGCATGACCATTGTTTTTCCGAAGGAGCCGGTGCCGCCGGTGATGAGAACAGTTTTATTTGAGTTGTCAGTTGTAGTCATTGAAGTGTCTCGAAATCGTGATCGCGTACAGCGAAACCAAAAAATGGAAGGCAAGTTGAATTGCCAACGGAAAACCGTGGTGGGTGGACAGTCGCTCAGGACGAGCGATTTTATTGTGAATGGTGGGTGAGGGGTAGGTTCTATCGTAATCAGGAAAAAAAAGTGTGGGTTGAGAAATTGAAACAGCTTCGCGATGTGGACATTTCAGTTCTTGCTATTTGGCAAGTCGAGGGTGTCCAAATTTTGAAAAGTAACCCAGCAAAAACCACATCACGCACGCGGTGAAAGCTTGGGTAAAGTACAGCTGAGTCAAGCAGCCCAACGCGGCGAAGACGAGAATAGCAGACCAGGCTTGAAACAATAATTGTTGATCGTGAGAAACAAGCGGCTTGTATCGGTTGGCGCGAACAAATGAGATGCCAAGCAACGCGACGAAGGAAAGCATTCCAACAAGCCCGCCTTTGAGTCCAAAATCTAAAAATTGATTGTGTGGTAGGTAGAGTTTGGGAACCGCAAAGGCTTTACCGCCGGAAGTCTCGGCTCGCTCTGGGACAAACATGCGGCCAACAATCGGGCTTTCTCCGATGAAAGTAATTGCCTCCATGGCGTAGTGGGCCCGGTTTCCATCACCTTGCTGGCGACCTTTTACGTTGCCTACTCGTTTTGCAATTACTGTTTTTTGAAAAAGACTGTCATCACTTGTGTCGCCCATCTGCGAGAGCACGAAGAGCGTACCGGCACAGGCGAGAAGGACGATGCCAAACGATGGCTTCTTGTTTCGAAACATCACAACGACCAAGAACATCACCCACCCCGTTCGTGACCAGTTGATGATCATGAAAGCGACGTGTGCGAGTATCGCGCCCCAGTACAGTTGCTTGTTTCTAAAGGATTGACCAACGAATAAAACAAATGCGAATGAAAGTGCGAGTGTAAACGGGAAGTAGTTTCGGAACTGCGGTAGCACCATTGAGAGTTTTTGAATGTCCTTGATCAGGTTGCCAAAATTCAATCCCGAGATTCGCAACAACATCAAAAATGCGAAAGGGATGAAGATGGAAACGCCAATGACGAGTAAGCGTACGCCTTTATCGACCATGGCTTGATCGACCAAACGATGGGCCCCGAAAAAGAAGCACAGGATTGGCAAAATCGCCTGGCAATAATAAATGACGTTGAGCTTTCCTGGCTTCAACAGCATCCCGGTGATCATCGATATAGAAAAACTGAGAAGCAGGACCAGAACACAGATCGCTTCGCTGGTCAGATTGATTTCCAGTTTGGGTAGCGTGACAATGATTGACCAACCGACAGCAACGATCGCAAGGAGAGCGACCAAATGAATTGACAGCCCCGACTCCCATGCCGCGAACGACGATTCGCTACCGATGGCAGCATCGATCAAATTCAATCGCATCGTCGATGGATTGATAAAGATCGGTACCGCCGAGAGGGCGAATAAAAGATAGACAAGCTGACGCATTGGAAATCTATAAAGACAGTTTGAAGCGCGACAATCGGAATCCGATTTGCAATTGCCGCTGATCGTTAAGTTCGAATTTGAAAAGTGTTAGGAGTGGGAAAGCCAACATCAACGACAGTCGCACAATGAATGTCCAATCCCAGATTTGGCTGGGGAGGAAAAGCACAGAGCATGCAATGGCTGCCGAAAGGAGCAGGATCAAACCGTTGGTTCGAGTCTGCCAATGGATTTCTTTTTGAAACGACACCAGAACAAACATCGTAGTTGCCATGCAGACATAAGTAATTACTGTCGCGATGGCAGAGCCCATGATTCCCAATTGGGGAATTAAACAAAGGTTACAACCGATGTTAACCGCAAAACCGAAACCGGAAGCCATCGCAATCAAGCCTGTTCGTCGCTGGTATAAAAGCGGCTGGTTGAAAGCCATGAATCCTGAGAGAGCCACAATGCCGACCAGAACGACTCGGAAAACGTGGATCGAATCGGTGTAGTCTTTTCCTGTGCCCATTTTGATCAGACTCAGCAATTCTGGAATGAATAGTATCCCCGCTGTTGCAGTGAAAAGGATCAAGTAGAAGTAGATCGTCGCAAATTTTCCATACTGCTGACCAGCATCGGGTTCGTCGGCCGTTCGAAAGTATCGAGGCATCCACGCAGCACGAATTCCCATGATCACGATTGAAAGAAATCCAGCCAGCGAATACCCGATCTCATACACACCCAGTTCTGATTTTGTTACATATTCCTGAAGCATCAATCGGTCGGCGCTCATCACCGCCCACATGAAAAATGCGTGAGGAAGAGTCGGCCAGCAATAGAATCCAATCTCGCGCCAGTTGAAACCAGCAATAGTTGGCAGCGAGCGGCGAAAGAGCAGTACACCACTGATTACCGTCCATCCAGCGAACGAAATCGTTTCGCCTATGATGGCTCCAAATAAGCCCCACTTGCACCAGGATACGAGATAGATGACCAGCAAGGTTGTGGTGAGGAATTGTAAAAACGTAAACGCGCGGTATTTGAAGGGCTCTTCACGAATGTTCAGCCAGGATTCAACGATGTTCGTGCCGCCACGTAAGAATCCAGTTGTAATCGCACAGGCAATTAAGCCAAACGAAATCGGATTGGATGACCATTGTTGCAATCCGTAACCAGCCAGTAACAACAGTCCGAACAATGGCAGCCCTGCCAACATCCGCCCGACCCAAAACGTCGTAACGAGGGAGTCACCGTTTTCACCGTATTGATTGTGGAATCGCCGGGTCGCGAATCCCAAGCCGAACGTCAGCAGTGTAAAACTGGCGATCGATATCGCTTGAAGGATTCCCCATTCGCCCATTTCGGGTTTTGTGAAAACTGCGATGTAGTACGGAATCAATACGATGCGAGCGCCTTTGGTCAGCAGATCGCCCAACGCATAGATCAGCGAACTGCCGAGAAAGCTTGGTCGTTTTTTCTTGGGTTTGATTTCGTTTGCACTTAGATCGTTGGAGCTCATGGCGTTGTGCTCGACGAAGTTGATCCAGTCGAAGTCCGCTCCGTATCGGATGCGCCACCGATTCCCAGCACGCTAACAATTGTCAGCCAAATGAGTTTGACATCGAAAAGGACCGACGATTTTTCCACGTACTGTTTCGCAAGTTTGATTTTCGCTGGTGCGACTTCATTCAAGTAAGCAGCTTGCGGATCCGCGGCTTGCGCGAGAATGTCTTCCTCGTGCCGGAACGCAATCGAATCAAGCCCGGTGATCCCTGGCCTGACCGAAAGCATGACTTTGTAGTCTTCGCGGAAAATTTCAACGTACTTTGGAACTTCTGGACGTGGGCCGACGAAACTCATGTCACCGAATAGAACATTGAACAACTGCGGTAGTTCGTCCAGTTTCGTCTTTCGCATGATCCGACCGATTCCGGTAATTCTTGGATCGCGATCCACGGTGACTTGGGCTCCCAAGTTTGGTGCGTCGACAACCATGGAACGAAATTTGAAAATTCGAAAAGGCTTGAAATTCAACCCAACACGTTCTTGGCTGAAAATGACTGGGCCTTTGGAAGTCAGTTTGACAACGACGGCGCATATCAACATCGGTAGCAGGAAGATAGCAATCCCAACCAAAGCCAAACCAATGTCAAACAGCCGCTTGGTCACTTTTGGTTTGCCTCGCCAATGCGATTGACGTTACTGATCACGTAATTCATTTGCTCGTCGGTCATGCCGGGAAACAAGGGGACCGATATGATTTGCTCGTAAATTCTACTAGCCGTTGGCATGCTTTCAAGTGTGTACCCGTATCGGTCTCGGTATAACGGGTGTAGGTGCAGCGGTGTGTAATGAACGCTCGTGCTGACGCCTGAAGCGTTTAGTTGCTCAATGAATTGCCCGCGATCAATGGTGAGGTTCTGCTGGTTAATCTTGATGACGAACAAATGCCATGAATGATCAACGTGAGGTTGGACTTCTAACGTGGTGACGAATGGTGATCCATCAAAGGCTTCGGTGTAAGCCAACGCGATCCGCTTTCTTTCAACGCAGAATTTTTCGGCTTGATGAAGCTGGCCAATTCCGATTGCAGCAGCAACATCGGAAAGGTTGTACTTGAAACCTGCTTCGAGGATTTCGTAGAACCATTTTCCATTTTTTGAAAACCGATTCCATGCGCCGCGATCAAGCCCGTGCAGGCTCATGATTCGCATGCGGTTTGCAACCGCTTCGTCGTCTGTGGTGATCATTCCACCTTCGCCGGTCGTGATCGTTTTGTTGGCGTAAAATGAGAAACAGCTGACGTTGCTCGATGATCCAATCGTTCGACCACGGTATTTTGCTGGGAACGCATGGGCGGCGTCTTCGACGATTCCAAGGCCGTGCTGTTTTGCGACGGCTTCAATCTCGTCCATCTCACAAGGGTGACCTGCGTAGTGGACGGGCATGACGGCTTTTGTTTTTGAGGTAATTTTCGCAATCATGTCATCGACGTCGATGTTGAAATCGCCTTCGCGGCAATCAACGAGAACAGGAGTTGCGCCAAGATGAATGACGACTTCTGCGGTGGCGGCAAACGTCAGCGTTGGGACTAGAACTTCATCGCCCGGTCCAACACCAAGTGCTTCTAATGCGAGGTGCAATCCCGCAGTGGCACTGTTGACCGCGATCGCGAATTTGGCTCCTACCATTTCGGCAAATTCTTGCTCGAACTGCTTGGCCTTTGGCCCCGAGGTGAGCCAGCCGGACTTAAGCGTTTCGATGACGCTGTCGATTTCTTCTTGTCCGATTTGGGCTTTGAAGAATGGAATTTCCATTTCGACGTTTGTTTTTTGGATCATTTCAAGACCACCATTCTCTAAGGTCGGGGATTCTCGTTTTGAGCAATTCGATTTGGTTTTCAATTATCGAACGTGAGTCAGAATCGAGGAGATGCCGAATTCCTGGTTTCGCCGACGTGGCTGTTTCAGATTTTTCGCCGCCTGCGTTGTTTTCACTATACAGCAAACGCTTAATTAATTTTGATTGGTGGAGCCGAGTAAGCAAACCGTTTGCGCCCATGCGACGTAGCAAAAATGAAGTGCTGGTGGCAGCTCTGGCAAGCAATTTTGATTTGGGTGTGATCGCTGAATTGATTACTTCTTCAGCGCCTTCGGGTTGATAGGTTGCGTCGACGCCAAGGAATTCAAAGACTTCCTCCAAGACTTGGGAATGTTCGTTGCTCAACCGTTCGACAACGAATAGGTAGATTTGGTCGGATGGGAAGAGTTCAAAGAACGGCTTTAGGCGGTCCTCGAGGCAAACGCTTTCGAGCAAAGTCGCATCGTCGCAAGTCGTAAGTTCGCCGCGTTTTTTTCGATGCGAGTAACCGGATCCCATGATTGGGCCAATTGGTTCGTTTAAGCAGTTTCCAATTTCGCCAATCTCAAGACCACGTCGGATTCCAAAAGAGTGAAATGATTTCAACAGGTCGAATGGATCGCGCACGTTGATGATCAATTTTAAATTGGGATCGTAGGCTTTGATGGCCGACGCAATTTCTGGCGAAAGGTAGTAGTTGGCTGAGAACTCGCCGATGGCTTTAGCGGCAGATTCATCGCTGGGTTGTTCGAACTGCGATTCGTACCAATCCTGACCGTTGGCCAAGTTTGTGTTGAAGTACTCAGTCTCTTTGACTTTCGACAGCGCGATCTCGGGGTGTGATTGCAAAAGTTGGAACAGCCAACTGGTCGCGCACCTCCCCGGTCCAATATTGATAAAAGTCGGTTTGGGCATGTCTAAAAACTCAAGTCGCGATCTTTACCGAACGATTTCCTTTTCGTTCTGGCGATTTGAATTCCGGGACGAGGCTCTCCAACGCCGTCATGATTTTTTCTGGTGAGGAGTAGGCCACGTCGCGCAACATCGAGACAGCGGAGTCCATTTCCTCAAGCGAGTAAAACCGATGGTATGCCGACAAGATTTTTTCGTGGCTGGTCGGAATCGATTGCTCTTCTTCGTAGTAAAGTTCTTCGTAGAGTTTCTCGCCTGGACGAGATCCAGTGTATTCGATGTCGATGGAATCAGCGGCCAATCCAGCCAGGCGAATCAGGTCTCGGGCCATGTCCTCGATTCGAACGGGTTCCCCCATTTCAAGCACAAAAATTTCGCTGCCTTTGCCCATCGACGCCGCCTGCAGCACCAATTGCGAAGCTTCAGGAATGGTCATGAAGAATCGAGTCATGCGAGGGTCAGTGATCGTAATAGGACCACCAGCTCGAATTTGCTCTTGGAACAATGGCACCACGCTTCCAGCAGATCCTAGAACGTTCCCGAAACGAGTCGTAATAAACTTGGTCTCAGAGACGGTTCCTTTGGCCAAGCAATATCGCTCAGCCAAGTGTTTCGTGCAGCCCATGACGCTGGTCGGATTGACGGCCTTGTCAGTTGAGATCAAAACAAATTTTTCGACACCAACTTGAGCCGCATTGTCCGCGAGGATTTTGGTTCCGCCGATATTATTAAGTACCGCTTCGCCAATGTTTTGCTCTGAAAGTGGAACGTGTTTGTGAGCCGCAGCATGAAAGACGACTTGGGGGCGATAGGTCGAAAACAACTCTTCCATTCGTCGCTCATCTGTCATGCTCGCGATTCGTGGAGTGATTTTTAAACCAGGAGTTTGTTTTCGAAGCTCTCGTTCGATATGGAAAATTCTATTTTCGCCACGACCTAAAAGAATCAATTCCTCGGGTGCAAATTTTGCAAGCTGACGACAAAGTTCAGACCCAATGCTTCCGCCGGCTCCGGTGACCAAGACACGTTTGCCTCGAATCAAACTGGCGATCAAATCAAGATCCAGTCTTGCTGGCTCGCGACGCAAGAGGTCCTCGAATTGGACTTCTCGGATTGGCATTTGATCATTACCGCGAAGCTGCTGCTCCAAGCCGGGAACGATTCGTACGTCGACTTCGGCTTCGGAAGCTGAGTCGAGCAACGCGCGAAGCTGTCTGGCTGGAACGGTTCCGTTTGCAAGGAACACAGTCTTGGCGCGATACGTTTTCGCGATTTCTTTCAAGTCTTCCAGCGAACCAACTACGCGGAGGTCACTAAAACGACGGGTTTTGTCTAAACGTTTAGGCGAGACGAGTCCAACGATTCGGAATCCGAGACCTTGTTGAGAGTTGATTAAGTGCGCAAGTTTTGCTGACTCCATCTCTGCACCAATGATCAGGGCAGCATCGCGAGATTTTCTACCTCGATCCAATGGAGCAATTCTTTCGTCCCAAACGCGCCAGAATGATCGCAAGGTTCCCAGTGCAACAACACTGAGCACCCAATCGAAAACCAGTACCGATCGCGGAATTTGATAAGGCAATACGAAGTGGTCGATCGCAATGATCAACAACATCGATGCGGTCGAGGCTCGGATGAGCGAAATGAAATCGGAGAACGTTACGTAACGCCACCAGCCGTGAAAGTTTCTCAGGGCGTAATAGACGCAGACCTTAACGCCGACAACTAGCGGCAGGCCCGCCCAGAATTTTTTCCAAACTTGGTCTACGTTGATTGGAAAGTCGACGTCTAATCGGATGAGGAAAGCGCCAAGGAATACGAGACCAAAGACGACCGCATGGCCAAGCACGAGAAGTGGCAAACGATGGTCTTTGGCGAAGTTAACTGTTTTGGTGAGAGTACTCTCACGAACCGGGTGATCGGTTGTGTTTAAGTCAGGATGCATAACACGAGGAGGGAGGAGAGCTCGGATGAATTCTTGTCCCTAGTTATAGTTGGAACTCCCCCCCAAAGCTAACGGGTAAAATGGTCTGGTGGACATTTTGTGCATTGCAATGACGGTAAATGTAGAAGAACTGTTAGCGTCCAATCATTCGTAATTTCTACGCTAGCTCCCTTAGCTCAAATCTTTGTACTTCGATAAAACGGGTTACAACGCAAAATTTGGGCCCAAAAAAGTGCAATTGGGTATGCAAAAAAAGCACGCCCTTTTGAGACGTGCTTTCAAGCGTTTTAACTTTTTAGTGTCCCGAAACAATCTGGACAGTTGGGGAATGTCTAGTTGCGGAACAAGTTGAAGATTCCACCAAACTGGAAGATTGAAGCGATCGAGTTGATCGCCAATTCGTTCTTGCGATACTCCAAAACAATCAAATCACCTGGTTGGATGATGACTCGTTCTGATGGGTTGGCCAAGGCGTAACGAAGGTCAACGTCGATTGCGACCTGCTCACAACCACACTTTCGAAGAACCGTAACCTGTGTTGCAGGCATGATGCTTCCGATTCCGCTGAACGAACCGTTGCCACTTGAACCAGCCGCTGCTGACACGCTTCCACCAGCCATCGACATGGCTTCAAGAACGTCGATGTCGTAGTCACGTGGAAGTGGGAATCGTCCGCCATCAAGCAAACCACCGGTGTAGAACACGTCTCGCTCGCGGCCTTCGATGTAAACCACGTCGCCGTCTTCGAGTGTAATGTCAGCTTCTGACAAAGTCGGGAACAGTCCGATTTCACCCTTGATCGGGATACGCACTATGTTGGCTTGGTCCATCGTTGTCGCCTGCATGTTGTCAGGTGAAGCTCCGATGGCTTGAACGATTGAACCCGCGTTTGGATTGTTCATTCCACCACGCAGCACGACGATTTCGTTCTTGGCTCGCTCGCTTGGCATTCCGCCCGTTTCACTCAAAGCGTGAAGGACATCATTTTCATAGGCGTCTAGCTCGATAGAGAATGATTCTGTTTGTTTTGACTCATCCAGGTAAACCTGATTCTTGTTCAAGTTGTTCTGAAGATTTTGGCTTCCGCCGCCGTCTTCACGAATAACGAGCACGTTGTACGTTCGTGGCTTCATCAACGTCACGAGCGTTTTTTCGGTGCCTTCCAAGAGGATTTTTTCCTTCTGGGTGTACGCAGCAACGATCTTACTTTCAGCTTCACCGATCGTTAAACCGGCAACGCGAACGGGAGCAATCAAAGGCAACGAGATGTAGCCGTCGTCACGAATTGGAACTGGGTAACCCAAAGCCGGTCGTCCACCTTGGGCGTCTGGGAAGTTCACAGGGATCGGCGTTTCTTTGTCCCCAGTGATGCCTTGGATGTAGATACCAAGGGTGTCGCCCTTGTCGAGAATGTACTCAGTTGGGGGCGTGCGACGGAGCGTCAGAAAGTTGATCTGAGTTTCCGTGTCCGGCTTACAACAACTCGCATTGAGCACATCGCGGGCAGGTGTCAAGTTTGTAGGCCCATAGCTTTTACAGCCAACGAGACTTACTAAGCCTCCGATGAGCAGAAGGGTAGTCAGTTTAGGAACGTTCCGCATTGTCCGATTCTCCAGAAAGTTTTGTCCGCACCTGTCTTACGAAAAGTGCAGGTCGTAACGCTTATTTCTGTAATTTCGGGTGTCTCCGTTTTAACCGTGAATCAGCCTCAATAACGTCGCGTTGTTCCGGTGAGTTGAAGTTTGCGGGTGAGCGAGACTCTTATGCTATCACGAGGGGGCTGCTAACTCGCGTACGAAATCGAGAACCCTCGTGCTGAAACGCAAAACGGTGGGCAAGATCACGACGAAAAGAGCGCATAAAAAAAGCGTCCTTGGATGAAGGACGCTTTCTCGTGATATGAGCTTTATCGAGATTACTCAGCAGGACTTGCGTCGTCGCCACCCGTTGCGATGGCTACAACACCACCGATGAGGCCAAGACGAAGCAGGCGTCGATTTCCTAGCAAGCCGCCTCCGCCGCCTCCAAATCCGCCGCCGCCAATTCCACCACCACAGCTTGAGCAAGGTGCTGCTGAAAAATTGTCATAAGCTGCGCCAACGTTTGACTGCATTCCGAGGTTGCAAGTTGAGCAACCACCAGCTGAGAACGGTTGAACGTCGAATGAGTTTCCGCCAACGTAACCGTCAGCTGAGCCGAACATCTGATAAACACCAGGTTCAACGTTTGTGAAAGCGAACGAACCGTCTTCGTTTGCTTTGACACTGTCAATGACAACGCCGTTGTTGGAAAGTGTTACTCTCGCTTCGAGTGGCGTTTCTTTGCCTTCGATTTTCGTGAAAGCTTTACCGACCAATTGTCCGTCTTTGTCTATCTTTACTGACGTGACTTCTTTCTTGACAGTCTCTACAACGTCTTTGACAGGAGTTTGAGCAACTTTTGACTCTTGGGCGAATGCTGTTGAGACAACAAATGCAGCTAGGCAAGCAAAAGAGACGAGTGTCTTACGAATCATGGTGTGAACCTCAGGAGTTTACGCTTGGTGTGTTTAGGGGTTAGGAAAAGTGAGGACCCAAATTGAGTCCTCCTCGTCGGCCCTATTCTACTTAGGGTACGCCCCTGGTCAACGTTCCATTTCACATTAGTGAAGAAATAAACGTCTTAATGCGTAAAACCAGCAAAAACCACCATTTTTTCTTCTGATTACTCGTCAGGGCTTGAGTCGTCACCTGATGCGATGGCAATAACGCCACCAATCAAGCCAAGACGAAGCAAGCGACGATTGCCAAGCAGTCCACCACCGCCGAAACCTCCACCGCCACCACCAATTCCACCGCCAGGAGCAGCAGAAAATGTGGAATAAGGAACACCAGAGTTGGCTTGGAGAAGCAATGGTGCTTGTCCACCAGTCGCGAACGGTTGAACATTGTAGGAAGAACCTCCAAAGTAACCGTCTGACGAACCGAACATCTGGTAAACACCAGGCTCAACGTTTGCGAAAGAGAACGAGCCGTCTTCTTTAGCTGTAACAGTGTCAATTACGACTCCGTTGGCGGAAAGCGTGACTTTGGCTTTGAGTGGTGTTTCTTTGCCTTCGAGTCGAGCAAACGCTTTACCAACAAGTTTGCCGTCTTTGTCAATTTCGACTTTTGCGATTTCGGCTTTTTTGGCTTCGGCTGGAGCGGCCTTTTCGGCTTCTTGAGCGAAAGAAGTTGAAGCAAACGCTGCTGCGATTGCAAGGGAAAATAGCACTTTGCGGATCATGTTGAGAAACCTTCGTGGTGTAGTGTCTATGTCGGAGCGATATGGGCTTGACACCGCTCGAATGTCGTAGGTGGTTCGAATTTTAAATTCTGTGTTCGGCATTGCAATCCCTTTCAAATACTTTTAGCGAAAAATGTAGCCTAGTCCTGAAAATCGCCAATCTCGCCCAGAAAGTTGGCCATTCATTCGGTTATTCAGGCAAAATTGCCGTAAGGGGATAGCGATCCGAGATTACCTTAGAAGCTTAATTTCCTCGGTATTCTTCCATAAAGAGCGCTAATGGCCTTTGTTTTTGCCATCCTTCTCGCTTTAGCGGTTTTCGCCGCTCCGTGGCCAATCGGCGGCAATTGGGCCTTCACGCGCTTGGCTCTACTACTAGTTACGTTTAGTGGTTTGATTGGGGCAGTACTATGCCAATTCAAATCGTCACAAAGTCATGACACTCGGCGGACTGTGGTTTGGATGCTGTTGCTGATTGGTATCGCGTTTACCTATTTTCAATCTTCCGACCTGAGTTCCTCTGTCCAAGCCCGGTTTGGCAAAGAAAACTCCGCCGTCAATATTTCGAAACGAATGGATGATACTTCGGATGCTACTGCAACATCCAATACAAGTGACGGTCTGGCTCAACGACCAGTTTCGGTCTACCCCGGCGCAACGCGCGAAAAATTGGTTGACCTGATTCTCGGAGTCGGCTTGTTTTTCGCAGCCAGTGTTTTGTTGATCGAAAGAAAATCAATTCTTGCGATTCTTATCTCGCTCGCATCGGTGGGGGTGGCGATAAGCTTTTTTGGCGTCATTCAAAACCTTTCTTGGAATGGAAAACTTTTCTGGAGCTACGAACTGCTTTCCGGGGGTGGTCCATTCGGGTCGTTCGTGAACAAGAACAACGCAGCTGGCTTTATGTTGATCAGTTTCAGCGCAACGATATTTTTCATTGCCAACCAGTTGTTGATTTGGAATCGAAGACAAGAGCCAGGTGGTTTGGTATTGTCGTCTGTCGATTGGGAAAGTGAGCAACGAGAAAGTGAATCCTGGATCAAGCGATTCATGTCGATGGTCGCGTTGGTCGAACCCAAGCATCTCTACATTGGAGCAGGCGTTGCCATAATCTTTGCAGGCGTTTTTGCATCACTCTCACGGGGTGGGATGGTTGCACTGGCGGGCGCGACGATCGTTGCCATCATTAGTGTGGGAAACATCAATCGAAAACTGGCCGCAGTGTTAGCCATTGCGTTGATCGGCTCTGGCGTTGCGTTCCTAAAATATTCTGAACAAGACGTTGGGATTTCAGATTCTTTGGAATCGCTCGCGGACATCAGCAACGCTGCCGCTCCAAGGTTGGCTCATTGGCAAGACGCATGGCCTTTCGCCATGGAGAATCTCGCGTTGGGGAGTGGAAATGGAACCTACCGTTACGTTTCTCCTTCGTTTCAATCTTTCTTTTTCCCGCGGACCTATGCCCACGCAGAGTCGATTTACCTCGAGACGATTGTCGAAATGGGAGTCGGCGGCGTATTGCTACTGTTGCTTGTGATTGGAGTTTGTTTTTCGGGGTCGCTTAGACTGCTAACACGACGAGAGACTTTTGACCGTGCACTTGGCGTGACTGGCCTGACGTGTCTTACGGGGCAAGTGATTTCTTCGGCGTTTGATTTTGGAATGTATCAACCAGCAAATACCGTCGCGATGGCGGTGTTGATGGGAGCGGTCGTTGGTCGTGCAAGCCAGCCTGAAACTCGCAACAAACCGAACACGGTCATGAGTGCACGAGTGGTAATCCTCGGCGGACTGATGCTTATGCTGTTTTGTACTGGCTGGGCTAGTTACAATTCTTACGGGATCGAATCGCGGAAAAGCGCCACCCGAGCGATCAAGTTTTTAAATCGCAACAGACAGAAAGACGTTTCTGTCGGGCGAAACTCGCTGGACGAAATCGAGGCTCAATTAACAACAGCGATTGAAATTGTTCCCGACGATTTCAAGGCTCATTTCCAGCTTGGCGAATTGTACGTTGCCAAGTACCGAGTCATCCAAGCCAAAAAAGTTACCGAGTCGTTAAAGGAAGAACTGAAGGCTCTCAAAGAATCAGGTGCCAGCCAAGAACAGTTGGCGTCGCTTGACATGCTTTCGAGTATTGATGCTCCAGCCGTTTGGGCCTCGACTTCGATATCGGCACTTCACCGCGAAGTCCGATTTCGAGATAGGAACAACCCAACCCTTGCTGAAGAAATTCGCAACGACGAAGGTGTCCAAGAATTTCTTAAGCCGGCTTGGGAATCTTTCTTGAAAGCCGAATCAATTTGCCCTCGTGTCGGTCATACGAAATTTCGATTGGCACAGTTGAGTGCCCTCTTCGATCCTGATCTGGAAATTGAATCCAAATATCTCGTTTCGGCACTGTCTCGTTCGCATTCGAGCACTCAGCTGAGATTTGATTGTGGGCTACTGGCGCTCAGCAGTGGTGATCAAGAGTTGGCCGTGGAATTGTGGGCAAAATGCCTTTCGACGCCCCACTTGAACGCTCAAGAAAAGGTAATTGTGGAGTTGTCCAAAACCGAACTGCCCATGAAATTGCTGTTTGAACGGGTTCTCCCGCAAAACCCGCTTAACCTGCTTCGTGTTGCACGGAAATACTTCCGAGAGCCTCGACTGGAGCTTCCAAAGCGAATGCTGCTGGTTCATACTAGACGCGTAATTGATAAAAACACTGAACTTTCCGACGCTGACCGTTTTTTCTTTTTAGGCGAAACGGATAGACTGGTGGATCAATTCGAAGCTGCAGCTGAGAACTACAAGAAAGCTCTCGACGCAGACCCCGCAAGGATTGCATGGCGATTTGAGTATGCAAAATGTTTGCACCAGATCGGTAATTTTGATGAAGCAGTACGCCAACTCAAAATTTGCGAATTAGAACCAAGCAAAATCCACTCTTTCATCAAACCACTTTTGGACCGAATACGCAAAGACCGCGCAAACGCAACTGAAAAAGTTCGTTTTTAAGTTCATTGGAATTCGTTTCGACTCCTCCACTTCCACAGTTCTACTACCTCGATTGACAGCTTAAACGGAGCCCCGCTCAGATGTCTCTAATCAACGTCGATTTTCCCAACGGTCCAAACCATCCCAGTGCGGGCCACAACGGTATGCAACAGGCAGCTGGTCAAAAAACAGACGCTTATAGTCTTGATCTTTTCGATTTGGTCAAAAGGAAATTCTGGATCATTCAGTTTTTCGTCTTGTTGGGTATTGGGCTTTCGTTGTTGTATTACTTCAAAGCTCCAAAAACCTATGAGTCGATTGCGACAATTTTTGTCGATGAGAAATCGGCTCCAATGGCCGGCGACTCAGATGGCTTTTCAAACGAAAGCTCAATAGAAAAGTATCTCGTTACTTTAAAGAGTACGAAGATCCTCAAGCCTGCCATTGCCTCTGGTAATTTTCACGACCTTGATACATTTGCCGACTGCGATGACATCCTTTACTTCCTCCGTGAAGAAGACGCTCTCTCCGCTAAACCAGCAGATGCGAAATCGACATCGGGTGTTATCAAGCTCTCGTTCCAAGGCAGCTCGCCAGAGGAATGCCAAGCCGTGCTCGACGAAATCGTGGCAACGTTTGACGAACACATTCTGTCGACCACCAAGAATATTGGTGGAGAGACAGCAAAATTGGTCACTGATATCAAGGATCAAATGCTGACTCAGCTAGAAGAGGTTGATGCTGAGATCCGTGAATTGATGGTTCGGCCTGAACTTCTCAACATCGACGGGCGAGTCGTTAATCCGCACCAAATGCAGCTGGGGTTGCTTCATCAGGAACTACACGATGTTCGAAGCGAGCGTCGAAAGATTCTTGCTCGCGTCGAAAATGTCAAAAAGGATTTGGCACTCGGGAAAATGCCTGAGGATTTGGTCGTCGAGATCATGAGTGAGTCGGTCGACAAATCAACGGGTGCTTACGCAACGGTTCAGAGCCAATTTGTTGAGCTGAAAATCAAAGAGCAAGAGCTGTTGAATCAGTTCGGCCCCGATCACCCTGATGTCCGCTCGATTCGGAACAAAATCGAAACTGTCGACCAAATGCGTTTACAAGAGCTTGCCGCAATGCGAGGGAGTAAGCGTCAGAACGACGGTGAAGCATCGACTCAAAATCTGGTCGCTGATTTTCTGAATCAGATGCAACGCAAAGTCGCGATGCTGAATTCAGAAGAGAAAAGCTTGGACGAATCAATTCAGGCAGAGCAACAGGAATCGACTTCTGTTTCTGCTTTGGTTGAAAACCTAAACAGCCTCCAGCGTAAGCGTGAGCGATTGGAAAACGGATCAGCCGCGATCATCGAACGATTGGGCGAGATTAACGCGTTGAAAGAACACTTGTGGCGTAACCTTGCTGTACTTGATCCTCCATCGTTGGGCGAAAAAGTTGCTCCAAGTTTGCCGATCAGCTTGGCTGCTGGATTTTTCCTTGGTTCATTGTTGGGGCTTCTGTTCGCAGGATTCAAAGACATCGCCGAGAAAACGTTCCGCTCATCTGACGACGTTGGCAAAATGTTGAACACCCGCGTGATTGGACACGTCAGCATGTTCCAAAAACTTAGAGCGAAACAACGGAACAGTCAGTTTCCAAACGTACAGGCCGAGGTCGTTACGATGCACGCACCCGCGGCTCAGTCGAGCGAGTCCTACCGGGCCATCCGAACCTCGATCTTTTTTAAGGCTCAGGAAACAGGAGCCAAGGTCATCCAGGTCACGAGTCCGACTCCTGGCGATGGAAAATCTACGACAATTTCAAACTTGGCGGCTTCGATCGCCCAGTCAGGCCGGCGTGTTTTGCTAATCGACGCAGACATGCGAAAGCCAGTCCAGCATAAACTGTTCGGAGTCACGAATGATTTTGGATTGACCTCCGCGATCAGTGGCGAAATGGATCCTGAAGAAGTCATCCAGCCAATCCAGGCAGAGTATTTGTCGATCGTGACCGCCGGCCCGATTCCAAACAATCCGGCCGAGCTACTGACGTCCGCTCGATTTGCTGCGATCATCGAAGAGTACAGAAGCCAATTCGATTTTGTCTTGATCGACACGCCTCCAATGCTTGCCGTCACCGACCCAAGCATCGTCTGCGGTCATGTCGATCTGGTCTATCTTGTGATGCGAATTCGAAATGGTGTTAGAACGAGTGCTTTGCGAGCCAAAGAGATTATCGACTCGATGGGAATCGAACTCGGTGGTGTCGTCATCAACGGTTTGCGTCGCCGTGACCAGAAAACTTACGAGTACTCGGGACAGTACGGTTACGGTACGAATCAATACGGTCGTGGGAATAAGGCTGCTGCATCGGTACCAGCAGCAAGGACGGCACGAAAAAAACGACCCAGTTCGCGAGTATAGTTTCTGATCGCACACTCGATTGAAATTACCAAGCGAAAATTTAAGCCTTTCGTTTGCGACAAATTGACGCCTTTCTTGATAAAGTTTAGCGTCAACTTTTTTTGCTAATCTGAATCCGGTTCACGATTGGCTCAATAAAGCCGTTTTTTGAAGCATCATCTTGTCGGCCGCGTATTGTTGTGTTTGAGTAAAATGGACACGGTCAGGTCATTCTTGATGGTTGGGAAGAACACGAATGGGTTTGACACTGAATCCACTGGTTCTAGAATAGCGTCAGATAAAGCCGATATTTACATGGCATAAGCCATTGTCGGAAATCTTTTTGAAGTGAGTAAAGTCCATGTTTGAATTTGAAACACCACAAACTTTCCTGTTAGCGTTTGGGATGCCTGGTCTTCCCGAAATGTTAATCATCGGTGCGATATTTTTGTTGATCTTCGGTGGTGCAAAACTGCCAAGCCTGATGCGAAATCTTGGCCGTAGCGTCAACGAATTCAAGACAGGAATCAAAGAGACGCCTTCGGACGCAAGCATCGAAGACAACACAGAAGCGTAATTTTCTGATACGAGCTTTCCAGTCTCTCTTGGCGAACTTCTTTTGCCTCGTCAGAATTCGAAAGTCACCATAGTCGAGAGCATAGCTTTAATGATCGCATTTTTTGGAATTGGAACGCCCGGAATTGGCGAAGCAATTTTGATTGGAGTGGTCGCAGTTGTCCTGTTCGGCAAACGACTTCCCGAAGTTGCCCGTTCACTTGGCAGTTCCTATCAGCAGTTCCGAAAGGGGCTTTCTGACATTCAAAACTCCATCAAAGAAGACATCGATTTGGATTTGGAGTCCGGCCCCTCTACAAGACTGCCCGACTACAGCGATGTACAGGACTACGACGAACCGACCGCGCCCAAGTTTGAGCCGCCAGTCGAAGAGGTCAGTTAGGACGCTCACCTGGGCAATGGGGTTTGCTACACGTTCATGAAGGTCGCTCGAGTCTTCTTTTCCGACTCTTTCATTTTCAACTTTTTCATTTTCGACTTTTTCAATTCGGAAATCATCGTTGATGACAAGCCAGAGGGATACCGGTACGGCCCTTGGGACTGAGAATCCCACCGAGGCGAAAAAAGGCCCGTGCCAATGATACGGAACTTGAATTGAGTCAACTGAGCGAATAGGTCGATGGCTTACTCGGAATCGACAGGCAACCATTCCGTAATTGCACTCGTTCGAGTCGCTTCGTCGCCGTCAAGCGGATCAGAACCATTTCCACCGAACACTTTGTCCAACGCCGTGGTCGCGAACATCCGCACTGCCGAAGTTTCAAAAAATCCACGAAACACTCGGACGCCGGTTATGGCAATTCTATCGCGATCCGACCGTATCATTGCCCTTCGATCCGTTTGATCACCTCGCTCAAAACATCGTCTTTCATTTCGATCGTGTTGCTCCGATCAGGGAACCGACCGTCAACCACATCGGCAGCGTACTCTTGAAACGCAGCGACTCTTTCTTGCTGAAGCCGTTTATGTTCGGCACTGAAATCACGATACGATTTCGCATGACGGGGGAGCCGTTCGTCATAGTCTCCCAAGATATCATCCGAGAAAAGAAACTGCGTGTCGCAACCGTCACCAGAGCCGAGCGACATCAAAATCATAGAAGTGTTTTTAGATAGGTAGCTCGCCAGCTGATGCGGCACACATTCCAGTTCTGCCGCGTAAGCCCCGGCTTCCTCAAGCCGTTTCATTTGACGAAAGAGCTCAACCGCTTCATCGGGCTTTTTACCAATCGCACGATAACCGGTCCAAGTCACGTGCCTCGGGACCATCCCCAGATGGCCAACAACTGGAACACGCTCGTTCGCCATGGCTTGGATAATTTCGAGGCTCCCCGAGCAGTAGACTGAACTTGCGCCAGCCTCCAATGCTTCAAACGCGATCTTGATGGCTTCTGAGCTCGACGCCATGCCGTTTGGCGAAGCGCACGAGATAAAACTGGTCGGAGCGGCGGCGACGATTTTTGGCAGGCGTGCCTGGGCTTCGGGAGAATCGAAACTGCAGCTCAGCAAATCAATTCCGGCTTGTTCGGCGGCGGTGGCTTCTTCCGAAGATTTTACATGAACATGTGTCAAGCAACGTTGACCTTTTAGTTTTTGCAAATCGTAGACCGTGTATCGTTTTCTTGGTCGAAGCATTTCGTAGCCCTGAGTCTTTCGGTAGAAGTTTCGTCCGCATCGTTTCGTGATCGGGAATTGTAGCAAACGAGAAACAAAAAAACGCCCGTCTAAGATGACGGGCGTTAGAAATTTGGTTGCCAAAAAGATGGCTGATCGGTGCAGCAGGCACTTGGAAGTTTTCTACCAAACGCGAACTGAAGTCAGGTCGATCAACTTACTTGCCGTTGCCACCGCGTTGACCGCCTCTTTGTCCGCTCCCACGCTGTCCACGCTCGGAACGCATCTTCTCGAAGAACTCATTGAATTCCTTTTTCGAAACGGATTCGTCACCGTCAGCGTCCATTCGCTTAAGTCGATCCTGCATGCCGCTTTCGACTTCATCCATTGAGATTTTTCCATCGCTGTTCTTGTCTTGTTGTTTGAAGAACACATCTGGGTTCCACCCGCCACGACCACCGGCTCCCCGACCACCTCTAGCAGCTGGAGCAGCACCTGCAGTTGTTTTTTCGCCAACAGAAAGATTGATGGCGACTTCTTTGGCGACTCGGTCAACCATGTTTCCCATGCCGAAAGAAGTTCGGTCCAGTTTAAATTCTGATTTTGCTGTAACGCCAGCTTCCGTTTTCTTCATGGCAACAGGAAGAGTGATTTCGTTGGTCTTTCCCATGATTGTCAGATCGCCAACAACATTCAAAGTGCCTTCTTTTTCATCGGCAGCAACACTTTTACTTTCGAATTTAGCCGTTGGGTATTTTTTGGCATCAAAGAAATCTTCGTTGAGTAAATGCCCGGTCAGTTTCTCACCGGCTTCTGTCCAGATCGAGTCGATTTGAAATTCCATCGAAAGCGATTTGATCGACGAGCCATCCTCAGTCAATGACAACGATCCATTGAATTTTTTAAATCCACCCAAACGCGCGTTCGGGTCTTCGCCAGACTCAACGATGTGGGTACCGACAAAGTCGATCTTGGTATTCTCTGGTGTCAGTGCCGCTGTTCCGTCATTGAACTCGATAACGACTGGCTTGGATTCCTGGGTTCCACCGCGTCGTCCGCGCTGGCCTCGTTGCCGTCGACCACCCTCGGGCCGAGCATCATCTGCAGTTTTAGCAGCGGGCTTCGACTCTTTCTCGGCAGTGTCTTGTGCATGAATATTTGTTGAACCCGCAATCAGCATCGCGAACGATAAGTAGATTAATTTTTTCATTTGAAGTTCCATTGTTGGAGAAATTGGACGACGGATTATCGACTATTCGAACCCGCAGTGGAACTCTAGCTGCAGAAAATTGCCTCCAAAAAATCGGCAGTTTTGCAAACTCGAACAGTTTCTCATCCTCTCATTTTCCTTTTTCACAAACAAAATTTACCAGCGGAATAAGTGTTGCTGAATGGTTTGGTGAATTTGTTCACTTCAAGATTTTTTGGCGCGATTCTGTGAATGCAAAATAAAAGCGTGAGGCTTGCAGGATTGGGGGAACGACTGAAACGGTAATCGTGTTGTGTCTCCTATCGTGTTGTAAATATGTAAAACCAAATCCGTGGGCAGAGAAAAGTTGAAAAAGTGCTTTCGGATAAAATAGACAAGGAGTAATATTGAAAAAGCAATTTTCGAAACCGCTCTAATTGGTTTATCCGATGACGAATCTTCCTGATCAACCAAACGAAAATTTCAAAGAGCTGATTCGTAAAGCGAGAGAAGGCGATGAAAATGCGCTAGGGGAATTGCTTCAAAACTTCCGAGACTACTTGCTGAAAATTTCGATAGAGGAATTGGGGAACGGACTCAATGGAAAAGTAGGGGCCTCCGATGTTGTTCAGGAGGCAACGATGACGGCGATTAAGAATTTTAAGCAATTTAAAGATCATGATTCACCAGCACTCAGGGCTTGGCTTCGAACGATCTTATTGAATCAAGTCAAACAACACATTCGAACTTTTAAGGGAACGCAGAAACGCCAATTAGATCGTGAATGCTCTCTGCAGCTTAATTCCTCTACTGAAATTCCAGTTGTTGATCCTCACTTAACCCCGCAATCCAACGCGTTGAGCTTGGAAAAATCTGCCGGTTTGATCCGGGCAATGCGAGAGCTGCCAGATGAATATCAGCAAGTCATCCGGCTTCGTTCGTTCGAGGTTTTGGATTTCGCAACGATTGGCGAGGCAATGTCTCGGTCCGCCGATGCTGCTAAAAAGTTGTGGACAAGAGCAATTCTGAAACTCCAACAAGTGATGGCTAGAGAAGAGTAGGCATAGGTCGTGTTTCGAAAGCGATCGCCTATGCTTGGTTGCCTCAATCGTTTGGTGGGCAATTTTTGTCGTGCGCCTTTCGCCTGTCGAGTCTAGTTTCTGTTCTTCGGGCTAAGAGACCGATATAAACGTAGGCATTGAAGCGGTTTCTGGCTTCGCAAGCACACTAGACCGTTCAGTTGCCCCGGCATCCCAACAACAAGTCAATAAAAACGACAAAACCGAGATTTTTCGTGTCCGTTTGCGGTCCGTTTGGCACTTGGTGGAGTAGAAGGCTATGTTCAGAAGTCAAAAAGGGGGCGCTCGTGGTAAAAAACAACGAAGGTGAATTCGAATTTTTAACACTGCTGGAACAAGCCCGTCACGGTGATGCCGTTGCCACCGGCCGACTCCTTCAGCATCACCGCAATTATCTACTGCTGATCGCTAACCAAGAACTCGATAGTGTTATCGCTCAGAAATTTGGAGCGTCAGACATTGTTCAGGAATCTTTGCTAACTGCTCACCAGCAATTTGGTAGGTTTCAGGGCAAAGAGAAAAAGCAGCTTGTAGCTTGGTTGCGTCAAATTTTGATCAACGACCTAAATCAGGCTCGGCGAACATTTAAGGGAACTCAAAAACGCCAAGTCGATCGTGAACAGCCATTACAATCCAGTTCGTCTCATGTTCGCCCATTGGTGGATCAAGAATTGACTCCGCAAACCAATGCCTTGGCCGTGGAGCAACGCTGCCATCTCAGATTAGCGATTGCCGCTCTGCCGGCGGATTATCAAAAAGTCATAGAGCTTCATTCATTCGACAAAATGGAGTTCAGTGAGATTGGTAAAATAATGGAGCGTTCATCTGAAGCCTGCCAGAAGTTGTGGACTCGAGCCGTGCTCAAGCTACGAGATCATTGGGGACAAATGACTTGACGCAGTCGCCATAGCCATTTTTGTTTTAGATAATTGCGAGACAATTTTAAACGAGCTAGGAATGCCGAACGAACGAGATGGAGGCCCATCGAGCGACGACTCAATTTCAAACGAATCGCTCAATGCCTTGTATGAAAAAATCATTAATCAAAAGGACGATAATGGCGCACTGGACCCCGATGTTATCGGGGCACGCCAAGTCCTCGCGATCATCGAGCAGATACGTGATATCGAAAAAGGGGATACGGCTCGGGCCAACGAAACTCGGCGAAACGAGGAAAACTTTAAAGAGTACATCAATGACGACTCTGAGTCTTGGCCGTCAAAAATTGGTCGGTTTGAATTGCAAGAACCGATTGGCCGTGGTGGTTTCGGTGTTGTGTTTTTAGCTCACGACCCAAACCTTGGGCGCGATATCGCTTTGAAAATTCCGCGCCCCGAAGTCGTGACAACACCCGAGTTGAAATCACGTTTTGTCCGAGAGGGGCGTGCTTCGGCGGCTCTCTCGCATCCAAACATCGTTCCTGTTTTTGAATCGGGGCAAGTCGGATCCATCTGTTATTTGGCCAGTCAATTTGTAGATGGCGAAACCCTTGAGCAATGGCAGTCGAATCAGGAAACGATCGCCTTAGCCCCTGCCGCTAAAATCGTTTCGACCTTGGCGGAAGCGATTTCTCACGCGCATCAACGCGGTATTCTTCATCGGGACATCAAGCCTGCCAATGTGATGCTTGCCCAAAATGATGAAAATGACGTTTCAGGTAAAGTCAGGATCATGGATTTTGGATTGGCCAAAGTCATTGGTGAGTCGAGTGAATTTTCGCGAACAAATGCGATCGTCGGAACGCCTGCCTACATGTCGCCAGAGCAAGCCAATCAAAAAGACGCGACAGAAGCCAGTGACATTTACTCATTGGGAGCCATTCTTTTCCAGTTACTCACTGGGAAACCACCGTTGCTGAAGGAGAGTTTCTTGGAAACGATTTCGGCGGTGGCAAATGAGGACGCCGTTCCTCCCAGTAAATTTAGAAACGACATACCCAAAGACCTCGATGCAATCACGCTTAAGTGCTTGGAAAAGGACCCCCGAAAACGTTACCGTTCTGCATTTGATCTGCACCGAGATTTGAACGCGTGGCTTGGTGGCAAACCGGTCGTGGCTCGCAGGCCCTCATTGCCCGAGAGGTGCAACCGCTGGATTAAATCTAATCGAGTTTTGGCGGTTTCGATGGCAACTGTCTTCGCAATACTGACTTGCGCGACAATTGTGAGCGGTTATTTCGCCTATCGTTCCAATATTGATCAGCGATCGGCGACGGTTGCCAATGGGATCGCGAAAGATAAAACCAAGATCGCAATCAAGCAGACTGATCGGGTTTCAGAGGCGGTGCAGAGGCTGTTTGTTTCTTTGGCACGTGAACCATCGCTTCAGAAAGCTGAGTTCGCTGAGTTGCGAGAAAGACTATATGTTTCGGCGAGCGAGTTTGTTAAGGAGCTCCACGTCGAGCAAGAGGACGACCCGCACCTTCAAGATCGGTATTTTAAATTGCTGGTTTGGGCGGCACAAGTTTATAGCGAACTTGGCCGTAGCTCCGCCGGTCTTGCAACATTGAAAGAAGCCGAGGCTTTGATTGAGAAAATGGCGGAATCGAACGTCAACAATGATCAATCGGCATACCAGCTAAACATCGTGAGGTCGATTCGTGCGAGGGTGTTACTTGATGCGGGGCATGCAGATGAGGCACTCGCGGAATCCCTCATTGCGCTAGATTTTGCTGAGCAGCAGTACTATTTGAACCTTGAAGACGACGTTAAAGCAGGTGTTCTTTTCAAGGAACTTGACTACGCCTGTGGACTGGCTCTCAAGGCTGGCGATTTTGCAAATCACAAAAGTCTTACCGATCGGTTCGAGAATGCTCTGACTGCGATCCATAAATCTGATCCTTTGGATTGGCCAGTTGATCGACACTGTGCGGCATGTTTAACTCAAATAGCCAACGTTGCACTGAATGTTGGGAATGATGCCTCGGCTGAATCTTTGGTGAACAAAGCACTGGGGATTTGGCGGGAACTTGGAGCTAAGGAAGAATCGACTATCCACGCTGGTTGTGGGGCGAGCTCAGCAACGAGTAGTCAGATGGCAACCGTTTTGCAACGCTTGGCAGTTGCAAAATCAAATCAAGGGAAACTTGAGAAAGCCGAGGAACTGTTTCAGGCATACCAAAAAATGATCTCGCATCCTGACTTGCAACATGACCTTTCTAATTTGAAGGCACTTGTTGCAAGTCATTACGATCTAGCACTCGTGGCGTTCAGACAGTCAAAATATCAAGACTGCATTGACCGATGCAAACAATGCATCGACGGTTCGAAGCAGATTGCATTGAAGGCTCCTGAATCGGATGCGGCCTATGAAGCATTAAAAGCACAGCACATACTGCATGTCGCCTACTGTCGTTTGGGGAAACTGGAGGACGGCGAAAGAGAACTGTTGCTAGCGGTCGAAAAAGGCGAAGCGTTATTAAATCGCGATCCAAGCAATGAAAGATTTCAAGCCGAGCTTGGATCAATCTTCTGCAATGCGGGCTACTTTTACATAAAAGAGCGCAAGGATCCTGCACGTGCATTGGAGTTGGCGGATAAAGCCGTTGCCAGCGCAGAGGCGTCATACCAAAAAGGGAAGTTCACGCTGGCCTACAACCGATACTGTGTCGCTTTGATGAATCGAGCGATGGCAGGACGCAATAATGGTGATGCCATTTCCGAGGTAGAGTATTTGGAGCGTTTTCTCAAGATCGGTCAACAAGATGATCGCTACCAAAAGATTCGACAAACAATGATGCGAGCCTACTGTTCGGCTTTCCAGTTTGATAAAGCCATCGAGCAGATGGAGGTTTTGTTAAACGAAGACTCTGTTGCACACCAACGTTTTGATATTGCGAAAGCGATTGCGCAAGCGCTCAGCGAGTTGGACAATGAAGAAGTAAAAGCAAAACATGATGTTGAAAAATTCATTAACGAGATGTCGAAAGCCGCGATAGAACTCCTCAATGATTTGAAAGCAGAGAATTATCAACGTGGTGGGAAAGCGATAGAAGAGTTGTTGAAAGAAAACAGCTTCAACCCATTGCGAGAGCTACCCGAATTTCCAGGAAACTCATAAGGCAACGCGATCACAACTCTCCAAGTCCCGAGATCGAGTTGCTGATCAATAACTTAACACCAGTCCTTTTTCAAAAATCAATTTTGCCCCGGCTTTACACGGACCAAACCTGCCGTTGCACTTGCTGAAACGGCACGGTGCATCAAAGAATCTATCAGCCCGGATGCTGAAGGACCATTCACGCTGTCTCGGCAATTGAACAAAACAGCCCAGATGAATCCATCAGAACGTCGAACGAGTATTGTGCTTGTTCCGGGCAGTGAACCAGTGTGGTACGCGTTGAAGATGTTCGGTTTGTTGGCCGGATCTCGTTTGAAAATTGACCAACCAAATCCGTAATAACGCTGTTGGTTGGTTCGCTTAAAATAAGTTGGTGCCGCAAAAACAGAATCAATCGCAGATTTGCTCATCAGTGGTGAACGGTTCGGATTGTCAAATGCGGACGCGAATCTGACTAGGTCCGAAGCGCTACTGATCCAGCCGCCGTGAGAGTCCAGTGCCTCCTGATTCCAACTGCCGTACTGTGCTTTTACCCGTTTCGTACCGCCAACAACGGACGATGTGAAATTCTGTTTGCGCAAGTAATATTTGACTTCATCTTTTGCACGAAGGCCTTCCAGCGATCGCCCCAAGATGGTTCGATCCGCCCCCACGGGGTGCAGGATTTTTTCTTGGACATACTCTTCGTAATTCTGGCCCGAGATTTTTTCGATGACTCTGCCCAGCAAGCAGTATCCGAAATTTGAGTAAGCCATCTTTTCGCCAGGCTGAAAATCCAACGGCCGCGACATCATGTAACCAATGATATCCATTTGGTTGATAGGCAGTCTTTTTTGAAACGACTTGGCCACGGCTGATGATCGAAACATGGGATCAAACGAAGCCGAACGATCAAATCCTGCCGTGTGATGAAGCAACTGCTCAATTGTGATCTTTTTAAAATCAGGTTCGATCGGTTTGGGGGTTGTTGATTTGGGATACTCAGGGAGGAAATCCAAAACGTCGAAAACTTTGTCAGTCAGTTTCAACTGATCTCGATCAATTAGCTGGGCGATTGCCGCGCCAGTGAGTGGTTTGGAGATGCTCGCAATTCGCAACAACGAATCCGGGTTCATTTTTATTTTTCGTTCTAGATCAGAGAATCCAAAACCTCGCTCGTAGATGATTTTCCCTTCATAGCCAACGGCGACGGTTGCGCCGGGCAACTGATGTTTCAGCAAAAATGAAATGAAGAGCTTATCCAACGCCGCTGAAGAATCCGACGTTACGCCTGTTGCTGGGATGTCGTACGTAGTTTTCCAAATCGTGCCTAGCGTCGTGGAATCTTTTTGTTCTGTTTTCGACCGCGATTGAGCCCATGTCGACGCCGAAGTGCAAAAGACGATTGAAAGACCCGTTAATACCAGTAAAAGATGACTGGTTCGAACGAATCGAGGTGTGTGCTGGAACAGATTTTGAATTGCGTTCATGAAGTCCTACGGTTTGGGAAAAGACCGCACTCAGGGTAACAGTTAAAGTCCTGCTTGTGACCAAGAGTAGGTCACTATCGAAACAACGACAGAAAATCCAAACGAGAATACCATCGTGAAGAAGCTTCCCCGATTCAACATTCCCATGCCGATTGGGAATCCGATGGCCCCGAGAGTACCGAGGATGAACTCGAGTGATGTGTAGCTTTCGCGTCCAACCGTCCAGCTCAGCCGCACAAATAAAATAAAGCAACTAACATTGAACATCAAAACGAATAGGTGCCACAGCTGAAAATTTCGAAGCTGAAAAGTGGCTAACTCGTTTGGGATTACTTCGTCTCGTTCGGGCATTGGATCACTTTCGAAAAAGTTAGCTTCCTGATTCCTTACGCAATTGAACGGCTTGTTCTTTGCGGCCGATTCTATCAGTGATGGCTTCCCACTGACTCACCAAATTTTTCAATGCCGCTTCAGCCGTGCCAGTTCCTGCAACGAAATCGCGAACGGTTTGGTCAAGTGCATCGAGATACTCGTGCTGAGCCAACACTCGAGGAAACATCAAGTTCAAACTCCGCTCATGATTCGCCGCGATGACGTCTGCATACTCATCAGCGACGTCGACCGATAGAGTGTCGCCAGTCCAACGGCTCATATCGCCCAGCTGGCTCGCGCGGAATGGGCCGACGGTCGGTGACTCCGTTAGCGTCAACAGACTAATTTGGGGACTAGGCCACCATTGAAGAAATCGCCATGCGGCCTGATCGTTAGCGCTGCCAGCGACAACCGATGCAACGAGCCCCGCGTGTCCAATCAAATCGACGTGGACATCGTCGTCCTTGCTACGGACGTGCCAGATGTCAGCTTTGTGATCGTACCATCGGGTGCTGCCGGGAACTGATCTGACCATCAACACGTTGTCCGTTGCGCCCTCTCCCGATTCAGAATCGGACAAAAAACCAAGAGCCGGCCAAGCGATTGCTAACGATGAAGCTCCAGAATTCGCAAGCTCAAATGTCTTTTTCGGATCAAGCTCAAGCGATCGTTCGGTCGCCGTGTTCTTGATGCGCTCCAGTGCTTCAACGAACGGCTTGCCAGTGATCAGTGGTTCCATTGTGCGGCGATCAAACACCGTCGACAACTTTCCGCGGTTCCTGATTGAAGACGCGACATGCACGAGAAGCGAATTGGCAGCCCAGCCCTTGGCCAATGGCATGTCAATTTTTGGGGGAAGCTCGGAATCTGATTTTGCGATCTTGTTTAGAGTCTTCTCTAGGCTCTCCCAGCTAACTGGTAATTCGGCGTCCATTTTTTCAAATAGTTTTCGATTGCCGAGCAACGCGAAATTTGGACTGCCAAGTGGAACGCCCCAAACATCGCCTTGGTATCTGACGATGGTGGTACGGAAATGTCGAAGCAAACTGTTCTTGTTGAATTCGTCAGACTCCCAAAAATCGCGGGGCATTTTTTCCAAACGATTTTTGCAAACCAGTTCGCCCATCATTGATGGCGGGTAGACCAAGACATCCACGTCAGCGTCGATTGAAAAATCTGAATCGATAAACGCTTGAACGTCGACGTTTCGAATGATGAGAGTACCGTCGCGCCGAGCCGACCATTGCCGCTTGGTGCGATTGCCCAACTCTTCGTCGCCGACAACAAGCAAAGTCAACGGTTCCAGCTCAACTGTCTTCTTTTGTTTTGGAGCTTCGTCGAATGCGGATTCCTTGACACTATCCTTGTTGCCGCACCCAATGGATACGGTGAGAAAAAAACAACAAAGGATCACCCATACAATCGGGTCAACTCGATTGATGTTGGAACGTTGCGTTTTCAAATTTGTCTCTTGAGTATGCATCGGTGCATTGTCCAATATCGAGATTGTGTTTCATAGTCGCCTTGGAGTGTCGTGCTCCGCATTGACGTACAAATCTACTACGTTTGTCTGAACGCCGAAGTTCACGGCTGGGAATGCCAAAAGCGGCAAGTCAAAGGCGATCGGTCGCGTTTACCCAAGCCAGGATGTCCTTGACCCAACTGGTGAGTTTTGTCCCAACCGCTTTTTGCTCAACTTGGATTGGGAAATGGGCCCGCTCAAGCGATTGGGCATCGGAGGCAGCTTTCTCATCTTGCTTGCCGTTGGTCCCAATTAAAACCATCATCGGTTCGGTTGGCGAGGTCGTAGGCGTTCCGGCCAGCCGAGACAATCCTGAATCGATCATTACGAGTCCGCGGAACAAATCACGTTTTTGAAACGCGATACCGCTTGCGGCAGCAGCTCCCGTTTTGTGACCACCAATCACAACTTTAGATGAATCAAAATTTACTTTTTGTGCCAAAGTATCAATCGCACTCGCGATGAAAGCAAAATCTCGTGGGTGCCATTTTTTTTCGTCCGTTGATTCAGGGACAAGCAAAGCCACATTGAATAATTCACACTGGCTACGCCAAGTTTCCTCGATCCGTTTTCGGTCTAATTTTCCTGGTGCAGGGAGCCAAACCAATAACCCGGGCGCGGGAACGTTAGGTTGAGTTTGGGGCACAACGGCGATGCAGTTGTTGGCAAACTCTGCCGAGGAGACTTTTACAATTTTTGAAGCGCCGGGTGCAGTTGAATGGAATGCAGTTGGTGTGGCGGAATCGAGATCGGGAAACGTAGCTGTTAATTTTTTGGTTTCGATCGTTTTCGAGATGGTTGCGTTGCTTGTGGGTACTACGAATTCAAGTTTCAGTTCGTTTCCGACTTCTGTTCCTGCGATGGCCAATCGAACTTGCTCTATCGATGTGACGGTCGCGTCATTGATTTTCTCGATGATCCAACCCTTTTCGATTTCGGCGATCGCCGCAGGCGAGTTTTTGAAAACGTGCTGAATCTCGATCTGATTTTCGGTATTCACCGAGGCAAGCAATCCAACGGCGGCCGGCACAAAAGGCGGGATCTCGCCAACAAGTACGATGTCGAACTTTAACCGCTGCCTCGTTGTGTTGTCAGGTTCATTATTTGATTCTTTTGAGTCAGGAGCCGACGCGTTAGATTCACCTATGTCGGAACCAGGGGCTGGCCTTTCAACAACAATGCTGACGTCGTCCCCTTCGTAAAGCGGCCCTAACGCATGTTTCATTTCTGATTGACGTTTGATTCTACGACCGTTGACCTCCACGATTTTGTCGCCAGCTTGAATTCCGATTTTTCCAGCAGGTGACGTCGCGCGGCAAATTGCAACGATGGCTGCATCAGCATAGGTATCCGTCCCGGCCAATGAAATTCCAGCCAGTCCGCGACGAAGCGTTCCCGATTTCATCGCATCCAAACGCGTTAGGATATCTGACATGGGTACAGCAAAACCGATTCCCGAATCGTACCATTGGGTACCTGCCATTTCGCTGTCGTCGTCTGGCGACATCGGTACAAGGATCCCAATCAACTGGCCTTTTAAATTCAGTAATGGTCCACCAAAATTCGCTGGCGAAATTTTCGCGTCGGTTTGAATCGCCTTGTCCCACACTCGGTTTTTCGCACTGATAATTCCTGTCGAAACGTTGGGCTCGCTCCCATCAAAAGTTCTGCCAACAGCAATAACAGTTTCGCCAACTTGAACGTCGGATTTGTTGATCACGGGAATAGTTGGCAATTTTTGTGAGTTCTGTTTGTCATCCACGCTTAGTTTCAAAAGGACAATTTTTCGCGTTAGGTCTCGTCCGACAATTTCCGCCGACGCACGCGATCCATCAGGCAGCCTCGCCAAAATCGTGGTCGGTTGATGTGCAAAATGAAACGAAGCAGAAACAACGTATCCGTCCTCTGAGACAACCGTTCCCGTCGCAGGTCCGTTTCCAACCACTGCCCCCTCAACACGATTGGTACCACCGATTGTGTCAAATCGAATCACTGCAGACGCCGCGGACTCAACCGCACCACGGACCGCGTTTTCCTCAAGCTGCTCAATATCCTGAATCGCAAGCGAAAGAGAAACTGAAATCAAACAGCATCCTAAGGCAAAAATGGTGAGTTGGGTTTGGCGAAAGCTAAACATAAAGTTGTGGTTTTGTTTGGCGAGCAAAATATAAAAAGAAAAAGCAGCGTTGATCAAAACGTGTGATGACAATGGAGGCGTGGCTATAGGGTTTATCTGACCAAGCGAATCTCGATTGATTTAAACTCTTTCCCTCGTTGAATCGTTAAATTTAAATCGCTGTCACGATCGATATACGAAAGCCGCTCCTCCAGCTCTTTTCGACTGGGCGTCATCTGACCGTTGACTTCAATGATCAAATCATCGGCCAACAATCCAGCCTTGGCTGCGACCGAGTCAGCAACGACTCGATCAATGTAAGGTGGCGTGCGAGAAACGATATCCAAAACCAATACGATCCCTGCGAGGTCCATCGTGATCGGCTCGGTCGGCTTGCGACGTTGATCTTTGGTCCGAACGACCATCTCCCCTGAGCGAATTTTCTCGATCGAAGTAGTGAGTTGGCTGATAGGAACCGCGAAATTCAACCACGAATTTGTTTTTGAATTGCGAAGCTCTTTACCAATCAAACCGATCAAGCGTCCTCGACGATCGGTGATCGCTCCACCAGCCGCGCCTGGATTGTTCGTGACAGCATCAAGGACGTAGACATCGCCTTGGTACGTAGAATCGAATGCGCCGCGACGTGCCGATAGTTTTGTTTTGGCCGAAACGATTCCGTGCTGCACACTTGTTGGTTCATTGCCGGTAGCGACCCCGTAAAGATTGCTAAACGCCAGAATGCGGTTGCCGGGGGTCGACTCAATTGCTTCATCCAAGTTAAAGCTTGTAAGATCGTCAGCATTGACTTTTAAAATTGCGATCTCGATTCGCGGATCATATCCAACGAGTGTTGCGTCGAATTTTTGCCCATCGTTCAGTGTAACCTTGACCACGTCACTATCGAGAACGTAGCTCCAGACGGTTAGTACCAATCCGTCTTTTGAGATCAAGAAACCACTTTGGTAAGGTTCTAAGCCTTCGAAACCGCCGCTGCCAACGATCTTGACCATCTTTGGTTGAGTCTGAGCAACTGTCGACGTGAAGCTCTGTGCGGTCAGCGCCGTAATGGGTTGAGCCATTATGATGACGGTCGCCACAAGTACTGCAATTTGTATTTTAGTTTTGGGATTCACTAACGGATTCGTTTTCCAAAAATTCGATCTTGTCGATCTTGATTGTGCCTGATTCGTTGAGGCCGTTGACGAATTTAATGGTGCCCGGCACGGTTAAATCTCCATCAACAACGTAGTCTCCAAAGTATACCTCACACGGGTCAACATCCGAATCCGGATACATCTCCAACGCGAGCAAGCGTTGATTGGTTTTGTCAAACATAAAGTGGGTTTCGATTGAACCACGTGTGGCTACCAATACATCGCCGGGCTCATTTTGAAAGCGAAGCGGAGTTTTTCCTTGATAGATCAAGTCACCAAATTTTTCTGGTCCGACGACCAACAGCTTTCTCCAAAGATGAAGAGCGACCAGCAATCCGCCTGAGCCTTGTGGTTCCAGTTGAGTGGAAAGGTCGTTTTCCGGATCAAGCACAAACGAATCATCGTTGATTTGGATCCCGGATTTTTGGTCCGCCAAAACAATTGTAAATTCACGCCCGGCTACATCGCGTCCCGTCAATCTCCACCCGAACTGTTGTTTGGTGAAATCGCCGTGGCTAAGCAATCCATTCCAGATTCGTTTTTGATTTTGGAGGTTGAAGTAATAGTTTGCAAAACCAGCTCGTTCTGCAAAAAGATGCTTGAACTGTCGAGGACGATTGGCTGCAGCCGTTTTCGCGCTCGGTTCGGCGGACGGCTTTTTCGGCAATGGTGTTTTCTCTTTGCCTGGCAAGGGCTTTTTCTCTGGCAGTTCCTCCTCTTCGGTTCCACTTGCCATCAACTCAACCAATTCTTCAGTGGCGTGCACACCGGTAAGTCGAACGAAGATCTCTTTTTCTTCGCCGTCTCGACGGTAAGTAATAGGCACTCGCCAACCCTTGGGAAATATCCCCAATACGTTTTTGAATTGGTTAACTGTTTGAATTTCTCGACCCGCAAACCGAATGATTTCATCGTCATAGGCCATCCCGCGGCGGTAAGCCTGTGAGCTCGAAAGAATATTGGACACGCGCACTGAGCCTTGATCGTCCGTCGCGACGGTTGCCCCCAATGTTGCGTGGTCAACGATTCTCCCACTTTTTAGGTGGTCCATGAAGTTTTTGATTTGGTTGATTGAGATAGCGTAACCGACTCCAACATTGACTCGACCCCGTTTTTCAAACGAGCCCCGCCCGTTTATTCCGATCAAATCCCCTGCCGCATTGAAAAGCGGTCCGCCTGAATTGCCGGGGTTGATTGCGGCATCCGTTTGAATGCAATCCGCATACTCGAGTATTGTCCCCGCGGGATACTGATACCGATGGGTTCCCGAGACGATCCCCCAAGAAACGGTAGGCTGAAAATTCGTTGCAAGCAAAAACGGATTCCCAACCGCAAAACACCAGTCACCCTGTTTCACAGTGTCACTGTCAGCCATTTTCGCAAAAGGAAAATCGTCACGCCCAAGTAACTTGATCAGTGCAACGTCGCCAACCGGATCGATGCCGACAATCACGGCGTCATACAAAACGCCATCGTTCATGCTGCACTTCATGAACGCGTCGCAGGACTGGATCACGTGATAGTTGGTCAGTGCATATCCGTCTGGCGAAATGACAACGCCACTTCCGCCTCCCCGACTTCCGGGGCCGAAAACGCCGACCGCTGTTTTGCTCGCGCGAGCGATGGCTTCGATCCTAGCCTGTTGAGCTTTAATCAGCGCGTCTGGCAACTCATCTGAATGGACAGACGAGGCAACGAAAGAAAGCCCAACAATCGAACTGAAAACGATCAATAGATTGAAAATCAGTTTCATTGTGAGGCTTTCAAATTGACCAAATGAAGTTGATCGCCAACGGATCTCGCGTCTTGATAGTCAACTTGGAACACAATACGTTTGGCGTCTTTTAAATCGAGGTCCAATTCAAGTGGATTATCCATTTTTTGGTTAACCATTCGTTTCTCGAACGCAAGATTTCCGTCGATCAATACCTTGAAAGAAACATCGCCGCTGGTGTTGGCTTCAGGATCGAATCCGACCAAACCCGTCAAACGGTCGTACTGGCCTTTGAGGGAAAAAGCGAGTTTCCCACCTGCGTGAATCGCGAATCCTTTTTCAAACTGTTTTCTTTCAGCCGCAAACGAAAGCTTCGTTTTCGATTCGATCTTCAGGCTCAGCGGTTGTCCTGAAAACGATTGGTTGATTCGAGCCAGTTTTAGTTTTCGAAGTTTCTCGTAAATTCGCGAACTGGCCATCAGCGGCTGCCAGTCGTTTGTCGACGGCGCAAGATCACTTAGGAATACCGACCGGCCTAAGGAAAAATTGACCTTGGAAAGGATTGAAGATGGAAATTGAAATTGTGCACCACAAACGCTGGTTACTTCTAGTTGGGACTCGTTCCAAGCAAGCTTTCTCGCAAGAATTCGACTTTGGTCAGGCAGGAGGACTTCGCAAATGGCTTTCGCATAATAATCTCGCGAGTCCGCATGATAAAATAGAATCGCCTCCATTTTGCTCAGTGCGACTTGAGCCGTTCGATCTCCAATTGAAAACGCCATCTTGCCGTCGACTAAATCCCCTGAGACGCCTTCAACAGTCGATAGCTCACCGGCTCGATTAACGACGATAGCATCTCCCTCGCGTGAGTCGTCCCTGAGAATCTCGCGAAATTGTTTCGCCAAATCAATTTCGTTCTCATAGTTTTTGAAAACTACAGAACCGATGTAGCGCGAATTGATGTCGTGTTTCAAATCGCATTGAAAGACTGTGCTGAGCGTTCCAGATTTTTTAGTGAACGAAGCAGCTTTGATGGAGGAGCCGTCGAGCAAGTTGATCGCAGTGGAAGTTTCTGGCGGAAGTTGAGCGGTGACACCAAAGTCAATTGATTCGATTTGATCAAAAGAAAAAGCACTCTTTGAGGTTTCATTTTCAATCGTGAGAGAATCAATTTCGATTGAGACGATCCGCCCGCTAGTCGTTTCACCATTAGAGTTCTTCAATTCAACATTTGAGCCCTGAGCAAACAGGTTGGGGCTGCTGATTAACATAAGGATGAGAATGCTGAAAAGTGCCAAGGAACGAAGAAGTGATTTCATGATTTGAACTTCGGATTCTCTTGCAAAGGCGGCGTATGGAAAAACGAACGAGGTGCGTGAGTGAATGTTTTCTGTGATTGAAAAAGTCAAATTGCGTCAGCCTATTTCTCTTTGGCGAGTTGGCGAAAATACTCTTCGATGACCGCGCGGTAGTGGGGCGGCATGTCCTTTGCCATTTCTGCAAGTGCTGCGGCTCGTTGGGCGGGCGGAAGGTCACCCCAATCACCACCATCGGTCTGGCGTTTGTTTTTCGTTTCGCCAGATCCCTTGCCACCTGCTCGTTTCGAGTCGTCCATCGGGTTGCTCGGCGTTGTATTGCTGGCCATTTCCATGGCTTTCTGTTGCGACTCCAGGTCCTCGATCAGCTTGTCGAGCTTTTTGATGACTTCCGCTTCTTTTTCGAGAACCAATTTGCCGCTGCGGTAAAGTCCTGTGCGGCGTTTGATGTCACCCATCATTCTCGAAATTTCGTCAAGCGAATCTGACTCAAGCGGTTGAATGTCGGCAAGAACCAATTTTGAAAGCACTTGATACCTGCGTGGAATGATATCCGTGTTCTCAAGCAATCGGTTGATTGTTTTGACACATTTGTCCTTCTGAAGCAGTTGATGCTCCATCAGTCCGCGGTAAAAAAGTAGCGTGGCGGGATCGAGTATTTTCTTGATCTCGATTTTTCCGAATTGCTGAATCGCTTCATCGTGGAATTCGTTCTGTGCAAGCCATCGGGCGAAATACAGTCGAATGTGTTGGCGAAAGAAATCTTTCTCCTGAGGGTTGTCCAAGAGATTGGAAAAATCTGGTGCACGTCCGCCAGATCTTTGCTTTCGAAGCGTTTCACGGAATTGATTTACCTCAGGTCGCGCGATCACGATGCCATCGATCACTTTATCCACCACCTCCGATTTCGAACTTGATGTTTCCTCGGCGACAAACGTTTTAACTCGCTTCGAAATAGACTCGTCCGTTTCGGATTCTTCCAACCAAACAGTAAACGCGTTTGTGATTTCCAATTGAGTCGCTGGCTGCCAAGTTGAATGTGGTGCCAGATCATTCGGGCTTTCAGTAGGCCCGGCCAATTTTGGTACTTCAAGTTCAACTTGAGCGTTTGCCTGAGGGAGTAATAGACCCAGCGATGACCATACCACCACGCTCACGGTCAAAATGCCTTTGAGGCAAAAGCATTTTACAGCAAGGCGTTTTGGATATTGGTTTGAAAGCGTTGGGCTAGGTTGTGGCATGTCAGAATTTGTTAAACGCGTTGCAAATAATTTACTGGGAATAGTCCTGTTCCGAGGAAGTGCTACTTATTCTTTTCATTGACGATGTCTCTGGCAATCGCAGTCAGTTTCGATTGCTTTTCTGCAAGTCGATCGAGTGCTGCCTGCACTTCTGGATCATCCGTTTCACCGATTGGGTCATCAGGGTCGTCAAGAAATCTGGCGTATCTTTTGTGGCGACGCATGATTCGTTCTTGAAGTCCACGAAGCATTTTTATCTCGGCAAGTTTGTCAACCAAGGGTTTGTCGCCAGGATTGCCGGCCTTGCCCTTTTGGGATTGCCGCTTCATTCGTTCCATGTCTTGCTGGGTTTGAACCAGCGCGGCAACAAGATAGTTGAGCGTGTCAACAATGTCTTCTTCTATTTCGATCGTGATTCGTCCGACCTTTGCAGAGGAAAGTCGGTTGGCGACCTGCAACATGTCTTGGTGCATCTCATCGACGGTTGCTGGAAACGCGACCGAGGATCCGTCTTCTCGTAAAAGCAAAAGTGCTCGGGCTGCTTCGGTGGCAATCGACGCTTGGGTTTGCGAAAGCTTGCCCGCGCGAATTTCAAAATCAGTGGCTCGCTGTTCGGGAACGATGTCGTTCAACTTTTTCGTTGACTCAAGCAGCCGAACCTCGCGCTCAAGCATTTTTCGGAATCGGCCTTCAAGCATCGCCAACGTTCGTTCAATTTCTTCCTCACGAAGTTGCCTTAGGATCTCTTCAAGCTCTTTTTTCGCGGCCGCCATCTCGCGTTCGGCTTTCTTCATTTCTTCGATCGCTTCATCACGCTTTGCATCGTCAAGCTTTTTCTCCGCGTTCCGCATTCTGTCTTCCGCGGATTGGATGCGCTTTCGAGTTGGGTTCTGTTTTTTATCAGGCTGTTGGTTAGCACCGTCAGGTTTTTCTCCGCTTGATTCGCCACCGTTTTGTGGTTCACCAGGCTGGTGGGGGTGTCCCTCCGCGGGCTTCTCCTTGGCGGGATTCTCTTTTGCGTCGCCTTCCTCGGGTTCAGTTATTTTCTCAGTGCCTTCGTCTGGATCCGTCGCGTCTTGTGGTTTTGGGGAATCGCTATTTTTGTTTGCAATCGACTCTTCGGTGTTTGCTTCGCACTCGTTGTTCTCAATCTCGTGGCCAAGATTTTTGGTCAGCTTCGCAATTTTCTCTTGCGACTGAGTGAATGCACGTTGGAGCAGTTTAGATCGAATAGGATTTGATCCTTTTTCGTATTCGTGAAGCGCGAACAATTTTTCTTCTAGCAGTTTGTATTGTTCCGC
>JBGCDK010000106.1:0-30986 GCA_045105295.1 Mariniblastus sp.
TTGAACCGCGGCGATTAAACATAGCCGCGTAATTGTTCGGGCTAATTGTTGCCGTTGACCTCTTCGGCAAAAATTGTGACCCGAACGGACTTGATTTGCCGACGATTGGCTTCTTGGATATTGAACTGCACTCGCCCAATGGTGAGCTCGTGGCCTGGTCGTGGGATCTCGTTCAGTTGATGCATGATCAACCCAGAAACGGTATCGAAGTTATCATCTTCTGGCAGGTCAAGGCTCAGCGTTTCATTCAACCGACCGATGTGAACGGTCCCCAGAACATCTGCTTGGTCAGGATTGAGAATGGAGATATCTTCTCCCAAATCCTTGTCCGTCTCATCAACGATTTCTCCAACAATCTCTTCAAGAATGTCTTCGATCGTCACGACTCCCGCGAGCCCTCCGTATTCGTCTTGCACGATCGCCATATGCGTTCGAACGTGAAGAAATTTGCTGAGCATTTCGTCCAGCAAGGTTGATTCAGGAACGAACATAGGATCGCGAAGCAGTTTGTTGAGAGATCGACGTTTACTTTCACTGCGAAGCGATTCGCGCAAAAGATCTTTGGCAAACAAAATCCCAACGATGTTGTCGATCTTTTTCTTGTAAACAGGAATCCGTGTCCGCCCCGATTCGACAACCGAACGAAGCATTTCCTCCCACTCGGTCGATTCCTCCATCGCATGAACATTGGAACGGTGAGTCATCACCGCGGCGACGTCTTTGTCGTCCAGCTCCATGACTCCCTCGATCATGTCGCGGGCATCGGCTTCGAGGAATCCGTCTTGCTCGCCCTCAGAGACCATCGAAAGGATTTCGTCTTCGAACGCTTCTTCTTCATCCTCGTCTTCGTCGTCTTGCCCGGTCGCCCTGGCAAAACTGGTGGCGACCAAACGTCCACCGACCATTAACGGCCACGCCAATGACGAAACGACCCACCAACCACGCCAGGTTCGAAACAAAAATCGAACCGACCCAATCCGCGCGACAGCCCATGGAATCCAACTGCCTGTAAAGACCAGACAAAATGCCGTCAGCCCGACAATCGAAATCACATCGACAACCTTGAGCTCGGAAATTTTCCGCGTATCAAGCAGCCAACCGGCCATACAAACTGCGGCAACCGCGGTAGCAATCATCTGCAAAATGCCGGCCCCAAGTGCAAGCTGGTCGCGAAGATCGAAAATGCGACTGAACAATTCAGGTTGCTTTTTTTGCTTGCAATACTCTTCAAGCTCATGCCAAGCGACTTCGTTCAGCACAACCGAAGCGATCGCCGCTACGGTTGTCACAGCAAAACCACCCAACATACTCCAGAACAAAATGGCTGACATTATAAAGGCACCTCGCCGTCATCAGACCTTTTATTTCCCTTGGAGTTCGACTCAGAGCCAGCAGCTTTATCGTCGATCGCATTTTGTTCTTGTTCGCTGGCACCCCATCGGTGCTCTACGCCAAAATTTGCCAGATACTGTTTCTCAGCATCTCGCATTTCGGTTTCGTCAGCCGGATCTTTGTCGTCGTACCCAACCAAATGGAGCGTTCCATGAATCACGTACAACAGCAGCTCTTCCTGCATCGTTGAGCCATATTGGCTGGCCATCGTCTCAGCTGTATCTGTGCTGACGATCAATTGACCGGACAACGCACCAATCGTTTCATCCCAATCCAACACAAAACTCAGTACATCTGTCTCGTAGTCATGGTTCAGATATTGTTTGTTGTAAGCACGCATCGCTGGATCATCGACAATCCCAATGCTGATTTCTGATTTCTCAATTGAGTGGTCATTCAGGATCAGTTTGACCGCAGATATCAAAGGGTCACTATCAATCGGTTGCGATTGTTCATTAGCGATTTCAATTTTGTGTGGTTGGTTCAATTGGCGATGCGAAATTGAGTTGTTACCGAGCGTGATCTTCACCCGACCTTGACCGACAAAACGTCCAATGAAATTTTAGTCTGACTGTTGTTCGGGATATTTTACGCGAGCATGATACATCGCGTTCAGAGATTTTATCAAAGATTCCTGGATCGTGTTCAGTTGTTGAATCGTAATATCACATTCTTCGAACTGGCCGTCATCAAATTTCTTTTTGGCAATCTCACGAACGAGGTTTTCGATTCGCGCCGGAGCAGGCTCGCGAAGGGCACGACTGGCGCTCTCCACAGTATCCGCCAACATCATCACCGCAGCCTCGGGGGTTTGAGGTTTCGGCCCTGAATAGCGAAAATCGGCTTCGTCCAATGGCTGATTAGTTTCTTCACCATTGTTCTGTTCTTCTTGCTGTTTCGCGGCTCGGCGATAGAAATACTCGACTAATGTCGTCCCATGATGCTGTTCGATCAAATCAATGATCCGCTGTGGTAACCGATGGGTTCGGGCAATTTCAACACCGTCTTTGACGTGGGCAATAATGACCAACGTGCTCATCGTCGGAACGAGATCATCGTGCTTATTGGGGCCACCAGCCTGATTTTCAATAAAGTATTCTGGCTTTCGCAGTTTTCCAACGTCGTGAAAATAAGCACCAACACGGCACAGCAAACCATTGGCTCCTACAGCATCGGCTGCGGCTTCACTCATCGAGGCGACATTAATACTGTGGTTATAAGTTCCCGGAGCACGCTGAACGAGCTCCTTGAGTAGTGGATGGTTCGCGTCACTCAGTTCAAGCAAACTAATGTCCGTTTGAATATCGAACCAACGCTCCAAAAATGGTAACAGTGCGGTCATCACCAAACCCGCCATGCCGCCGCCACCGGCAAACCAAAGTGCATCCGTAATCAACGGCCAAGCAAGCGGTTGACCAAGCAGATAATTCACGCCGATCACTGTCGGGAAAACCACTGCAGCCACCACCAAACCAACGTTGACCAGTTTGGTGCGACTTCGAATCGTGCGACACATCATCGCCGCTGAAGACGACGCCGCTGTTAAAATCACAAACTCCCCCAACCCAAATCCGTGAACCACTGTGAACACTAGCGCCACCGCAGTGCCCATCAACATTGCCAACTCGATGTGATACGCAATCGCGATCGTCATCGCGAAAATCGTAATTGGGACAATTTCCGACCGCCATTCATCGCTCAGCGAAACAACCCAGGCCACAGTCAATGTGACCAACATCAGGCCCAACAAAATGGCAAACTGTTTTAGATCGTCAAGCAAATGTCGGTCGCGGTAAAAAAGGTATTGGCAGATCATTGAGAACACTGCCGCAAACAAACCGAAAAACATCAACGACCGAACGACTTTCGTGGAGACGCTTTCTGATTTGATCAATGCCGAGTGTTCAGCACGAAGCAACTCGATGTCTTGCTTGTCGAGCGCTACGCCGCCTTTAATTCCACGCAAATCCAGATCGCGACTGTTTTGTTGCTCGAGCTGGTCGCCCGGCTCAATCCTCTTCATCACGATTTTGACTTTGCTGATTGCTTCTTCGGCTCCCTTTTTGGAATTCGTCTCATCCCAAGTCAACGTCTCGGGAAGCTGCGGTTTGAGCCAGTAGAACATCCGCTCGGCAACCAACTGCGGGTCGGTATAGGCGTCTGCCTCCTTGCCTATCTCGTCAGCCAAGCGTTCTTTTAAAAGGTCAGCCACATTTGCAAAGTGAACGTCCTCAACCTTGACGCGATGCCGGTCTTCGAAATTGCCTTTTCGAAAGACTTCGATCTCCTGCATATTGCCTTCACCCACATCATGGGCGAGGTCCTTGAGCAGTCCGTTCTGTTCGACTTCCAAAAATGCTTTGGCAATGGCGGTGTCTAGTAACTCCAGTTTGTCATCGCCAGTGATCGCCTCTCGAAACAGATTAAACGATTGTTCATCCGCCGCAGTCGTAGGATCGTCGTTGGCGCCTTCTGGGAAAAACTTGGACCAAACATTGTCGCTTTGAACTTCGGCAAAATCCTTGAGCTTTATTTTGAACACGTCGTTGATCAAGCCCTGGCGAAGCTGCTGAAGCGGCTGCGTATCGTTGGAATAGAAACACAAAAAGTTCCTACGCTTGCGATCTCGCTCTTCGTCGGTCGCTTTGAAATCGTAATACTCAAACGCCGTGTGTGCATGCAGGTCGCGCAGTGGTGCCTGGCGAACGCGATAAGGAAACGGTGGTTCCCACCCAAACATCACGACGTAGAGAATGGTTGCAGTGAGAGCACACAATCCGATTCGCGCCCAAACATCGGAACGTTTGAGGAATTCCCATACTTTCGTCAGGGGAGCCTTCGGCGCAGGAGTCATCCACTTGTTACGACTGGACGAAGCGTTGGACATCAATGAGGTGGCTTTCAAGTGTTGTTACTTAAGCACGTTTGAATCAGGAAGACACCACAAATCAATGCGGCGTCGTGTTCGGTTAACCCAATTCGTTGCCTTCATGACTTTCACCATCGTAGGCACGCACAATGTCGGTCACCAAGCGATGTCGAACAATATCTTCAGCCGACATATGAACTATGCCAACACTTTCAATTTCGTTCAAACGCTCGAGCGCGTCGATCAAGCCACTTTTGGTTCGTGGTGGCAAATCGATTTGCGTATGGTCACCGGAAACCACAATCTTCGAGGCCTTCCCCATCCGCGTCAAGAACATTTTCATCTGGGCAATCGTGGTGTTTTGGGCTTCATCAAGAATAATAAAAGCCTCATTGAGCGTTCGACCACGCATATACGCCAATGGACAAACCTCAATTACGTCCCTTTGAATCAACTGCTGCACCTGATCGTAGCCAATCATCTCGTGGATCGCATCCAAAAGCGGACGCAAGTACGGGTTGATTTTCGCTTGCAAGTCACCCGGCAAAAAGCCCAGACTTTCGCCAGCTTCGACGGCCGGACGAACGAGAACGATCCTGCGAACCGACTGATTCTTTAACGCTTCCACAGCCATTGCGACAGCGAGATAAGTCTTACCGGAACCAGCTGGCCCTACGGCAAACACCAAATCATTTTTTCGCATCGAATCAACATACGTCGCCTGACCAGCAGTTCGCGGACGAATCTCTTTGCCGACTTGCAATGTTTCAATCGCAGTGATCGGTTGACGAGGAGCCGCTTCGCCCGTGACTCGAGCAATCGTTTCATCAAAGAGTGCAGGAGTCAGATTGCCTTTTCGGCGTACGATCTCTGTCAGCTGTTCAATCGCGTCAGTCGCCTTGGCAACGGCGTCTTCGCTTTCGCCAGAGATCCGGACTTGGCCGTTTCGATGGGTAATGTTGACTTCGAATTTTTCGCGCAGCCTTCGAAGGTGCTGATCTTTGGCACCAAAAAGCGGGAGGACAAATTGTTGTTCGACGGACGATATGGTCGCTTCAGTCATTTAGCACGCAGTGGCTTTTGTTACACCGCACCTGAAAGCATGAGTTGTTACAGTTTTTTATTTGGACGCCATAATTTCTGTGGTTTCCAAAAACCGTGATGCCTTTTGACGCGTCAGATTTGAAAATGACACAGTTCCAAGGCAACCCTTAATTATAGCTAACTGTTACGGACAGGAGGTGAGCGATTTAGTTCACGTCGATTTTCGAGTTCGGGTTATAGGGATCTTCTAAGTCACGCGGGGACGAAAACGCGACTAAGGGGCCAATAGACAGCTCAAATCGAACATAGCCCCGTCCAGGCATGAATCCGATAAATCTTCCTCAATGACAACGGCGTGTCCTCCAAAGAAGACACTTCCCAAAAATATCAATATCGAAAGTGTCGAATCTGCTCGCCACGTTCTCCGATTTCAGTCATCGCCTGAATCCCCAAATCCAAATGCATGTCGACCCAATTGTTGGTGACGTATTCATCAGAAGCCTCCGTTTTCACCCCCTGAGGCGTGGTCGGTACATCAGAAACTAACAGCAACGCACCTCGCGAAATTTCGTTGTAGTGGCCAACGATAAATAAAGTCGCCGTTTCCATATCGATACCCATACACGTCATACGCTCAAGTTTTTGCCTGAACTCCTGATCGTGCTCCCAAAGCCGCCGGTTGGTCGTGTAGATAACTCCCGTTCGGTATTCAAGATTTTGTTTAACCAAGTACTCCGAAACAAACTTGTGAAGTTTGAATGAGGGCAGGGCAGGGACCTCAGGTGGCATGTAATCCGAACTCGTTCCTTCTCCGCGAATGGCGGCGATCGGCAAAATAAAATGCCCAATCTCAGTTGAGTTTTTTAACCCACCACACTTTCCAAGAAACAATACGCCTTCTGGATCACGGGCAATTAACAAGTCCATGATGGTCGCCGCGTTGGCTGAACCAATCCCGAAATTCACAATCGACAAACCAGCAGAGTTCGTCGCAGCCTGCATTGGTTTTCCCTCGCCATAAATTTCGCAATCAAATTTCAAAGCGAATTGCTCGACGTAATAATCAAAATTAGTCAGCAAAATGTAATCGCCAAATTGATCAATTGGCATTCCGGTATACCGTGGCAACCAATCCCGCGCGATTTCCATCCGGTCAATGAAGGTCTTTGGTTTGGTCATACCGTTTTTCAGTTTGATTGATTGATTCGAATTCGATTGTAAAAACGCATCGTAGTTGAAGTGATCAGCCGTTCCCGCTCAATTTTCAAAACCACTTGTTCAGGCATTGTTTACCAACAGTTGTACGGCCGTTGATATCACGGACACTGCGGTTGGTACAAAAATCAGCCAATGAAAATCATCCTAAATTCAAAACGAAGCCCACGCGGATATTTGTTGAGCCCGAAACAGCTCCAAATTTGGATTCGAGAGATTGCTAAACCTCCCACATATTATTTAGCATCAGATTCACCGAGGAAACCCGTGCAAGCCATCCTCTACTGAGAAAACCATGGAACCAAACGAACTTTTATCGCGGTGTTTTCCATCACCGATCCAACAGCGTGCCCTCATATGTTTCTCACCGTCAGCGACGCCCCTCGCGTATAGCAATTGATCACGTTTTTTATGCCGCAATAGTTTCGAGCCCAATATTTTTCCATTAAACTGTCCGCCAAACACGTCGACTCTAAATCACGGAAAAGTTTCATGGCGTCTGCAAACGAAAAAGAAACTCGCAACGGAGAAATCATCCGTCGAGGAGCCTATCCAGAAATGACTTGGCCGGCCGTGATCGTCGGCTGGTTTCTTGGCTCGGTTATCGCCGTCTCGATTAGCTACGCCGCATTGATTCTTGGATTCTCAATCGAAGGATCCGAGCTTGCCGCGATTCTGGGTTGGGGAATTTTACGTGGCTTGATGGGCCGCACGAGTATCATCGAAAACAACATCAACCAAACCGTCGCGTCATCGGTCAATGGTGCTTCCTCGGGAATCATGTTCTCCGTTCCCGCCTTGCTAATTCTCAGCCAAAGACCTGGGCTTGAATCCGTGGCCAATTTCGACATCGCTTTGATGATTTTTTCCTGCATCGCAGGAGCCTTCATCGGTCTAGCGTTCGTTATCCCACTTCGCAAACAGATGATCGACTTTCAACGATTGCCTTACCCAAGCGGGATCGCGGTCGCCACGATTTTGAAATCGCCAGGTGCTGGAATGAAGAAAGCCGGCCTGCTTCTCGCTGCCAGTGTTTTCTCTGCCGCCGTTTATCTATGGATCACCAACCTCGGTGCCAACGATGATCACGACATCTACCTTGGCCAAACTTACGGCCTACCATCAATGCTCAACCTGACACTCTATGGATCGTTAATGACCGTCGGTGTTGGATTCCTGTCGGGGCGAGGCGGTTTTTGGTTTGGAGCCGGAGGTTTCATCTGTTACTGGATGCTTGCTCCGATCATGTCGATGTACGCCGCCAATGATGTGAAAACGCTGATCGATCCAACCGTTCGACAATCCGTTGTTTCCGACAATGACTTGTTTCGAAAATCATTCGAAACACTTGCGTCAAATCCAGATTTAGTAACCCGCCTCTCAACGGCCACTGGAATCCCTGTAACTGGCCTGCCTATTTCCGAGGAATCAAAAGGTCCCCAAGAGCCGAAACCGGCCAAGACGTTTGGCCAATTGTTAGCAAGTTCCGTAACTCTTGCTCCTGTCCTAAACGAAGCAATCCAAGCCATCGAAACCGACTGGCGTTCCCAAAACCCCGAAGAAGTCAAAGCATTTACTGATAGGGCAGCATCCGACCCCAATTTTGAGATGCCAGAGCTGTTGGCCCCACTCTCCAAAAAGCTCAGCAAACACGCAGGACTGAAAACGCTCGATCAAGCGACCCAAACACTCGCGGGATTGGATCCAGCAATCGCGGAAACAATTCGCTCCGAGTCAAACGCGAAAAACTTGATGGACTTCATCAAGTCGCAATCGTCATTAAGCGACGACGCTCGAGCGAGCCTTTTGTCGGCCAGTGCCGCAAGCAAAAATTACAACGGCGTTCCGGGAAAGCTCAACAAAAAACTCTTCAAACCCACCGGCATTGGCATGCTAATCGGCGCGGCCCTCGGTGGAATCCTCCTGGCTTTCCCGCTAATCCTCAGTGCCATTGGTTCGATGCGACGCTCGGCAGCAGATAGATCATCGGGAAGTGCAGCCGATGACGAAATGCCGATTTGGATGCTGTTCATGGCAGTCATCGGCGGGATGGGCGTACTCATTTTTTTGGCCTACAGCTCCGTAGACAACATGTCGATTGGACTCGCCGTTCTTATGGCAGTCCTGGGCACGCTTTGGATCTGGATCGCAGGGGTCATCGTGGCGGAGTGTATTGGGCGTACAAACTGGTCGCCACTTTCTGGAATGACATTGATCGCGGTCACGATTCTGATCGTCATCGCTCAAGCCGGTCTCGACAAACCGGGAACGATTCTCGCCTCGCTCGTCGTGGGTGCAGCAATTTGTTTGGCCATTTCCCAGGCGAGCGACATGATGCTGGATCTGAAGTCCGGCTATCTGGTCGGTGCGACGCCAAAGAAACAACAAATCGCACAGTTCATTGGTGCTTGGCTTGGCCCGATCATCGTGATCTTTTTGATGTTGGCGCTTCACAAAACAAAAGGCATCGGCACAGACGAACTGCCCGCCCCGCAAGCCCAAGCACTTGCGTCGGTCATTGAAGGCATCGTCAACAAGGACGTGCCGGTCTATCGCTACCTCGCCGGTGGAACGCTTGGTTTTATGTTAGCGGCAAGTGGACTCGGGGGCATTGGCGTTCTCGTCGCACTTGGTTTCTACATGCCGTTTAACATCGTTTTGACGTATTCGATTGGCTGTCTTTTAAGAATCATTGTCAACAAATTCGCAGGCAACCGTTTTAGCGAAGAAGTCGGCATTCCTCTGGCCGCTGGTTTAATCGTCGGCGAGGCATTAATCGGCGTCGGAATTGCAGTTTTCAAAGTCTTTATTGTTGGATAGTCAACCCACGGAAAAATCATGAATGGACAAATAATCGTCGGACAGGTTTTGCTGTGGGCTGGATTTCTCTCCGGTTCGTTAGCCTCTGTGTTCCAAATTAAGTCAGTTCCAAACGAATGGTCAACAATCAATTGGCCCTGGTTTATTGCATCGATTGTCATAGGTGCCATTGGCATTGCCATTTTTCGCGCTGGGAGAAAATCTTCAGCCGACCAAGGCGAAAAAATTCAAGCCGAATATAAAACGCTGAAGCCGACCATCGAGCGACTTGCGAAATCCGTTGCCAACCTGAAACACGACCTGCCGAATCTGGCTCCCACTCAGATCACAGCCCAGATCGATTCGACTTGTGCCGAGGACTTCAACGCGTTTGTGGAAGCACGCGAAAGTATCATTGGCGAGAAAGGGCTGCCTGAATACGCTAACGTGATGACTGAGTTTGCCGCTGCAGAAAGAGCCGTCAATCGAGCTTGGTCAGCGGGAGCCGATGGCTATGTTGATGAGGTCGAATCCTGCCTCACCCGCGCGGGCAATTTGCTTGAAAACGCGAAAGCGATGCTTTAGTCGGATTTAGGCGGACATTGATTGCATCATTATCAGTGACAGTGCGGAACCTACGCTCGAACCTGAGCAAAAAACCACTCTCAAACCCAAATTGGAATGTGCAAACGCCCAATAACCGGTATCGCATCTTGTTAAGGCCCCTGCAGCACCAGATCTTCAACAACATCCTTCACGGCTCGCGGGATCCAAAAAACATCGAAGCCCCAGTCACGCGATCTGATTTTTCTGAATCGAATTCAGCCGGTTGTTCACGACCGCCAAACGGCGTTGCGATTCTTGATACTGAATTTTCTGCCCGATCAATTCTGCTCGCAGCGCTTTGACTGTCGCATTTGCTTCATTGAACAACTGGTTTAACGATTCAATGTGAGCGTTCTTTTTCTCAATATCAGCGTGTTTACTCGCCACGATTTCCGCATGAGCCTGCTCGCGCAACCTCGCCTGTTCAACCCGTTCTTCCGTTTCGGACAACACACCGGACAATCGCTGGATATGGACTTCCTTGCGTTCAAGATCTCGGTTCTTTGCCAGGACGTCAACCTCTTTCGCGTCCAACTCCATCGGCAACTGACCTAACCTTGCAATGGCTTGACTGAGCTCTTGCTGAAGCCGTTCGACTTCCAAAATTCGAAACGAAGAATTACCCGGAAACAGAACCGACGTTTCAAAATTCGATTCAACTTTTTGAATGCCTCGCTGCGGATCAGAAAGGATCCTTGGCGGAAGCACAATTGAATTTTGCGTCTGCCTTGCGACTTGCCCGGCTTTTATCATCTCATGAATCAAAGCGTACAAACGGCTCTTGCTGTTGCCATGTTCCAACTGGTCACGGAAGACCGATTCCTGAAAAAGCATTTTCGCAGCAGGAGGATTCTCAAGCTCACAAAGCACTTCGTTCATGTGCAACGGAGCCGAAATGGTCCAAGACGACGGTACGTAAGTCGGCGAATTACTGTAATCGAGAATCGCTGTTGGCCGATGCTTCATCACAGACTCGAGATAAAGCGTCGACGGCGTTGTGATCACGGCATCGGCCAGCTCAATCGCATCAGAAAGTGGAACCGACGCCATCTCCGCAATTTGCTCCTGATCCTGATCTTGTTTCTTTAACGCAAGCTCATCATGCAACCCGTCAGTCAATCGCCAAGTGACCTCGATTTCTCGACCGCCAACGGGAGCGCCAAATTCGATTCGCTCTTCCAAGTGTCGAATTGACTGAATGACCTTACTGCGTTGCTCTGGTGTAAACGCGGGGGTGTTCGCCGTTGCAACCAACAATCGAAAGGGTCCGTCATTTTGAACTGGCAAATACTCCTCGTCGTAGGCGGCGTCCAACCTTGGCATTCCCACGACCTCACACTTTCCAGCGTTGCCCCACGATTCCAACGTACGTGCTTGGGCTCGTCCAATGCAGGCAAGCTTGTGCCCCATCAACGGCTTAAAAAATGCGCCGTCAGCAACATTGGGATTCTCCCAGGTGTTTCGATACTCAAGTATTCCGTCCGTCAAAATCAAAATCGGAACTCGCGTCGTTTCGTAAATCCGCCGAAGTGCAGAAATTTCTTCCCAACGATAATGTAAATGCGTTACAACAATTCCAGCGTCATCGGGCACGCGCCAATCAATAGCTGACGTTTCAACAATCTCACACGGGTACGGACAGCCAGACATCCAACTGTTGTAGATGGAGCTTTTGGCTGCAAACCGATTCAAGATGTAAATTTTAAACTTCGACACGGTTCTCGGCGGGGCACAGATAAGGTAAACAAGCGACTACAACGGGGGCTCAGAGGATAGAACAATAACGTTTATCAAGAATCTACGCCCCTTGGCAAGGTCGACTTGTTGCAGAGGTCTATCTCGGCATTTTGTTGGTCTTTTTGAAGCGATTGGCTAGCACAAACCTAAATCCAATAACGCTTAGTAGTTGTGAAATGCTTAGTCGAAAACTTGACCAAATCGGCTTATTCATCCTCATTTGTCGAATCCTAAAAAATTTGATCTTGAAAAAGAACCAACGTAAATTTGGTTGTTGATTTTTTTGCAAAGCCAAGTCAAATTAATCGCAGAAATTTTTCTTGCATCAAAATTTTAGGCGGCCGACAAAACATGCATTACGACCATTCCTCAGATTCTGAAAGCGGAAATTCGATGGGCCAAACCAACCCGGGCAACGTGAGTGGAAATTCATCTCCCGGAAACGCGCAGCCATCTGCTCCCAAGCCTGAGGCTGAATTGAAATGCTCTTATTGTGGCAAGCCATTTTTTCGATCCGAGACCAAGCACATGCCGTTTTGCACCAAGCGGTGTCAGCAAGTCGATTTGGGAATGTGGCTGAACGAGAGTTACGGATTCCCAACCGAAGGCGAGTCCACGGTGGATAACTTTGGCATCGAAGAAGACGACCCTTGGAGCGACGATCCCTAGGCACGCGGCTTCCAAGCAACCAGTTTTGAATTGTGGTGCGAGGGTAAAATTTGCCAACTTCAGTTTTGCAGGTGCAGTTTTGCAGCTTCAGTTTTGCCGACGCGAACAATTCCAAATTTGATTTAACGCCAATTTGATTTAACGCCAATCAGCCCAAGCTCACGATCAAGACTATCAGGACTGGGGCGGTTTCTTTCCAAACTAAAGGACCAGCGTCACAGCAATTGCTTCCATACGAACGTTGGAGGGATCATTGCGCCAGCAAAGCGTGCCATTAAACGACTTTGCCCGAACAACGCGTGAAAATATCTTCCTGAACCCCGCTCTGGCGGTTCTAAACGGCTGAGACGCATTTATAATAGCCGCGATTCTCTGATTACCTTTGCCAAGCGCCAGCCAAGCAATCAAGCCAACGCCAGCTCAGCAACAACCAAGTTCAAGCAACATTTGGAAACCGACTACCCATGGCTGAACAACCCGTCATCGTTCAAAAAATTTCTTGGAGCGACCTCTGCCCCTGGACAGTTATTTTCAAGACACTCCCCGTCGCGGCCAGTGTCAGCGTACTCGCTTTCGCGTTGCTTGGCGTTGTGCTCATGCCGATGGGTTGGTTGTTGAGCGAATCGTTTTTCGTCACGCAAGAAATGCGCGAAAATCCGATCTTTATGGAAATCGTCGAAGTCAATCGCAGCCCTTATCGTGCTGTATTCGAGGAACGCCAAACCCAAACAGATTCGATCAAATTTTTAGGTGCGCCGTTAAGCGGTCCTCGGATGGTTTTTCAACAGTTCGTTCGCCCTTTCAATTTTCTGTTCGATGGCAATTGGGGACTGGGCGGATTTCTGTACTTTTTACTCGGATGCACTTGGTCGATTCTAGTTTGGTCATTCATTGGTGTTGCGATCACGCGAATTTGCCTGCTTCGATTGACTCGAAACGAGCAGTCCGGATTGGACGATGCGTTTGAGTTTGCATTTGATAAATGGCGGTCCGCTGCCGGAGCCGTTGGAATTCCGCTGTTGGCTATCGGTGTGATTTGCATTCCGACGTTTATTATCGGGCTCCTGATGAGTTTTGATATTGGAGTCGTTTTGATCAGCATCATTTGGTTCGTCGTGCTGGCGTTTTCACTCATCATTGGTTTGCTGCTGCTGGGCCTGATGTTTGGCTGGCCACTAATGATTTCCAGCGTCGGTTGTGAAAGCCAGAATTCATTCGACGCGATGACGCGTGCTTACGCCTACACGTTTCAAAAACCGCTCAACTATTTGTTTTACTCTCTAATCGCAATTCTGTTTGGCGGTTTCTGCTGGCTGATCGTTTCCAGTTTGACGGACAGCGTGGTCAACATGAGCTATTGGACGACGTCATGGGGCACCAATGTGGTTTCTGCCGATCGCGTCGACTTGATTCGGGGCGATATCGTTCCGCCAATTGCTGAAGGCCAAGAACCGAAAGCCTGGACAACGCTCAAAGTTGGCCAGAACATTATCGGCCTTTGGGAAGCTTTATTCAAAACACTTGCCGCAGCGTTTATCTATGGACTGTTCTGGTGCATGGCATCGGCCGTTTACTTATTGCTGCGTAAAGACGTTGACGAAACCGAAATGGATGAAATTTCTGTAATGGACGAGAAACGAACTTACGAACTTCCTCCGTTAAAATCGGACGAAAACGGAATCCCACAAGTCCAAACACCCGTCCCGGTTTCGGAAAAACGCGATGATTCTGACCCCGATCTTATTGATGACTTAGACGAAAGCTCAGAGTCAGAGAACTAGCATCGAGTCAGTGAGCTCGAATTGAAATGCAAGATTGACGCTCACATAAATCAGACATTTCTTGAGCTGGGTTCCATGTCCATCTCAATATCCCAACCCTTCCTTCAATGCCTCCAACCGTTTCCTTTCAATCAACACAAGGGTCGACGTGAACCACTTAAACCTCATCAGCCTGTTGGGAATTTTTGTCATGATCGGCCTGGCGTGGCTGGTCAGTTCGCATCGCACTAAAGTCAATTGGCGATTGGTAGTAATCGGCATCGCACTTCAGGCCGTATTTGCCGCGGTATTGTTTCAGTCGCAAAACTGGACTTTCAACAAACAGTTTTCTGATTTTGGAGAAGTCAAAACTGCGGTCGAAGCTGGAAATTTTCCGGTCACCCGCCTTGATGACGTTTTAGCCAAAACAGAATTCAAATCATTCGAAGCCGCTTCAAAAGCCCTCGAAGACTCCCAAACAACCGAAGCAGCGCTTACAAAAGTCATCACCAACGACAATGGTGACATTCGAATCGCCACCTACCCCAACGGAATTTTATTCGCCGGCGTCAACTCGTTCTTCGAATCAATAAACAAGTACGTCGAAGAAGGCTCCTCTTTCGTTTTCAGAGCCAACGGTTCCAAAAGTGATCCACTTGAGCTGCTAAAAACTTTCGCGTTTGGTGTTCTGCCGACCGTGATTTTTTTCGCATCGTTGATGTCGATTTTGTACTACCTCGGCGTAATGCAGATTTTGATCAAGCTCATGTCGTGGGTCATGCAAAAAACATTGGGTACATCTGGACCAGAAAGTATGGCCGCTGCCGCCAACGTTTTGGTCGGTCACACAGAGGCTCCGCTTGTAGTGCGCCCTTTTGTTGAGAACATGACCCGCAGTGAGTTGAACGCGTTGATGGTGGGCGGATTTGCCACGATCAGCGGTAGCCTGATGGCGATTTTCGTTGTCTTTAGCGGCATCAGCGCCGGACATTTATTGACCGCATCAATCATTTCGGCTCCCGCGGCATTGGTGATCGCAAAAATCATGCAGCCGGAAACAGAAACCACAGCCGCAGTCACAACAATCGAAAAAGAACCCGACAACGCAGCCACCAACGTCATTGAGGCTGCGGCAATCGGAGCCAGCGACGGCGTTCAATTGGCAATCAACATTACCGCGATGCTGATCGCGTTTCTCGCTTTGCTGGCGATGGCCAACGCATTGCTGGCTGGGTTTGGCGAGCTAGTTCAATACTTGATCAATCTTGTCGTCGTAACTCCAGTCGACCTTCAATGGTCGTTGAACAACCTGTTCGCGGCCTTGTTCTATCCACTGGCTTGGATCATGGGCATCGAAACGGGCGACTGCGCCATTGCCGGTGAATTGCTTGGAAAGAAAGTCGTGCTTAACGAGTTCGTGGCTTACTCGGAGATGGGCGACATCATGGCGGGCAAAGTTATGGATGCTGAAAACAACCCAGTTTCAATTTCTGAGCGAACTGAAATCATCATGACGTACGCGTTGTGCGGATTCTCAAACTTCGGCGCAATTGGAATTCAAATCGGAGGCATCGGACCATTAGCACCAAGCCGCCGAAGCGACCTGGCACAACTAGGTTTGCGAGCCATGTTTGGCGGCATGCTTGCCGCCTGCATGACAGCCTGCATGGCCGGAATGATGTACGGCATACTGCGATAACAACTGTGTGCTAAACGCTCTACGTCCAACGTTCAAAAACTATTACACATTTAGCGGCGGCTTTCACTTGCCGTGTTGCTCGCGCTTTTTATTGGCGTCCGGTAGCCCCTACGAAGACTTGTTTTGCCCCAGGCCCAAACTCCGATAGGATAGCGGCCATGACAAACAAAGAAAAAAAGCACGGCGGACATTTGACTCTTTGGATCTGCATCGCCATCGTTCTCGCGATCGCAACGGCTCTTCTCGCCCCAACCTTCGCGATGGGCACCGAGATTGGTGGTGAGATTTTTCTTCGCTTGCTCAAAATGATGGTCGTTCCGCTCGTGGTAACGTCAGTCATTAGTGGCATCTTAGGAATGGGCGACGTTCGAAAACTTGGCAAACCCGGTGGCGCTGCGATCGTCTATTACCTTTGCACAACGGTACTGGCCGTCGTCACGGGTCTTTTGGTCGTCAACGCGATTCAGCCTGGCGTGGGAACTGTCGACGCTGAAACCCTCGCAGAGTACCGAGGCACCGGAGTCGATTCGCCACGCGATAAAATGTTGGATTCGTTGTCAAAATTGACGGGAATGAGTGAAGAAGAAGTCAGCACTGTTTTCAAAGATCTACCATCGGGCGAGGCCGAGACGCCTGGCGTAAAAACCATCCTGAAAAATCTGCTGCTCATGTTGGTCACAGACAACTTGTTCGTCAGCGCAGCCGAAACCAACCTGTTACCGCTGATCATATTTTCGATCGTCTTCGGCGGCTTGCTGACCACCATGGGCGAACAAGTCAGCTCGATAACGACATTTATTGAACAGGCGAATCGCGCTTTGATGGCGTTCGTTCTATTATTGATGAACATCGCCCCGATAGGAATTTATTGTCTGGTCGCATCACGATTCGGGGAGGCTCAAGCCAAAGGCGAGTTTCTCGAAGAGCTTGGTCGGATCGGTTGGTATTTTTCGACGGTGTTGGCAGGCCTAGGCATTCACGCGTTCCTAACGCTTCCTTTAATCTTTTGGATCGTTCGCCGAGAGAATCCCTATCGTTTCATGATGCACATGTCGCAGGCGTTGCTGACCGCGTTTTCAACTGCCAGTTCATCAGCGACGCTCCCCGTCACTCTTGAGTGTGCTGAATCCAAAGCCGGAATCTCCAAACGATCCACCGAGTTCGTCATCCCACTTGGTGCCACGATCAACATGGACGGGACTGCGCTTTATGAAGCCGCAGCCGCAATCTTTATTGCTCAGGCGATCGGTTTTGATTTATCGCTTGCAAATCAAGTCGTCATCGCACTCACCGCAACGTTGGCAGCGATCGGTGCGGCAGGAATTCCTGAAGCCGGACTAGTCACAATGCTGATCGTACTAAACGCGGTTGGATTGCCGGTCGAATACGTTGGCTTGATCTTGTCAGTCGACTGGCTGCTTGATCGGTTTCGTACCGCCGTTAACGCGTTTGGCGATGCAGTAGGGGCTGCCGTCGTCGAAAAAGCGTTGCCACCCGAAGCAATTACAGATAGTTCAATGTCCGACGTAGCAACAGCGAACAAAACTGGAGTGAGCGACACACCGCCAGTTGAATCAAGTTCAAATCCAGAAACTGTTTCAGAACCAGTGGAAGAGTCTGAGTCAAATTCCCAGCCCGACGCCCAACCAGAATCAGACACTTAATGAGTAAGACGATTGCTCACGACAAGCCGCCAATCATTTCTCAGTTTAGATCTCAAAAAAAGCGAACAGAATTTGACGTTTTGAAAAGCAACGCTGGCCACGGAGCGTCCAGCACACATCTCACATCTCAACAGCGTTCAGAACTTGAAGTTTTCTGGGATCAGTTCGTCGATCATCCAAGACTTTACATTGGACCGATCATTCGCGTCCACACAAATCACTTCGATCTGCTTTCCAAACTCGACAATGAACTGTCGACAGGCACCACAGGGCGTTGCGAACGGCGTAGCGGAAACAGCGATCGCTTGGAATTCCTGATGGCCCTCGGAGACGGCTTTGCACATCGCGGTTCGTTCAGCACAAATACACAGCCCATAAGAAGTATTCTCAACGTTACAGCCTGTGAAAATCGTACCGTCCCTGGTCAGCAATGCCGCTCCGACCAAAAACTTTGAATACGGCGCGTACGCCTTTTGGCGCGACTCGATGGCCAAGTCAACTAATCTCGACCGTTCGTTTTCCGTCATAAATTTCTCTGATAATTACGTGTTAATCTGCGATTGCGAATTTTTACCAATCAGTACAGCTCAAAGCGACTCGACAATCAACAACGGGGCCTCAACGGAAGCTTGGCTGATCCCGACTGCCCCTCCCACCAACTCCACCGCATACTTGGAAGCCGGTGAAGCACAAAAAACGTTAGCCATCGTTTGGCCCTTTTCGACTTTGTCACCGATCCGAACAAGAAACTCTATTCCTGTTGAATGATCCAGCTGGTCGCCAATTTGCTTTCGGCCTCCGCCCATCTCGATAACGGCCAACCCCAAACGCTCGGCGTTGATGCGGGTCACGAATCCTGATTCCAATGCGATCACTGGGCTGCTTGGCGCGACCTCCAGTTTTTCGTGAATGTTGCCACCATGACTTTTGACCATTTCGTCAAATTTCTTGAGAGCGTCTCCGTCTTCGATCCGGCTCTCCAGACGTTTTCGGGCGGCCATCAAATCCGCTTCAACATCGACCGCGACCAATAAACGACTGCCAAGATCAAGCATCAATTCCGTCACGTCCTCGGGACCATCTCCTTTGAGCACGTCAATCGATTCGTTGATCTCAACCGCATTGCCTATCATCCGGCCAAGCGGCTGGTTCATATCAGTGATGACCGCCGAAGTTTTCACCCCCAACTGATTCCCGACAGTTACCAACGATCGAGCCAGTGCACGAGCTTGCTCAAGCGTTTTCATAAACGCGCCGCTGCCCCATTTCACGTCCAACACCAACGCATCGATTCCTTCGGCGACTTTCTTGCTCAGGATGCTCGCCGTGATCAACGGAATGGATGGCACCGTTGCCGTCACATCGCGAAGCGCATACAAGCGTTTGTCTGCCGGCGCTAAACTCGACGATGCACTTGCGATCGAACATCCGTTCCAATTAACGATGCTGCGAAATTCATCGTTGGAGATTTCGCAGTTGTACCCCTTGATCGATTCAAGCTTGTCCAGCGTTCCTCCCGTTGCACCTAGACCACGACCAGAAATCATGGGGACTTCAACGTCGCAACACGCGAGCAGAGGAGCGAGTGGAATGGAAACTTTATCCCCGATTCCGCCAGTCGAATGTTTGTCGACCGAAGGCTTGGCCCCAGGCCACTTCAACCGCTCACCGGAATCAATCATGCACTGAGTGAAAATTGTCGTTTCCTCAGCCGTCATGCCTTTAAAAAAGACCGCCATCGCAAAGGCTGCCATCTGGTAGTCGGGAACTTTTTCCTCGGCATACCCTTGGACAAGAGGTTTAATCTGATCCTCAGTCAGGGTGTTTCCATCGCGTTTTTCGGCGATTATTTGGGCAACGTTCATTGTTTTGTGGTTTCAGGAGAGTGATTACTATACGAAAACGTAGTTATTTCGTTGGATATCGTCCAGCTGATTTGAAAGCGAATTGTCATTAGTGCCTAGATGACGGCCCAAGCAAGTAACAACGACCGGTAGTTTCGCATTGGCCTCAAGAATTGCCAACCCAAACAAATTGCCAACATTGCCGCTTGGCCACCGTGTTTTTCCATGCAGTTGTCTTGTTTGGGACTCGTTCAAACAACTGATGATGCTTAAACTATTCCATTCAAAATTGCTCAAACCTCAATTGAAGAAAACATGGTCAAAGTCCTTCTCACCACAACGTCGTATCAAGATACACCCGGCCCCCATCACGAACTATTGGAGAGCGCGAGTGTCGAAGTTCATCGCGAACGCGGACCGTTGTCCGAAGAAAAAATGCTTGAGTTGGCTGGTGATTTTGACGCGTTTCTCTGTGGGGACGATGTGATTTCACGATCCGTTTTGGATAAGTCACTTCCGAAACTGAAAATCATTTCAAAGTACGGAATCGGCGTCGACAAAATTGACGTCGAAGGCTGCACAGAACTTGGCATCCCGTTGACTTTTTGCCCAGGCGTCAATCATACAACTGTCGCCGAGCACACGTTTGGATTGATGCTCAACGTGTTTCGACACATGCACGAACAAGCGACCGAAGTCAAAGCCGGCAATTGGAAACGGATGACCGGCCACGAAATCATGAACAAAACGATCGGCGTCATTGGACTTGGCCGAATCGGAAAAGAAGTCGTCAAACGTGCAAAAGCATTTGAGATGAACGTCGTTGGCTTGGACCTTTATTGGCCCGAAGAATTCGCCAATGAATGCGGTGTCAAAAAAGCGGCAGACTACTCAGAAATTTTCAGGACCTGCGACATCGTTTCGCTTCACACAAATCTGACTGACGAAACACGTGACCTGATCCGCACCGAGACGATGAACACGATGAAAGATGGCGTTGTGATCGTTAACTGTGCTCGTGGAGAATTGGTGAACTCCGCAGACATGCTGGCGGCGCTTTCGTCCGGCAAAGTTGGCGGTTACGCGACCGATGTTCTCGACCAAGAACCACCGCCGGTAGACCATCCACTTCTCAATGCTCCCAATTGTTTGATCACGCCACATATTGGTTCGAGGACTTTTGAGTCGGTCGAAAGGCAAGCCATGATGGCGACTCAGAATCTTATTAACTGCCTCAAAGGCGAACAGCCTCTCGCCCAAGTCAACAAAGTCGCAATACCTTCCGCGTTGATTTAGTTGGTAACTTGAAAGGGCGACTTAAACGTTCGAGTCACCCAAGAAGAATCTCGAACGGTTTGGCCAAACGTTATTGCTTAAACTATTGAACCAATTCTCTCGAATAATTAGATAAACATGTCTGAAACTTTCTACATCGTTCCCGTCGAACAGCACAACGCACTTGTTTCCGCGGCTTATGCACATCGCAAATTCAACTCAGAAGAATGCGACGCGGCCGCAAAATTTTCTGCTTACGCCAGTTGGCACGGAATTCGAACGCACAACGCGATCAAGGCGTTACACCTCGACGATCACTTTGGATCCAAATCCGAAGGCTGCGTTCCCAATGCAACGATTGAGAAACGCGATACAGGTTTCGCTGCCTCGCAAATTTGGAACGCGAACAAAAAATTGGGCCAGGCGACGGCTTATGCTGCGATGGACGAAGCGATTGCAATGGCAGACAAATACGGGATCGGGCAAGTCTCGGTCGACAACGCATTCCATTACCTTTGGGGTGGCGGCTATGTTATGGAAGCTGCACAAAAAGGCTATATCGCTTACACCAACTGCACCGCCGCACTCGCAGAAGTCGTTCCGTTCATGGGTAAGTTTCCAACGCTCGGGACGAACCCACACTCCTGGGGATTCCCGACAACAGATGCGATTGGTTTTCCGTTGGTCATTGATTGGGCAACGTCAGTTGTCGCCATGGGACGGGTTCAGCAGTTCCAACGTGAAGGTTCACCGCTGCCACCAGACGCTGCAGTTGATGCCGATGGCAACATGACAACGGACGCAAACAAAGTCGCCGCACTAACGACGTTTGGAAAACATAAGGGTTACGGGCTTTCGATCATCAACGAGATCGTAGGCGCTTTTATTGGTGGATCGCTACCAACCATCCGATCGCGTTGGGGTGGGACTCCGAATGAAAAACACACACCCGCATTTTATTTCCAAGTCATCCATCCAGACGCGATGAGTGGAAACGATTTTGCTCAAGGCCGCTCACAAGCCGACAACGTCAAAGCGGTTTTGGAAGACATCGTAGGCCACGGGAACGATCGGTGTTTGCTACCCGGCCAAATCGAAGCGAAATCCGCCGAACGATCGAAGAAAAATGATGGCTTGCTGTTCTCAGCGGCTGAAATCGAAGCGTTCAACGAGATTGCAACAGAGTGTGGTCATACCCCTTGGGACGTCTCGACATTGAAAGAGGCAACCTAAGATCGCAACGATTTCTATCGAGGCAGAAGCCGCGAAGTTCTCGATCAAACACCACGTTAATGTGCTGTCGAGTATCGTATCAACTTTGAGACACTGCTGGATTCGCAAACGGTGGCGCTCTTAATTGTAAAAAGTCATCGACACCCTTCAATTTAATAAAGCATTTAGATTAACGTTCGATGCTCGTATTTTTTCCATCATTCAACAACTTCAACCGAACCTGAATCATGTCGCAAAACTTTTTAGAATCGCTTTTCTCTCTCACTGGAAAAACGGCAGTCGTTGTCGGCGGCACGGGCGAACTTTGTGGCGCGATGGCGGAAGGTTTGGCAAACGCCGGCGCAGAAGTTGTGCTCGTTGGCCGCTCCGAAGAAAAAGCAAAAGCTCGATTGGAAACCATCGAAGCAGCTGGCGGTAGAGCTTATTTTGAATCGTGCGAAGTCGACTCAAAATCCAATCTCGAAAACCTGCTTGCGCGTGTCCTTGAGAAATCGGGAAAGATTGACATTCTCATTAACGGGGCAGGGACCAACAGCGCCACGCCGTTCCTTGAAATCCCGGAAGACGAATACGATCGAATTTTCCGCATCAACATGAAAGGCGTCTTTCTCTCCTGTCAGGTTTTCGGCAAATACTTCGTAGACAGAAACGAAGGCGGATCCATTATCAACGTTGGATCGATGTCGGGTGTCATTCCGCTTTCCCGAGTGTTTACTTATTCGGCCACAAAAGCAGCCGTGCACAACATTTCAAAGAACCTGGCTCGTGAATGGGCTCCACTGAACATTCGCGTGAACACTTTGGTTCCCGGTTTCTTTCCCGCTGAACAGAACAAGAAAGTCCTAACCCCCGAGCGTGTCGCTCAAATCATGGGGCACACACCGATGAATCGTTTTGGCTCGGCCAGTGAACTAATTGGCGCGACGTTGCTGCTTGCAAGCGATGCCGGCTCATTTATGACGGGAACGGAAACTGTCGTGGATGGTGGTTATGCTGCCATGACGATTTAAGCTTGTAAAAATGCGTTGGCGATTGACGATCGGATTGTCGTATGGGTGAAGGATAGCGCTGCTGGTACAATGAGAACTTCCAGCCTATCCTCGTCGATGCCGCTTCTAGCACTGCGTGAAAAATGCCGTGCTCGGATGCCGCATATTCAAAATAATGTTAACTCGCATTTGGCAACTGATCTCAACGTCGTTCATCATTTGGAATAATGCGAAAGCGTCCCGAATGGCGGCTGCGTTGACGTACTACACGATGTTGTCTTTGGCTCCCCTGTTGATGATTGCGGTCGCGATCGCCGGTTATATCTATGACAACCAAGTCGCAGAAGCTGAGATCATCAACCAGGTAAAGACAGTCACGACGCCCGAGATTGCGAAAGTGGTTGCCAGAATCATCACCAACGCTGCGGAACCCAATTCTGGATTGTTGGCTGGTACCGTCAGTCTGTGCATTTTTGTGTTTGGAGCGTCGGGTGTTTTTACTCAGCTCTACGAAACCTTCAACGACATTTGGGGCGTTTGCGAAAAAACGCGCAGCGGCATTTGGTTCTCGATCCAAAAACGCTTGATCGGAATCTCGATGGTCTTGATTGTTGGGCTCTTGTTGATGGCTTCGCTGACCCTCGATTCGACGATGGCCTATCTAAACCAACTGGCCGAAGGCCACCCGCGAATTACGGGTTGGTTAAATTTTACAGATCGAAGTTTGTCATTCCTTTTGATGCCTTTGGTTTTTTCAATGGTATTTTGGTTTTTTCCTGCAACCAAAATTCAATGGCGCGATGTTTGGCCAGCAAGTGTGCTGACCGCGGTCTTGGTCGCTTTCAGTCGATACGCAATCGGTTGGTATCTACAAATGTCTACGGCGAACGAAGTGTATGGTGCATCGGGCTCATTGGTGATGTTGCTCGTTTGGATTTACATGACCGCCATGGTTGTTTTCTACGGAGCCGCGTTCAGTCATGCTTGGGCAAATACGTTTGGCTCACGCAAAGATCTCGTTAACCTTAAGCCTGCGGAAGATGCTGAGGCTGACCCAGCCTCCGATTTGACCTCGGGGGCAAATTCTGGAATCAAGGCGACTGAACCTGCGAAAGTCCAATCGCCGATCGAAAAAGAAGACGCCGTCACACCGCTTGCCCCAAGCCGCCGATAACGTTCGGACAGACCACAGCGTTTACATCTGAGGTCTTTGCATCCCTCAATCGTGTAGTTTGTCATACCGATATGCGCAACAGATTGTTATTTCAACCTTTGCACGTTGACTTCCGAGCCCTCAATCGAATCGAGATGAGGGGCGTTTTCTCGACACTTGGTAATCCAAAATCGAATTTTCCCAATAAATCGGTGCACGATTCGAATAGAGGGCGAAATCTGAATGCTTAACAAAACACGGTAAAAAGCGAGAAACTTACGATTGGAAAGCTCACAAACTCTCACAGTCTCAATTTTTCGCACTTTGCCCTTCACCCCTCATAAGCATGACCTAAGTTTTACCACGCTCACTCTCGCGTGGAGCATCTGCGCTCACGGTACGTTACTATTTAACCGTTTGCACGGAACTGAGTTGAGCCGTAATCACGAGGATTACATACGGATGGGGAGACAATGATGGAACTTTTTCAAGAATTGTTTAGCGACGTAAATCTGCCCGCATCAGTACTCATGATCGGAGTATTGCTGTACTGGCTAATGGTCATCGTCGGTGTGTTTGGATTAGACACACTCGATTTAGATCTGGATGGCGACGTTGGATTGGACGCGGACTTCGGGCTCGATGCAGATGTCGGCTTGGATGCGGATGTTGGACTGGATGCCGATGTCGGAATGGACGCGGATATTGGAATGGACGCTGACGTGGGTGATCTCGACATCGACACAGGAGTCGATGGCGCACCGGCCACAACGTTCGGAGGCAGCAGTACAACTGGAAACGATGGCATCTTAAAGACGGTGTTCGATTACTTCTACCTTGGTGAAGTTCCGATCGTGATCGTTGGAACGTTTATCGTTTTTTACTACTGGATATTTACTTACTTAACAAACCATTACGGGAACCCTGACAAAAGCATGATGGTCGTGGCAGCGTGGATGCTTCCAAGTCTCATTGCAAGTCTGGTTCTCACGCGATATTCGATGGTTCCGTTTGCAATCATTTTTCGCAAACCACCACCGGAAAACAAAACACGTGAAGAAATGCACGGGCGAATCGGAAAAGTTACGACCAGCGAGGTCACCGAATCGTTTGGGCAAATGGAACTAAAACAAGCGAACGAACCTGAGATGATCCTGAACGTACGCACACGCCGAGGTGACAAACTTGGCAAAGGCGACGCCGCAAAGATCATTTCATTCGATCACACTAACGGAACATTCTTGGTAGAACTCACTAAGTGGGAGAAAAATTTTGATGGCTAACTCTTTGTTGTTTGCAGCGACGACCACCCAGTTCGTAATGCTGGTCGTTGGCTTAGGTGCCTTTCTCGTAGTCGGATTCGTAGCCCTTGTGATCAAGTGCCTTCGAAAAGTCAAACAGGGCTCCGCCTTGATTCGAACCGGCCAAGGTGGAACGCAAGTCAGTTTTGATAACAAACTGGTCATCCCTGTTCTCCACATTGTTGAGATGATGGACATCTCAGTGAAGCGAATTGAAATTGATCGAAGCGGGGAAGACGGATTGATCTGTAAAGACAACATCCGCGCGGATATCAAAGTTGCCTTCTTCGTTCGAGTCAACAAAGAAGTAGAAGACGTGAAACGCGTTGCCCAATTCCTTGGCTGTGTGCGTGCTTCAGACGAAATCGCACTTCGAACAGTCTTCGAACCAAAATTCTCCGAAGCTCTGAAAACAGTAGGTAAACAATTCGATTTTGTTGAGCTCTACAATTCTCGCGAAGAATTCCGCGAGCAAATCCTGCGCATCATTGGAACCGATTTGAACGGTTACGTTCTTGATGATGCCGCCATCGACTACCTTGAGCAAACGGATTTGGAAAAACTAAACCCGAATAATGTTCTTGACGCGGAAGGCATCAAAAAGATTACGGATCTAACTGCCAGAGAAGTAACGCTGGCGAACCAGATCACACGTGAAAAAGAAATGACGCTGAAAAAGCAGGACGTCGAAGCGCGAGAAGCCATCCTTGCACTTGAACGCCAACAAGTTGACGCGGAAGAGAAACAGGAACGTGAAATCGCTGAAATCACAGCTCGCCAAGACGCAGAGGCCGCCGTTGTGCAGGAACAGGAACGTCAACGCTCTGAACTGGCACGTATTGCTGCCGATGAAGAAATCGCGATCGCAGAAGAGAATCGTTTGCGAGCCGTTATTGTTGCCGCCAAAAGCAAAGAACGAACCGAAGCCGTCGAAACAGAGCGTGTTGAGAAGGACCGTGGCCTGGAAATCGCCGAACGTGAGCGAGTCGTTACTTTGGCTGAGATCGAAAAAGAAAAAGCGATCGAAGTTGAAAAGAAAAACATCCAAGATGGGATCAAAGAACGCGTCATGGTGGAGTGAACCGTTGTCGAGGAAGAAGAGAAGATCAAAGACACGAAAGAGTTTGCTGCAGCGGATCGTAAAAAGCAGGTCGCCGTAACGGCCGCCGAAGAACTTGCCCAGCAGTCATTGGTGAAGCAAGTCAAAGCAGCCGAAGCCGAGAAACAATCGGCTGATCTTCAAGCTGAAACGATCGTCGTTACTGCGGAAGCCAATCGCTCTGCCGCCGAAAAGCAAACCGATGCCAAAAAGATGCTGGCCGAGGCCCTGCAAGCAGAAACTGCCGCAATCGGGTTGGCCGAGGCACAAGTTCAAATGGAACGTGCTGTTGCGATCGAAAAAGAAGGTACTGCCGAAGCCAAAGTCATCGAATTGAAATTCGAAGCCGACGCCAAGGGTATCACCCAAAAGGCCGAAGCAATGAAGCTGTTCGACGGTGTGGGCAAAGAACACGAAGAGTTCAAACTCAAACTGAACAAGGAAAAAGATGTCGAAATCGCTGGCATCGACGCTCAACGACAAATTGCAGAAGCACAGGCTGGCATGATTGCCGAATCGCTTAAGACTGCGAACATCGACATCGTTGGTGGTGACAATAAATTCTTCGACAGCATCGTCAACTCGATTACTGCTGGTAAACAAGTGGATCGCTTGGTGGGTAACAGTGCTGTGCTCTCCGACGTTAAAGAAACTTTCTTTAATGGCGACCCAGCACAGTTCAAGGACGAAATCACACGATACGTCGACATGTTTGGCGTAACGTCGGAAGACATGAAAAACCTGTCTGTCGCAGCATTGATCGGGCAAATGATGGGACTTACCAACGATGCGGCAGTGCTGAAAAACCTTCAGTCAATGATGGGCATGGCCAACAAGGCCGGCGTTGCAACAGAGAATGCAGGTGCAGTAATCAATGCGGTGAAAGCCAGCTAGAACGAGGGAACTTTGACGACCGGCAACACTGCCGGTCGTCTTCCCCCACCGTTTAGCGTTCATCTCGTTTCGCAATCACTCCAATCGTCGCTGCCAACCAAGCAGCAACGATGGGATGATCACGACTACGAAGGCTGATTCCGAAATCCGCATCCCTCTTTCCGCATTCGAAAACAAATGTCCAACGCCCCAGAACAACTCGAAACGAATGAAGCCGAACAGGCTCAATCGAACGAACCGCAGCTCGAGCGCGGAACGTACGAGATCATTCGCAATCGTTTGCAATCGCATTCGAGCGAACTTCGCGAACGACTGAACAAGCTGAACGAGGAACGCCGAGAAGTTTTCGGTTCCATTCCTACAGAGTTGATTTCAACTCAACGGATCACGACGGCGAACAACTGCACGGCGCAGGACATCGTTCCAGTCGGCGATCAGTTTCTGTTTGGGTACAACGTCCACATGGGGCTGAAAACCGTAACCGAGCTCGGCGACGTGTTCGGAGTTTACAAATTCGCTGATGGGGCAATGCATGAGCAACCGCTTGACCTGATTCGTGACAAGCAATTTGAAACCGATTTTTTCTCGCTTTACAAATACTACAAAGACACGCGGTTCCTAAAGTTTCACACGACAGGGCCACATCTCTATTTAGTTTTCCAGGTCGGTAAGACCGTCAATGATACAAAGGCTTTCAAATTCCTAGTCAATGAGGGCTCATTAAAATACATTGACAACCGAAGCGACCACGAAGTCCACATTCCGCCTCAGCATGATTTCAAGTGGAAACGGACCCATCGTGATCTGCATCGTGATGGAGAACATCCTCACATTTCGATCGAAGATCGAGTCTTTGTTGAAACCGTTGGCGGCGACCTTACTATCAAGATCGAGGACAACACGGAGGACGGATCTGGCATCTACGCCGAACCGGTCGACGATCCTGATCAATCGCTCGATGATGCTGAAATCTTTTACTCGATCGTTGGCAACATCATCCTGTTGAAGATGAAACCATTCAAAGAGGAGCAATATCGCTACCTCGTATTCAACGAAAAAACGTTGACAGCTCGTAGGCTCGACTCAATCGCCGACGCCTGCGTTTCGTTGCCGGAAGATCATGGTCTGATTTTCTCGAACGGTTACTATTTACAGACCGGTGTTTACAAAACATTCGAAAGCAACATTTCCAACCTGTTGTTCGAGCGGCGAATTGCGTCGACCAACGGAGAAGATTACCTATACGTTTTTTACAATCAGACATCCGGGCACTACGTTCTTCTCTCGTACAACATGATCGAGCAAGAAGTCGCCACACCGATTGTGTGTAACGGGTTTTCCATTTTCGAAAATGGCCACCTGATTTATTTCAAATCTGATGAGTCTGCCCAGAAGCATCATGCGATGCAGATCTGGCAAACGCCATATGTGGGTGAAGATTTCCAAGTCGGCGAACAGCAAGACTCCTACATCTTCAAGATTGGCAACCGCGATATTGTTCGGGCCATGGCGGAATCGCATGAGATCATGAATCTCATCGAGCAAGAAGACTCGTACACGAATCTCTATGTTGATCTGGTTAAAAAATCGACAGACATTCTTGATAGCTTTTTTTGGTTAAAAGAAGACCAGACTTTCAACCTCGCCAAGCCGCTGACCGATATCCGGGACGCTTCTACGGCTGCCGTTGACGAATTTGATAAAGTCGTACGTGTCCGCAAAAACACAGCAGCACAGTTCGAGTCGACTTCAAAATCAGCCCGCGACGCTGTGATGCTCGCGACCAGCAAACACTTCGACCACATCGACGCTTTTGTCAAAGCCCTCGCCGAACTTCGCACCGTTCGCGGCCAAGTCATCACGCTCAAAGAGCTTAAATACGTTGACATGGCGGCGGTCGAAGAACTTGAGAACAAAGTCGCCGAAAACTCAGAACGGCTATCCGTTCGCTGTGTTGAGTTTTTGCTCAAAGAAGATTCCTTGGCTCCTTATTCGGAGCGAGTCAACTCGCAACGCGAGTCGATCGAAACACTGAAGACAGGCGTGGACGCAAAGGCGCTCGACGAAGAGATCGCAACCGGAGCCAATGAGCTGGAGATGTTGATTGACATCGTCAGCAATCTCAAAATCGACGATGCGACCCAGCGCACCCGAATCATCGATAACATTTCGTCGATCTATTCGAACCTCAATCAAACTCGCGCGACATTGAAAAAGAAATCGCAAGAGTTGATGTCGGTCGAAGGTGCGGCTGAATTCAACTCACAGCTCAAACTCATCAGTCAGGCTGTCGTCAACTACCTCGACGTCTGCGATTCGCCCGAGAGATGCGATGAATATCTGACCAAAATGATGGTTCAGATCGAGGAACTCGAGGGCCGATTTGCCGAGTTTGATGAATTCATCGTTCAGCTTGCCGAAAAACGCGAAGAGATTTACGCCGCATTCGACACCAAGAAGCTTCAACTGGTCGAAGCCCGCAACAAACGTGCGACCGCGTTGATGAATGCCGCAGACCGAATCCTGAAAGGCATCCGTTCTCGCGTCTCCAATTTTGCGACCGTCGAAGAGATTAACAGTTATTTCGCGTCCGATCTGATGATCGACAAAGTCCGCGATATCGTTGAAAAACTCGGCGTGCTAGGCGAATCAGTAAAAGTCGACGACGTGCAAAGTCGCTTGAAAACAGTACGCGAAGATACCGTCAGGCAGCTCAGAGATAAAAACGAACTGTTCGTCGATGGCCAAAATATTATCCAGTTTGGCAAGCACAAATTTTCGGTCAACACACAGCCGCTTGAGCTGACGACTGTTATCAAAGACTCCGACATGTTCTTTCACCTTAGTGGAACGAACTATTTCGAATCGGTTCTGAATCAGGATTTGATCAATACAAAAGCCGTCTGGGATCAGCCCGTTGTTTCGGAAGACAAAGACGTTTACCGAGCCGAGTATCTTTCGTTCTTGATCATGCGGGCAGCAGAAAATGGAACGGTCGCGTCACCTGCGGAATTGATTAAGCAAACTGACGAAGTGCTTGTTGAGACGATTCAGACTTTCATGGCCCCACGTTACTCAGAGGGATACGTAAAGGGCGTCCACGATCACGACGCAGCATTGATCTTACGGCATTTGCTGGAATTGGATTCTGGTTTGGGGCTACTCAAGTATTCAACTCAGTCTCGAGCGATCGCGAATCTGATGTGGTTCACCTTTAAGACCTTTCATTCAGATGAGCATCAACAGTGGGAAGGTAAACTGGCAAGCCTTGGTTCGGCGAGAAAGTTGTTCGGCGAAATTGCCGACCAGCAAAAATACGTAGACCAACTTGAGGAAAAAATTGACACACTTGTGATCCAAGCCGGAGTAGGTGACGAAGCCTACGTTTCAGAATCGGCCAATTATCTGTTCGATCAACTTTCGTCTCAATCGGAATTCATTTGCAGCAACCACGCAAATCAAGTTGGAAAATCGTTCTTAAAATTCCTGGAAAAGAAATCAGCCAAATCAGATTTCGAAGCTTCCGTTCAAAACAAAAAACTCACTCCAGCCGATCGTTTTCAGATCGCACGAGACTGGGTGGCTTCGTTTGCTAACCAGCCTACCGGCCACGAATTGGAAAACGCGAAAACCGACGACCAGTCAAAATACATCGATGAAGTCGCAGCTATGTTAACCGATGGAACGTATTCGAAAAGAAAGGTAGTCGATGTCGAATCGGTGCGGCAAATCACAGGCTTGCTC
>JBGCDK010000107.1:0-53150 GCA_045105295.1 Mariniblastus sp.
ACGCCGTCATAAAGTTCATAATGCACGAAGACTCGAAAATCTGGCTTACTCTCTCGATTTTCTTTATCTGTTTTTCGTGGCCCAAACTCCAAAGTAAGCTTGATTCCTGGTGGGGGCCATTTCACGTCTGGCGCATGATGGCGAACCTGTTTCCACTTCAACCGTTCAACCGGCGGACTCGTTTTATAACTAATCAACTGCAGCGAGTTTTCAGCCGGCCTCATTTCGTCAAGCCATTCGTCCAGCAGGTAAGCATGATTCGGCTGGCCAGTTAAGCCGCCGACCAGGTATTCCGTTCCATTGATTGTCACAACGGCCTCGGGCCTGACTGCTCTCAATACCGTTGTATCATTCGATTCGTTTTTCAACCCAACGGTTGCGCCCGTTGCTGAATCAAACAAAAACCGCCGAGTCACCAATCCATTGGTAAGCCGGAAAAACTTTTGCGACTCTGCATTTTGCGAAGGCGTCTCGCTTTCGAACTTACTTTTAAAGCCTGAGTTGTCGATCAACCAATCCGAATGAGCGAGGCAATTGTCGCACATCGAAAAAGCAATCAAGCAGAGCACAATCAAAGCAAAGGCTGGCACATACGATTTTTGCATTTAAATTTCGCTAACTGAAATAGAGTTTCTAATTCGAATGTTGTACCGCAGGATTGGCGGTTAAGCGAATCGTTGAGGTGGTAGTTTGCGTAAGGCAAATCAAAGTTCAACAGTTTACTTGGTCACAACCCAACCGTTGCAGTTTATATTGTGGCATCACTATTTTGAAAAAGGAAAAGTACTTTGACTTCAAAAGTTGCCATCGTTACAGCCGCCGGTAGCGGAATGGGCGCGAACATTGCAAAACATCTTGCTGCATCCGATTACAAGGTTGTGATTCTCTCGTCATCTGGACGCGGAGAAGAACTGGCCAAAGAGCTTGGGGGAATCGGAGTCACTGGCTCGAACCGAAATCCAGACGACCTACAACGCCTGGTCGACGAAACCATGTCGTCCTTCGGTCGGATTGACGCGGTTGTCAACAGTGCTGGGCACGGACCCAAAGGCAAGGTACTGGAAATCAGCGATGAAGACTGGCACCTAGGAATGGAAGTCTACTTGCTAAATGTGATTCGGATTGCTCGCCTGGTGACTCCAATCTTTCAAAAGCAAAACGATGGAACCATTGTCAACATTTCGACATTCGCTACCTTCGAACCCGATCCAACTTTTCCGACCTCCGGCACGTTCCGAGCAAGCCTCGCCGCGTTTACAAAGTTATATTCCGACGAGTATGCAAGCTCCAACATCCGGATGAACAACGTGTTGCCAGGCTACATCGACAGCCTGCCAGAAACCGAAGAACGTCGCAATCAAATTCCGATGGGCCGATATGGCACTACCGATGAAATTTCCGCAACGGTGGCGTTCTTAATTTCAGATGGAGCGAAATACATAACCGGCCAGAATATCCGTGTTGACGGCGGCATTACCAGATCCGTTTAGAATGTTCCGAGGGTCAAAATGAACGAAAGCCAGTTCGATCCCGTTACGCTGATCGCTGTTTCTGGGGCTATTCAGATTCCGATTGATCGCATACTAAACGGGCTAACAATTGGACTATTCTGACTTGGCCTCCCAAGTGATAGAATAATCCGATGGATAATGCAGACCTCGAAAAACCATGTGCTGACGCCTGTTCGTCATACGATTCAACACTCGACGCATCGCACAGTGCTTCTCCCGAACGCAACCTTCCGCGTGGACGAAGGCTGGTGCGTCCGTGGGAGCAGGCACAGCTTGAAGAACGCCTAAACAACGACGAGAAACCGGTACAAACCACGACCATTGAGCGGATCCCTCGACGGTGGGATCGACTGGTACGTTTGGTTGGCGAAAATGGCATTCGCAAACTGATGACCGCTCGCGTGATGGTTGTTGGACTCGGAGGCGTTGGCAGTTACGCCGTAGAAGCCCTCGCGCGTTCGGCGATTGGCAATTTGACGATCGTAGATTTTGACGATGTCTGTGTGACCAACGTGAACCGACAGCTACAGGCTTTTCCTGGCACCGTTGGCCAATCCAAAGCCAACTTGCTGGCTGAGCGAATTAAAGCCATCAACCCCGACGCGAATGTTGATTCGGTTCAAGCGTTTTACGACCCGACCAATTCAAAAGCGCTGCTTTCTCCGCGTCCGGATTTTGTGATCGACGCGATCGACAACGTTACGGCAAAACTTCACCTTGTAACAACATGCCTCCGTAAAGACATTCCAATCGTTAGCATTACTGGCTCTGGTGCGCGTCTCGACCCAACTTTGATTCGCATTGCAGATCTCACCAAAACACAACGCGATCCTCTGGCACGTGTGATGCGAAAAGAGCTTTCTCGACGCGGTTTTGACATGACCCAAGAAATTGGATTACCCGTCGTTTTCTCGGAAGAAGAAATTCTGGAACCGGAAACTCCGACTTGGGACAAAGACGGGTTTAAGTGCATTTGCCCGCACGCCGAAGACTCACCCCACGCTTGCGAAAAACGTCGAAAGATCTACGGCACCGCCTCGTTTGTCACCGCCGCGTTTGGCATGGCGGCAGTTTCCTGTGCTGTGCGAAAATTGACAAAGTGACTACCCTGGCCAATCGTCTCATCAAACTTTACCGGGCAAACCCGACATTTCAATCTCGAAAAAAGATCAACAACGCACGCGAACGTAACAGTTCATCGCGATGATCAAAGAGCCTTTTGAAGCGGACACGTCGCACCGTCGACTTCCACACCGTCGCGATACGCCTGCAGTAGTTTCTTTGACTCCATCGCCAACATCCGCCGCACCTCTCGGCGTTTTCCTTTGACTCGCGCAATCTTCATATTGTCGTACGCCGTTGTTTGATGTCGCATCCAAGCAATCACTGCAGACTCGGCGCGTTTTTCAATCGGAATCCGCTGCGTCCTCGCGACGGTCCCACTTCCAACGGGCGTCGCGTGACTGGTAACGGCCGTTGCAAATTGAACCCCAATCGCGGAATAGCACTGCGAAAAATTCAGAAATGAAATGACGGCACCGTGGAAATCCTCGACATACTCAACCTGTTTCTTGTCTCGACGTTTCGCATCGGCAACCTTACGTTTTTTGTAGGCATCCGTTGACCGCTCCACTTCAAGCTCTTTCTTAACCGTTTCAATACGGTCGGCAGGCGCCCAAACGCCAAGCGAAAACGTTCGGCGACCTTTTTTTTGCTTCACTGTCCAAGTCGGACCTCGCGATTTCACACGCCGGGTCAGGCCAGCATCGCCGGGTGGCAACAACTGCCAATCAGATGGGACGTTGAGTGTGACTTGGTCCGCAATGACGGTCCTTTCATTAGGTCCGGGAGCGACAATCCGTGTCTCGGTGGGCATAACCATTGGCTCAGTGTTCAGAAACAAAACTTTAACTTAGACTCGACTTAAACTTAAACCATTGGCGTTGTTTGCTGAAGTTTAAGTGCGTCAGAAACTGAATTTTCAAAAGGAACATCGGCAACCGAAATGAGCGAGCCCCCTGAACTACCTGCGTTCGGCGAAAAAGAAGTATCCGACATCGTCGCCGCATTTTACCGCCGCGTTCGCGAAGACGATTTGATCGGCCCGATGTATCCCCCGGACGACTGGGAAGGCGCCGAAGAGAGGTTGCGTGGGTTCTTGATCTATCGTTTCGGTGGTTCTGATCGCTACATTAAAGAACGTGGTCACCCACGATTGCGCATGCGACACGCGCCGTTCAAAATCGGAATCGCCGAGAGAGACCGTTGGCTTGAGTTGATGGAACAGGCGATTAAAGAAGCCAACATTGACAGTTCGCAGACTTTGAATTTAAAAGTCTTTTTCGAGCAAGTGGCGGAATTCCTTCGAAACGACTAGCTGGATGAAATCAAGATTGGCATTGGCATTGAAAAGAGAAAGCCCAAAACGCTGACCGCGCTTTAGGCTTATTTGTTGAAGCTATTTATCAGGCCGATCTTATTCGGCTGTGAGAAAAGGGTTAGCTACACTTTTCGTTTGGTTTGTCGAACAACATCGCCGTGCCAACACCTCCGATCAACAAGCCAGCCAAAGATGCGAACCCAAGCGTTCGATAGAGAACCTGATTGGGAAAGACGTGAGCGTTTGGTGGAATGGTTACCCTCGCTCCCTTTTCACGCTGGTCAACAATCGTCTCTCTTAGCTTGATCAACTGATTCGAGATCGTCAGGCGGTCGGCATCATCTGGTGTGGACTGCAGTTCTTCCAATGACGCTTTCAAGTTTTCGTACCAGAAATCCAATTCACATTTTGGCATCGAGTAAAGTACGGAAGTGGTTCCTGTTGTCAGCCCGTTTGCTTCAATGTAGTCGACTGCGATTTTCAGTTCTTTCTCTGCAAGTTCGATCGTGTTTGCGTCAGCAGCGCGTTTTAGATGCCCACTACACCCTCGCACAAAACGAACTGATTGAACCTCTCCAGAAACCAATAGAGCGATTCCTAAAATCAAAGCCAATCCTAAAACAGGTGGTCCAACACTTCTCAAAATGCAGCTCCTCAATACTCGTTGAAATTGACAGAAAAACCATTGCTGGTTTACCTATCATTCGCCGTTGAAAGAGGATTATTGGATGAGAACTAAAACGTCGGTTTTTCGGCATCGAAATGCGTGCCGGGTGCAGTACTCACTGAGACATTGGTTCAATTCGACGTTGAACCCGATGCCCGATGTTGTATGTACTTGCATCCATTTGTATCCAACAGCGCAGCGATGAGAGTTGGCTCAGAATGATTAGAGCGAGGCAAATTGCTCGATCAATCTTTATCAGCTCGCAATACTGAAACGAAGGCTTTTTGAGGGATATTCACTGAACCAAACTGTTTCATTTTGGCCTTTCCCTTTTTCTGCTTTTCAAGCAATTTCTTCTTTCGAGTCACGTCGCCACCATAAAGTTTTTCGGTAACGTCTTTTCGAAATGGAGCGATTGTCGATCTTGCAATAACGTTGCCGCCGATGACGCCTTGAATCGGAATCTTGAATTGGTGGCGAGGAATTTCTTTAGCCAAACGTTCGCAATAATGGAGCGCGCGAGTTCGAGCTTTGTCGCGATGAACGAGATACGAAAGCGTATCAACCGGTTCTTTGTTGACGAGAATGTCGACTTTCACGACATCTGTTTTTTTGTACTCTGTCGGATCGTAGTCAAATGAACCGTAGCCTCGCGTGATCATTTTCAATTTCCCGTAGAAATCAAAAAGCACTTCCCCTAGCGGCATCTCACTAACGACCTCCATTCGGCCGGCTGACAGATAGTTCATCGTTTGGCTTTCGCTACGATGCTCACGACACAACTCCATCACCGGACCAACGTGTGCCTCGGGGGTGAGGATCGACGCCTTGATAAACGGCTCGGTAACTTCGCTGATCTGAGTCGGGTCGGGCCAATAACTAGGATTGTCGACTTCGATTTCTTTTCCGTCGTTCAACGTGATTTTGTATTTCACTGATGGTGCAGAAATCACCAACCCCAAATCAAACTCGCGTTGCAAACGCTCCTGAACCACGTCGAGATGGAGAAGTCCCAGAAACCCGCAACGGAAACCGAATCCCAACGCGGCAGAGCTGTCTTTTTCATACGTCAGTGCTGCGTCATTGATCGCCAGTTTATCGAGAGCCTTGGTCAGGTCTTTGTATTGATCAGTGCTCATCGGGTAGACAGATGAAAAAACGACTTGACGCGCTTCTTGGTATCCGGGAATCGGTTCGGTGGCTGGATTTTCAAGCAGCGTAACGGTGTCGCCGATCTCAATGTCTTGAACACTTTTCACGCCCGCGACGATGTAGCCTACTTCGCCAGCAGCCAGCTGATCCTTGGGAGTTAATTTCAACTGGTTTAGCCCCAACTCATCGACGTTGTAATCGCGACCGCCGTGCATGAAGTGAATACAGTCTTTAGTTTTTAAAGTCCCTTGCATAATACGGACTTGCAAAATCACACCGCGGTATTTGTCAAAGTGAGCATCGAACACCAACGCTTTCAACGGCGCAGCTGGATCGCCAACGGGTGGTGGGAGCTTGTTAACGATGCCTTCCAAAACGTCTTCGATGTGCAAACCCGTTTTTGCCGAAACAGGAATGGCTTCGAATGGATCGAGTCCCAATTCAGAATCAATACACTCTCGGGCTTTGTCGACGTCGGCGGCTGGCAAGTCGATTTTGTTGATGACAGGGAGCAATTCCAAATCGTATTCCAGGGCGAGGTACAAGTTCGCGACGGTCTGTGCTTCAACGCCTTGAGAGGCATCGACAATGATCAATGCGCCTTCGCAAGCCATCAACGAACGGCGAACTTCGTGAGAAAAGTCCACGTGGCCTGGCGTGTCGATCAGGTTAAGCAAATAAACGTTGCCATCTTTGGCCGTATAGTTAAGTGTGACGGTGTTGCTTTTGATTGTGATTCCACGCTCGCGCTCAATGTCCATCGAATCAAGCATTTGGTCACGAAAGTCACGTTGGGTTACGCCATCGCAAGCCTGAATCAAGCGATCGGCAAGCGTCGATTTTCCATGATCGATATGGGCAATGATGCAAAAGTTGCGGATTTGTTTCATCGAATGGTTCTTGAAAAAGAGGGTGACGTTTTGGCGTCCGGCGGTGCGGCTGAATGTTCGAGTCGCTTACGCCATCGCATTTGCGAATCGAGTTTGCGAGTTGTTTCACCAATGCTGAGATTTTAGTTGACGAGAGAATTTGCTGATAGGGATTAAGCGGCCATGAAATCATCCTTAAATATGAGTGAATTGCGAACGGAATCGCTTTACGGATGGTTCCAGCGATGAGATCCTCTCAATTGGGTTGTGCAACTCGACGGGCAAACCGGCTAGAATAAGGCTTTGCTGAACCTATAATCTCGGTTCACTTTGTCACAACTCCATGGAACCAACGATGAGTCGGAAACGAATTTTAACTTCGGTAGTAGCCACGTTGCTTTGCACCGCAGCGGCAACCTTGAACGCACAACAAACTGACTGGCCAACATTTCGTGGTGCGAACAGAACAGCAGTCGCCCCCGACACAAACTTGCTCGAAGCATGGCCCAAAGGCGGACCAGATCTGCTTTGGACAGCCAAAGGGGCAGGGCGGGGCTACGCCAGTGTTGTCATTTCAGGCGACAAAATGTTCACACTCGGCGATGCACTTTCGACCGCAACAGACAAAGACGAGTACCTGACTTGTTATTCCGTCGCTGATGGCTCACAAATCTGGAAATCGAAAACGGGTTCGCCTTGGAAAGCTGGAAAAGAATCTTGGCAAAGCTCGCGAAGTACACCCACCGTTGATGGCGACCACGTTTACGTCATTTCTCCTCAAGGAAAATTGGTCTGCGTTTCGACTGATGGTGATGAAAAATGGCGAGTCGATTTGAAAGACAAATTCGGTGGCAAGAAAGCTGAAATGTGGGGCTACAGTGAATCCGTTTTAATCGACGGCGATAATCTGATCTGCACACCGGGTGGTCCAGCAAACACCATGGTCGCGCTCAACAAAAAAACTGGTGAAAAAGTTTGGTCTACACCTCGTGACGGTGATCGCGGTGCCGGACACGCTTCGATCGTTATCTCAGAGATCGGCGGAACCAAAGTCTACGTCCAAACGACTGGCAGCGGCGCAATGGGCGTTCGAGCTTCGGATGGAAAACTTTTGTGGACCTACGACATCGACCGGACAACGGCAGTCATTCCGACTCCTATCATCCGAGATGACTTGGTTTTCTTTGCCGCTGGATACAACCGAGGCGGTGCATTGCTTCGACAGAAAAAGGATGGCGACGGTGTCAGCGTTGAAGAAATTTATCCTCTTAATCCTAAACTCTCTAACAAACACGGAGGCATCGTCCTTATTGGTGATTACCTGTACGGAGATTCAGACGATAAAGGCGTTCCCTATTGTGCAGAATTGATGACTGGCGAAATCAAGTGGAAATCCCGCGGATCAGGACGACAGTCGGCCAGCATTGTCGCGGCGGATGGACATCTTTACATCCTCTACAGCAACGGCATGATGACATTGGTCAAAGCCAATCCTGAGTCAATGGAAGAAGTAGGAAGTTTCAAAGTACCAGGAAGCGGCCAACGTCCTAGCTGGGCCCATCCAGTGATTCTTGCGGGCAAGCTTTACCTGCGTGAAGGCGATACTATCCTTTGCTACGATCTGACAGGCATGGGGAATAAGACAGGCGCGAATGCTGCGGATGACAAACGAATGAAAGTCGATGCAGCAGGTGAACTATTGGCGAACGGGGATTTTTCTGATGGGATGACAGGCTGGTTCGTCGACAAAGGCGCAAACGAATCGGGAAAAACTGAAGTCACCAAAGACGGCCCAGAGGGCGCAGCGTCAGCGAAGATCACAGTCGTTTCCGCGCCAGACGAGCCTTGGCAATTGCAGATGTTTCACAAGGTGAAAATCGAAAAAGGCACGTCCTACCTATTGTCGTATTGGGCGAAAGCAAAAGACGGCACCTCAATCAAAACTAACTGCATGCAAAATCATGAGCCATGGGAGCACTCAACCGAGGAAGAAATCTACGTTGGCTCCAAATGGAAAAAGTACGAGTTCTCGTTTGAAGGACCATGGGACGACGACAATGGTCGAATCACTTTCACTAATCTTGGACAAGACACTGGTCAAGTATTTTGGTTTTCAAATGTCTCACTGATCCAAAAGTAAGCTCAAATAGGAAAGAGCAGTCAGGCCTCTGACGTTCACAACCTGCTCAATTGAATGCGACGAAAAACGAAAAGCTGGAATCCAAGGGTTCCGGCTTTTTTGTTTGCTCGGCTCCAAATTTCACCGCTGGATTTCCAGCGATGGAATTTTTTTGGCCGCCCTTGGCCCAAGTACTAACCTGTGGAATCCGCAGAAATGAAATCACGTCACAGTTATTTTTGGTTTGGAAATTCGCAGTCGAACAGTCGAACAGTCGAGCCATACGATGCGGCCGATCAACCGAGCGTTTCAGAGAGATTTTTTTCGGACTCGATGATTCCTTTGGCGATCCCTTGAAGGCGTTTCATAACGCGAAACTTGTATTTATAGACTTGCCCAACATTGATGCCCAAGTCTTTGGCAATCTCACGAGCTGGATCGCCGACTATCGCAGAACGTCGAAACGCGATCATTGTTTTTTCATCGAAATCAGATTTGATGCTCTCCAGGATTCCATTGAGCACATCGCGATCGTGTTGCTCATCCCAACGGCGTGAGAGGTCGCTTTTTTCATCAGCCAACAACTCGATCAAGTTTTCGGCTTCTTGATTGCCAACGAATCTCGCGTTCTTTTTTCTTTGCTCCCAGTAACGTCGGCAATGGTTGACGGTGATCGCTTTAAGCCAACACCGAAAAGCGCCGGTGCGTCCGTTGTGTTCAAACTCAGGAAGTTTGTTCACCAACGCCAAAAGCACTTCCTGCGTAAGATCTGCGGCATCATCGTCTGCCACACCAAACCGTCGCATCCAGCCATGAATGAGCGGCTGGTAAATTGAAACGATGCGGTCCCACGCATTTGAACGGGGATCAAGCTTGGCGCGTTGCAAGTTGTGTTGACTGGTCTTCACGTTGCGATCCTTTGCTCATTCTCAAATCTGGAATTCACCAAAAGTCGGCACTAATTTCCCGTTTTGTTGGAAGATCTTGTTCGCCGCTCCTGATCTATTAATGTCGAGCGCAACGTTTTTGGTTGCGACAAAGGAAAATAGATTGTAGACCCACGGAACTTTCAAATCGCCACTATCTGGTCTTCAGTCTAACGAGGTTCTAAGTATCTCAAAACCCAACAACTTGCTCTCGCGGATTTCCGCAGAAAATTATTTTGCCAACCGAAGAAACTTTTCGCCGTTTTTACAACGGCTGTTTGCATGCGCCATCGGTTTCGCTACTCGAACTTGGACTTGGGCTTGCCAAATTCGGATAGTGTTTGAAATTCCGTTAGGGCCACAACTTAATTGAGCCTAAAGCGTGAAATTTTTATCAATGGGACAAAACTACACACGGATCGAATCCACGCTGGTCGATTCGCGATCTTTCGGACCAAGCCGACTGTTGCAGCCCATCGCGGTTAACATCGTGTTGTAAACGTCGAGTCCTTCGTGGCCCACATCCATGATCTCCCCGGTTTTAAATTTACCGTTGGCTCCAGTGATCGCATGGAACACTCCGGACAGTTCGCGTTTCACATCGGAGTGCCGTCCATCTCCCGACTCGGTAGAGATGGTAAGCAGCGAATTTTCCAAAATAGATTTACCGTTGGCTTCTATCGAATTCTCGTTGTCGATCGCTTTTAAAAAGTAAGCCACCTCTCGCATTTTCATGTGAGCGTGCGCCCGCAACTGTTCATTTTTCTTCTTGGGATTGAACCTGTGCCACCACTCGTGACTGCAGCCTGCCGAGCCGGATTTCTCAAGCTCTTTTGCGTCGTCGAATGAATAGATTTTTCGGCCATCGTATTCGTAATCGCCTGTCACTCGTAATCGCTCTCCGGCCGCAAGAAAAGTGAGCGCTCCAAATCGAACACGGTCAAGCTGAATGGCCATCGCGTAAAGATCCGCCATCAAACGCCATTCGCTGGTCAGGTCATCAAGTTTCATATCGATGCCCTCGCCACCGGGATCAGCCTGACCGCCGTGAGCCAAATTCGAACGAGGTGGAAGTTTTGGGTTGGCTGGACCATCAGCATCGGCAGCGGCGGCTTTGGCTTCCGCCGTCGCGGCACCCTCGGTTTCATAAGCACGCTGCTCAAACTCTCGAATGCGATCAAGGTGCTCCGCGATTCGCGATTTCGATGTCGCACCAAGCGGAGAATTTGGGCCTTTGTAGAATTTATATTGCTCAACAACAGAATCAAGAACGCTCCTTCTCAATCGCTCTCGTCTCGCGTTTTTGTCGCCCTTGTCCCATTCAAGCGTTCCAAATACTCGATCGAAAACGTCACGTGGCCGCTCCTGCATTCGTGCCGCGACCGTACCATCAGGATTGTAGCTGTGCACATATCGGCTGAGTCGACTACGACGAAAAAATGTTCCCGCACACAGTGTCGGTACCATTCCCTTGGGCATGCCATCAGCATAGTGAGCCCGACGAATGACTTGATCAATTGATGGGCCTCCGGATTTTGCTTCGCCGTCAGGTGGCTCGGCGGTGAACGCGCCAGACGCACCGTCAAAGTGTGCATTGATTCCATTTTCATCACAACGAACCTGATCAATATTTCGCATGATCAACAGTTTGTCACTCAGCCGTTTAAGCGGTTCCAAAACGCCATCGAACCCTTCCGTTTGGAGCGGCGCAGGAATGCCCAGCCCAAAGAAAACATTGAAAGCACGAACAGGCGGTTCGTTGGCGATCACATTGCTGGACGCCAGGGCAGAAGTCAAAAGCATCTCCTCGAGAAACGGCATGCCGATCGCGACCGAGCCAATCCCCTTGAGCAACGTTCTTCGATTCATCGTTTGACGAGGCATCTGTTTTACTTTCTAAGATCCGAATTTAACTCTGAAGGCTCTGTCTGCGTCGTCAGCACAAGGTCTGAAAGAACGATCGCGGAAATCAAACTTCGATACGTCGCACCGCTGTTTCCATTTCCCCTTCCATTTTCTTTTTCGAGTCGCTCAGCTTCCTGATGAATTTTTTTAACCAGTGGAATGTCGAGCTGGTTCAACGGGCGACCGATCGCGAACTGGGTAACTTTCCAAGTCAGGCTTTCCTTGACGCGTTCGCTTTTTGCGAGCAAGTCCATCAACTCGGCAGAAGTCGAGTAGGGGATCGGTTTCGCCTCACCGGGAATCAGGACTTCACCGTCTTCGCGAAGCGCGTTTCCGTATTTGTCTTTTTCAGCGTACCCTCCCAGTCCGTCAAACCGTTCAAGGCCAAACGCGAGGGGTTCGAATTTGGAATGACAACTTCCACAACTCGCATCGGCAATTCGTTGCTCTGAGACGATCCGCTGACTCAACCCCGGTTTCGATTCAACGGGAGTCGTATCCACGCCGGTCGGTGGATTCTTGATTGACCCACGAAGCAGATCCTTGAGCACAAACAAACCACGAGTCACCATCGACGCTTCGTCGCCTCCGATTGACAATACGCTGCCGTGAGTCAGCAATCCACCTCGGGCAGGATTCGTTGCGAGATCAAATCGAATTTGAGCTCTACTCATTCCAACTCTAGACGACTTGGTTGTTGTCATTCGGGTGGTTGACTTCAGGCCATAATGTTTTGCCAGTCGCGGTGTCGCAAATGTCACTTGTGCGTTCAAGATATCGACCAGTGGACGATTCTGATTCCAAACAACTTCCTTGAAAAACTCGGTCGTCTCAGCTCGCATATCGCCAGCCAACACGGGATCCCAATTTGGGAACATTTCGGCATTGGGTTGGATGTTGTCCAGCCGGTCCAAGTCCAGCCACTGCGACAAAAACTCAACGCTTCGATCAATGACACGTGGATCGTCCAGCATTCGTTCGACTTGCTTTGCTACGCCCGAGCGGTCATAGAACTCTCCACGCTCGACCGCTGCGATCAATTCTTTATCTGGCGAAGCTCCCCAGAGGATGTAACTTAAACGCGACGCCAATTCATAGTCGCCGACTGGGTATCGCGAACCATCACCACGCTGGCTTTCGATTTGATAAATGAAACGTGGCGACTGCAACATTGCTTCAAGAATAAAGTTCACTGCTTCTACTTTGTCACCGCCTGCTGTTTCGACCGTCGTTGCGATTTCCAAATACACATTGAAATCGTGATCTTCTAGCGGGCCGCGAAAAAGCCACTTTCCGATCACGCCAACCAATGGCCGGATCGATTCCGTCGAAAACTCATCCGATGTTTTGTCTCCCATCTCATCAAGAAATTCAGGAGTGTCCATGCGTTGGACGATCAATTCAGCCAGCTGGGCGTAAGCACTGACGTGTTTCAAATCAACGCCTAAGTTGTAAGCCGTATTTTTGAAACCATCGGCTCGAAGATCAGCGGGCAGGATGCTCTTGGCTTCGCTGGAAATATCGACTTTCACGGTCGCTTTCACCGTTGCAATGTATTCCTCAATGGTCAGCCTTCGGACCCACACTTTGGAACTTTTTTCACTGGCCGTGCCAAGGCTAGGATCAATTTTTCCACCGCTCCATTTCGCCCCCGAATCAATCCACTCTTTGAGAATTTGTTTCTGCTCAGAAGACAACGGAGAACGTTCTTGTGGCATTTCGTTTGAAACAACCTGAGTCCAGAACGCACTTTCGTATGGCTTGCCTGGGAGAATTGCAGGGCCACTATCACTACCTGCGAACGCGGATTTTTTGGTTGAAAGATCGAGACCACCGTCTTTCGTCGCAGAATCATGGCACTCAAGACAGTGCTGAGCCAAGATCGGAGCGACTTTGGATACGAACTCATCGTTTGAAGCCACCGGCGTTTTTGTCATTCGATTTCGCACGACCGTCGTTGGAGCCGACGCCCCCGCTTCGAACTGATGACGGACTTCATGCGGAAGCAAGTCGCGTTGATAGACCGCCAACAAATTGATCTTTCCCAGCCACGGACGATCGCCGCTCATTTCGTTGCCGATACCAAGATGAAAATCGGCAGTCCAGTTCGTCAAATCACCCGGCATCGTTTTTTCAACGTCGAGTTCACCATTGATATAGATCCGAGTTCGTCCGGTTCGATCGCGTGTGTAAACCAAATGCGTCAATTCCGTTTTCGCCGAACCTGCCGACGAAGTAAGCGAAGGAATTCCATTGTTGCTGGTTTGAGTCGATCGAACCCGAAACTCAAATTTGTTTCCGTCTTGGCCAATCGTGAAACTTCGATCGTTTGAATTTCGAGAGTAAGTGAATATTCTCGCGGGACCTTTTTGCGAAAGATTGGCAGGTTGAACCCAGGCTTCCAATGTCACTTCGCCCGACCGAATAACGGCCGCTGCAACTCGAGGCGTGATATTATTCGATTTGATAATGCCTTGAGATTTGAACTCAACCGCACCACCAGAAAACGAAACTGCATCTTCGTCCTGCACTTTCGCTCGCAGTTCCGGTTTGTTCCCAGAGACATCAACGATTGAGTTCCCGGTCACCGCGGCAAAGTCATAAAGCAGGATCAGCCCGCTGTTAATTCGTTTCTTTTTAGCGACCTCTTGGGCAACCGCAAGAGGCGTTATCAAAATGAAACACAAACATACAAACAGAAACGAAGCACCGTGTTTGGAATGAGTTATGGCCATGTGATCACTCTAGCTGTTGCCCACAACGAGATCAAACTGTCGATGTATGGATCACTAACTTCAGGTTCGGTCGTTTCTTGCTGGGTACGGCCTTGTAGGACGTTGAAAAGATGGACTGCGTTGTCAATTCAATGTCATCCATGAGAAAAGGCCAGCCGCAACAGCGACTGGCCTTATTCCGATTCATTGCTTTTTTTTGCAATCAGCGAATGGTTCGTGCGATTCGTTGCTTATTTGTCTTCAAAGCAGAATAGGTGCTTCTCGCCTCGAATAAAGACTTGATTGTCCACCAACGCTAAAGTTGCATCGACTGCTTCGCCAACGTCGTTTGTTGAAACGATGGTGGCGTCGTTGCCGTGCTTGACGACAACGGTTTTTCCACCTCGACCAGTCAAGAACACGTGATCGTTCGCTGCAACAAGTGATGAATAGAGCGTGTTGATTCCGTCCATCCGAGTCGGCTCGATCACCGTCTTTCCTGTTTCAGCATTGAGCCCCGTCAGCACACCGAGTTTGGTTTTCGTACCATAGAGCGTGCCTTTGTAAAGTACGCCAGTGGGAACGTAGGGGCCGATCTCGCGCGAGCTCCACGCGACTTTGTCACTGCCGGAAATGTCGCCTTTGCTGCTGAGCGGAATCGCATAACATGCGGAATTTCGCCAGCCTGTCATGCAAATGATATTATCACCAGAGAGAATCGGAGTCGGAATTGGATTGCCGGTTTGGCCACCGCATTTCCAAATGATCGAACCGTCCTCGAGGTCATAGCTTTTGACCTCAGTCGCGTTAACGATGACTTGAGTTTTGCCGCCAAATTCGACGATCCGTGGAGTAGCCCAACCCGTCGGCTCTGGGCGGTCTTTACGCCAGATCTGTTTTCCCGTTTTCGCATTCATGACTTCGACGAACGACTGGCCTTCGTGATCCCAAATGATTGCAAGTTTGTCTTTGAAGATTTCCGGAGAAGCCCCTTCGCCAAATGAGTTTCGCGTTTGCATGTCGCCAAGGTCACGATCCCAAACAACATTGCCTTCCATGTCCAAGCAATACAATCCGTAAGAACCAAACGAGCAATAGATGTGCTCGCCATTGGTGACCGGGGACGCTGAACTGAAACTGGCCGTCGAGTGATGGCCTTCGTTTGGAACGCACTCGTTGACTTTTTTCTTCCACGCGACTGAACCATCGTTTCGGTTTAAACACAAAACCCAAAATTCATGAACGGATGTTGGCTTTGACCCTCGACCAAAACCTCGCGCGCCCCCTCGACCACCTCGAGACGGACGACCACCGCCGGCACCGCCACCAGGCCTTCCTCCGCCCGGTCTTCCACCACCTGCGGCCGGCTTGGGCATTTCTTTGCCGTCAGCCGCTTTGCCCGAATCAACTGCCGTCATCAAAATGATCTTGTCCCCCCAAACGATCGGGCTGGAACTTCCTTTTCCTGGCAGTTCGACTTTCCATTTCAAGTTATCGCTGTCCGCGCCCCATTTGATCGGTGGTTTGGCAACGTCAGAAACTCCGTTGCCGTCGGGACCTCGAAATCGGTGCCAGTTGGAAGACGTGTCTTCGGCGTTGACGCTGGTGACAGAAAAACTAGCGGCAGCAAAAAGTAGGACTGCCACAAATCTAGTACTTAGTATTCGCATTGGGAGATTCCTGAGTGTATTCGAATTTTTCAAAATGTTCCTTGAGGTGATTATTTAGTTCGTTTGTTGAAGCGAGCATGGGCGAGATATTTAACGCCAAATTGGCAAAATTTAATTAGACAGACCTGTGCCAAAACGTACTGTCGGCTGAATTACTTTAACCGATTTTTAATGGAAGAGGTTTCGCTGCACCTGAGCGACACTGTCAAAGTATCGTCCCGAGGGATTCACGAGCCTCCTTCTTGGAAGAACGTTACACGCAAGAGAGTATCAACGAGGACTCAAGTTTCCCAGATTTCAAGAAAACAATTGCGGTTTTCACTCCTCTACAATCAAACTGTGCAGGAGCCAACCGTAATAAGCCCGCATCATTTCGTGGGGAGTACCCAAGAGCGCCGCGATGCTTTTTTTTAAAAAAGGGGCCATCATCCGGATGGCCCCATGTCATTTTCGATTATCAACCAGAGTCTATGACCACAGATCGTCATCATCATCTTCGAAAAGGTTATCGACGATATTGAAGGACGAAGCTGTTCGAAAATTGCGACTTGATGCCTCGTGAATCAAAGAAGGATCATTAAAGTACGCCACGTCGAAGTGCGCGACCAAACGGCCTTGTTGCCGAAGCTGACCGTTGGGCAGAATGTAGTACCAGCCGTCATTGCCACGCATCCACTTCTCACCCAACCCAGCCAAGTTTTCAAAGTAACCGCCGAATGCCTTCTGCAAACCGTGCTTGGCATCAATCGAAACAGCCAACTCTGCGTCGGCAGCTGCGTGAAGCTTACTCGGATCGGCAAAATAACTGGTGTCGAACTTCGCAATTGTTTGGTGGCCTTGCTTCAACGTTCCATTGGGAAGCATAAAGAACCAACCGTTTCCATTTGAAGGCAACCACTTTTCTCCTAGCCCAGCCAGGTTTTCAAAGTAATTGTCGCCCATCGATGCCAACTCATGCTCAGCGTCTATTTGTTTGGCCAATTCAGAAAAGCTATCGCCTTCGTCTTGCCCGCCACCGCCACTAGTTGTGATCGTCACCGCAAACGAATTTATGCGACCACCATCTTCTTCGTAAGTGTCGACGACTTCCAACGTCCAAGTGCCGTTTGGATTTTCTCCATTCAAACTATTCAGGTTGCCCGACGGCACAAATCGCCCAGTGAACGGTGCGTCACCATCTTCGATACTCGTTTTAGCTTGCTGGTCGAGAATGGTTCCGGTAAAGTTTTCACTGTCTTCGCCAACTGCTTCGAAAAGTGGAATTCGTTTTCCAGAGGGACTGACCAACGTGACATCGAGATCCTCATTCCAAGTGTGCTGGATATTGATTTTGACATCGACATCTGTGATCGTGCCTGACATCCCACTTGCGACAACGGATGAGGTTACCGTTGAAACGTCATCGTCTGGAATGTCGACTTTGTCGTTTGATGTGAAAGTTTGTGAGTCGCCATTCTCTCCGTCATTCTCTCCGTCATTCTCTCCGTCGTCATTCCCTCCATCAGTGCTGCCATCGAATGTCCCTGCGATATCGTCAATCCATGCGACGAATGCATCAACACGAATGTCGTAAGACAAATCCCCAATGCTCGCATCATCTTTTGAACCTCCTGATGTAACGCCGGCGATAACGGTCTTTCCACCGTGGTTAACAAATGCAGGTCCACCAGAATCGCCAGGCGCGGTATTGGACTCGTTGTTGTTGTCAAAATTCCAAGTGATCAAAACGTCATCAACGCCATCAATCGGCGTGGTGCCCTCGTGCTTTACACCGAAGTCCCCGTTGTGTCCGGAATCACCTGTTCCTGTTGCGCCAAATCCAACAATCGTCAACATCTGGCCGACTTTTGGAGTGACGCGACTTAATTCGTATGGCTTAACGCCTTGCACGTCTTCGCTCAAGATGATGACGGCGAGATCGACGTCGCGACTTTCGTATTCCGGATGAATCGTTGCGCTGGTGGCGGTGTAAGTTTTCCCGTTTACTTCAAACGTATGATTGCCACCACCTTCAACACAATGCGCGGCGGTCAGGACAGCATTGGGAGCGATCAAAGTTCCAGTGCACCCGCCGTTGACTATCCCGACAGCTTTATAGCCATCAGTCTGGGTCCCGTTAACAATTCGCTGAAACCGATCCGTCGAGTCCTGAGTTTTGACATCATCGTTGTGATGAGTCGCAACCTGCACCGTTTCGGCATTGCCTGAATCCAGTTGAGTCGCAAGCGAACTACCGACGCCAAGGTCAGCCGCAAAAAGTTGCTTGAGTTCAAGTTTTTCGAATTCGAAATTGGTAAATGAGCTTTTCCGTCGGTCACGTCGGGATGGTTTTCGACTTGTTTTACGGTTAGTATTTCGCATCGTTCGGGCCTTTCAAATTGGGAATCTTCAAGCAACTTGTTTGCTGATGTGACCGTTACGGGCGAGAAACCAAATTCTTGCGCGGAAAACAAAAAATTCTTTTCCCCTGTGTTTTTACGTAGACTTTCCTCATTAACCCCGTAGATCAGAATAGAATTCGTCCCCAAGAGAGAAATCATTGCCCATGACGCCAGACCAAACACTTCCGAGTGTCACGAGCATCACCTTGCTAGGAAAAGTCCGAGATCTTTCTGACCAGCAGGCTTGGAATGAGTTTGTGCGCAGGTACACGCCTCGAATTTTCGCGTGGTGTAAACGGTTTTCACTACAAGAGCAGGACGCTTCCGATGTGACGCAACAAGTCTTATTGAAACTTGTCGCCGCGATGCAGGAGTTTGTTTACGACCCAAGTCAAGGAAGTTTTCGTGGCTGGCTGAAAACGATTACGTCCAATGCCGTCCGGGATTCGATCCGAAAAAAGTCCAATCAAGTCATCACGGGAGACGGAGCCAATGTTTGGTTGAGTCGTCTCGCAGAAGATGCCGCAATCGCCTCTTTGACAGATCAAATAGAAGAAGGGTATCGTCAAGAGTTATTAGACGTCGCAGAGAGTCGGGTTCAACTTCGCGTAAAACCAAAGACCTGGGAAATTTATCAACACTTCTGCAAAATGGAATTGTCACCTAAAGAAGTCGCCGAAAAACTGAACGTGAAAGTCGCCGACGTTTATGTTGCCAAAAGCCGAGTGGTTAAGATGCTGCGCGACGTCGTCCTGCAATTAGAACAGTTCCATTAAAGCCAAACCTATGTCCAACTGCCCGTCCACGCAGGACCTCAGTGCTTTTCTCGAAGACAGGCTGAGCGATCAAGACGCTATCGAGCAGATCGTTCTTCACCTCGAAAATTGCGATGCATGCCAATCACAAATGGATGCACTTTGCCCAGACATCTCTGACGATTCGCCTGCCAACGACAACACATTTCGTGAGCAGGAAACCAATGACGAATCAGTTGAAAAACTCATAACTGAGTTGACTCGCACGCCACCACAGATTGAATCTCGTTCGTTGACGGGGAGTAAACTTGGCCTCTACGAAATAAAAGAACCGATTGGACGCGGGACAAGCGGCATTGTGTATCGGGCAGAAGATACACGCCTGCAACGGATGGTGGCGGTTAAGGCTTTGAAAACCGATTTCACGAATTCGGACCGAGCGCGAACACGACTGGAACGTGAGGCTCGCGCGGCGGCCTCGCTTAAGCACCAAAATGTCGTCGGCGTTCACGACATCCAGATTGATCCGATTGGAATTAGTTACCTGGTGCTGGAATTGGTCGAAGGCGGCACGCTAAAGCAATTGATTCGCGGCAATGGCTCCATCGAGTCAAAACAAGCCTGCGATTTGGCGATGCAAATTTTGCGGGGCCTTGAATCCGCGCACTCAAAAGGCCTCGTCCATCGTGATCTTAAAAGTTCCAATGTATTACTGAAACCAACTGCGAACCGATCAGCGATTGCAAAGCTGACGGATTTCGGGCTGGTGCGAGATCTCGATAGCGATTCAAACTTGACTCGTGAAAATGTGGTTGCTGGCACGCCTGCCTACATGAGCCCTGAGCAAGTTCTAGCTCCACACGATGTCGATCATCGAGCGGACATTTATAGCCTGGGAATCGTGCTTTACGAGATGTTGACTGGCGAACTACCGTTTCGCGGAGTCGACCGAATGGTTCTCCAACAGGTCGTGCACGATGACGCAAAACCACCTTGCCGAATCAACGATTCGATCGATCGTGACCTCGAAACCATTTGCGTTAAAAGCATATCGAAATCTCCAGACGCCCGTTATGGATCTGCTCGTGAAATGCACGACGACCTTGAACGTTGGCTTCAAGGTAAACCCATTCACGCTCGTCGCATTGGCTTTTTCGGAAAAGCATGGAATTGGAGCCGAAGAAATCGAGCGGTGGCATCACTGCTTGGCTTAACAATAGGCTTGCTTTCACTGATCGCAATTGGATCGACAATCAATGCGATTTCAATTCGCCAAGCAAGCTTGGAACGAGAGCGTTATGCGGTTGCAGCGAGGCGACAACGAGACCAGTCGCTTGAAACGATTCGAAAACTGGTATTCGAAGTCAATGAGCTTCTCGAACCGGGAATGGAAGGTGACTTGGACGAGACTCAAATTCGGCTGTTAAAAGTCGCACTGGAAGGGATTGAAAGGATTGACCAAACAGGCAAAGAAGCTGGCCTAGTTGATGTCAGCAGTATTGCCGCGAAGAACCGTTTGGGCGACGTTTATTTTCGGCTGGGTGAAATTGACTCAGCCAACAAGTATTTCAAAAGCGCGCTTAGCATTTCAGACGCGTTGCCCGATTCGCTTGTCGAGTCCGACAATCAAACTGTGACTGAGGAAAGGCTGAGAGCCTACGAGGGGCTCGTCTCGTTCGCACAAGATCGTGAACTTGAACAAGAAGCCAGTCTCCTGCGCGAGAAAGCGGAAGAAGAAGCTGCCAAGCTGAGTTCAATTGTTGGATTCGACGTTGCTCCTGAATACTACTCCAATGAAGTGTATCGCCTGGAGGAAGACGAGCTGGCCGAACTGATTGAGAGCTTTCAGCAGTTGACAGAAGCGGCTCCCAACAGTCGCGAGTCGATCAAGTCTGCTACGGCGATCACTCACTCACTGGGCTGGCACTTTGAGGAATTGAATGAACCAAAAGAATGCAAGCGGCAATTCACCCGTTTGCTTGAATGGCTTGATTCGGTGGACCTAAAGAATACCAAATCCAAGCTGCTCCCAACTCTGCAAACAGCGAAGCACCATGCATATTACGGACTGTCCGAAGTTGCAAACATGGAAGCCGACACTGGCGAGTACGTTGAACTGTTAAGAAAATCAATCGACATTTTGCCCAAATCACCCCGCGGCGACGGGTTTGCCGATTCGGTATTTGACGACGCCAGCCAAGCCTTAGGCGAATTGACGCTCGAGTGCGAGACTCTTGAACCGGACCAGTGGATGGTGCAGTACTTTAAACAAGACGCTTGGTTGGCTTCGGAAAACTCAAAGGACTTCCCGGCAAATCGTCGCTTGGAATTCGCTAACCTTGAAGCGCAGGCGCGCCTCACTCGATATCTTTTTTTAACGGGCTCTGAGGATGAAGCAAAAATTCAATGGCAATCCATTTCCAAGACATTAAAAGTGCAGAGGTTGAGAAACCTAAACTTCTCGACGGAAGGCTTGTCACGCGAACTTGACTTGCTTGCGACGCTTGGTTTTGCTGATGAATAAAGTTTTGCTGATGAATAAAGTTTGGTCACCCAACGTTTGGATCGGTGGATCAACTTTCCGGCTGCTTAAGACCGCTTCCACCTCGATGCCAAGTTTCGACATAGCCTTCTGCCGGCTTGGGAAGATTGGCGAGACATTCTGCGGAGCACGCGTTAACCAAAAATGGCCAAACGTCTCCACCTTTCAATAACGAGATCCAAACCTTGTGCTCAGCGTAGTCTTCGAACAAAGACTCACAAACACTGCAGATACGTTCGCTGTTGAATCCTGCCAAGAAATGCGAATACGTTTTTGATTTTTCAACGATGGATTGGCAACGTCGTAGATCTGGAAACTCCATCCGATTTTTATAGTTACCGTACAACGCACGGGTGCTGACCGTACTACCAACGAGACTCTGGCATTTGTTTAATTCAAAAGGGAGCCAGTGAAGCGAGTACGAAGTGTACGGATCAAATTGTCTCATAGAACACAGCTCGCCTATTTCGGGTGGAATTCGAGAGAACCCTGAACCATAAACATTGAGCCTTCGAATCGACTTCATGTTCTTAATACTGGATGGCAAGGTCACGATTTGATTTCGTGTTCCCCAATCAATTTCGCTTAAAGGTCCAGCTTCGCCGTCCACGTCCGCAAGTTTATCGATAACTTCGCAAAAACGTTTCCACTCATCGCACTCGGTGTCCTGGGCTTCGCAGTGAAACCAGTTGTCGGCTGCCTCACTGCATTTGCAACCGAATCGAGGAATTTCAATATCTCGAAACCGTCGCAAATCGGGCTCGATCTTTCGGAGCCATGAATCGTCCACTTTGACACGTGCTTTGGAGAGAGCGATTTCTGCAATTTCACGATTCACATCGTCTGGCAAGAGATAATTCATAAGCAAACGAAGCCGTACATAGTCGGCCCGCTCGTCTCCGCGATCCTCCAACCAATCGGCAAACACGAGCCATCGCTCATCGTCGTGCTGGTCCGAATGAATCAGCTGGAGGAAGTCGTTTTCATCTCGGTCATTGCTCATTTGTTGATCCTGCGATCGTTGGACCGCATGTAGTTTGGGACGTGCTCGGCCAATTGCCCCGCTAGAAACCGCCTAGATTCCCGCCGTAGCCCCTTGTTGGGTGGGTTTTACCCCCGTTTACCTCTAGCTCAATGGCAGTTGCTATTTTTACCGAATAATGGCAAAATGGTTGGTTGAAGTTCAAAGGGACAGGGATGAAATTGCGCTGACTCCCTATCTACCTTTCTTTCCCAATGTATGTCACGTGGACGGTCCATAGACTGTTTGCCAAGACCAAGAGGTTACTTAATGACTCAGGTTCCAGAGATCGAATTAAAAGACATCTTATTGTCCAACAGTTCGTTCGGTCCTAACGAAATCGACGTTATCTCAAGCCGGGTTTGCAACGACTATTCGCAGTTCCCCAACTTGAAGGAAGTCACCGACGTGTTGGAAGGCCAGCACGAGCGTACTCCGGCGACCTCCGTTCGACTTGGCGTTTGCCAATACATGATTGGAAACTACGAAACTGCGATTGCGACTCTGCAAAACGCGGACGGTGGAGCTCTCGCCTATTTTTACCAAGGCAAAGCCTATTTTGCGTTGACGGACTACGAAAAAGCTTGCGAAGCCTACGAGTCCGCCCAAAAGGCAGGATACAACGCCGACCATTGCCAACTCGCAATCGCTGAGTCCAAACGATTGGGCAAAGACCTATCTGGCGCGATGGCGATCTTGGACAACATGTTTGGCCCGATCGAGCAAACAGCTGAGTATCTTTACCAGCGTGGTGCGACGATCGCTGCGATGAGCGATAACCCTGATGAAGTTTGCAAACTTTATGAGCGGGCTGTCGAACTAGAAGACACCCACCCAGGTGCATTGTTCGGTTTGGCTCTTGAGAATGACCGTCGCGGAAACGATGAGAAAGCCATCGAGCTTTACCAACGTGCGGCTGCTGCGTTTCCTGCCAATGTTGGAGCGTTGCTGAATCTTGGATTGATTTACGAAGACCACGATCAGTACGAGCGTGCTGCACGTTGTTACGATCGAATCTTGGAATCGTTTCCAACTCATCAGCAGGCATTGCTGTATCACACCGATGCGGTTGCTTCGATGGATGAACATTACGATCACGAGCGTGAGCGTCACCGCGCACAAGTCGCTGGCGTCATGGGCATTCCAATTGCCCAGTTCGAGCTTTCCGTTCGAAGCCGTAATTGCCTGCAAAAAATGGGTATCATTACACTTGGTGACTTGTGCAAAGTCTCCGAAATGGAATTGCTGAACAGTAAGAACTTTGGCGAAACATCGTTGGTCGAAATTCGTGAAATGATGGCCAACAAAGGCCTCATGATCGGCCAGATGGCTCATCAAAAAGAAGAAGAAGACGAGCCGGTCGACACAAGCCACTTGTCTCCAGAAGAGCAAGTTTTGCTTGACCGTCCGATTTCTGACCTCAACCTTTCGGTTCGTGCTCGAAAGTGCATGACTCGCCTGGGTCTCACCACCATCGGTGAATTGGTTCGAAAATCACAAGACGATCTGCTGGAGTGCAAGAACTTTGGCGTTACCAGTTTGACTGAAGTCCGTGAGAAACTGACTCAAGCAAACTTGAGCCTTCGAGGCGAGTAAGCGACCTACCGCTGAGTCGATGAACTACAAAGCCCGTTACGTGAAAACGTAATGGGCTTTTTTCTTTGCTCAAAAATCGAATCACCTCATCAGTTTCACGCAGGCCAATTCGTGTCTGTACCGTTCAATCCGATTCACCCAACCGATAGAATTTGGCCATGAATAAAACGGGATTCAAATTTGAACTGCTTCACGTCGACAAACACTGTGGTGCGCGGCTTGGCAAACTTACAACGCCACGAGGCGTCATCGACTTGCCAACTTTCATGCCGGTAGGAACATGCGCGACCGTCAAAGGACTGACGACAGGCCTCGTCAAATCGACAGGCGCCCAAATCATTTTGGGCAACACCTACCACCTCGCTCTGAGACCCGGATCGGACATCGTCCTTGAAATGGGCGGCTTGCAGAAATTCATGGGCTGGGAGGGTCCTATGCTGACCGACAGCGGTGGGTTTCAACTTTTCAGCTTAGCGAAACTAACAAAGATCACAGAGCACGCTGCGACCTTTCGCTCGCACATCGACGGATCCATTGTCGAGCTGACACCAGAACGAAGCGTGCAGATCCAACAGGAACTTGGATCAGACATAGCGATGGTGCTCGATCATGTGATCGAACTGCCAAACAAAAAAGAAAACGTAAAAGAAGCAATGGACAGAACGATTCGTTGGGCCAAACGTTCTCGTGACGCACACACGCACGACGCCCAAGTCCAATTCGCAATCGTTCAAGGCGGTCTCGATCCGGACCTAAGAGTCGAATGTTCAAAGAAACTGATCGAACTCGACTTTCCCGGTTATGCGATCGGCGGGCTGAGCGTTGGCGAACCGCCGTCAGAGATGTACGAAATGCTCGACGTGACCTGTCCTGAGCTGCCCGTTGAAAAGCCCAGATATTTGATGGGAGTTGGAACGCCTACGGATCTCGTCGAAGGCGTCATGCGCGGCGTCGATATGTTCGATTGCGTCATGCCAACGCGAAACGGGCGAAACGCGATGGCTTTTACCGACGAAGGCGGCATTAAGCTACGAAATGCAGCCCACACTCGTGACCCACGGCCAATTCAAGAAGGAATTGAGACCGAGTATTCTCACCTCAGCCGAGCCTACATTCGCCATTTGTTCAAAGCCAATGAAATGATGGGCCCAATTTTGCTTTCGCTTCACAATCTGGCTTACTACCAACGGCTGATGGGTCAGGCCCGGGAAGCGATCGCCAACGACCGTTTTATGGACTTTTACCGAGAGCGAATGGCAGGGTGGGCAAGGCCGCCGACCGAGGAAGCAGAGAGTTAGTCGCGTCCGGCAGAAACTCCGACAATAAAAAGGGATTTGGGCAAATCAGCAAGCACTTGGCCTTGTTGGTGGATAGGCTTCGTTTTATCATTGTGGGCTTGAAATGAGGCATTTCGCTTTAGCACTGATTGTGTCGTGACAGCTTTTTGTACGAACCAAATCGGAGCTAATGAGTCACTCCTCTACGTGTTTTCTTCACACCGCGATTGATTGATAGGCTCCGGTTGGTTCTCCAACCAATTCTGGCAATTTCGGTTGAGTAAAAGGTCTTATGGATAATTTATACAGCATCTGTTGGTTTATGTTGGCTCAAGCCCAAGGGGCGGGGACTGCGAAAACCGCTGAAGACGTAAACAACGCTGCTAATCAAGCAGCCGATGGCGGCTTCTTCAGTTCACCTTATGTTCTGCCAATCATGATTGGCGTCATGTTGCTGTATTTCCTATTGACCACTCGACCGCAAGATAAAGCCCAGACCAGAGCTTCTGACTTGTTGGCATCCCTCAAAAAGAATGACCGTGTCGTTACGGCTGGGGGTATCTTGGGCACCGTTGTTAATTTTCGATCGGACGCTGAATTCGTCACGATTCGAGTTGACGACAGTAGTAATACCCGAATGCAGGTTCTCGCCAAATCAATTATTCGCGTTCTGTCTGATGAAGACGCAAAAGATAGTTAGTTTAGGTCGCATGGGATCAATTGGGTTGTCTGATTGAGCTTGCCACGCGGGTGAACACAACGTTAACTTCGAGTTGCTCGATAGATGAGCGATTTGAATTTAAATAAGAACGCAGAACTTCTTTAACTTACACTTTAGGAATTGCTCGGATGTTAGAGTCCATTTCCAATGGCATTTTTCTTCTCGGCCAAGTCGAGCAGAAACAGCCTTCATTTTTCCAATCCGGCACGTTTGTGTTTTTCTTGTTGATCGCCACGGTGGTCTTCGGATGGTTCCTGGCAAAAGTCATCAGCAACGGGCTGAAGTTGTCAGAGTACAACGGTCGAATGACAATTGTCATCATTTCTCTGTTCGTAGCCAGTTTGATGATCTGGGCAAAGTGGGCTCCAAAACTTGGAGTCGACCTTCGCGGTGGAATCAACATCATTGGCTCGCTGAACTTGGACGCATTCACCGACGACACGAACTCGGGAAAACGCCCAACGGCGAAAGACATTATTCCCGCACTAATTCAGCGAGTGAATCCGTCTGGTACCAAAGAGATCATGATCCGAGCCCTTGGCGAAGATCAGATAGAAGTCACCATTCCTTCAGTGGATGACCAGGAAGCGGACGACATTTGGGACCGATTGGTAAAAACTGGAAAACTTGAATTCCGAATTCTCGCGAGTAAAAGCAATGATCCATCGACGATCGAAGCCGCTCGAGCGATGGCCAAAGAAGGAAATCGTGGACGTCGCGTTACAGGATCCGGCCCCGAAGGCGAAACGAAAATTCTTGCGACTTGGGTAAACCTTGCTCGCCTTGTTCCGGCAGATGGTTCGAAACCAAAAGTCATCCCGTTCAAGTTTGTTCCAACTCCGGACCATCTTGTCCGGGCCAAGAGTACTGGCTCAGTCCTGACGCTGGATGGAGTAGATCTAAGAGATGAAGATACCGCCGGGAAAAACTTGGCAGTTTGGTGTGAAAAATTTGGCGTCCGAACCCCACAGATTTTGGTTAACTTTCCAGAAGACGATCGAAACGTTGAAGGTAAAGATCTGAAAAGCGTCAGTTCAACAACAGACGATCGAGGTCGTGGAGCTGTTTCTTTCAAGTGCACCGATTTGGGTGCGTCCAAAATGGGAACCTTGACTCGATTCAATCTGGAACGCCCAATGGGAATCGTTTTGGATGGCCAGCTTCACTCGGCACCAACGATTCAATCCGCAATTTACAAAAACGGACAAATCACAGGAGAGTTTACTCCCGAAGAAGTTGAAGAACTAATCATCAATCTTGAAAGCGGTAAACTTGACGTCGCTCTGAACAAAGCACCTATCAGCCGAGCCTTTATTGAATCAAACCTTGGACGCGAACTAAAGGAGAAAGGAATCTGGGCGATTGCCTGTTCTCTGATCCTCGTTCTTGTTTTCATGGTTCTCTATTATCGGTTCTCAGGAATCGTCGCGACCCTTTCGCTGCTTTTCAACTTGATACTGATTCTGGCATTGGTGATGGCCATCAACCAGCCAATCACGCTGACTGGACTTGCGGGTTTGGTTTTGACGGTGGGTATGTCGGTCGATGCGAACGTGTTGATCTTTGAGAGGATCCGGGAAGAACTCGACCGAGGTGCTGCTCTTCGAATGGCGATCAGAAACGGTTTCGACAAAGCGACCACGACTATCGTCGATGCAAACGTTACGACTTTGATCACAGCGATCGTGTTGTACGTAATCGGAACCGAGCAAATCAAAGGATTCTCGGTTACTTTGATCTTGGGAATCTTGATGAGTATGTTCACCGCGATCTACGTTTCGCGTTTGATGTTTGACATCTGCGAAAGAAAACGCTGGGTCACAAAATTGAACATGACTCGCATCCTCGACAAAGGCAAATTTAACTTCTTGAACAAAGTCGGCATGACGGGCATCGTCTCTGCTGTCTTGATCGTTGCCGGAATGGCTGGCATGTACCTTCTTGGTGCAAAGATCCTCAACCACGATCTTCGCGGTGGATCAACGGTTCGAATGGTTTTCAACGAAGCACAAGACGTTGAGAAAATTCGTGCTGAGCTAGAAGAAAAGAACTTCATGCACGACGGTGAAAAGGTAGAGTTTTCCGTTTCTGGTTTTGGCAACAGCGATCCAGAGAAGGCAAACAAGATCTTCAAAGTCGATAGTAACCTTCCTGCTTGGGAAGGCGAAGGCGAGAGATTCCCTCAGTTGAACGATCGCATGAAAGAAGTCTTCGGCGAGCGTCTTCAACTTCACCACGTCGACATTATGGGCATGGGAGTTGGGCAAATCACGCCTCGCAAAGCAAGTCGTACCGCCAGCTATTGGAGTGCACCACCAACACTTGCTTCGATGACAACGTCGATGCTGGCCTACCAAGAAACTGAAACAGGAACTCAAAAAATGGAGCCTCAAGAAACTGAGGAAACCGAAACAACTCCAGCAGCAACAGAACCTGCAACAGAACCTGCTCCAGAAACAACAACGACTCCAGACACTTCGCAAGGCGAAACTCCTGCCGTCGAAACACCAGCAACAGATGCTGTCGGTGCCGAATCGCTAGAAAACACGTTTCAGGAACCTGCCGGGCAAACGGACTTGCGAGCCAGTGAAAAAAGCGTCAGACGCACGATGAAAGTCACGCCTGCGATTTCTGGTAAATCGCTTCACGCATTGATTCTTGATGCTTCTGAAGAAGCTGGTATCCCACTTGAGGAAGATCAACTTGCCGTAAACTCCGACGACGTTTTAGAAGACGAGTCAGCCATGACGACTGTTTCAGAAGACTGGGAAGTCACCATGTCGCTCGCCAAAGAAGCGGAAGCCGACCGAATTCTTACGAAATGGTCAGAGAGTTTCAATCAAGAAGCTTACTTCCCAACATCAAGCAAAGTCGGTGGCCAAATTGCCCGCAAGACACAGCTTCAAGCGTTGGCTGCAATCATCGCAAGCTTGTTGGGTATTATCGCCTATGTTTGGATTCGATTCCAAAACGTAGCATTTGGATTGGCTGCGGTTATCGCGTTGGTCCACGATGTTTTGATTGTGCTCGGAGCGATTGCACTCAGCCATTGGTTGGCCGGCGCTCTTGGATTCCTCGGAATTATCGAGTTCAAAATCAGTCTCGAAATCGTGGCCGCGTTGCTGACCGTGATTGGTTATTCGTTGAACGACACGATTGTGGTGTTTGACCGCATCCGTGAAGTTCGTGGTAAGCGAACGGAGATCACAGGTGACATGATCAACACAAGTATCTCTCAAACGCTGAGCCGTACGATTTTGACTTCGATCACAACGTTCATCGTTGTGTTCATTCTTTACTGTTTTGGTGGAGAAGCGATTCACGGTTTTGCATTTGCTCTCGTGATCGGCGTCCTGGTTGGTACTTACAGCTCGATCTTTGTTGCATCACCGGCATTGCTTTGGTTGATGAACACAGTCGGCCTGAACCCCGGTATCGTTGATCCAGCCGTCGAGTAAATTTCGATCGACGCAGAATAAGAAAATCAGAAGGGCCGAGATTTATTTGTCTCGGCCCTTTTTTTTGACATTCACTTGGCCGTTTGAACTCGTCCAACGGCTCTTGTTCAGTAGATCTTGTGTTGCGAAATGGATTGGCGCAGGCCCTCACTCATCCCAAGCCAGCAAACGCGAGCTCGCTGGGTTTTCCTGGGCACACCAGTCTGGGCAACAAAAATCTTGACCTTCCAAGGCTACTGACGCTGGGAAGGTATGCTCATCCAACATTTCGGTTTGGGTAGAAATAAACGATTGGCCTCTTGGCCAATATCTTGAGCTCAAAAACCTGTTTCGCTTTCGAATGATGCAAAACAGACTCCCCAAGAGCAGGATCATGGGCGACGCTATCGCTTAAGGTTTGCCTGACCGAAAAAACCCGAAATCGGTTCTTATTCACCGACCCAATCGCGAACGAATTCCGTATCTCCAGTGCACCAGTGTGCAATATTTACATGGTTCCGCGTGGAAGCGTCGTTGAATTCCAAACTCTGCGATTCAACAGCAAATTTGAGAGGCCTCAGCTAGGGTTTTCTCTCAACTTTGTTCCCACAAAAGAACCAGCCATGGATTGGCGTTTGAATCGACTTTCGATTCGTCTTCGGCATCTCGTTTTTGAGATACTGACTAAGGATTCGCTTTTTTATGGAGACTTACAATGGGCTCAGTCCAACAGGTAGTGTTAGGCATCATTTGCCTCGTCGCCGCATTTGCATTTGGCAACTACGTCAACAACAATCCACCACTTCACAACGTTGCTGAAACTGATGCTTCTGTTTCAGCCGATCAGGTGGCTCAATCGGGGAACATCCAATCTCGCTTACCCTCTGGTAGCTTGGATTTGGTTGAACAGCGGGCATCTAACATCGCCACGGTGCGCCAACCTCTTAAGTCTCGTTTTTCACTGCCCGATCGTACCGTCGCCGCGAACACCGATCCATTCGCAACCGAAAACAAATTAAGCTTACCGCCACCAAACCAGTTGGCCAACGGTCAAACAATTCCCAGGCAACCAACTTCCCAGACCAACCTGGTTTCGCCAACTGATGTTGGATTCGCACCTGTGCTTGATTCTGGAATGGCCAGCAACAAGCCGATGAACTCCGGGAAAAATCAAATCAACATTCCTGACTTCAGCGCGATCGCTGCCCAATTCAATAACACTCCACTACCTCAGGGTCAGCTAGGCTCAATGCCTCAACATCAGCCGCCGAAACAATTCGGTTCAGGCATGCAAGTGCAACAGAAACCCAAGCCGATTGAAAACCTTTACGACCAATTTCAAACTGAGCAACCGACCGTTGCAGGCAACTCTGATCCAGTCAATGTTTGGGACACGCGACAGGCTTCAAGCTTCAGCAGTGAAGACTTTGCTCCCAAACTAAAGGATCACCTTGCAATGAGCGGCACCACATTCAACAGCGTTCCACCGGCTCCGATCGAAAACTCTGGTCAATCGAATGTACCGCCACGAAATAACAGCGTCATCGATTCCGTTCTGGTTGACTCAGCTCCAGCCAACCCAACAATGCAACCAATCAACAGAAATAGCACAGGATCTTCACAGCCAACCATGCGTGGTTATCGCGGGCAGTTGGAAACAAGCAATTTGGCTGATACTGGCTGGGAAAACCGAAATCAACAACGAGAAAATTCAAGCGCACGAAACCCAATCCAATCCACCGCGACCAATGCAAATCTTGGTCGCCGATTCGGTTCAATCAATCGCAATTCAACCTCCGCCACAAACGAAACCCCATTTGCAATCGCTCCCTTGGATGCAGGTTCAAATCAAACCGCGTCGAACTACCAATCCAATCGTGTTGCGGCTCACCCCAATCAAGTCCGATCAAAGCTACCGTTTGGATTGACCAACCAAGCAAAAACGCAGATGGCAGAATTGCGATCACGAGCAAGTTCAAACATTGCACTTGAAACGACTCGATTTGTTGACCACACCGTTCAGCGAGGTGAAACGCTTCAGTCGATTTCGACTCGCTACTTTGGCAAGCCAGATTTCTACCTGGACGTATATCTTGCTAATCGCAATCAGTTAAGAAACCCAGCGATCGTGCCCGCCGGAATGGTGCTGAAAGTTCCTGTTTACGAATAAATCGTTGGTAAAAAACCGGCAAAAAGTTGATTCATCCGGAACGCGGGCAGCGTGGTTTCCAACCTTCCCGCAGGGCTTTCAACTCAGGTTTCGATACGAACTAGTTTTCCAAAAATCGCTCACTCGGAAACCCAACCGTTGATCCGACCGCGGTTATTGCCAATCTGAAAACGCTTGCCTTGGATGGCTTTGATGAGATGCAGAAACTGAGCACCTTTGACTTTGCACAGAACAACATCTCCGACCGACAAAGTCTGAGCGTCCTTAATCGGCTCGACAGTACAAAGTTGTCCCGACTCAACCTTGCATCGAATTACCACGCGGACGGAATTGAACCGTCTCGCCATTCTTAAGTAACTCGATGTAATGCGTGGCCCAGCCCATGGATTTTACTCGTCCTCTTCTTCTTGGACTTCACGAGTTTTCCAAACCCACTCTTTCGCTCGCCCGCCGACCTTCTTTGCGAAAAAATTCTCGGTGTAAGGCCAAAGCCGATTCACAACCGGAGTCGCCATCAACTCAACACCGGTTAATGAGGAACCCTCTATTGGCTGACCGAACAAAGATGTTCTTGCATACCTTTCATCTCGATCCTCGATCTTCGAAATGTCTGGTCGCGACTTTTTCAGCATTGCATGGATTCGCTCTGAATCCTTGGCTGCTTCTTTATCCTCGGTTCCCCATAAAATTAGCAGCGGCATGCCACCACCTGCAACGCCTGTAAACATTGGATGTTTCATGCGGTCAGCCATCGCTACCCCAGATAATTTCTTTTTCGGCGAAACCAACATAAGAGCTTTCACGTCTTGGCCTTGTTTGATCCCCTGAGCGTTGACTGGCGGAAAATCCCACCAATCAGACCACACCCAATTCAGGGCAAGGACAGAACTTTCTCCAACTGCGACTATCGAAAGTAAATCGATGTTTACCAGTTCTTGGTTGTGCTTCTTGACCAGAAATTTCTTACAGGCTTCAATATCGAACATCGCAGACGGGATATCGGCCTTTCGAAATTTTTCAAAACTGATCTCTTTATCGCGTCCTGCAACATTCACGCTTTCGCCGTGCCCACGAAAATCTGGAACGATTGCAGCATGCCCTTGGCTTTGCAAATAAGAACCGTACTGCAACAACTGCTGCCGGTTGCCCTCCCAGTCATGAAGCAAGATAAACGGGATTACGCTTTTTCCAACGTCGCCTTTTTCTGATTTGGGTCGACCAAAGAAAGTACACCGCAGTTTGACGCCGTCTTTGGTATCGATCGTCAAATTTACGGGAGCCGGCGGCTTTTCTTTTTTGTCTTTCCTTTGCGCTGGCTGAGCAGGTTTCTTTTTGTCCTGAGCCTGTGCTTGATCAGCGAACGAGAACGCTCCCAATGCGATTGCGAACGCCAACGGGGTGATCACCTTTCGTCGAATGTTGAGAAGAATTTTTCTTGAAACCAGAACTTGCATTTATCGACCCTCGGGAAAGACAACGGTGTAACGGTGATCAGTACACCAGTTCATTATTAGTTTTTCGGAAAACTGCCAACCATCGGTTTGAAGTTACAACCCAATTCTAGTCAATTTGGTCAATCCGATTAAACGGATTTCAAATGATCAAGCAAAGTTCGCTACCGTTCAAATCAAACTTAAGCGAGTATTTCGGCCACTCCAACTGGGAATTGTCCTATTTCCAACGCGAAAACAACTGTTTGCGAGCGTTATGGGAAGGAATTGGGTTGTCGCTGACTGGTTTTGGACCGAAAATACAAGTGGGTTAAACGCGACGGGACAATTGACCAATGGGCACACGACGTACCTGACTTAATATGAGTGAGGAACGTCGTTGGTACAATTTTTCAAAGTCCATGTCGCTTGGTTGAAAGTTCGGAGATCCAATGAGTTTTCGTAGCTTGCGTCGATGGTGGCAAATCAAAACTGGCAAAGCCGACATGCCGATTGATGGGGAAGTCCCATTTTGGGTAGTAAGTCTTGCGTTCCATTTGCTCGTTATTGTTTTTCTTGCGCGGATCATCATGCCCAGCGAAGACGACAACAACGTTGCTCTTGTGCTTGATGAACCTGCCCAAATCATCGAAGAAGACATAGACGTCTCTCCTGAAATTGAATTCGACGATGTCATCACCGAAGACATTGGCGCTGACGGAGAAGACGGATTCGAAGCCGCCGCTGCTGAAGCCCCCATGCTCGACATCATGTCCGAGGATCCAGTTGATCTCGAAATGGAAGAGCGCGAACTCGGTGAAATGATTACTGACAATGATTTCTTCGAAGCCACCGCAGAAAACATGTCGCCCATTGCAGTCAACGGCTCTGTCGGCGAATCCGTCAAAGCAGCCTCTGGCGCGATCGATCGAATGACGCAACAACTACTCACGTCCATGGAAGACCGCGACACCGTCGTTGTTTGGATGTTCGATCAGTCGGCAAGTTTGATGAAACAACGCGAAGAAATTCTCGTTCGCTTTGACAGAATTTACGCAGAGCTTGGTCTCCTCGAAGAAGCCGGCCACCGCGTGTTCAGCAATCGCGAAACCGATGAACCATTGATCACTCAGGTCTACGCATTTGGTGCCAAAGTTAGCCCGATGATGCGAACCCCAACTCAGTCGGTCTCAGAAATCAAAAAAGCCGTTCGTGCGATCAAGCGCGACGAAAGCGGATACGAATATGTAATGAACGCGGTCATGACGGCTGCAAAATCCTGTCAGAAATATCGCGAGATTGATCGAGCCACCGGCCAACCTAAAAAGAACGTGATGATCATCGTTGTTTCAGATGAAGCTGGCGACGATGTCGAGAAGGTTGACGATGCGATTCGGACTTGTAACAAACTCCAAATCCCGGTCTATGTCGTGGGAGTTCCAGCTCCGTTCGGACGGCCTGAAACCAAAGTCAAATGGGTTGACCCAGACCCTAAGTACGACCAATCACCGCAATGGGCGATCGTTTCGCAGGGACCAGAATCAGTCGCACCAGAACGTCTGCGTCTTGATTTCACTGGTACGTTTGACGATCTCGATATGATCGATTCAGGATTTGGCCCGTTCCATTTGACTCGACTTGCATACGAGACAAGCGGAACTTATTTCGCAGTGCATCCTAACCGGACAACCAAACGTCGAGGCAAAATGTGGGAAACGAAGAGCTATGCTTCGCACCTTCAGTACTGTTTCGATCCCGACAAAATGCGTCGGTACAAACCAGATTACGTTTCCAACAAAGCTTATTTCAATCGCCTTAAGCAAAACAAGGCACGTTCGGCATTGGTTCGCGCGGCGACATACACGAACACCGGGACGCTAGAAACTCCTGTGCTTCGATTCGAGAAACTTAATGAAGCCAGATTCGTTAACGAAGTCAGTGTTGCCCAGCGTAGTGCCGCGATCATCGAGCCGAAGATCAACGATCTTTATGAGATGCTCAAGGCTGGTGAAGAAGATCGCCCCAAAGAAATTTCGCCACGTTGGAAAGCCGGTTTCGATTTGGCAATTGGACGCGCGATTGCTGCCAAAGTTCGAGGTGAAACTTACAACTCGATGTTGGCTTTGATCAAAACGAAATTGAAATTTGATCCCCCCAAGGGCAACAAGCCTCAAAACAACACTTGGGTTCTTCGTCCCGCCGACGCCATCGAGACTGGAAGCCAAGACGCCAAACTTATGAAAAAGGCGAAAATGTATTTGGAACGAGTGGTTGAAGAACATCCCGGAACGCCTTGGGCGATGCTCGCCGAACGCGAGCTGAAAACTCCCATTGGTTGGAAGTGGACACAGACTTACACGAAACCGCCAGAACCGCCCAAACCACGGATGCAGAATAACAACCCACCTCCCCGACGCCCCAATGTTCCACAGCCACGCGAAAACGCGATGCCAAAAGTGAAACGACCGCCGCCACGTTTGTAAGCGATCAGATTGGTGTCGTTCGCCTTGTATCCTGTAATCGTCGATCGCAGGTACATTGAATCGCGCCAGTCAAAAAGCGTTAAAGATTGATGCGAACATTACTTGATTGTGTTCAGCAGCCTTCGATTAAGCTCCAGAAAAGCCTCGGCGCTTTTGGCTTTTTTAGCTTCGAACGCATCGCTGTCAATCCAACTTCCACCAACCATTCGCCCAGCGATTGGATTGCCTTGATTCGAAAAGATAAAACGATCTAGCAAGCGGTCTTCTTGCGCACCGGCAATAACAGGATGCTGGTCATCAATAACCAGCAAATCAGCGCGGCTTCCTATGGCAATTTTCCCCGTCGAAACTCCAATCGCCTTCCCGCCGCCCTCAGCACAATTCTCAAATATTCGCCGGCCTACTGATTGAACGTCTGATCCCAGAATGGCACGCTGTCGATCACGGAGGCGCTGACCATACTCAAGGGTCCTCATCTCATCGCGAGCATCGACACTGCAATGGCTGTCGCTTCCAATCGAAATAGCTCCACCAGCATTCAAACATCTGTCGGCTGGAAAAATACCATCGCCTAAGTTTGCCTCGGTTGTCGGACAAAGCCCCACCGTGGCCCCCGAATCGACGATGCTATGAATCTCTGTGTCAGAAATATGTGTTGCATGAATTAGACACCAATTCTGATCGACTTCAGCGTTCTCCATCAAGTATTGGACCGACCGCATACCAGTCGTTGCGAGACAGTCTTCGATTTCTTTGGTTTGCTCCGCAACATGAATATGAAAGGGGCATTCAGTCAGGAATTCGTCTCGAAATTCCAAAGCTCTCGCAAGAGCGTTACCAGAAACCGCCCGAAGAGAATGAGCCGCCATTCCCAAACAAGCGTTCCGGTTACCGGTAATTTTTTTCTTGCAGCCATCCAAGAGCTCAAAGAACTCATCGTCCGACAACGAAAAACGTTTTTGGCCTTCGTTGACTGAATTGGAATCAAATCCACTACGTTGATAGAGCACTGGAATCAAACAGATTCCAATCCCAACATCATCCGCCGCGCGTAAAACGGCATCAGACATTTCCGCAGGATTTGAATAAGCAGCACCGTTTTCGGATTTGTGTAGGTAATGAAACTCGCCAACCCACGAGTAACCAAATTCCAACATCTCCAGATAGACCTGCCGCGCGATCGTATACACATCGACCGGCGAAATTTGATTAACGAATCCGTACATCAATTTCCGCCAAGTCCAAAAACTGTCGTTGGCTGCGGTGCGATACTCCGACAGCCCCGCAAACCCTCGTTGAAATGCGTGGCTGTGAACATTCGCAATTGCTGGAACAACGACACCCGGGACGGTTTGGACATCATTGGCTACTGGAGCATCGAATGCTATTTTTGAAACGACTCCCTCATCAATCGTCAACGTAACGCATTCGCGCCACGACGCTTGAGAATCAATCTCGACAAGTGCCGATTTAAAGTGATACATTTTCGGGCCGCTCATTAGAAAACCTTCTTTCCTTGGAAATAGGAACCCACGCAAGGTCTATGCCCGATGCCGTAGATCACTTCCGCAAGCGATTCAACATTCCAGATTGCGAAATTTGCCAGTTTGCCAACTTCAATCGTGCCGACCTCATCGTCGATTGCTAACGCCCGCGCCGCGCTACGTGTGATCCCAGCAAATGACTCTTCAGGCGTCAGCCCAAACAGATTGCACGCCATATTCGCCGCCGTCAGGATGGAAACAATCGGTGAACTACCCGGATTAGCATCAGTCGCCACCGCCATCGGAACGTTAAACTGTCTCAGCGATTCAATGGGCGGCTTTTGCGTCTCTTGCAAACAATAAAATGCGCCTGGCAACAGCGTCGCAACCGTCCCATGTTTCGAGAGAACCTCACAATCCGCGTCAGTCAGATACTCAAGATGGTCAACTGAAATGGCTCCCATCTCCGCTGCCATCGTCGCCGCCCCCATGTGAGTTAGCTGTTCGGCGTGGATCTTGATATTCAAGCCAGAATCAATAGCCGATTGGAACACACGCCGAGTTTGCTCAGTCGAGAAAGCGATTGACTCACAAAAAACATCAACCGAATTGCAAATCTCTTTTGCGGCTGGAATCATTTCACGGCAAACAAGATCGACGTACCTTTCCGGATCTGGCTTAAATTCTGGTGGAACGGCATGGGCTCCCAACAAAGTCGCGTGAACCGAGACAGAGTTATTACGTTCAAGTGATTTTGCAACACGAAGCATCTTCAATTCTGTTTCGAGATCCAAACCGTACCCTGATTTAATCTCGACCGTTGTCACTCCCTCCGCCAACAGGCACTCCAGTCTCTTTTGTGCCGTGCTTAAGAGTTGCGACTCTGACGCATCGCGAGTCGCAGTCACGGAAGAAAGAATTCCGCCGCCTTCGCGTGAAATCTCTTCGTAAGTTTTCCCCTCAAGTCGCATCTCCCATTCGTTGGCTCGGTTGCCACCGTAAACCAAATGCGTGTGGCAATCGATCAAGCCAGGAGTGATCCAGTTTCCTTTTCCATCAACAATATCAATATTGCCTAGCGTTTCGAATTGCAATGATTCGGTTGACGAACCCAGCCAAACAATCTTTCCATCCGCCACTCCGATAACGGCGTCAGCAACTTCACCATATGGATGATCTGTTGTTAACGTTGCGACTCGAAAACCTTTAAAAAGAGTTTCGGGCGGCACCAGCGTTTGATTTCTTCGCATTGTGGTTTCTCAAATTTTTGAGGTGGTAGCTTGGTAAGCAGTTTAGTCAAATGAATCATACGAATTCAATTCACGTAGCAACTAAAAACAAAAGTACCATGTCGTCACAAACCAAACGTACCATCAAATCGCCTGTTGGGACTGAGTTGTCGTGCAAGAGTTGGCTAACCGAGGCGCCGCTACGCATGCTGATGAACAACCTTGATCCAGATGTTGCGGAACGACCGGAGGATCTGGTGGTGTACGGTGGTATTGGAAAAGCCGCTCGAAATTGGGAGTGCTTCGACAAAATTGTTGAGTCTCTGCGAAACTTGGAGAACGATGAGACGTTGCTTGTTCAATCAGGCAAACCAGTCGGCGTATTTCGAACGCATGCGGACGCACCTCGTGTCTTGATCGCCAATTCAAACTTGGTTCCTCACTGGGCGACTTGGGAACACTTTCACAAACTCGATCAAGCCGGATTGATGATGTACGGTCAGATGACCGCCGGTTCGTGGATCTACATCGGTAGCCAAGGCATCGTACAGGGAACTTACGAAACATTTGTCTCAATGGCAAAAGTTCATTTCGACGGTGATCTATCAGGCAAGTGGATTTTGACGGCGGGACTTGGCGGCATGGGGGGTGCCCAACCTTTGGCTGCGACGATGGCCGGTGCGTCGATGATCGCAATCGAGTGCGACGAATCAAGAATCGACAAACGTCTGGAAACTGGATACGTCGACCGCAAAACGGATTCCATCGACGAAGCCATATCGATCGTCAATGTTGCCGCGGCGGAAAACAAGCCAGTGTCGGTAGGCCTGCTTGGTAACGCAGCAGAAATCCTGCCCGAAATGCTGAAGCGAGGTATTCGCCCCGACGCTGTGACCGATCAAACGTCAGCGCACGATCCGCTCAATGGCTACCTTCCGGAGGCGTGGACTTTGGATCAAGCAGCAAAGGAGCGGCAGCATGATCCTGAATTGATCACAAACGCGGCAAAAGCCTCCATGGCGAAACACGTTCGGGCAATGCTGGAGTTTCAAAAACTTGGCATCCCAGTTTTCGACTACGGCAACAACATTCGCCAAGTCGCGTTGGAAATGGGAGTCGCGAACGCGTTTGATTTTCCCGGTTTCGTTCCGGCCTACGTTCGTCCATTGTTTTGCAAAGGCATTGGGCCGTTTCGTTGGGCGGCACTTTCTGGTAACCCGGAAGACATCTACGCAACGGACGCAAAAGTTAAAGAGCTCATCCCCGATGATCCACATTTGCACAATTGGCTGGACATGGCACGTGAGCGAATTCAATTCCAAGGTTTGCCCTCACGAATTTGCTGGGTGGGACTTGGCGATCGTCACCGCTTGGGACTTGCCTTTAACGAGATGGTTCGCAGCGGCGAACTTTCTGCTCCCATCGTGATCGGCCGCGATCACTTAGACTCCGGATCTGTCGCGAGCCCAAATCGCGAAACAGAATCAATGAAGGACGGATCGGACGCGGTTTCGGATTGGCCTTTGTTGAACGCGCTGCTCAACACCGCGAGTGGCGCGACATGGGTCAGCCTCCATCATGGCGGAGGTGTTGGAATGGGATTCTCACAACACTCGGGCGTCGTTATTGCTTGCGACGGAACGGCAGACGCTGATCGTAGAATTGAGCGAGTGCTGACAAATGATCCAGCCACCGGAGTCATGCGTCACGCCGATGCAGGCTATGAAACAGCGATCGAGTGTGCCAAGGAAAAGGGCCTGAATCTTCCCATGATTTAGAGTCCCGATTTGCAAAACATCGGCGTTCGAGTGTCAGCTTGTCAGATACTTAGTTTTAAAAAACGACCACAGCAGGCCGCATCACCCATTTGCTTTTTTCAATTTCCTCCATCCATTCGCCTACACCTATTGTCTCAACCATCCGTTCCCAACTGCTGACATCACAAAATGGCCAACAGAATTATTGAACCGGGCAAACTAGATTTAGATCTTCTGCGAGAATTTTTCTTCGCTCCCTTCACGATCGAATTGTCACATGGAAGCTGGGAAAACGTAGCTCGATCCCAAGCAGTTGTTGTCGATCTGCTCGAGAAAGGCGACTCTATTTATGGGCTAAATACTGGTTTCGGTTTGCTCGCGAACAAACGAATCCCTAACGCAGACCTTGAGCAGTTGCAGCTAAACATTGTGCGGTCGCACTGTGCCGGTGTTGGTGAGTTACTCAACGACAACATCGTTCGAATGATTATGCTGCTCAAACTTGCGAGTCTGGCACGCGGCTATTCTGGTGTCAGGCCGGTTGTAATCGAGACGTTAGTGGCTTGTTTGAACGCTGGCGTTATTCCGTGCATTCCAAGTAAGGGATCGGTTGGAGCAAGTGGCGATCTAGCGCCGCTTTCGCACATGAGTCTGGCTTTGATTGGCGAAGGTGAAGTTCGCGTAGATGGCCACATCGTTCCAGCAGCCGAGGCACTACAACGGAACAACATCCAACCCTTGACTCTCGGCCCAAAGGAAGGGCTTGCGCTTTTGAATGGCACCCAAGTCTCGACGGCGCTTGCGTTGGCGGGGCTATTTGAAGCCCAACGATGTTTTCGAGCTGCCGTGGTAGCGGGAGCAATATCGGTTGATGCTGCGATGGGTAGCGATACTCCGTTCGACCCAAGAATCCACGAAATCCGAAACCATCCTGCCCAAATCGATTGTGCAAAAATGTATCGTGATCTGTTGTCTGGAAGTGAGATCCGGCAATCGCACCGAGACTGCAGCCGTGTTCAAGATCCGTATTCCTTGCGTTGCCAACCACAAGTAATGGGTGCGTGCCTGGAATTGCTTCGTCACGCCAGTGAAGTTTTGACACGGGAATCGAATGCGGTTTCCGACAACCCGCTTGTGTTCTTTGATGACAATTCAATTTTATCGGGTGGCAACTTTCACGCAGAACCGGTCGCAATGGCGGCCGATCAAATTGCGATCGCGACTGCCGAAATCGGCAGCCTGTCGGAGCGAAGAATTGCGCTGCTGATCGATCAGCATCTCAGCGAGCTCCCATCGTTCCTCGTAAGAGACGGGGGCCTGAATTCAGGATTCATGATTCCTCAAGTCACCGCTGCCGCGCTAGCAAGCGAGAACAAACATCTCGCCGCAGCGGTCAGTGTCGACAGTCTACCTACAAGTGCCAATCAAGAAGACCACGTTAGCATGGCGACGTACGCAGCAAAGCGGTTGGAGCCAATGAATGACAATACATCCAACATTGTCGCGATCGAAATTTTGGCTGCTTGTCAAGGAATCGATTTCCGACAACCACTAAAGACCAGCCTTGAATTGCAAAAGGTGCACGATAAAGTTCGATCCTTTGTTGCCAGCTACGAAACGGATCGACCGTTTCATCACGACATCGAAAAGATCAAAACTGAAATCGTACAATCCAACTTCTTGACCAGCGGCCAAACCTGGAATCGATAAATCGGACTTGCGGCTTCATTAATTGGCAGTCAACAAAATTTTGTCAAACGAAATTGAGCAGTGCATCTTCCAACGCATCCAGCAAATGAAGATGACTACCGAACAAAAATGCTCAACGTTTTTTTGGAATAGGTACTGCCGCTTCCAGTAAACGTCCAATCACGGTGGTTTCCTTCACTGTTGCCAATACCGATATCTGCGTTCGCGCCTTGCTTGAAATGGTTGATTGCGAACAAGGTTTGCTTCGCGGCATGATTGTGCACTTGCATCGATCCGTATCCGTCTGCTGGTGCGCCCTTTTGATCGCCAAAGTCAAACATCGTTGCACTCGCAGAAGGAATTTTCGCAAAATTGGTTGCACCGTAATTATGTGGCCAAAACTCAATATTCCCAGTTGTGATTGCTTGTCCGGTCTCAATCCCTTCGACATTCGAATATACATCCATTGCTTTGACCGGCATTTGAAACACAGCGTTGGAGGTCAAAACGGGAATTCCGATCTTCGTCGCGTCATCGGTAAACGCATCCATGGATACGAACAATTTTTGAGGTCCGCGATCAGATTCAAGCTCCAACAAGTATCCAACTCGATCAAATTTGCCAACTGTTTTGCTACGGTTCATATCATACGCAGGACTAGTGGATAGTTTGGCCAAGTCAATTTTGTAGACCAACTGATAGTCTTTAAATCCCGGTATCGTGCTCGTGAAACCGGGGACTTCACCGGCTCGAAAAGCACCGACTGGCAGCTTTGTCCCTCCAACGAGATTCGGTTCTGCAATTTTGTTCCAGCAAAAACGCATGGCAACTGGAGTTTTCACTTTCGAAGACGTAAGCAAGACTGAATCTCCATCGATCGTTGCGTCTGCCATTTGGAATCCTTCCGAACTTGCATCGACAACCTCGAACCAATCGGGCGCTTTACCATCCCGAGTCGTTAAGCCTCCGCCTGTATTGGAAAAATTGACTTTGATTTTGTCGCCAAGCATCTCAATCGACTCAAATTTTGGCCCACTGGCCACGATGTCTTTTCCGTGATCGTTCTTTAAACTCAGCAGTGCCAAACGTCGACCGACTTCTTGTTTGTTGGGAGGATGAATGTTGTTGACCGTTGCAATATCAGTGGTGATGACCATCCCAGTGTTGGGAACCTGAAGAGTTTTTTCTTGGACCTCCCAAAATTCAGCGAGCACATCAGGAGCTTCGTTGCCGTATTTGTACGGAGCGATCTGCACAAAGTAAAAAGGAAAATCGCCAATTCCCCAAAGCTCACGCCAACCAGAAATAAGAGCCTGTTTCTTGTCGTAGTAGGAATCGCCTTCAACGTGGTTGGACTCTCCCTGATACCAAATCGCACCACGAATTGGGTAGCCAACCAGCGCGTGGATCATTCCGTTATAGAGCATCGTTGGATCTTGGTGACTTTTGAACGGAGCAAGTTCTGCTGGAAATACAGGGTTGGGTTCGACAGGTTTACCTGCATCCCTCGCAGATTTCGCTGACACCATCCAAGTTTCCATCGCAGCCATATGATTTTCGAGCAAGGCTTTATTGAGCGGTGATCTTGGTATTTTTTGCTCGACTGATTCTGAAATCTCCTGAAGAGCATCAGATTTTTTGAAGCCGCTGGCCGGAATCCATGGTTCTACTCGGGTTCCGCCCCATGACGAATTTATCAAACCGATCGGCACGTCCAGTTCTTTGTGAAGATGCCTAGCCATGTAATAACCTGCGGCGGTAAAACCCGCGACAGTATCCGGTGAGCAAACTTGCCATTGCGATTTAATGTCATCAACGGGAAGGCTTTGGGGATCGCGGCCAACTTTCATATGTCGAATCATTGGATAGTTGGCGGCGGCGATCTCTGCATCTGGGTTGCCGCTCGCTCGCACGCTCCATTCCATATTTGACTGACCTGAGCACAGCCAAACCTCCCCGATCAAAATGTCTCTTAGAGTGATTTTGGTTTGGCCTTTTACAGTCAGCGTTAGCGGATCCTTGCTCGCTTTCATCGCCGGCAGTTTAACTTGCCATGTACCATCATCAGCCGCTGCCGTTTCTTTGGTACTTTCTCCGAGTGTGACTGCAATCGTTTCACCGGGTTCAGCCCAGCCCCAAATCTTCAATTCGACTTGCTGCTGCATGACCATGTGGTCTGTAAAGAATCCGGGAAGCCGCACGTCTGCGCTACATTGATTTCCGGTAGAAAAACTGAAGATCGCGAGAGACGCGATGAACAGAAATTTTTGTGCGAATGAAGACATGTGCCAACCTTGTATTGTTTAGTGGAAGTGATTGTCGTCGCGAAACAAAAGATGATCGTTGAACCCCGAAGTGCTCGTCGGGTCGATCATAGTTGGATTAACTGTAGGATTCAATTATGCGTTGGCTGTTGGCTTTCTTAACACCCTGTTTAAGAACCGATTGACTTGGTGCGGGTTTTGCCTGGAACCAATCAAGCATTAAAATAGAAGGCAAGATCCAGTACATCATTTAGTTGGCCGAGCGCATAAAAAAACCCGGCGTTTCGAACCTTGATTGCTCAAGGCGTTTCGAAATACCGAGTATATGTTTTTAACTATTATCTGAATTGGCGATCGTTACTTCATCAACATCGCGTCTTCTGCAAAGGCATCCATTTTGTTGTGCGGCACGAACAATCGAGAAATCCTGTCGGTCAAACGAGCGAGATAGAACATCTCGAACTGCCGTTCCGTCGACTGTGTCGTTGGTCGTCCGTTTTCTGGAAACACGTAGTTGTCTGGACCGTGGTGAAAACTGACTTGGCCACCTTTGGCAACATCATAAACCGTGACAGACATATCAGCACGACCTTTGTAGAGCGTCGCGCCTTCTTTGATAGAGTAAGAACCAATCTCGATCACGACGACCATGTCAGCTTTGACGCCATCGCCCAACGTTGCGTAGTCTTGTGAGTCCCAACCATTTTCGTCAATCCAGGCTTCAACCACTGGAGGACTAATGACTTCTACGTCTTTGACACCGGATGCCAACTTCAAGCTGACGTATTTTGATACGGTGTAAGTCAACGTATCAGGGCCATACGCGGACGAGTCGGAGACGCAAAGGATCGCAACACGTTTCCCTTCGAGACCTTCGAATTGGGCTTTTATTTCATGGCCTTTGATTACGTAAAGTAACTGAGCCATTTGTTGGATGCAGCCAGTTGAGGTGACCAAGCAGATGGCAGAGAAAATCCCCATCAAAATCAAGTTGTCCAGCCATTTTTTTTCGTTGCTCATCCTGTCCCGCTTTATTTGAGGCGCAATGATCGAAGACGGATCCATTGCATCCGCCCGTTAGTCGCGGCGGAAAGTTAGCGGGATGCACACGGAGAGGCAAGGGCAATTGTGATAGCGATTGCGTGTGAAATAGCGGCACGCGGAAGCATTTCCTGGGAATGATTACTTTAAGGACCGCGTCTGAAGGCCTTGTTTGAGGAGCATTCCCACGGTTCTATTGGCCGTCACAAATCTCAAAACGGCCGACGGATTCGACTTATTCGTCGAACTCATCCTCGAGAATTTCGGCGTCTTTTTCGTTGATCTTGATGCGACGAATTCCTTGGCCTTTTCCAGAATTGGCATCGACTTCAATGATCACTCCAGAAATCTGAACGTCGCCAGTCGCCACGTCAAATGGGATGGGCCGAAAGGTGAGCGTTGCTTGAAGAACTTTTTCGATCTTGCGACCCAGGATACTCTCATGGGGTCCCGTCATTCCAACATCGGAAATGAATGCGGTTCCGCCTGGCAAAATTTGTTCGTCGGCGGTTGGAACATGGGTGTGAGTTCCGCAAACGGCAGTGACACGTCCATCCAAGTGCCGTCCCATCAATTGTTTGTCACTGGTTGCCTCGGCATGGAAATCGCAGAAACGAATCTTTACGTGCTCTGGAATCTCTTGAAGAATTTGATTCGCTTTTTGGTAAGGGCAATCAACGGGTTTCATGAATACGCGGCCCATCAAGCTAAACACGGCCACTTCGCGCCCGTTTTCTGCTTTAACAATCGCCCAATTTTTCCCGGGTGCTTCCGCAGGATAATTGGCCGGTTTGACGATGTTAGATTGACCTTCCAAAATCGAAATGATGTCTTTTTTTCGATAGATGTGATCGCCAAGTGTGACGCAATCAACGCCTGCTGCAATCAGTTTTCGGTAGATAGAGGGAGTAATACCAGAACCATTCTCTGAGTTCTCTCCATTGGCGATAACGAGGTCGATTGATTCCTGACGACGAAAACCAGGCAAGGCTTGAAGCACGATCTCAACGCCGGGTTTGCCGACGATATCGCCGATGAACATGATACGCACGGTGCTGTTGCTTTCTTGGATCGACGTTGTTGAGGTGTTTACGAAAACAGAGTTTATCCGAGCCCCAATGATTGAACCATCGGAGGTAAATCGACAAATCGAGGCATGACGACTGCCGCTGTTGAGTTTAGCATTGATCGTCACCCGCCGCGTCAGACCAGTTGGGCCTGGTCCGATTCGCGACAGAGCTGAGCGATTCTCGCAGCTGAATAGCAATCCAAATTGCCGACCGTTATCTCGCCAATTCGGTGAATCGACTTTCTCGAATGACGACTACTTTGACCTCACCGGGATATGACAAACGCTCTTCGTAAGCACTTGCAATCTCGCGGCAAATTTTCGCTGCCTTCGCGTCGTCAGCGTCTTTCGCACTGGCAATAACTCGGACTTCTCGTCCAGCCTGGACTGCGAAAGCTTGCCTGACGCCTTTGAATTCTTTCGCGATCACCTCGAGCTCTTCCATTCGTTTGATGTAACGATCAAGCGACTCTCGACGGGCTCCCGGACGCGAAGCACTACATGCATCAGCCGTTGCGACGACCACGGTGTAAGGATACTCAACGAGAATTTCATCGTGGTGTCCAAACGCAGCGTGAACCACCTCAGGGCATTCGCCATAACGCTTGAGCAGGTCGGCACCAATTTTTGGGTGACCGCCTTCCATGTCATGATCGGCCGCCTTTCCAATGTCGTGTAGCAATCCGCATCGCTTGGCAAGCTGACCATCGAGCCCCATCATCTCGGCAAGCATCCCGGCGATGAAGGCGACTTCGACACTGTGGCGAAGTACGTTTTGGCTGTAGCTGGTTCGGAAATGCAAACGTCCCAACATGTCGATGACGGGCTGCTTCAATCCGTGAATGTCGACTTCCTGTGCTGCTTCGGTGCCCTTCTGTCGTACAAGCGAGTCCATTTCAGCTTGCGTTTCTTTCACCACCTCTTCGATTCTCGACGGGTGAATTCGACCATCAGCGATCAATTTATCCAACGACAATCGGGCCACTTCGCGACGCACTGGATCGAAACCGCTGACGATGACGACGCCCGGTGTGTCATCAATAATTACATCGACGCCAGTTTCTTTTTCGAAGGCACGAATGTTCCGCCCCTCGCGACCGATGATACGGCCCTTCATGTCATCGTTTGGAATATCGATGGTGCTGGTCGTGTGATCCGATGTGTGACTTGCCGCGAAACGCTGGGTCGTCATCATCAAGATCTCGCGAGATTTCTCCTCGCAGACTTCCTGCATCTTCTTTTCGTGATTGAGAATACGACCACCGACTTCGTCAGCCAATTCGTCTTCCAAGAGTTTAAACAATCGCTTAGTGGCTTCTTCTTTATTGAGCCCCGTCATCTGGTGAAGCTGCTTGCGTTGCTTTTCTAAGATGTCGGAAAGATCTCGATCGGTTTGCGCAATTTGTTCGAGCTTTGCCTTCAGTCGATTTTGATTCGACTCAATAAATTGCTCTTGTTTCTTAAGATCGTCCGATTGCTGCTGCAGGCCAGACTCTCGTTTGTCCAACGACCGTTCGCGTTGATGGATTTCTTCGCGGGCTTTGCTGAGTTTACGCTCGGCTTCCGCCTCACGTTTGAGTTCCGTTTCCTTAAGAGATACTTCTGCGTCTTTGATTTTTGATTGGGCATCGCGTTCCGCATTGCTCAAGATTTCTTGAGCTTTAGCTTTTGCGCCTTTGGTAACGACGAGCGAGTAAAGCATTACCGCTCCACTCCCGAGGACGAGTCCGCCCAGCCCGATAAGCCATTCTGTCATAAATTCACTCTCTATGTTTGGACGCAAAGAGTGTTGCCAAGCGATCGGCAGAGCGAGTCAATAAATTTGGTTTCCGAATCAAAGCAACTATTTCTGCGTTTGACTCTATTCCATCGCCATCAATCTGGCGATTTGTCCCGTTTAGGCGGAATCTTCGTTCGCCCAAGAGGATTACTGCTCCAACCGGTTTTCCGATGCAGAGAATCAAGCGAGATTCGATCGAATGATCGGATGTCTCGCACACGCCGCGTCAACCATATGGCATCGGGCATTTGCTGCACTAATACGGAAACCCACCCAAACAAAGGAAGCCAAACAGCCAACTCAACTAAATCTCTTCGTTGATTTCTAGAACTAGACGAAGCAGGACTGGAGTGGTTGCGCACAGCTGGAAACAGCCGCAAAAAGACGCTCAGGATGATGTAAATCAAATCCATGGCTTACCAATGTAGAGTTGTTGGAACCTAAAACAGATAGAAACCAAACTCAATTTTCTTACTCATACCGACTCGACTACACGTTTGTGTCACCAAGTCTACTGTTAAAATTAATCACGAAAAACAAATGACTGTTGAGTCTTTCTTTCTCGCACTCCCCAGTGTAGCAGAACGTCACCAAAGCACAATCTAGCGATACTTATTTGAACATTAAATTGTCTGACGAACTTGTCCAACGAATCTCACTATCGTTTCCAACGGAGAAATGGTCATCGCTTCGAACGCTGGTGGCTGTTTCCGGTGGCCCGGACAGTGTCGCACTTCTGCGATTACTAGCGTCCGCCGCGCCACAATCTCCCAATTTCCTCAAACAGAACTTGCTTGTTGGGCACGTCAACCATCATCTTCGTGGAGTGGAATCCCAGAAGGATGCAAAATTTGTTGCGGGCCTGTCAGCTGAATTGGGACTCGCGTTTCACGAGACTGAATCGTTCAACAAATCGCCAGGCCGCCATAACCTCCTAGACGCATCCGAGGAATCGCTCAGAAATTTCCGATACGACAAACTGTTGGAAATGGCCAACGTGTTGGGTGCGCGTTACCTAGTCACTGGTCACAATTTTGATGATCAAGTCGAAACTATTCTATTTAGAATCTTCCGCGGCACCGGCATTTCAGGTTTGGCAGGGATTCCACGACTGCGTCTGGCGAGCGATTCAGTCACGATTGTTCGCCCAATGCTTGACATAAAGCGAAGCGAAATCGAATCCTATCTCGATTCGATTGGACAAATTTACCGAACAGATCAGTCGAACAAGGAATCAAAGTACGCAAGGAACTATTTGCGAAACGAGTTGCTGCCAAAAATTAAAACAAGATTTGGAGACGCCTCCACTGATTCGATTGCAAGACTGGGAAGCCAAGCGGCGGAAGTGGATTCGTATCTTGATCGCCAGGCGACTGTTTTGATGAGAGCCGTGATGGTTCGCGATCCTGACAATGTCACGATCGATTGCCAAAAACTCGACTGCAGCGAACTTGTCTTACTTCGGCAATTTGTGGTCCGAATTTGGAAACTACAGAGCTGGCCACTGCAGGCCATGTCGTTTTCGTGGCTAGAAAAAATAAGTCGCGAAATGTTGGCCGCTTCCCAACCGGAAAACCAAACCAAAACAGCATCCGTTCAGAATCTTCCCAACTCAATTCGATTTCAAATCCAAGATCGATTCGCCACATTTGTCCAAACAAAATGATGAATTGAGATTTGAGTAAGCATTTCGGTTTCAACCACTTCGCAAATAAAGCCCACCAAAGACTCGGATTCCGCTGATCACTCTCGCCCGTACGCAATGCTCTAACCCGACGTGCTGTTAAACAAGGCGGTTTGTAATGGATCCTCTGGCCCCTTAAACGGCTCCGTCAAAGTTTGAGACGAAGGTTTGAAATTTTTGGTTTCCCAGCAGAATTGGGCTGGTTATACTCTGGCGTGCTAGCGTTGAACGGTTTGACCATTTAAGCTATTGAACCACCGTTTTTGTGTGCTGATTGACCACAATTAGCGTTCCATTTCATCCACCCAAACAACACAAAACTATGAATCTAGAAAACAATGAAAAGCCATCCCAGCTAATGTTCTGGGGTTGCTTCATCGCATTGATCACGACGGCGTTCGCGTTTATTTCGCGTGCCTTCATGATCAATACTCCCGAGATGTGGCCAGCCGATTTTGGTTTGGACAACGTGCAGGCCCAGACTTTGTTTGGCCATGGAATTTGGCCATTTGCGATCAGCATCATTTTGTTCAGTTTCATCATTGATCAAATTGGTTATCGCGTTGCAATGATTTTCAGTTTTGTTTGTTACGCGATTTACGCCGCGTTGGCGTTGTACGCTTACTCAATTGTGAATGCTACCGGCCTCGAAGGCGCCGCACTTTTAGAAGCACAAGCAAGCGGCTACCAGATTTTGGTTTGGGGTTCGATCATTCTTGGACTTGGCAACGGAACGGTTGAAGCGTTTATCAACCCAGTGGTCGCGACGATGTTCAACAAAGAAAAAACCAAATGGCTGAACATCCTTCACGCTGGATGGCCGGGTGGATTGGTGCTTGGCGGTTTGATCACCTTGGCCCTTGGCCAGTCTGCATTGGATGATTGGCGATTGTTGATTTACATCATCGCGATTCCCGCCGTTGTCTACCTGATGATGCTAATCGGAGCGAAATTTCCAATTAATGAACGCGTCTCCTCTGGTGCGACATACAAAGAAATGCTCGCGGAATTTGGGGCAGTTGGTTGTCTTATCGCAGCGTTTTTGATTTTCTGGCAATTAGCCGGAGTTGCTGCTGCTCCTCTTGGTCTCGAAGGCGAAGTGTTCTCTGGATTCAATATGGCACAAGTCATTGCGATGGTTGCGATCGTTGCCAGCGTCATTGGCTACGGCGTTTACTGCCAATCGCTTGGCCGGCCACTCATGATTTTCCTCTGCCTTGTGATGATTCCATTGGCGACGACTGAACTCGGAACTGATGCTGCGATCACAGGCATCATGGAAGAGCCAATGAAGGCGTCGGGTTACAGTCCGCTCTGGGTTTTGATCTACACGTCAGCAATCATGTGCGTACTCCGATTCTTCGCTGGCCCAGTTGTTAAAGCTCTAACTCCACTTGGATTGTTGGCTTGCTGTGCATCTCTCGCAATCGTTGGATTATATTGCCTATCATTTACTCAAACCTTCTTTGCAATCTTTGCAGCTGCAACTTTGTACGGTGTTGCGAAAACTTACTTCTGGCCAACGACGCTAGGTGTTGTCGCTGAGCAGTTCCCAAAAGGTGGAGCCCTGACGCTCAACGCGATTGCTGGTATCGGTATGTTGGCAGTTGGAATCGTGGGCGGTCCGCTGATCGGAAAAATGCAAGAAGACTCGGCTCAGGTTGCGGTAATTGAGCAAAAAACTGATGCCTTTGCCGAGCGTGTTTCCAAAGACGACAAGTACTTCCTCGGAGCCTACAAGGCGATTGACGCTGACAAAGTAAAGCAACTTCCTAAGGCCGAAATGGAAGAGGTCAACGAGATCATCTCAACGGCCAAGCAAGGTGCATTGGCCAAGATTGCGATCTTCCCAGCAATCATGTTGTTGTGCTACCTCGGCTTATTGGCTTACTTCAAATCGAAAGGTGGTTACAAACCGGCAACGATTGATGGTCACCCGGCAGAAGGCCACTAAACCTTCTCACTTCGATGAGTCGAATAATCAAGCGAGGGTCATTTGTGACTCTCGCTTTTTTTGTAGCCTGAACCTTTGACGATCATTCCGTGTCCCGTCGAATCGCAACCTCCTTAAAATTTCCAGGCACAAAACAATGGGCACCTCAAGAGGCGATTTTTACAAATATCCCCGTACGCCGCATCTCGATTGCTCGAAAGGAACGTCCGACGACAAACGGCTGGGGGCAAAGGAATCTGCGCGATTACTGGCTGATCAATCACTGATCGTTGAGGAAAAACTGGACGGCACAAACGTCGGTTTGCATTTTTCTGAGGGCGAATTGGTTCTGCAGTGTCGTGGACACGAGATCACCGCCGGGATGCACCCGCAGTACGATTTGTTCAAGCAATGGGCGACTACGAAACGAGTGATGTTTGAAGAAATGCTTGGCGAGCGTTTCCTCATCTATGGAGAGTGGCTTTACGCACGGCATTCTGTCTACTACCAACAGTTACCCCATTACTTTTTCGAGTTCGATATTTTTGACAAACAAGACAAAACCTTCCTCAGCCTCGAGACGAGGCTTGAGAAACTAGAAGGGTCTGGCATCATCACCGTTCCCGTTGTTCACCAAGGTGCACTTTCTTTAAAGCAACTAAGATCACTGGTCGGTCCGTCCCAATTCGAGAGCAAACTGACTAGCCCCTCCAACGGAAAAAGCGACGACCTCATGGAAGGGCTGTACCTGCGAACAGAAGCAAACGATATTGTCACAGCCCGGGCCAAATTCGTCCGTCCAGAATTCACACAATGCGTTCAGCAAAGCAATCACTGGCAACACGAAGCCATGGTACCCAACCAACTGGCCGACTCAGTTGACATTTGGAACTAGCGAGCAATTGCCATCAATTTCAAATGCGTAGCTTCTCATGATCAGTCAAATTCAAAACTGGAAACAACTGGTTTCATCTTCCGATGATCAGATTCTTGAATGGGCTGCGCAACAACAATGGGCTGACACCATGAGCCAATGTATGCAAGATCCGGATTGGCATGCAGAAGGCGATGTGTGGACTCACACAAAAATGGTTTTCGAGGAGCTACTGAAGCTTGACGACTGGAGTTCGTTTTCGCGCCCGACGCAGATCAAGTTACTCGTCACTGCATTGCTGCACGACAGTGGCAAACCGGCAACGACGAAAGTTGATGAATTGACTGGCCACATTCGATCTCCCAAGCATGCGCAAGTCGGCTGTAAAATTGCACGACGATTGCTGATGGAAATGGAATGCGATTTTCAAACTCGCGAAGAGATTTGTAATTTGATTTCGTATCACGGTCGCCCACCGTACTTGTCCGAGCACGCTCAACCAGAACGACAAATCATCAAGCTTTCGAGTTTTGTTGACCACCGACTCCTATATCGTTTTGCATTGGCAGATTGGCGCGGGCGACTTTCAACCGGACCAAAACGCGGTGACGACCAGACTT
>JBGCDK010000108.1:0-22493 GCA_045105295.1 Mariniblastus sp.
CACAGACGACTAACAAAGTTAGTTTACCAATAAAATCAAACACTAAGCCGAAGCTGTCGTGATCTCAAAAATTAGCAGCCAATAAAGTACCGATTAATAAAAATCAGTTGTTTGACCGGGCCAAGTAGCTGGAATAAATGCCACTCAGCTTGGTTCACATGATCTTATGCTTTTAAAAAATTCAAAAAGAATTTAACAAGAGGTATCTACTAAATTGTCAAAGAACAAATCGGCACGCTACTAGAGCGAACCACGTCCAGAAAATCACACAAGTGCAACCTTCGGGACAATACAAGCAAGAAGAAGTCTCACTTGTGTGTCGTCGATTCTAAGCTCTCATCGGCAGGCGTCAACGGCAATCAAAAATAAAAACCGAAACTCTTACCAACAAACTTCAGATCAATTACTCGAGCTGAGGTTCACTTAAAACCACTTCACCAGCACCAAGTTGTTCAACACTGTGAAGTGTTAATCACCCTGATGGGCCAGAGTATTGTGTATCTCGGCGTTCGTGCCTAGGACCATTCTGTGTATTTTCAAATATTCTTTACGAAGCACGATTCTCCAGCCAGTTTCATCAGCATTCGCGACAAACTTTCCGCAAGTTGCAAAGCTGGTTTGCCCACAGATAACCGGGTATCTTAAGCAAGCTCGCCAAAGCCAAGCGTTCACCGTTCCTTCAGATCTATGGCAAAACTATTTTCAATTGCCACCTGATCCTAACGGAAGTTGACCACTCTTTTGGCGGAACACAATCATGTTCACATCTGGATCACGAATGAATCGCAACGACTACTCGTTCCACGGCTACGCTCGATCGCCTGATTTTTCAGGTAGGCTCCTCTCAGCAATTGCGATTTTTGCGGTCGTCTTTTGCTCCAACATTGGCTCGTCCTTGGCTTGCCAAGAGCCATCAGAGTTCGGCGCAGTTGATGAAGCCTTGACCGTAATCAGCTATTTTAAAATGCCACCTGATTCGCAAGAAGGGCGTTTGGTTATCGAAGCCCAGCTCGGTTCTGGCCGCCACATTTATTCTCAACACCACGGCGGTCCGGAAACCGCAACACGAATCAGCATCACGCCCAGCAATCAGTTCCAACTGCTTGGTGACTTCCAACCTGATTACTTCCCATTACGAGAGAAAGCAGAGGGAAAGTGGAAAGAGACCTTTGAGGAAAAAGTCGTCTGGAATGCCCCTTTCAAAATCTCCGAGGGTATCGATCCTTCCGCACTCAAAATTGACGTTAGTTTTCTAAGCCAAACATGTGACGCGACTAGCTGCCTTCCTCCGGAAGATCGCACGCTGGTGGCCATCTACGCCGGACAATTAACGGCAGCCGAACTTTTAGATCTCGAGGCTCCCCCCAAATCTCACCCCGCAGACACTTCCAAGAATGCGGGCGACTGGGAAGGAATGACTTTGCCATTGGTTCTGCCGCTGGCGTTTCTTGCTGGATTGATTTTGAATGTCATGCCCTGCGTTCTTCCGGTGATCGGCCTTAAGGTCATGTCTTTCGTTCAACAGGCTGGAGAAAATCCAATCCGGGTTTTCATGCTAAACGCTGTGTTCTCATTGGGAATGATCGCGGTCTTCCTGGTTCTTGCAACACTGGCCGTGTTTTCCGGATTCGGTTGGGGCGAGCTTTACGAGAGCCTGCTTTTCAAAGTAATCATGATCTCCGTTGTTTTTGTTTTTGGCTTAAGTTTCTTTAGCGTTTGGGAAATCCCAATTCCAGGATTCATCGGTGACGCCTCATCCAGCAAAGCGGCTCAAAAAGAAGGCATGGTTGGCGCGTTTCTCAAAGGCGTTTTGACGACACTTCTCGCCACTCCATGCAGTGGACCGATGTTGATTCCGGCTGTTGTCTGGGCAATCGCTCAGCCTCCTCTGGTTACCTATCTCGTTTTCTTCGCGATGGGCGTCGGTATGGCCTTTCCCTTTCTAGTCATTGGTGCCGTTCCTAAACTCGCAAAAATCCTTCCTCGCCCCGGTCAGTGGATGGAAACTTTTAAGCAGTTGATGGGCTTCGTTATGATGGGAACTTGTGTCTTTTTCCTCGGCTCTGTCGGAACAAAATACCTCTTCCCCGTCCTCAGCCTCCTGGTTTTCCTCAGCTTATCGTGCTGGTTCATCGGCAGAAGCGAAGAAACCTCCAACCTAACTGGCAAACTCAAGGGCTGGGCTTGGGCGACCACCATTGGCGCCGTCGGTGTTTGGTTCTCCTTCTTTTTCCTCATTCCACAATTCGAATTGGAATACCTGCCCTACTCAAAAGTCGCACTAGAAAGGCACTTGGCAAACGGAGAAACGGTTTTCGTCGATTTCACCGCCGACTGGTGAGGCACGTGCAAAACAACAGAGCGGTTCGCTCTAAACACTAAAACAACCAAACAGCTTTTCGAATCAAACAAAATTATCGTTTTGAAAGCAGACAAAAGCCAGAGTGCTCCCGAAGTCGACGCACTGCTCATCGAACTCGGCAATAGCGCAAAGGCCATTCCGTACTACGCAATGTTCCGCGCCAACGAAAACCCCGTGCATTTCAATGGAGTCTTCTTTACAGCAAACAGCTTTTTGACTCGGCTTGAACAAGAAGGAATCGCGCTAGAGGATCGGGACATCAGCCCAACGACGGTCGCGAGGCAAACCAAGCTCGAACTTCAACCGTAGAGGCACGTACCACCAATCTGTTCGCGCCTAAGGCTTGCGAGAGGCAGCAACGAAGACGCACTACTCCGGGCCATGAGCCTTTTACTTTGTCGGCTTTGAAAATCCTGATTTCAAATCTTGGTTTTCCTAAAACGATTTACTTACGAAGCAACGTGTAAGTCGCGCGAAATTGCTTATCAAGATCAATCAATCGGTCGAACCCCATCGCCTTGCCCATTGAATGAGCCATCGCAGTATCGTCTTTGTCATATTCAATGACTGTAAAGCCAACTTTCTCAAGTACTCCCCGATCAAACGGACACCGGCCATCGGACCAAGTTTGATAGCCTTTCCCAGGCGCAGTTCGCTTGGGATGCAAGTTGAAAATCATAAAGTAACCTCCGTTGTTTAGCCGGTCATAAACGGTTTTTACAAACGCTTGATCCCCGACTCCCAACTCTATCATCCGAGCCGCGTCCACCGTTTGAGCCGGATGAATAAAGCCACGCTTCAATGTGTTTTTGGAAACGAACAAGTCGATTCCCTCGCCGACTTTCGCCGTTAGCTCTTTCTCGACAGGGAACTTTCCGATCAACATCTCAAGCTGTCCATCGGCAGCTTCATCAACATTTGCAGCATGCCAGTTTACGCTATTTTCCGCTTTTTCAGATTTCAAATAATGCGGAATAACTCCGGTATCCATCCCGGCGGAATAGAGACTCGCCAAGAACGGATCAACGTCGATTGAAATGACCTTTGCTCCACAACTGGCCATTATTCGCGACGTTGTAATAGAACCGAATCCGAAATCGACCACCTTTTTACCTGCAATCGAATCAAACGGTTTCGAATCGGACTTGCTCGCTCGTCCCACCAAATCCAAGACTCGGACAAACGACAATGGCGAGCCGTAACGATGAAAGTAGTATCTCTCATCGTCAATCTCCATCGGCGTGAAACCCTGTCGCTCTTTTTCATCAAGCAACAACCACGCTTCCTTCGTCAGCCCCGCAGTTTTCAACCGTTGCCGGCTACTCAGCTTCCTATCGAAATAAAGTTGAAACGGTTTGACCTTTGGCAGAAATTTCGTGGCCTTTAAGAACTCTGCCGGAAGTTTCGCGTCAAACAACCCACTCAGTGCATCAGCATGGGCATTCAGTCGCTCTCGCGTGCTCGTCGCTGGCGGCGGACCACGATTGACGGGCGCACGATCGACTTTCGCCGCGGCCTTCCAGAATGATTCGTCCAAATTTGGTGAAAACGAAAGAACCAACGTTTTCATCATTTTGATTTTGGCCGAGACGATCGGATCCTTTTTTTTACGACTCTTCATCAGTTCGCTTTTCGTCATCAGATAAGCAAAAATCTCAGCCTTGTCCTCTTCCACGCCTTGGGTTGAGTACTTATTCATAAAACCAGGCTTGTCGAAAGTGACTCCCTGCGTGGAATCGCCTTGGACTGCAGCCCCACCTTTACCATACGAAAAATCAGCCGCATTTAATCGAGCCCATTGTTTGTCGACGTAGACCTTGCCGTCATCTCGCCAATCGATCTGATGGAAAAACTCATGATGGATAATCGAACGAAGATACGGTGGGTCGTAGCTTGCTCGTTCGCAGTCGTAGAACATGATTCCAGAGCCAAAGCCCGGAACCGCCCCTCGTTTCTGTTTTTCCCAAGCGAGATCTTTACAAAGCACAATTTTGCTAACGCCGGCCTTGCTCAATACATTCGCTGGATAAACGCCGAACTCTTCAAGAATCAATGGCAAGTACTGATCGACTCTGTCTGAGTCCGCCCCCTGAACCTCGTCGTCGAAAGCATGCCCCTTGAGCACAATTTCGACTGAGTATTTTGCCTCAAAATCTGCAACTTGTTTCTTAAGACTCGCGTTGTCTTGGGCAAAGACGATCGCTGGGACCAGAGAAATCCCAACCAACGACAGAACAAAACGCGAAAGGGTTTGGTGCATTTTCGAATCTCGATTCACAAATCAGTTCCACGTCAATAAATTGCCTGGCTAGGTTTTACCAAATTGCGATCCGAGAAACACGATCTGCCTGTGTGAAAAACCTGGCTCGAAAAAACCTGCAGCGAACAACCAGCCCCGCATTCGAAAACCGGTTATTTCTCTTCAATAGTCCTTCTCGCTTGATTTCCCATCTGCCATTGGCCCTAATAAGATCGCTCGCCTTGATTGCCGGAGAGACTGTTAATCAAGTTGCCATCCAAGCAAACCACTCCCAACGCAGGAAAGCATGGAAACCGAAAACCCTTTCGAGTCACCCCAAACAGAAAAAACTGCGAGACCAAAGGAACCAACGCCTAAAAGCGCAAGCGGTTTGTTAAGTAATTTAAACCATGCCGTTTTCTGGCCGCCGTTCTTACTGCTGCTTGGCGCGATCGTTCTCAACTTTATCGCCCCCGATCAAATCGTTGACGGCGAAAAAGTCTCCGGCGGTTTTTCCAAAACAGTTGACGGAGCGAACGATTGGATTCTGGGAAATTTTGGCTGGGTGTTTAGCCTTTGTGCTTGTCTTGCCCTTACACTTTGTGTCGTGATCTGTTTCTCTGGATTTTCCAAAGTCCGTATCGGCGGCCGCGACGCCAAGCCACTGATGAGTATGTGGAATTGGTTTTCGATTACCATCTGTACAACGATCGCCATCGGAATTTTATTTTGGTCAACCGCCGAACCGATCAGCCACTTCGCCCAACCTCCCGCCCGCCTGGGCATCCAAGCCAACTCTCCCGCGGCCGCAACGTTTGCGCTTTCGACGATGTATCTCCACTGGTCGTTCGTCCCGTACTCGCTGTACTGCGTCGCCTCGCTCATGTTCGCATTCGCGTATTACAACATGAAAAAGCCATTTTCACTTGGCTCGACGCTGACGCCTTTGCTTGGAAATTGGGCAACAGGGAAGGGCGGTAACATCATCGATGCGGTTTGCCTCTATGCACTGGTCGCCGGCATGGCGGCGGCTCTGGGTACCGGAATTCTAATGTTGGCCGGAGGCATGGAAGATCTATTCAACATCCCAAGCAACTCAACATCATGGTTTGTGATCGCCGCAACCATCGTCGCGACCTTCATCGTTTCAAGCGCGACGGGACTGATGAATGGGATTCGAATCCTTTCCGACATCAACACAAAACTCCTGTTCTGTCTTGCGTTCGTCCCATTGATTTTCGGGCCAACTCTTTTCTTGCTGACGCAAGGCGGCGAGTCGTTATTGGACTTCGTGATCCATTTCATTCCACGCACTTTGTATTACCAGGCAGACGCAAACGGGGTGTCGATTCTTGCTCCTGACCAATGGGGCAAAGACTGGACCGTATTTTACTGGGCCGTCTGGTTGGCATGGGCTCCCATCACAGCCTGCTTTCTCGGTCGAATCGCTTATGGCAGGACAGTTCGGGAGTTCATGTTGGTCAACTTCATTTTCCCCTCACTGTTTGGCATTGTTTGGATGACAATTTTTGGAGGAACGGCGATTCATTTACAAATGAATGAAGTCGTGGACCTCCACGGCGTTTACCAAGGAAAAGGGGCCGAAGCAGTTTCGTTTGCCATGTTCAAGCAATTCCCGCTCGCCAACGTGCTGATCATTTTTTACATGTTTAGTGCATTCGTTTGTTTTGTAACTTCATCCGACTCCAACATGTCGGCCATGGCAAGCATTTCCTCAACGGGTATCTCACCGCAAAACCCGGAGGGAAACAAATGGCTCAAAATCATTTGGGGTGTTTCTGTCGGGGCCGTCGCCTGGATCATGATCAGTTTCACAGGGGGAGTCAAAGGCGTAAAAATGCTGTCCAACCTGGGAGGATTCCCGGCCGCATTTCTTGAGCTTTTCATCATCGCCGCCCTCATCCGCGTCGTGATCTTTCACAAAAGTCTCAACCTGATCGATCAGGACGACAAAGCAACATCGAATGCAGAGTCTGCCTGACAGTTGGATGTCAGTCGCGATTAAACCTCGCCATTCTGAGGGACCAATGCGGGCCGGGCGCACATCCGCTCCAATCGTTACAAGTATCGTAATTCGAGTTCTCATCGAGTGATCAACGAAGATTATCGCCGGAAGTTTTTGCTCTTTCCTACCAGGCCGCCGGAGCAACTTAGGCTTGTGCAGCCCACGAAATTTTCGAAAGTTCACATTGCTACAGACTCTTACCTCGCCGAATCAGCCGTTTTCTCACCATCGTTCTACGACGCCCGAGAAATGCGCGCCCTCCACGCTTGAGGCCTGGGTCCAGCAAGTCTGCCCTAATACAACCAAGCACGTTTTTACGCGGCCACTGAAAAGCAACAACCCAAAATCTGGCCGTCAAAAAGAATTTCAACTGGGCCGAGCAATCGCTGAGTATCAACTCGCGAAACTCGGACACCCAAATTCGACCGGTTCGATCGGTGTCAACGACGACCGATCGCCAAACTGGCCATTAGGATTCGTTGGCTCAATCTCCCATAGCAAAAATTGGATCTGGGCCTCTGTCGCAAAGACGGAACACCTACGGTCAATCGGAATCGACACCGAGTCAATTGCCAGCGAACGAACGCTTCGTCAGGTTCAACGAGAAATCGGAACGCTCGATGAATGGGCAATCGCCGGAGATGCGGGACTGGATCTGGTGACAACTTTCACCGTCGTATTCTCTGCAAAAGAAGCCTTCTACAAGTGCCTTTATCCACTCGAAAAAATATTCTTTGGTTTTGAAGAAGCCAAAGTCGTTAGCGCAACGAACAATCGAATCCGAATTCGAAAAACCAGCATTCAAAAAAACAGCAATTCCGCAAACAACAACTCTGACCTGCCCACCGAACTCGACGTCAGTTATCTCGTCGAAGGCAACAACGTTTTCACAGCCACCTGGATTTGTCAGGAGGACAACGCATGAACATCAAAAAATTCTACGAAGACCTCAACGCGAAAACTCGACGCGAATACCCGAGCGAAGCACTGCACGAACTGGTTCAAAAACAGTGCGAGGCAACTCCCAACGCGATCGCGGTCCTCGGTCGGAATAGTGAACAGACTGTTACGCAAACCTATTCACAGCTGAACGAAAAAAGCAACCAGCTGGCTAACTACCTCCGCTCCCAAGGCATTGGCACAGGCGATTTAGTTGGGCTCTGCTGCAATCGAGACGTGGACCTCCCCGCGTTGCTGGTTGGAATCATGAAGTCGGGCGCGGGCTATGTTCCGCTTGATCCCGACTACCCTGTCGACCGTTTGGTTTACATGGTTGAAAACTCCGAAGTCAAACACGTCATTGCACACACTGATCAAATTCACTTGATCGAACAATTTCAAATACCGACAACACTTGTCGATCGAGACTGGGACAAAATCGCAATTGCGGCAACGCCCCAACCCATCGAGACCGATGCTCGCACCGATGTCGCTTACGTGATCTACACTTCAGGCTCAACCGGCAAACCAAAAGGCGTCCTCGTTCCGCACAACGGCGTGGTCAACATGCTCTACAGCATGATCGAGTGGCCAGGATTCACAGCCAAAGATCGCATCCTCGCAACCACAACACTTTCGTTTGACATCAGCGTTGCCGAAATGTTCCTTCCATTGGTCACCGGTGGCTCGGTAGCTGTCGTCGATCGAAAAACTGCGAAAGACACAATCGCACTCGTTGCGGCGATGAATGAATTCGAAGTCACTTTCATGCAAGCCACTCCTGCGATGTGGCGGATGATCGTGGAAGCCGATTTTCCAGGCCGGCCAGACATGAAATTCATCACCGCTGGCGAACCGCTTCCTCGAGATTTGATTCGCCCAATGCTTGAACGCTGCGGCGAAGTATGGAATCTCTACGGCCCAACCGAAACGACGGTGTATTCTTCTGGAACCCAAGTTTTCAATGACGAGGGGCGAATCCTGATCGGCAATCCCGTTGCCAACACTCAAGTTTACGTCGTCGACGAAAACAACGAACTCTGCTCACCCGAAACGGCCGGCGAACTTTTAATCGCCGGCGAAGGCATGACGTTTGGCTACCTTAAACGCGATGATCTCAACGCTGAAAAGTTTGTTGAGTTCAACGGAATCAAGGTCTACCGCACGGGTGATCTCGCAAAAATCACCGATGACGGACAGATCGATCACATGGGCCGGATTGACAATCAGATCAAATTCAATGGCCACCGAATTGAACTTGGTGAGATCGACGCCGCAATGGCGATGCAGCCCAACGTTCGTCAGGCAGCAACGGTCTTACGTGAAGATCGTCCCGGCGACAAACGGTTAGTGGGATACCTGCTTGCTGGCGACCGACAGCCAAACATTGGTGAGATTCGCGAGAACATTTCCAAAACACTTCCAGACTACATGGTCCCCAACACCATCGTGGTCGTCGAAGAATTTCAATACACGCCATCAGGCAAGCTTGATCGGAAATCATTTGCTCCGCCTTCGAACGCGCGTCCTGATCTTGGAATTGAATACGTCCAACCAAAAACCGAAGAAGAAAAACAGCTGTCCGCAATTTGGAGCGAAGTGCTGCAGATCGACTCCATCGGAACGACTGATAACTTTTTTGACCTAGGTGGAAACTCAATCCGCGCAGTCAAAGTTGTCGCCCAAGTAAAAAAGGAAATGAAAATCTCGGTTACAGGAGCCGAGTTCTTTGACAACCCAACGATCGAATCTTTCCTTGGAATGACCGAGAAGAAAGCTGCTTTGATCGCGCAATTGGGAGCCAATCGAAACGGCAAAACAACTGACCAGCCCAACAATGGACCAGCGGAATACGCCATCGTCGGAATGGCCGCACGCATGCCTGGAGCGGCAGACCTAACGGAGTACTGGGACAACCTAGTTAACGAACGTGAGTCGATTAAGTTCTTTTCCAAGGACGAACTCGACGCGACGTTGGATCCTCGCGACACGCAAGACCCCAACTATGTTGCTGCTCGCGGGATCATCGAGAACGCCGATCACTTCGACGCTCGGTTCTTCAAAACCACGCCACGCAATGCCGAGATGACGTGCCCTCAGCAGCGAATCATGCTGGAGATCGCTTGGACGGCCCTGGAAGACGCCGGAATCATTCCCAACAAATCCAATGAAACCATTGGAATCTGGGCGGGAACTTATTCGACCAGCTACTTCATCAAAAACATTCTGACTAACCCGGAGTTGGTTCGCCAAACAGGTGAATTCCAAGCCGGTGTCCTAAACGAAAAAGACTACATCGCCACTCGAGTCGCCCACGCGTTGAACTTTACCGGTCCAGCGATCAACGTGAACACGGCTTGTTCAACTTCACTGGTAGCCTTGATCGAAGCCTGCAAAAGCCTCGACGCTGGACACTGTGATGTTGCTCTTGCTGGCGGCGCGTCGGTGACATTCCCACAAAACAGTGGACACCTTCACCAAACAGGATCCATCTTCACCCCCGACGGACACTGCCGACCCTTTGACGCCAAAGGGGCTGGAACTTTGTTCAGCGATGGAGCCGGCGTAGTTGTCGTAAAACGACTTGCCGACGCTGTTGCCTCTGGCGATCGAATTTACGCGGTCGTCAAAGGATTCGGAATCAACAACGACGGTGGCGAAAAAGCGAGCTTTAGCGCACCGAGTATTAACGGCCAAGCCGGGGCCATTGCGATGGCTCAAACCATGGCTGGCGTTTCCGCTGACGAAATTGGTTACATCGAAGCTCATGGAACCGCCACTCCCATCGGCGATCCTATCGAAGTCGCAGCATTGCGAACAGTTTTCGAATCGCAAACCGACAACAAACAGTTTTGTGCCATCGGCTCAGTTAAATCAAACATCGGGCACACCGTTGCTGCCGCTGGTGTAGCGGGTTTGATCAAAGTAGCCATGTCACTACACGAAGAAAAAATTCCTGCCACGCTGCACTATGAAAATCCTAATCCACAAATTGATTTCGAGAACAGCCCGTTCTACGTTTGCGATTCGCTGACTGATTGGAAACGCTCCGACAGCCCGCGATTGGGTGGAGTCAGTTCGTTTGGTGTGGGCGGAACCAATGCTCATATTCTTTTGCAAGAAGCTCCAGCCGAATTCAGATTGAAGAACGCGGAATGCGGGACCGATGAAGGTGGATCTGAAAACGAATTACCCGTTACGATCATTCCGATTTCAGGAAAAACGGAAGAAGCACTTTGTGCCAACGTGAACAAACTGGCAGAGCACTTAGACAACGCGAGCGAAAATTCTACATTTCGAAATCCGGGCTCCGCACTATCAGACACTGCTTACACGCTTCAAACGGGACGCGATGAGTTTATTTGGCGCGCTGCAATTGTGTCAGATAATCTTGAAGATGCAGCTGAAACTTTGAAGGCTAAAAAAGCTCCGCGATTCATGAAACGAAAGGCGTCCTCGTCTCAACGAGACGTCGTGTTTATGTTTCCCGGCCAAGGCTCACAGTATGTGCGGATGGGACAGAATTTATACGAACACTCATTGATTTTTCGTGACAACCTCGACAAATGTGCGGAGACTTTGACTCCGCTACTCGGTCGCGACCTTCGCGAAATCCTAATGCCCGCTGCAGGTGACGAGGAAGCTTCGAAAGAAATCCTGAAGAACACTCAGTTCACCCAACCGGCTTTGTTTGCGATTGGATACTCACTCGCACAAGTCTGGATGTCATGGGGCGTAAAACCAACTGCCCTCATGGGGCACTCGATCGGCGAGTTTGCAGCCGCATGTACGGCGGGAGTTTTCTCCCTCGAGGACGGATTGCAAATGATCGTCGAGCGCGGTCGTGCGATGCAGGCGTTGCCCGGCGGAAGCATGATGAGCGTTCGCTTGCCCGGTGCCGAGGTCAAACCTCTGCTGTGGGGCGACATGGCGATCGGCTCCTACAACGGACCAAGTCTATGCGTGGTTGCCGGCCCGGACGATCAAGTCGCTGAACTTCAGAAACAGCTGGAATCGAAGGAAGTTGTCTGCCGACACTTGCACACGTCGCACGCATTTCATTCGCCAATGATGAATGAAATTGTCGAGCCGTTTGCTCAGTTCGTCGCAAAATTCAAATTTTCAAAACCAGTCATTCCCATCCTCTCGACCGTAACTGCCGATTGGATGACAGACGAACAAGCGACTGACCCACAATACTGGGCCGAGCATTTGCGAAAGCCCGTCCGATTCTCCGAAGCCGTCACAAGAATGTGGGCGAGCGACGAAACGGACACGACTTCAACTCACACCGGCGACCCAACACGAATTCTGATCGAATTAGGGCCGCGCCGAACTTTGGCGACCCTGTCGAAACAGCACGCTAAAGATCCGAAAAATCAAATTTCGATTCCGACTCTCTCCAACAATGCGGACGACAACGCTGAGTGGCACAGCATGATGAATGCGGTCGCTCAGCTATGGCTCGCAGGTGCAGAGATTCAGTGGTGTCGGATTTCGACCGACGGCAAAACCAAATCTGGCCAAACCGTCACACTGCCGACTTACGCGTTTCAACGCAAACGTTACTTCATCGCGCCGGGCAACGGAATGGCAAGCAACGGAATGGCAAGCAACAAAGTGGTAGCCAATGCCGACGCACAACCAAACCTTCCCGCGCAATCGCCTTGCGAGATGCCGACCTCGTCAATCGCAACACCAACACAAACTGTCATTTCTTCGGAGACCCAAACCATGAGCCGAATTCCTAACATCGTCAACGCTATCAAAGAAGTCTTTGAAAACACATCCGGCTTCGACCTTGAAGAGTTCGACGGCGAAACAACGTTCTTTGAAATGGGACTCGATTCACTTGTACTGACTCAAACAGCGACGGCGCTTAAAAAAGCCATGGACTTCGAAGTCACGTTCCGCCAGTTGCTCGAAGAAACACCAACGGTCGATTCGCTTGCGGAGTTTCTTGATGCAAACTTGCCAAGCGAAAAATATGGGGCTCAACCAGCCGCGACAATCGCACCTGTCGCCGAATCTCAACCAGCTGCGGCCCCAACACCGGTCGCCCCGCAACCATCACCCCAATCAGTCGCCTCGGTACAACCACAGACGATCCAGCAACCTGTCACCGCGGCCCCCGCGCAACAAGTGCCCATGCAACAACCGATGCAACTGCAGCCGATCCAACAGGTCCCTGGAAACGCGGCGACTGCGATCGTGCAGAGCCAGCTTCAATTGATGGCCGCACAATTGCAATTGCTTGGCGGACAAACTGCATTGCCGGTGCAAAATTTTGCCCAAGCTCCAATGGTTGCGGCTCCAGCAGTTCAAGCACCCACGAACGACCCCCAAACTGAAACGGCTGCTTGTGCGATAGCCCAAACCACAGCCGCTCAGCCTGCACCACCAACGGCCGCAGGGATCGCGACACCGTCGACGACTCAACCATCATCGACTCAACCATCATCGACTCAACCGAAGGCAGATTCAACTGAAGCAGCACCCGAAGAGCCAGCCAAGAAAGGCAAGCGATTCGCAACTGTCAAACTTAATGACGGTCAGTTGGATGAAAGACAACAAAAAGCGTTGGACGAAATTATTCGCATGAACAACGCCATGATGCCAAAGAGCAAACAGTACGCCCAGACGCATCGAAAATACATGGCAGACCCGCGAACCGTTTCTGGGTTCCGTCCCAACATGAAAGAGATGACTCACCCGATCGTGATCGAAAAATCACAAGGTGTTCAATTGTGGGATATCGACGGAAACGAATACATCGATTTCACTTGTGGGTTCGGCTCGAATTTACTTGGACACTCACATCCAATCACCGTCGCCGCGATCACTGACCAAGTTCAAAAAGATTATGCGATCGGGCCGCAGTCACCGCTTGCCGGTGAAGTCGCAAAACTTTTCTGCGAGTTGACTGGTAACGAAAGAATGGCTTTCTCCAACACAGGATCCGAAGCAGTTCTTGGGTGCACACGGCTTGCTCGAAACGCGACGGGTCGTGACTTGATCGTGATGTTCAATGGCGACTACCACGGAATTCTGGACGAAGTGATCGCGCGCGGAAGCAAAAAACTTAAGAGCTTTCCTGCCGCCACAGGAATCCCAAAAGCGCACGTCGACAACACTTTGATTTTAGACTACGGCACCGAAGAGTCGCTTCAAATCATCCGCGAACGCATGAATGAAATTGCTGCGGTGTTGGTTGAACCAGTCCAAAGCCGCACACCCGAGCTTCAACCAAAGGAGTTCTTAGTAAAGCTGCGTGAAATGACGGCGAAGGAACCAACGGCTCTGATTTTCGATGAAGTCATTTCCGGATTGCGAATTGGCCTCGGCGGCGCCCAAGAGTTCTTTGGCATCAAAGCAGATCTTGCGTCGTATGGCAAAGTCGTCGGCGGGGGAATGCCTATCGGAATCGTCGCAGGAAAAGCTGAATACATGGATGGACTGGACGGTGGATATTGGCAGTATGGTGACGACAGTCGACCAGAAGCCGGAATGACATACTTTGCCGGAACGTTCGTTCGCCATCCGCTGACACTAGCTGCTTCCAAAGCGATCCTTGAACATCTTCGAGACGGCGGCCAGCCAATGTACGACAAACTCAACGGGCTGTCCGACTACTTGGCTGACGAACTCAACAAAGTGTTTGAAGAACTAGAAGCCCCAATGTGGCTGGCGAATTTTGGCTCGTTATTCAAAATCCAGTTCCATCAAGAATTGGTTTACAGCGAGGTCTTCTTTGCCGGGCTACGTCGGCGTGGAATGCACATTTGGGATCACCGCCCATGTTTGCTGACGCTCGTTCATGAAAAAGAACACATTGATCAACTGGTCGCTGTCGTTCGTGAGGCCACGATCGAATCCCAAAGATACGGATTCATGCCTGGCGATGGCTACAAGAAATTCCCTGAGACTTTTGACGCCAACAAGCCACCTGTGGTTGGGGCGCGGATCGGAAAAGACAGTCATGGCAACCCAAGCTGGTTCGTCGCAGACGTCGCCAACCCAGGGCAGTTTGTCGAAGTCGGTTTCACAGCTCAATAACCTGACGCTTTTTCAGAAACGACTTCCAAGCATTTGCCTCCTCACGAACCTGCTTCCCAAGAACATAGAGACTTTTCGAGATCCCAAATGACCACTGCCAACACTCTTTCGACAACAGAATCCATCGCCGTCAATGTCGGGCCACCATCGGACATCGAAAAACGCTATGCCGCGACCGAAGCCCAACTCGAGGTTTGGCTTTCGAGCATGCAAAGCGATGACGCCAACTGCGCCTATAACGAAATCAGCTCACTGGTAATCCGTGGTGAACTCGATGTTGAAATATTAAGGCAAGCTATCGATAAAGTCGTCGACCGTAATGCGTCCCTTCGATCGACATTCAGCACCGATGGACAAGAAGTTTTGATCCGCATGGCGGTCAATTACGAGTTCGAATTCGTAGACTTCAGTGGGTTGGGCAGCGTCGATTCGAACAACTCGCAGACCAATATCATTGAGGATCAAGCAGCTCAGCCCTTCGATCTCGTCAACGGCCCACTCCTTCGTGTCGTCCTTCAAAAAATCTCGACCACTCACCACAAACTAACATTTGCTGCGCACCATGTCGTTCTCGATGGGTGGTCGCTCTCGGTTTTCTGTCGCGACCTTGGTTATTTCTACGACAGTTTAATGGGTGTGTCTCGCGAGCCGCTGCCGGCGGCCAACAATTACGCCGAGTACTCCGCAAAAATGGACACTTACTTCAAGACTGAAGAGGGCCGTTTAGACGAAAAGTTTTGGGTCGAACAATTCGCCAACGAAATTCCCGTTCTCGATTTGCCAATCGTTGGCAGTCGCCCTTCGCTTCGCACCTACCGCGGCAGCCGATACGACCACCAGTTTTCGACAGAACTCATCGAGAAGATCCGCAAAGTCGGCGCGAAATCCGGCTGCAGCCTATTCAACGTCATGCTCGCTAGTTTCAAAGCCTACGTTGCGCGCATCAGCGGCAACGATGACTTTTGTGTTGGAATTCCCACCGCCGGACAGGCGGCAATGGACTGCCCAAACTTGATAGGGCACTGCGTTAACACGATGCCGCTTCGAACGAAAGTCGACATCAACACGCCGTTTGCCGACTTCATGAAAGTCAGCCGAAAATCGCTGTTGGATTCGTTCGACCATCAGTGTTACTCGTACGGAACGTTACTGAGAAAGCTTGCTCCGCCGCGCGACCCAAGCCGCCCACCCATGCTGAGCATTTCATTCAATCTTGACCCCGTGATCGACACGAGCGAGATGGGCTTCGAAGGATTGAACATCGACGTATTGGTTGAACCGCGGAGTTTTGAAAATTATGAATGGTTCATCAACTGCGTCATTCAAGAAGACAAATCAATCGAGATGCAGGTCCAGTACAACTCAGATTTGCACTCCAACGAATCGATGGCGTTTTACTTTGAAGGATTCGAAACGTTTCTATCTGAAATCGCAGCCAACCCAAATGCAAAGATCTCTGATTTCAACATCATGAGCATTCCGCAACGCCAGCAGGTTATCGTTGATTGGAATCAAACACCAATCGACTACCCACTGGACGCGACTTTGAGTAGCGAGTTCGCGCGTCAGGCTACCGAAACGCCAGACAAGATCGCAGTGAAGTTCGAAGACACTGGGCAAACGATTGAATTAACATACGAAGAAGTCGAAAAACGCTCGAATCGAATCGCAAGATTCCTCAAATCAAAAGGCGTCCAAACTGGTGAACTCGTCGGCATCTGTGTTGATCGAAGCGAGCAAATGCTGATTAACCTGTACGGCATCATGAAAGCCGGTGCTGGATACGTTCCGCTTGATCCAGCCTATCCAAGCGACCGCTTGCAATACATGTGCGATCACTCAGGTTTAAAGTTAATCGTAACCCACAGTAGTTTGACCGAGCGAGTATCAGAATTCGGCAAACCCATGATCGCCATTGACTCGGAAGAAGCAACGATCAGTTCGCTCGATTCGAATTCCGTTGAAAACGCAGCATCACCAAGCGACATTTGCTACGTCATCTACACCTCCGGATCGACCGGAAAACCAAAAGGCGTTCAGGTTCCCCACGGTGCGGTCGTGAACTTCCTGTATTCGATGAAAGAAACACCCGGGTTTGATACTGACGATTCGGTCTTGGCCGTGACGACGCTTTCATTTGACATCGCGGTCCTGGAACTCTACCTCCCAACTATTTTTGGCGGCACGGTAGTGATTCTCGACAGCCTCACAGCAGCAAACGGTTTGAAGCTTTCCGAGCAATTGGTCAAACATGACATTTCGCTTTTGCAAGCCACACCTGCGACATGGAGGTTGATGATTCAAGCTGGCTGGAATGGGCATAAAGGATTGAAAGTCCTTTGTGGCGGCGAGCCGATGCCGCAAGACCTCGTCGCGCCATTGTTGGAACGATGCAGTGAGCTTTGGAACATGTATGGCCCAACGGAAACAACGGTTTGGTCGGCCGCATTTCAAATCATCGACGCAGACGCACCGATCTTGATCGGCAAACCGATTGGCAACACGCAAATATTCATTCTCGATCCCAATGGCAATGAAGTTCCTGTTGGCTGCGAAGGCGAAGTCTTCATCGGTGGAGCAGGGGTGACGCTGGGCTACCGAAATCGCCAAGACCTGACCGACGAACGATTCATCGCCAATCGCTACCGCAATCCGTTTGCTGACTATGTAAGTGACAAAATCTACAAGACGGGCGACCTTGCGAAATATTGTTTTGACGGCAACATTCAATTTTTGCGCCGCAACGACAAACAGGTGAAGGTTCGTGGATTCCGAATTGAGCTCGGTGAGATTGAGCAAAACTTAAAATCACACCCAGCTGTTGAACAAAACGTTGTCATCGTTCGCGAAGACACGCCAGGGGATGCACGACTGGTCGCTTACTTGATTCCAAAAACTGGCCAGACGGTTACGCCAGCCGAACTTCGCGATCACCTTCGCGAGTCTGTGCCTTACTATATGGTGCCTCAGCATTTTGTATTTTTGGAAACGATGCCGCAAACAAACAACGGCAAGATCGACTACAAAGCGTTGCCAATTCCAACGGCAGAAGTTGCGAGCGAATCAGAAGAAGTCGAACTACCGAACACGCCTGCGGAAAAATACCTTGCCAGTGTTTGGGAAAACAATCTTGAGATGGACGACATTGGACGCAACGACACATTCTTCGACATCGGCGGACATTCGCTGTTGGTGATGAAGGTGATCACGGAAGTCCACGAAAAAACTGGCGTGAAGCTAGGACCACAAGAGTTTCTGATTTCCACTCTAGAGCAAATGGCGGACAAAATTTCCGCGTTAGATGTTTTCGGAGAAGAGCCAAGCAAGTCACAGGAAGCCATCGCCCAGCAAACGATTAGCGAGCCTGAGTCAGTTGTAGAATCTCAAGCTTCGATTCGGCAAGCCGCGCTGAATTCGGTCGAGGCTAATTCGGTCGAGGCTAATTCGGTTGAGGGAAATTCAGTTGAGGGAAATTCAGTTGAGAAAAAATCCTTGGTTAAGCCTTCAACAGTTCCACCGAGTGCCGCTGAAGCCACTTCAACCGAGCCATCAGAAGAGGAATCACCACCAACAGACGCACAATCGAGAAAGAGTGTCATACGAATTTTGAAAGGATTCTGGGACTAAAGGAGAGCACTAACTAGTTGGCTGGACGGGAGGCGACGGACAGGAATGTCCATCCTACTAATCATCATCCTCGAACGCACTTAGAAACCTGCCTAATGCCCACTAACTACTAACTACTAACTACTAAATCCCACGCCTAATAAAATGCAACGCTTTTTCGGACATCCTGAATCACCACTATTTGGCGTTTACCACGCGCCTCGTGGAACCAAATTGCGCCCTGTTCGTGCGGCTGTGATTTGCCCGCCAGTTGGTCAAGAGTTCATTCGTACCCATTGGTCACTTCGATTGCTGGCCAACCAGCTTGCCCGCAAAGGCGTTCACGTCCTGCGTCTTGATTACCACGGGATCGGAGACTCAGCCGGCTCGATCGAGCAAATCGATGCGCTCCACATTTGGGAGAACGACATCGCTCAGGCAGTCGATCACTTGAAAAAAGAATCAGCCGCCGAAACAACGATGCTGATCGGACAACGTTTTGGGGCTTCGCTTGCCGCACGGGTTGCCGAAGAACGACGCGATGTAAATTCACTCGTTTTGTGGGAACCAGTTCTGAACGGCAAAAAGTATTTGGATTCGCTTCGTGCCATGCACGCGGAGATGTACGACCTCTGGATGGCCAAAATGAAAAAACCTGAATACGTGTTTCAGGAAGAAATTTTGGGATCGCTTTACTCAAGCGCGCTTTTGGAAGAAATCGAATCAGTCCAAATTGATATTGAATCAATTCGGCAACCCCATTTGATCGTCGACACCGAAACGGATCAGGCAGCCTATTCCCACTGGGAACCAAGTTTGCAGAAAGTGATTTCCGAGGAGAACGAAGGCAGTTGGGATGACCTCCGTGTTTTGGAAACGGCGCGGCTACGCCCGAAAACAACCCGAACGATTGTCAAAACGGTGGACAACATGTTCACTCGGTTGAAACGATTTGATGCTTTGAATCTGGCAAGCACCAATTTCGACCATTCCAACATCGACTCGAACTTCATCCATTCGAACCTAACCAATTCCAATTTCACCGATCCAACGGGAGCATAAACGATGCAGGAAAAAATCTGTAACTTTGGCCCCAAAAACAGCCTCTTTGGAATTTTGACCACACCAGACAAAGACGTCGCGGTTGCGGGGGCACCAACGGCGCTGATTATCAATGCCGGAATTGTTCATCGCATCGGCCCATTTCGAATGCACGTCGATCTAGCCCGCCAATTGGCCGAAAAAGGCTACTCGACGTTACGCATTGATTTGTCTGGATTGGGAGACAGTGCTCCACGAACCGGAAAAATGGAATCCTCGGACCGCGCTCAACTGGACATCTGTGATGCGATGGACTTCCTTACTGAAGAAACCGGCATGAATAAATTCGTCATGCTTGGACTCTGTAGCGGAGCCTACAACGCGCACAACGTTTCGGTAAAAGACGACCGAATCGTTGGTGCAGTTTTCATGGACGGGATTGTATTTCGCACCCTAGGTTATTTCTTTCGTCATCAGGTCGCTCGGCTATTTCGTCCGCGAATGTGGAGAAACGCGATCAAGCGGCGAATGATCGACAAAAGATCGCCCGCAGAATCGGCTGGCGAAACACTAGGTGAGAGTGAATTTTTCTCAAACGACATCAGTAAAGACAAAGTAATTCGTGATTTGAGCGGCATGCTAAAACGCGGAATGCAGATGCTGTTTTTGTACACCGACGGCTATGACGACATTTGTGGCAGATCGCAATTCAAAGAGATGTACGGCTTCCGCCCAGACGATGGTCAGTTGCAGGTAGAGTATTATCCCAAAACCGAACACACATTTCGGTTGATCGAAAATCGCAAACGTGCGTGCGAACGAGTAACGAACTGGTTTGCCACTCGGTTTACGGGCGAAGTGTTGGCTCAAGCTAATCACTAAAAACAAGTCAGAAGCAAACGATGCCAGAAATCGCTGTCACTGTGGTATCGTAAAAGATATAGACTGCCAATAAAAAAACCGCCAACGTTTTCACATTGGCGGCTTATCGTTTTTACATTCGAAGTTCATTCGATTGGGATCGCTGGTCAATTAGCCAGCCATTTCCAATTCTTCGACTTGCTTGGCAAGTCGCTTTCGAGCAACGTGCAAACGCCGCTTGATCGTTCCCAAAGGAGCGTCGAACTCGTCAGCCATCTGGAGCAAGCTCTGGCCTTCGACGTAGAACGCAACCAAGGTGTCGCGATCCATTTCGCCAAGTCGATCCAAACCCTCTCGGACTTGGGCCTTTCGCTCAACCTCAAGGACAACGTCCAAAGGAGACTCTGACCCGATGACGGTTGCTTCCAACATCTCAGGCTCAACAGAGATTGCAGGAGCTCGTCGGACGGCTCGGTTGATCGCCATTCGAACGGTGATCTGTCGCAACCATCCAATGAAAGCCTCAGGGGTTCGGAGTTGCTCGATCTTCAGCATCGCCTGAACGAAAACGTCTTGGCACAATTCTTGTGCGTCAGCGTGGTCGCGCAAGCGTCGCATGGCAATGGCCATAACCGTTGGCTGGAATCGCTCGAACAATTCACCGAAAGCCTCGCGGTCGCCGGCCTGTGCAGCTCGGACCAACTCAGCTGTCTGGAGTTGCTCAATCTTCTGTCGGAGTTCGATCAAATTTTTGTTGAGTGCGTTCATGATTGGTTCTCTTTTTCTTGGGCGGGCGGAGAAAAGATCCGGCTGCGGAAAATCTGTAAGGTCCAAGCTCAAAATCGAGATCCAATGGCCATGCGCGAAATTAAATACGTGCGCGTTGGCTGGGATCAGGATCCTACCGAAGCCTGTCTCAATGACTGATTGCTAAATTTGCGTCCTGGTTGTGGACGGGCCGCCTATGAGCGGTTAGCTAAGTCTTTGAAACGTTTGCCGGATGTGGACTGGTTTGCTGGGTTGCTTGACGGATGGCATGCGAGGTTCGGAGCCGGACGGTGAATAGCCGTCTATGCCCGTGCCTAGATCAAGGAACAGTAAATCCGTTCCAAGATGCCAATCTGTAAAAGGCCCAGTACAAAGATTGAGGTGCCATTGCTGTTGCGGTGCATTAATTGCGCGCAACATCGCTGTGGCCTGGACGCTGAAACGTGTGATGACGTTTGCGATCGAGCTGCTGATGTTATTGCTTCGCATTTCAATGCTCCCGCGTGCTTGGCACGCAAAAAGAGAACCGTAAGTTAAAAAGTGATTGAGCCGAGGATCAAGGACGACCCAGGCTGAATCTTATTGAGGTATCGGAATCAGAGCAATGTAGTCTGATACGACAGTTCAATTATACCGCATTTCTGCGATATTGCATGGATATTCCTCATCCATGCCCCTTTAGAGTCAGTTGTTCGTTAAAGGTTCACTTGAATTTAGAAAAACATTTGAGAATGTGATTTTTTCGATAATACGCGGCAATAACCAACGTTTTGATTTCGAAAATTGGATTTGGCTGGGTGCGGTTTGCAACCGCCCAGAGCGAATTTGGGTGGGGAAGCAAATTTCTGAGGCCAGAAGGCTGTGTCTGTGTAAGACATTGAAGTGTTCAAAGACTTCGAAGTGCAAAGACCTTGAAAATTAAGAGCCCCGTTGAGCGAGAAACTTTTCTTAGCTCGAACGAGAAAGACGCTTTTGGATTGCTAAGAATTTGTAGGGTGAGAGCTTTGATGACTCGATTTTCGGTCCGAGTAAATCATCGGCCATCGTGAGTGAATCTTGTTAGCGATCTCAAACTTCAGGATCTTTAACAAGATCCACTACCCAGTTTCCGCCAAGCCAATTGGTGGGTGCGTCAATTGAGTGGTTGCGTCAATTGAGTGGGGCGCAAAATTGAGTGAGTTAGCCGAACGAGTCAAACGAGTGATGAGTCAAACGAGTGATGAGTCGAACGTGCGTGGGTGCTGAATAGTGAGTTCGCCGGTTGGTCGGGGCACAAGCCTGGGGCGACCGGCATTTCCGTTCAGCCCCAGTTCAAATTGCAAGCGCGGATCATAGCGACCGTCGTTCGTTACTCAACGCGTTTGTTACTCAACGCGTTTGATGATGTGCCATCCATAAGGACTCTTGTCGGCACTATGTTGTGACATGCCGAATTCACCGACCTTGAGTGTAAACCCAACATCGCCCAAGGCTGGCACCATGCCGCCACGCTCGAAAACGGCTTTGGATACGTCGCGACTTGGGTTTCCTGGGAACCCAGTGTTGGCCATTTTGTAAATTCCTGGTGGCGAATCGTCGGTGTGAGTTCTGACGAG
>JBGCDK010000109.1:0-12659 GCA_045105295.1 Mariniblastus sp.
CATCACCCTGACGCCAACCAACGTAGATTCAGAGGCGTCAGGAGCAACCGTTGCTGAGGTCGCAAAGAACGCGTCACTGGATTCCTCGCTGCTTCAAAAATTAGTCGAAGCGTTGAAGAACCCCGCGTTGGAAAAGAGGAGTCATCCACTTCACTTGATTCAACGCGTTTCCAAGACCAGTCATAAAATTGATGGCGACTTTAAAGCCGCCTCCCAAACGGAAGCTCAGACAACCGGACGCAAGAAATGGCTGGAAGACTCAACACTGTTTGAAGATTTCAACGATCTAGAGGCGAACGGAATTCCCAAGGGTTGGTTTCGCACGGGGTACGCATTTGGCACCGATGATTCGCAACCTTCGAAACTTTCTTCCATTCAATTCTCGCACGCAGGTGGATTGCTGCGAACGCCTGGCGCGGTTCACAGTGGGCAATACGGAGAGAAGTTTTTTGGTGTCATTCGCTCACCAACGTTTGAACTCAACTCGACGCACATTCACTACCGCGTGAGAGGTTCGAATGTGACCCTCCGTTTGATCATTGATGGATTTATGATGGACGAGTTTAACGCTCTGCTGTATCGCGGATGCAAAACGAACATCCCGAATTCCGAATCTTTCGTGTGGCAAGTCCAAACTGGCGATCTCAAAAATCACCTCGGGCATCGGGCATATATCGAGATCATTGATCACGGAGATGGATTTGCCGAACTCGATGAGATTCGATTTTCAAATGGAGCCAAACCAATCGAAGAACCTAATTCATTGACTGTTCGGTTGGCGAACTCCAAACCGGATTCGATCGAATCAATTTCCAAATCTGCTGCGGAACAATTAATTAGCGCTCTCAAAGATGATTCCAACAGTCAGGTAGCGAACTGGATTGTAGACAATGGTTTGACACAGATATTCTTAAGTAAGGAAGACAGTTCCCTTTCAAGTTTCAAATCAAATCAAAAACTAAAAATTGACTCCATGCAAATTGATCGCGGGTTTGTCACGACTTCGGTTGCAAACTCAAATATGGCCTCAGTTAAGTCTTCAACTAAAGCCGAGCACTACAACGCGGGGAGTTTGAATAAGATCACCGCCGATATCGAGTCGACAAAAGAACAACTGAAATCGCTGATGGAGGAGACGCCTCATCCGATTTTGGCGCATGCCATGACGGACGGAACGGGAGAGGAAGAACCGATCCACATTCGCGGCAACCATAAAGCGATGGGTAAACTGGCGACACGGCATTTCCTTTCCGCCATTTCGCCGCGACCACTTAACCCACCCGACGGCAGTGGCCGATTATTGTTGGCTCAAAAAATGACAGCGCCCAACAATCCATTGACATCGCGTGTGGCCGTGAACCGAATCTGGCACCACATGCTTGGACGGGGGATCGTTGAATCGGTCGATAATTTTGGTGTGCTTGGAAAAAAACCGACTCACCCCGAACTGCTTGATTATCTCGCGAGTGAGTTTTCCAAAGGCTGGTCAACCAAACGCATGATCAAACGGATTGCGATGACCAAAACGTATCAAATGAGCAGCCAACCCACCCCGGATGCGTCCACAATCGACCCCGACAACAACTTGCTTCATCGAGCCCGTATTCGTCGTTTACAAGGCGAAGCGATTCGGGATTCGATTTTGCAAATCTCAGGGCGACTGGATCCCAAACTATTCGGGCCGCCGGTTCCAATTCATTTAACCCGATTCATGCAAGGTCGCGGACGTCCACGAACAAGCGGACCGGTCGACGGGGCAGGGCGGCGCAGCATTTACATTTCTGTACGGCGCAATTTCCTTTCACCAATGATGCTGGCGTTCGACACACCGATCCCGTTCAACGCGATTGGAAAGCGAAATCAATCCAACGTTCCGGCACAAGCGTTGATCATGTTGAATAGTCCCTTTGTGATTGAACAAGCGAAAGTTTGGGCAGACAAGATTGTCAAAGAAGACCAAACCACTGAAGAACGTATCAAATCCGTTTACGCTCAAGCGTTGGGACGCGATCCGAGCGATGCAGAAATCGAGAAAGCAAAATCTTTCATCGCTTTACAAGCCAAAACGCTAGATGTGCCCGAAGCGTCAATCGGCAAAAACGCTGCGGTATGGCAAGATTTTTGTCATATCATTTTCAATCTCAAAGAGTTCATCTACATCAATTAGATCGACAAAATCAAATGAAAAACAAAAGCACACACTGCGGACGATATCGCTCGATGGGCATGACGCGTCGATCCGTGTTGAAGAATGCTGCCTGCGGATTTGGTTCGATCGCACTCGCTGCATTGATGGCCGACCCGAATTACGCTGGGCTTGTTGGCCAATCAAGCGAGGATAAAAACGGCGAAAGTCAGCGGACTCACTTTCCCGCCAAAGCCAAACGTGTCGTCTATTTATACATGGACGGCGGCCCCTCTCAAATCGATACGTTTGACCCGAAACCTCGGCTGGCCAAGGAGCACGGCAAGCCCTTCAAAATGAAGATCGAGCCGACTCAATTCAACAATATTGGAAACACGCTCAAGAGTCCGTGGAAATTCAAAAACTACGGCGAGTCGGGCACTCCCGTCAGCGAACTTTTCCCGCACATCGCCAAACACGTCGATGACATGGCTGTGATTCGGTCGATGACCAGCGAGTTTTCCGAACACACAAACGCGAATTACTTTTTGCACACCGGTAATGGATTTCAGGGACGACCAAGCATGGGGGCGTGGGCTGGTTATGGACTGGGAAGTGAATGCAAAGACCTCCCCGGTTTCATCGTTCTCAACGGCGGCTTGATTCCGCCTGGCGGATTGGACTGCTTTAACAGTGGTTTCCTTCCGGCTTCATTTCAAGGATCAGTCTTCAATGCCGGAGACGCTCCGATCGCAAACATCAAACCGAGCGAAAAAAGCCAGATCCTGCAGCGGAACAAACTCGACTTGATTAATCAGCTCGACAGCTCGGCGCTTGAGAAAATTGGAAAGGTCGACCAGCTTGAATCGGCGATTGCAAATTACGAATTGGCTTACCGAATGCAGTCGGTTGTTCCCGAGTTGGCGAGTCTCGAGGGAGAAACCGAAGCGACTCGAGAAATGTATGGACTGAATTCTGAAAACAAAAAGCTTGCTGTTTACGGACGGCAGTGTTTGCTCGCAAGAAGGTTACTCGAACGCGGAGTGCGGTTTATCGAACTGACTTGCCCCGGCGTTCCACACGACCGATGGGACCAACATCAAAATCTTAAAAAAGGCCACTATGATAATGCGATGGTTGTCGATCAGCCGATTGGGGCTTTTTTAACCGACCTAAAAGAGAGAGGCATGCTCGACGACACGCTGGTCGTTTGGTCTGGCGAGTTTGGCCGTACGCCGTTCGCCCAAGGATCCAACGGTCGCGATCATAATCCGTTTGGGTTCAGTCTATGGATGGCCGGTGGCGGCATCAAAGGCGGTGTCGTTCACGGTGCAACGGACGAGTTCGGTTACAAAGCGATTGAAAACCGACTGGAGATCTACGACCTGCATGCCACAATGTTGCATTTGTTAGGAATGGATCACAAACGTTTGACGTATCGCTGGTCCGGCCGAGACATGCGACTAACCGACGTTCATGGAAAGCTGATCAAAGAAGTCGTGGCTTGATTGGTTTGACCTCGCCGGGCACGTTGATTCCAATCCTGCATACTGTTGTCAACATTGCCCCCCGAACAATTTTGGATCGTTGGCTTGGAAATAAAATCCAATTTCAATTTCAAAACCGGTCCATGTACGGGCCTCAGGATGAGCAACTGTTCGGCGTGCTTCCGATTAAATTTCGTTACGATCTAATTGGGAAACTTGGCACACTCAGGCAAACCCTGGCAAACTCACGATATGGAAATGACTTGTTCACCATGAACTATCAGCGTCTCTTGAGTGTCACTAGTTAAAGAAAGTTATTTTCCGGCTCGCTTCTTTAGGCTTGCCCGTTCGCCCTACTCCCCTGAGTGATCGGCGAGTATCATTCCGCGTCTTTGACATTTGAAATTTTGGAACGTGCTTTTTGGAAAGTGCAAATGGAACGCATCTACTTGGACAACGCTGCGACGAGCTGGCCTAAACCTGAATCAGTTTACTGCGCGATCGACCATGCGCAACGGGTAATCGGTGCTCCTGCAGGGCGTGGCGGTTACGAGCAAGTTGTTGAAGCCCTTAGATTAGTTGAACAAACTCGCGGTGCGTTGGCTCGATTAATCAACGCGCCCAATCGTCGAAACATTGCGTTTACTTTTAATGGAACCGATTCACTTTCAACTGCAATATTTGGACTGCTTAAGCCGGGCGACCATGTCGTGACGTCTGTTGTGGAACATAATTCTGTTTTGCGACCGTTGAAACATCTCGAGGCAGAAAAAAAAATCCAAGTCACTTATGTCGGTTGCGATGCCAATGGCTTGTTTGATGAAACCGAAATTGCCAGTGCGATTCGTCCCGACACGCGACTGGTTTGCTTGACCCACGTTGGCAATGTAACAGGCGCGATTCAGCCGCTAGAAAACATTGGCTCGATATGCAAGGCGAATGGCCACGATCAGCACGACGCTCCCAATACAATTTTTCTAATCGATGCGGCCCAATCACTTGGCTATATTCCGGTCAATGTTCAGACGCTCGGCTGCGACATCCTTGCCGCACCTGGGCACAAAGGACTGCTTGGTCCGCTGGGCACTGGAATTCTATTTGTGAACGACCAGACAGCACCCGCAATTCAACCATTGAGATTTGGGGGAACCGGCACCGACGGAAGTGTTGAAACCCAACCGACCAAGACTCCAGACAAATTTGAGTCTGGCAATTTGAATGTTCCCGGTATAGCGGGCATCAATGCCGGATTGATTTTTTTGAAATCCGCCGAAGGCATCGCGGCACACGAAAACTGGGAAACGCTCTCGGGCTTGCTACTGGAGAGCATTGTTTCGACTGAGGGGATTACGCTTCATGGACCGGCGACGATGGAAAATCGAATCGGCGTGTTTAGTATTTCGATCGACGGCTTGGACTGCCATGAAGCTTCTTCGATACTTGACTCAAATTGGTCAGTGCAAACGCGATCAGGTTTACATTGTGCTCCGTTAGTCCATCGCGCAATGGGAACGGAAAAAGACCATGGAAGTTTGCGATTGAGTGTTGGATTGTTCAATACAAAATTACAAATTGAAAAGGCAGCAAGTGCACTTCGGGAATTGGCGCAGCATGCGGCGACGGTCGGTTCGGATTAGTTTACAAAATCCGCACATTGGCCCAGCAAACGGAACTGAGCGAATGTCGCCATGGGAATCCCAACTGGCGAACTTCAACTGACGAACCTCAACTGACGAATTTTTGCAAATCGTCAAAGTAATGCGGGTAGGTTTTGGAAACACAACCCGGTTCGTGAATCTTGACTCCGGATTGCTTTAGCCCAACCAACGCGAGACTCATTGCCATTCGGTGATCATCGTATGTTTCAATATCGGCTCCATTTAACGGGCCGGGATGAATCGTCAAACCGTCCTCATGCTCATCCACTTTGACTCCGAATTTTCGAAGCTCAATGGCGAGATTGCCGATCCGATCTGTTTCTTTGACTCGGTTGTGTGCGACGTTGCGAACGACAGTCGTTCCCTCAACAAACAACGCGACTGCGGCGAGAGTCTGAACGGTGTCGCTGACGTCGGACATGTCGATGTCGATCCCGATTTTTGCTGGGCCCGATACAGAAATTTCGTTTTCACCCCAATTGACCTCACACCCCATCAACTCAAGGCATTCAACAAATCGAACGTCGCCTTGGAGCGAATTTCGATTCAGGTTTTTCACCGTGGCAGTTCCACCACAAATTGCAGCGGCCGCCCAGAAGTAGCTTGCGGCTGATGCGTCGGGTTCAATTTGATATTTAGTCGCAGAGTAATTTTGGCCACCTACGATTTTGAACTGATCAAAGCCCTGACTGATTTGGCATTCGACGCCAAAGTCTTTCATGACTCGACGTGTCATTTCGACGTACGGCTTGGAGATCAAAGGGCCATCTATCTCGATCGCAACATCACCTGAAGCCTGAGACGCCGCCATCATTAGGCCACTCAAATACTGGCTTGAAACATCGCCGCGAATACTTACGCTTCCGCCAGTCAAACGTGGAGATTTGATTTTCACAGGAGGGCAACCGCCGGCTGATTGAGCCACAACATCTGCACCAAGCCTATTGAGTGCATCCACCAGCGGCCCGATCGGGCGTTCTCGCATTCGAGGGATTCCGTCGAGGCAGTATTCGCCCCCAGCAAATCCAAGCATCGCTGTTAAAAAACGGATGGTCGTGCCGCTGTTGCCGATGAACAGATCGGCTGGTTCGTTTTTGAATTGCCCACCAACGCCATCAACGATGACGTTGTGTTTTGATTTGTCATGTGAGATCGTGACGCCGATTTTTTCCAGCGACTCGATCATGACTTTTGTATCGTCGCTATCCAGCACTCCCGTCAATGTCGAACGACCGCGCGCCATTGCCGCGATGGGCAAGGCGCGATTGGTCAGGCTTTTAGATCCGGGAGGCTGGATGGTCGAATTGACAGGACTCGAAACGGGTTTGACTTCGATATAGTCCGGCATCAGTTGGCAATCTTCCAAAGAGATTTATCACTTCGTATGTACATGCCGTCGCCTCCAACAGCTGGCGACCCAAGAAACACTTCGTCCTCAAAAGTATACTCGTGAACGACCTCAGGTTTACCGGATGGCGTTTTCAAATTCACGACATATGACTGACCGCCTTGAGCAAAGAAGTACATATGATCGTCGGAGACGACTGGAGTCGCCCACGCAGATCCACCTTTGATGACACGAATTTTGTCTTGTTCGGTTCCGTCGGTCGAACTAAAAACCGAAAGAGCACCGGCTCGGTTGAGCGTGTAGATTTTGTTGTCGTGAATGACCGAACTCATGGAGCTTGGGCGAATTTGTTCAGAGTTCCACTCTTTCGTCAACTGGCCATCAGATGAAATGGCGAATGCGGTCGTGCCGTCGATTGGAACAAACAATTTCCCATTGGCGATCGCAGGCGATGAAATACTGCTGACGGCCCCCTCTTGGTTGTAGACGACTTTACCAGTTTTCAAATCGAGAACGTTGAAATTGTCTTTCGACTGAAGCACAACCATTGGCGGTGCGGTTCCGTTGTCGACAATCAGTGGCGAAGTCCAAACAGCGTCCTTGGCTCGCTCATTCGTCCACAGCGTTTTGCCGGTTGCCACATCTAGGCCAGTCGCAAATGAATCGCCCTGACATTCGACTTGGACAACGACGACACCGTCTTTTACTGCTGGTGAAGAAGCCATTCCAACATCATTGCCAGCCTTGGGATGGTCGACAGCGAGGCCACGATACCAAACCAAATTTCCATCGAGATCCAAACAAGCCAAATCATTTGACGAAAAGAAAACGAAGACGTGTTTTCCATCGCTGGCCGGCGTGGGAGCCGCATTGGCGCTGAGCGGGTGAACAAAGCATCGTCCCGTGGCCCAGAATTTTTGCGTCCAAAGTTTCTTGCCTGACGCCGCGTCAACGCAGACGGTGTACAGCTGATCCTGTTTTTCTCCACCCGAGCAAGTCACGATGATTTTGTCGCCGACAACGATTGGACTCGAAGCACCTTTGCCAGGCATGTCGATTTTCCAAGCGATGTTTTTCTCGTTGTCAAATGACTTGGGTAGCGAAGCATTGCCAACACTGACGCCGCCCGTCCCTCGAAACTGCGCCCAATCATCGGCCTGAACTGTTGTCGTAAACGCGATCGCGAGTAGAGCCACGACCCAACTGATTTTAGTTTTGATTTTCATAATATTATCTTTGTCGCTTTGTTTTGTTTGTTGATTTAGAAGTCGAACTACGGGTCGAATCACTTTTCGAAACGCCTCTAGTTTTGCGAAGCTGGAGCCGACTGGCGGGCGATCGGTTTTCCAGTTTCATCACAAATTCGTAATTGAAACTGCCAATCCTGCGCCCAAGGCTCAGTTTGCTCGTTCTGGCAAACTTTGATGAACAACTGATTGTCGCCCTTCTTCAACGTGATTTTTCCGCTGAACTTGTCAATCGAATTACTGTTGTGGTAGATCTCGTTGTTCATAACCAAAGTTCCATTCAACCAGATCTTTGTAGCATTAGCCGAACCGATGCGAATTTCTGCTTCGCCATCCTCGGCGGCTTTGAAAGTTCCCAACGCGTAGACGGTTGCGCCTTTGACTTTTCCGACCAGACTATTCAGGTCAACATTTCCAACCGGGTCGACAGTGGTTACCTCTTTCCATTTTGTTTCGGCACCATCCATATCCTTATAGGTCGCATTGAGGTCGATCATGCCAATGGCTTGCTCGGGGCCATATGCTACATCAAAGCCGCCCATGTCTTTGTTGTCAAAAGAACCGACAATGTGCCATGTGTTCAAGAAACCAAGTTGCTGCTGCAAGTTGACTTTGACGCCAAGCGAGTCCAGCTTTTTCGCGATCGCCTGAACTTGGGTGACTTCGCGAGCTTTGTCCAATGCGTAACCAAGTCTTCCGATCGCTTGGACTGGACTGGCACCTTCACTGGACGCCTCTTCGATCAAAGCAGCAACGGCCTTACTTCGAAGCGGCATACTTGGATCGTCAATCAGAAAAGGAATCATGCTGGCCGCGACGGCTTCGTCGCCTTGGGTCAACAACTCAAACGCCAACAAGCGCCCCATTGAGCTGTGGAGCTTGTTATCAAAATATTCTTTGATTTCGGCACGGGGCAATTGCCCGCCACGCCCAACGATTGAGTTGACGGCAGCCCGCATCCAGTTGATTGATATCGAATTCGCTCCGTCCATCGCTTCCAAGATCATTGGGATTTGGTCGACGGAAGCCGAATTTAGAGTCTTCATCGCTTTGACGGCCTCTTCATGACCGACGCCATTCGCATCAACGGTCTTGACGGCACTCAAAGCGTTGGACAAATCGTCCCCGCACAGCAGACTAGCGCTGCCAATCGCGAAAAGAGAACATATGACGGCAATACACTGGATTTTAGATATCATCACGGCTACCTAGGTGAATTATTGAGTTATTCTGTGGAACAGTAATAGGACTGTTCGAAATCAAGTCGCAAGCCAGAGATTCCTAACGAATTCAAACTTACGAGACTTCGAATCGGGATTTTACACCAAAACCGACCCGACACGGAAACGTGCAAGGCAAATGCGAATCCAGAAACGTCAAACAATCGCTTGTTTTTGTGACGATTTGAACAAAGGTCAGTGTTTGCGGATGACCATCGTGCGATTTATACTCGGGACCTCACCTCAGAACAAACTTCAACTTCCAACATAATGGAGACATTCAATGAATCATGGCTTTAACCGTCGACAGTTCATTGCGGCATCCGGTGCAATTGCAGCGGCCACGACTATCCCAAATTTCGCTGCAGCCGGACAGAAAACCTTGGCGACGAAAAAGGATGATTTGTTCAAAATCTCGCTGGCCCAATGGTCACTTCACCGAGCACTAAAAGGTGGAAAGCTGGACAATCTTGACTTCCCCAAATTAACCAAGGAAGAGTTTGGAATTGAGGGTGTAGAATTCGTAAATCAGTTCTTTAAAGACAAGGCCGAGGATGGCGCCTATCTTGCCCAACTTAAAGAACGCTGCGACGACCACGGAGTCACCCCGGTCCTAATCATGATCGACGGAGAAGGTGCGTTGGGTGATGCCAACGAATCCAAGCGAAAGCAGGCTGTCGAAAACCACTACAAATGGGTGGCTGCAGCGAAGTTCATGGGATGTCACTCGATCCGCGTGAACGCGAAATCTGGAGGCTCTTATGACGAGCAAGTTGACCGCGCGGCTGACGGCCTGGCGAGCCTTTGTGAGTACGCCCAAACCGTCGACATTAACGTGATCGTTGAGAACCATGGAGGCCTTTCCTCCAACGGTCAATGGCTTGCTCAAGTCATCCGAAAAGTGAACATGGATAACTGCGGAACGCTTCCCGATTTTGGCAATTTCAGAGTCGGAAAAGACAAGGAATCAGGCAAGGATATTTGGTATGACCGATATATGGGAATGGCGGCTTTAATGCCCTTCGCAAAAGCAGTCAGCGCCAAAAGCAATGACTTCGATGACGAAGGAAACGAGACCCGCACCGACTTTTTGAAAGTGATGCAAATCGTCATGGACGCTGGCTACCACAGCTGGGTTGGGATCGAATACGAGGCCGGCAAGCTCAATGAGTACGAAGGAATCAAGGCCACGAAAAAGCTCTTGGAGAAATGCCACAAGGAATTGTCTGAAGCGTAATCAGTCAAATTGGGTGGAACCAGCTAAGTAATCTTCCCACTCAACGCATTCAACCTAAACACAACCAAAAGAAGCCCAGCACTCACAAAGCTGGGCTTTTTTCGTTTAATTGACTCAAGAATACGAAAATTCCAAAAGAAGGACACTTGGTAATTGAGACTCCGCCACTTGCCTAGGATTTAAGCACGAACCTGATGCACAAAATCGACGCACGACTGCGCGCAAGATTGGCAATCGTAGCGATTCCTGCGTAAGTGCAAGCAGAATAGTGACATTAGTCTGACTGCTTGCCCTCCTCGCATTATGTGGGAAATCCGGGAGCGAACGAGAACACGCTTGTTCACTCATCGGCAAAACGAACCCGTAAAACCCACACGTAATATCGCAAGAGCGAAAGGAGTCCACTGTGAACGAAGTAATGGTCCAAGGAGAGGTATTTACTGGACGTTGTCAAAAAGTCCTTCAGGTTGCAAAGCAACTTTTCCAAGAGAAGCCAGATTGGGTTACTTTTTTCCGAGAGACTTTGGGCGTAAAAGGCGCCGCTAGGTCTGTCTTTGTTAACCAAGCTGAGGATGTCCAATTCGAGCAATCGAATGAGTTTTCCGAGATCCAGAAAATGGTTGCCAGCCTTCGAACTAAGAAGGCAAGCGGAAGCAAAAACGAACCCACCAGAGTCATCACTGTGAGGCTTCCCGAGAGCCTTCACGAAGCCCTCAAAGCAGAGGCAAGCGATCACAACACAAGCATGAACAAGCTGTGCATTTCAAAGCTTCTTCAGGTGCTGATCGAGAACGAGAAATCAGCCCAAGCCGCCGCCGCTTTGGCAGCCAGATCAGCATCCATGCCAGCAACAGCCCCAGCTGCGCAGCCTTTACAAGCGAGCCAATTCTCCGAAACCCCAAGGTCTGCCACGCCACAGCAAACCACCTCTCAGCCGCAAAGCCCCAGCTTTCGCTCAACTTACACTCCGCCGAATAACCAGCAACCAAGATTCGGACAATAACCAACCCCCCAAGCACCTCAAATCCAGTTTTCAGGACGATCCGTTTTCGGCATTAGTCGCAGTTGACCAACCAGGAACGGTGGCATGCCGCCGTGAAATTCATTCCTAATTTCAGCCGGGAAAAACTCGGCTGAGAATCGCAATTTGCTCTGATATCAATTCGAGTGATGACCACGACCGTACTGCGCTTCCCGTGCAGCCCACCTAGCAATCCAAACAAAGCCAGCCGTCATCGGCTGGCTTTTTTTATGGATAGGGCGTGCCCGCCAGATCACTTTAGCGCCAAGCCGGCTTCGCCCTAGCCACTTTTTCTCCTCAAGCCAAACACAGCAAATACTTATCACTCCAGATAACGCCACAACAGATTGAAAGCTTAGAGCAAAGACGATCGACACAAAAAGCCTCAAACAGCTGGGGACACTTGGCAGTTTAGGAGATCCACACTCAAAAAACCATAACTTCTGGCCAACGACAACGGCAGAGAAAGGTTGGGAAAATAATGGAAAATCCAGTCTCTCAACGGGCGAAAAACGGGGCTTTCCTCAAAAAAACTTCGTTCCAATAAAGCCTGTGATTCCCCCCAAAAACGTCCATTCGATTGGATTGCGGTCCTGAATTTCACTTTGGGCATAACAACGCCCATTTCAGGTAATTTTGGCGTTATTTTACCCCGCTAATTCGCGGCGACTCCGCGATTAATCCATGTAGGAATATGCCTAATTTTACTATTTGAAATTTGTTTCTAGCACTTCATAAATCTTATTGAGAGACGAAAATGAGAAAACAACGAACTTCGGGTTTCACTCTGGTGGAACTTTTGGTCGTGATCGCGATCATCGGTATCCTGATCGGGATGCTACTACCTGCCGTTCAGCAGGTACGTGAAGCTGCACGCCGAGCCACCTGCATGAACAACCTGCGGCAGCTCGGGCTTGCCTCTCACAACTTTGAATCAGCTCACAAGCACTTTCCGTCTAGCGGTGATCGCAGCGCTGATTGGTGGTGGGCTGCTCCAATCCAGCGTGGTCCTCAAGGACATGCCCTTATTAACCGCGAAGCCGCGGGCTGGCCAATCCAGATCTTCCCATTCATGGAAGCCAACCTTATCGCTGACGCTCGGAGCGAATTCGGATTCACCAACCAACCAATGGCCGATGGTCGGTTTGTCAGTGAAGTTCCAATTCCGGCATTTACCTGCCCATCACGCAGCACACGATTCTGGTCAACGACATCAGGCATCCGATGGTTCCAAGGTGACTACGCCAACCCTGAGGGTTCTTACCCGAACTGGCGTGCCCCAAACCGTCAGGACAACCCACCTGCACACAACGCTC
>JBGCDK010000110.1:0-121428 GCA_045105295.1 Mariniblastus sp.
AACTACTTTCCAGCGGCATTCATAACCGCGTCCTGCCGCTCAAGAATGTTCTTTCCTTCTTGAATACGACGGTACAACTCGTCAGGCACAACAGGCTTTGGCAAATAATCATCTGCACCACATCGGAATGCGGTTTCCAAAACTTGCCGACCAGACTTTGCCGTCAGCATAATAATGTAAGCCTCTCGCTTGGTATCCTGCTCCCGAAATTCTCGGATGAACTGCGGACCTTCCACATTGGGCATTATCCAATCCACGATCATCAGTCGAGGGGCATCGTGAGAATTCATAATCTCATTTGCTTCCTCTGCGTCAGCGGCGAGAACAGGTTCCAGCCCCCAATCCTTCAAATACTTTGACAACGAAATTCGAATCGTTAGACAATCATCTACAACGAGAACTTTCATTTTGCGTTCAATCTTTAAAACGGTGGATGAGTAGCGAACGATCGACCTAAAAATTGGTAGATCATTCAAGTGATGGGAAACCCTACGTCGCAGTAGAAAATTGACGGCTCAACGGCCGTTGTTTGCTACCCCTTCCCCCTAAAAAGCATCAATTGGGAGAGTGATGTGGATATTAACGCCTCCAATCCTGAAAAACGTTGGCCATCCACTTGATGAAATTTGGGCAAAAATCTGTTACAAAACGGATGTGAAACGCTGGCCAATTTTTGCGATTCGGCGACTCACACTCTTATGCCATCTAACTATTGCGGGAAAGACAAAACGATATGACGACTAAAGTTGCAGTCATTGGTGCAGGGGGAATGCTTCAGTACCACGCTGGTGGATTCCAAGATGGCGGAGCCGAACTCGTTGGGCTCTGCGATATGAACGAAGCAGCTGCAACTGCCGCCGCCAAAGAATGGAACATCCCCAACGTATATTCCGACGTTGAAAAAATGCTGGCCGAAACTGACGCGGATGCGGTAAGCATCATCGTGCCCAACAAGTTCCACGCCCCACTCTCAATTCAATGCCTCAATGCAGGCAAGCATGTTTTTTGTGAGAAACCGCCGGCCCTCAATGCGAGCGAAGTAGAAGAGATGATCGCCGCCGCGAACGCTGCAGGTAAACACTTGATGTTCAACTGCAACAACCGAGCGCGACCAGAATCATACGAAATGATGAAACTCATTGGTGATGGAACCGTCGGTGAGATCAACTCGGCTCAAGCGAAATGGATCCGTCGTACCGGAATTCCTGGTTTCGGCGGCTGGTTCACGACAAAGGCTCTCTCTGGCGGCGGCCCGCTGATCGATCTGTTGCACATGGTCGATCTTGCGATGTTCTTTATGGGTTACCCGGAACCAGCGCACGTCCTCGGTCAAACCTTCGACAACTTTATCGACAACAAAGCCTTCAAAGGCCCGTGGGGTATTCCCGATGTGGCCGACGGAACAACTGACGTTGAAGCGGCTGCCCACGGATTTGTAACTTTCAAAACAGGCCAAGTCCTGACGATGCAAGTTTCTTGGGCCGAGATGATCAAACGCGAAGAAGTCTCTGTCGTTTTCCAAGGCACCAAAGCCGGAGGAAAAGTCGAGCGTTTGTTCGAATCCGATGGGCTCGACGAAACCGCCATCGACACTTGCGAAATTTACGTTCAAGAAGATGGCAAATCCGTCAACAAAACAGTCGCCGTCGAAGAATGCGAAGACATGGGCCGACGCCGTTCGGCTGCAAACTTTATCGGAACCATCGAAGGAACCGAGCAACCGCTCAACACCCCCGACCAAGCGTTGGCGTTGATGCGAACGATTGACGCACTTTATCAATCCGCTCAAACAGGCAAACCAGTTTCAGTCTAACGTTGCATGACATAACCTTTGTCGGCAAACGTTTGTCTTGCCTCAGCACCTCTTCACGCAACGTTCGACTGGGCACGAAAGCACTATCGACATCACATTCAAACACGCGGCGTTGCTGAATTTCAACGCCGCGATGTTTCACCTCAAAAACCAAGGCTAGTTAAAACCTAGTCACTAAAAATAATCAGACAAAGGAATATCCAATGGCACTCAATCGTAAACTTCGTATGGGCATGGTGGGTGGCGGACGCGGGGCATTCATCGGTTCGGTTCATCGAATGGCCGCCTCACTCGACGGAAGAATTGAATTGGTCGCAGGTGCGTTTTCATCCAACGCAGAGAAAAGCAAACTGTCAGGCGAAGATTTATACTTAGACCCATCGCGGGTTTACACCACTTATAAAGAGATGGTCGAGAAAGAGTCGGCACTGCCCGACGATCAGCGAATCGATTTCGTTTCAATCGTTGCCAGAAACGACTTGCACTACGATGTTGCCAAGTCTTTCCTTGAGGCCGGCATCAACGTCGTTTGCGAAAAACCACTGGCGTTTTCACTGGAACAAGGAAAGCAACTTGCGGAAGTCGTAAAAGCAACAGGCAAAGTTTTTGCCCTAACCCATAACTACACCGGGTACCCAATGGTTAAAGAAGCCAAAGCCATGGTCGCCGATGGAAAACTAGGCCGCATCCTAAAAGTCGTCGCCGAATACCCGCAAGGCTACGCCATCACCGCACTCAATGACGAAGAGGACGGCGCGATTTCGAATTGGCGAATGGACCCCAGCGTCTCTGGCGTTTCCAACTGCATCGGAGACATCGGTTCACACGCAGAAAATCTCGTGAAGTACATCACCGGTTTGGAGATTGATGAATTGGCCGCCGAGCTATCGACATTCATTCCAGGCCGACCATTGGACGACGATGGAAACATGCTGGTTCGTTACAAAGGCGGCGCTCGTGGAATCCTTTACGCGTCCCAGGTTTCAACCGGCGACGAGAACAACCTGAACGTTCGAATCTATGGAACGGAAGCATCGCTCGAATGGCATCAGGAGCATCCCAACGAACTGATCGTAAAATACGCCGAACAACCTCGCCAAGTCCACCGCCGCGGCAACGTTTACAACGGTGCTGCTTGTGGAGCCAACACTCGAATTCCATTCGGTCACCCAGAAGGCTTTATCGAAGCGTTTGCGAACGTTTATCTTGGGGCCGCCGAAGCGATCGCCGATGAGGTCAGTGGCCAGTACCCACGGGCTGAAGGTTACGACTATCCAACGGTTGCCGACGGCGTCGAGGGCATGGCGTTTATCGAAGCCGCGGTTGCTTCTTCGAAAAACAACTCTGCGTGGACAAAACTCGACATTTAGGCGGCAGCGGGGCAGGCTGGTCAGTAAAACTGCCTGATGAATCGTCCACTTGAATTGAACACGATCCTTAAACTGCCTCTCAGGCAAGACTCTAGAAACGCGAACTTCGCGAATCGGCTTGTTGCGTCCTCGGAAGTGGATGTCGTAGAATACGGGTAAATCTGGTTTTGGCAAAAGCCTTCGACTACTTGCTTATTACCGACCACACAATCAAACAAACAACCCAGTGAACACGCAAATGACTATCGGATTTCTTGCTCAGCAACAGGAACTCACGTTTCTGCAAGTCGCCACAATCGTTGGAATTCTGTTCCTGCTGTTTATCATTTTCATAGTCTTCGCCGTCTTCCTTTCGTATTTTCGCTGGTGGATCCAAGCGTTTTTCACAGGTGCGAGAGTCACGTTTTTCGACCTACTGGGAATGACGTTTCGAAAAGTGAAAGCCAGCGTGATCGTGCCGAGTAAAATCATGGCCGTTCAAGCTCGTTTGAACGAACCAGAAATGACCACGAAGGCTCTTGAGGCACACTACCTCGCCGGGGGCAATGTACCCATGGTGGTTCGATCATTGATCGCCGCCAACAAAGCGAAAACGATCAAACTGAGTTTCCGAGAAGCAACCGCGATCGACCTCGCTGGTCGTAATGTTCTCGAAGCTGTTCAAACCAGCGTTTACCCTCGCGTCATCGACTGCCCAGCCCGTGGGTCTTCTCGCCGTTCACTTGATGCCGTTGCCAAGGATGGAATTCAGTTGAAAGTTCGAGCCCGCGTTACCGTTCGTTCTAACCTTCAACAGTTGATCGGTGGTGCGACCGAAGAAACCATTATTGCTCGTGTTGGTGAAGGCATCGTGAGTGCGATCGGTTCTGCCGAGACTCATAATGAAGTTCTTGAAAATCCAGATATGATTTCCAAGGCCGTGCTTGCCCGCCGGCTTGACTCTCAAACCGCTTTTGAAATCGTGTCAATCGACATCGCCGACATCGACGTTGGAGACAACATCGGTGCGAGACTTCGTGCTGACCAGGCCGAGGCCGACACGCGAGTTGCTCGTGCCCGTGCAGAAGGTCGTCGTGCAATGGCGGTTGCTCAAGAGCAAGAAAACACTGCCTCCATCGAAGAGAGCCGTGCGAAACTGGTCGCCGCTGAATCAGAAGTTCCAAAAGCGATGGCAGACAGTTTCCGATCCGGCAAACTTGGAATTTTGGATTACTATAAACTCCGCAACGTTCAAGCCGATACTGACATGAGAAAGTCAATTTCGGGCGGCGGCGGTGGAAATTCCGCTCGATAAAAATTGGCCTCTGCCATCAATCCATTCGTCTGCGATTCGATGGCGTTATGAGTTGGGCATTGGCTTGCCTTCAAATTTGGCTTGCCTCAACGAGAGTAAATCATGGCTCGAGACATCGAAGAATTTTTGCGTAAGGCAGCTGAGCGACGTCAGCAACAAAAGGCCGGTGGTCCGCCACAACAAAAACAGCCTCCCAAACGTCAGCCGCCGCCAGAGATCATTCCTGAAGTCGAAGCAGAATTGGTTCGTCCAGCTCCGATCCAACGACGCCCCTCACAGAAACCGGTTCGCAAAAAACCGCTTCGAGAACAACCTCGTAAGCAATCTAACTTACGAAATCAAAGCGTTGCCGAGCACGTTAAAAGCCACATCGACACGTCTTCGATTGCCGATCACGCAGAGCAGCTGGGCGATCGAATTTCCGACGTTCATGCTCAAGTTGAATCCCGAATCCACGACCACCTTGATCACGACATTTCGAAAATTGACGATCGTCCAACGATCACCGACGATGCACCTCCAGCAATCGTCGGTAAAAACTCTCGCGAGCAAGTCAACGAATTGCGAAAGCTACTAGCCAACCCAAAATCAGTTGGTCAAGCGATCATCTTGGCGGAGATTTTGAAACGCCCGAACTTCTAACATGTTGGGTTGGTTGGGCACGCACCCCAAGTCATTGCGATTGTTTTGCGCAGACTTGATTCTCGCAGCGCTGCCAGATTGCAAACTCTTTTGGTTCCAACCCCAACCATGCCAAACAATCATCAGCCAGCCGCGAGATGAAACAATCTCCGCTACTTGCCGCTTTGCGGGAAACGCCTAGTTAACCACGCCGAGACCAGAAATTAGCCGTAACTATTTCTCGGAGTTAGCCCAATCCCGCTTAAGCGAGTTCACCTTTTTAAAAAATGGACGATCAATGGAAAACTCAACAACTCCCACTGCTCAACCAACAGCGAAACCTGGCAAAACGAACATTGGCTGGGTCGGCACCGGCGTCATGGGACACAGCATGTGCCGTAACCTTATGAATGCCGGTTTCAACCTTTCGGTTTTCACTCGCACTAAATCCAAAGCAAACGCATTAATTGAGGCGGGCGCGACTTGGGCGGAGACTCCAAAATCTCTTGCAGAAAGTTCTGACGTTGTGTTTGCAATTGTCGGAATGCCCAACGATGTTCGGCAAGTATTTCTTGGTGACGACGGAATCATCGCTGGTTGCAAACCAGGCAACATCATCGTTGATATGACGACCAGCAAACCAGCTCTTGCTGTCGAAATTTACGAAGCCGCAAAAATCAAAAACGTCAGCGCGATCGATGCGCCTGTTTCTGGCGGAGATGTTGGAGCAAAAAATGGAACACTGTCGATCATGATCGGCGGAGACGAAACGGCAGTTGATTCGCTTTCTGAATGCTGGAATGCGATGGGCAAGACCGTTGTCAGGCAGGGTGGGGCAGGTACTGGCCAACACACGAAAGTCACGAACCAAATTTTGGTCGGTGCCGGAATGATCGGTGTTTGTGAATCACTTTTGTATGCATACCGTTCTGGTTTGGATCTTGAAACAGCTCTGAAATCTGTCAGTAGCGGAGCGGCAGGCAGCTGGGCGTTGACCAATCTCGCTCCAAGAATCGTGGCTGGAAATTTCGATCCAGGATTTTTCGTTGAACACTTCGTCAAAGATCTCGGCATCGCACTGGAAGAATCAGCCGCAATGGACCTCAATCTCCCAGGCCTCAAATTGGCTCACGAGCTGTACCAGAACGTACTTGACCAAGGTGACGGAAAACTGGGCACGCACGCGCTGCAGAAATCTTTGGCAGCTATGTCAGATGTACAATGGCCAACCAAGTAGAATTTATTGCATGGTTATCCGAGCCGTTAAAATGATTGAGCCGGTGATCGATGCGGGTGACGCCGCGTTTTCTTTGATGTGAGCTTGCCGGCTGTGCGTTTCCCGCTGATCAATTTCTCTACCGCAGCGGTATTTCGTTTGTGAAGTGATCCTTTCGCCGCAGATCTCAAGCCAATCTGTTTTGCCCGACACCGAAATTCGGTTATTGTCCTGCACCCACCCGCTGGTAGACTGACTTCATGGACACACTGAAAACTAAATTCGATCCGCTCACGATCCGTGACGATTTTCCAATACTCAATCAAACGATTCATCGTAATCGACCATTGGTTTATCTCGACAATGGTGCTTCGACGCAGCATCCGCAGGCCGTCATCGATGCGATGAGCGATTGTTATGAAAAAACTTACGCGAATGTTCACCGCGGAATTCACTGGCTGAGTGAACAGGCGTCAGGTCAGTACGAGGAAGCCCGAACGCTGGTCCAGAAGTTCATCAATGCGCCGCATAACAACGAAGTGATTTTCACCTCGGGCACCACCGAATCGATCAACTTAGTCGCACACGCATGGGGTAACCAGAACGTTCAGGCGGGCGATGAGATTTTGCTTACCATTTTTGAACACCATTCCAACATCGTTCCGTGGCAACAATTGGCCGCCAGAACGGGTGCCGTCGTTCGCTTTGTTTCTATTGACGAAAACGGCGGGTTGGACATAGACGATTTCAAGTCCCAACTCAATGTTAAAACGAAAATCGTCGCCTTTGCTGCGGTTTCCAATGTACTGGGAACAATCACTCCAGTCGCAAAAATCGTTTCTCTCGCGCGATCGGTTGGAGCGGTGAGTTTAGTTGATGCGGCACAATCAGTCCCTCATGACAACACTGACGTTCAAGCTTGGGATGCGGATTTTGTGACCTTCAGCGCACACAAAATGCTTGGCCCTTCAGGGGTTGGAGTGCTGTGGGGCAAACAGGATCTCCTTGAATCGATGCCGCCGTTCATGGGCGGAGGAAGCATGATTGACCAGGTCACGATCGATGGATTCACTCAAGGCGAATTGCCAGCCCGGTTCGAAGCCGGCACACCTCCAATCGTGGAAGCAATTGGTCTCGGTGCCGCTATCAAGTACCTCAACGGAATCAATCTAGAATCGATCAATCAACACGAGAAAGATTTGGCGTCCGCCGCGCACAAATCACTTTCAGAATTTGAAGGTTTGACGATTCTCGGTCCAGCTGCCGATCAAAGGGCAGGGCTGGTCAGTTTTGTCATCGAAGGCATCTCCCCCCAAGACATTTCTATCTTGTTAGATCAACAAGGCGTTGCGATTCGAGCGGGACACCACTGTGCCATGCCGCTTCACCAGCACTTAAAAATTCGCTCGAGTTGCCGCGCAAGTTTTTATCTCTACAACACACATGAAGAGGTAAACCTATTTGTCGAAGCGCTCAAAAAAGTTATTGGTAAACTTCGCTAGTCACTGAACTTTCGGTCGGAACAAATTCGTGTTCTTCACAGTACTGATATACGCAGGACTAGTGCTGTTCATTTTGCTGGTCATCGGATTCTGGTTCACCAATCTGGTCGGATTGCCCGGCAATTGGGGAATCGTCGTCCTGGCGCTTGCTTGGATTTTCATCGGGCCGCCCGACTACCGCTTTGGATGGAGCGTCGTTGTTGCACTCGCAATGCTTGCGATCATCGGGGAAGCGATTGAGTTTGCGGCCTCAATTTTTGGTACCAAAAAACTGGGTGGTTCAACGCGAGGGGCTTCGCTGTCGGTGGTGGGATCCATCGTTGGCGGATTAGTAGGCGCGGTGTTTGGCATTCCGATCCCTATTCCACTCGTGGGAATCTTAATTGGCAGTATTTTGTTTGCAGCAATTGGAGCGTGGGTAGGAGCAACAATTGGTGAAAAATGGGAAGGAAAACCGATGGCTGAAAGCGTAAAAATTGGCGGAGCCGCTTTCATCGGTCGCTTGCTAGGCACCGCTGGCAAACTCGTTCTGGGCTCAACAATGGTCGTACTGGCAATCGCCAGTTTGTTTCTTTTCAACGCCTAGTCCAAGCAAAAACACTCAATCGCTGTTTGGTTTTCGACATTTATCGCTGGCCTGGAAAACACTTGGAACGAATATAGCCCCGTCGCGTCCAAAACAATCGCACAACTTTCTGTGCTAGCTCGTATAAATAAAACGTATGCTTGCCAGGAAGAAGTGACTTTGGGGAACTAAGGGCCTGATTGACGGTTGGGACTGCCGTCTGAACCTCATCGTTCGAAACTGCCGATTCGAGAGATAACGGCAACTTTTCCGTTTAACAATCAGCCAAGTTAGCTGACAGCCGTTTTGATCGGTGGAATTTTGATGGGTTACATTGCAATGACTGTTCGTTCACATTCTACAACTCGTTTCGTCTCACGGCTCCTTTCGCGGAGCGCATTGGTAGCAACCTTCGCGTTGTCAGCCGCCACCGCAAGTGCACAGGTGACCAATAGTTTTTCGGATCCCGGATTTGGGAGAACTACAGACTCAAAAACTCAGTTTGGCCCCCCTAAATTAAACCGGTCGGTCCAGCCCAACCAGAATTCTTTTAGCTCGCCAATTGTTAACCAAACGGCGTTTCAAACGAACCGACCTGCATCTTCTTCGAACCAAACCACACCAAGGTCAAATCAAACAAGATTCCAATCCGCCGGAACTGCGAATCAACGTAACAGCCCGTTAGGTGCATCAAAACTGCCAACGAAACAGCCATCGACCAAGGCTCCTCAAAGAGTCGGGTTCAACTCGCTTCCGTTTCAGTCAACGGGCAACTCAAGCAAACCGACACGGCTAGTTCCTCAACCTCGCACTTCCCAACCTCGCATTTCCCAAGCTCGCATTTCCCAAGCTCCGGGCAAACTGCCTACTACTGCCAAAAAATCGACTACCAATTTCGGAGGCTCAAGTTCCGCAGGCTCTAGCTTTAGCCCGACGGGTCGCCAGAACCATCAAAGCCTTGCCCCCAAGGCATTGCCTTCGGTGCAAAATTTTCAGAAATTGCCAGCGAACCAATCAATTGCAACGCCATCTAAGTCTCAGCTTTCAAGTTCTATCCTCCCGAAGAAACAATTCACTGGAAAATCGAACTTTATTTTGGGCGCCTCGACCAACAAACAAACGCTGGCCATGCCCGTATCTACTGCGTCAAAGATTCAAGATAAAACTGGAAATTCGACGGTTCGCAAACCGGTTTTGTCGATGCCAGAGTTTCTTGATATGCCAAACTGCACCGTAGACTTCATGGACATCATTTCGCTGCCCGCCAAAGAGGCCGGCACCATCAAAGAATTGAGCGTCAAAGAAGGTGACTACATTCCAGCTGGAAAAATCGTTGGCAAGATCGACGACGAGATGTATCGAATCATGCTTGAAAAAGCTCGCATGCAATTCAAAATGGCTAACAACAAGGCCAGCCAACGAATCGCAATCGAAGCTGCCGAAGCAAAATACAAGGTCGCCAAAACCGAAGCGAACATGACCTCCAAGCTCGCAGGATCGGGATCAAAAACTCAATCCGAAAAACGAATGGCTGATTACACTGCCGAAGTTGCTGCACTAGAAGTCAAACAGGCTTGGGTGGAACAAGCAGACGCGGTCGATAAGGCCCTGCTCGATGGCACCAGCGTGCGTGAAGTCGAAGCCCGAGTCCAACGACATGTTTTGAAGACGAAATTCGAAGCCTACGTGGTAGAGTTGATCAAGAAGGAGCAGGAGTTCGTCAACGCGGGAGATCCTGTTCTAAGACTTGGACGAATGGATACACTTTGGGTCCAAGGCGTAGTCGACATTAAAGACGTCAATGCTTACGAAGTGCAGGATCGTCCTGTAACCGTAACAGTGACGCTTGCTCGCAACGAGACAACAACGTTCGAAGGCAAAATCGTCAATGTCGGACTAGAGCGTCAAGGATTGAGCGGCTACCTTGTTAAGGCCGAAGTCAAAAACCGAGCCATTGGCAAACACTGGGTGCTTCAACCGTTGAGCAGTGTCAAAATGCGAATCCACCTGGGCGGATCACCACCACCTGCGAACAACAATGGGTTCGGCACAACGAGCCAAGGATTCAAGCGCTAAATAAAACGAGCGTCGCGCCTGAGCCCACGTCGTCGGGCGAGCATCAAAAAGACTTCGAAGCTTAATCGACCTTAACCGCCCTGATAGGATTCAACCAAAATAGGATTCAACCAAAATAGGATTCCACCAAGAGCGAATCACGATCGAATCAAGCTAAGCAACCTTTGTCCGATAGTTTTCGCCTCGGCTAACGGCCTCACGGCACAGTGATCCAAAGAAACGGTTTCCCGTTTTCGTCGACGCGTAACTCTTCGACCATTCGCGGCTTGGACTGACGTAGCAATTTTGAAATCGCCACCATCAACGAACCCTTGTCTTGATTGAGCGTGACCTTAACGTCCGCCAGCTCAATTCCTTCTCTCGCCATCGTGTTGTGATCGTAGAAAAACGGCACACCCGCTCGTTTCTGAACTGCGTTCATTGCGTCCTTGAGAGACACGTTGCGAATATTGATTGGGAGCTTTTCAAACAACTTCGGCTCGATCGCGACAGGCGCACGTTGAATGGGCCAACCAATCGGCCAATGTTCTTTTGAAGCTCGCGAATCGACAATAAGAATCTCGGTTGACTTCCCCTGTTCTCGTCTCGGCTCAACCACCATCCCCAGAGGGCGGACGATGGTTGCAAGCGCCGTCCCCATCGACACTCCAAGTAACTCCTCGGCGACAGTTTCACGACCGTTAATCGCCGCGCGAGCCGCATTGCCCATCGTGAAATCTAACCCGCTCGCCGCAACAATCTTGGCGAACACATCGCTAACTTTTTGACCAGTCGTGCTGAACTCCACAGGCGCGGAGAATTTCTCGTGCACTTCCACCAACTGCTCGGAGGTCAGACCAAACGCTTTCTTTTCCGCGAGCCCGACCTTGGCACCGTCGTCTTTTAGCCGTGTAAGCAATTCACGAATGCCCGATTTGTTAGTGATCGCGAACGTGCCGCCTGGCAATTTTAGCTTGTTGCCAACAATGAAGCCCGTCACAGTCACGACGGCGGTAGATCGTCCGACTTGAGTTTCCTCAACCTTCGGCGTACCAGTCCGTTTCGTTTTGATGCTAATTTTATCAGCGCCGACATCCTGCAATGCCTCCAGCCATTTCTGCTGAGTGCCAACCTGAGCCCTGCCAGTTGCAGAGATCTCCAAAACGATAACGCGTTTGTTTTCGGTAGCCTGAGCTCCATATCGCGATCGCGACTGAGCCGCTGATTCTTCTAAACTCGTGAAGAGAACAAATGCGGCCGTGGCGAGTAAAAAGAAAACGAACTTGGGGCGATTCATGATCATCTCTTTTTGCAAAACTAATTTCAGTCCGCCCGACAACGTTTCAACCCAGAATTGAAACGCTGGCAGATACTCGGTCTTGTGCCTTATTGTTTAAGCGAGGCTTGAGAAAGTCCAACCCACCTGCAAGACCTCAAAAACCACCGCCGTACTGGGTTGGGAGTTATAAACGTTTGAACGCACTGGACACTCGAATTAAATAGTACGAGCTGAGGCGATTGCAAGAAGCTAAATACTTGCCGTGTTCGATAAACTTAATCAAACTCGCAGAAAAAAGCTGCTCGCAGATATTTCACTGACGAAAATTCGCCAGTGAAAAATTAGCAGTGACAAGTTACCCGCCACGCCCAAGTTGCGTAGAACCGAGTGGAATCGCATCGCATTTGCGCACCTGAATCAGGCTTAGTCAGTCATTCCGTAGCGACCGATGCAGTAAATCGCATTCACCAAATCCTTGAACCCGATCTTCTTGCCTTCGGCATAGCCACGACTGTCGTACGAAATTGGAACTTCAACAAAACGGTAACCACGACGAGCCAGTTTGGCGGTGATCTCAGGCTCGATCCCAAACCTGTCTTGCTCGATGGTGATGTCCTTAAGGACCTCGCGATTGAAAGCCTTGTAACATGTTTCCATGTCGGTCAGTTTCAAACCGCTAAAGATATTTGAGGCTCCGGTCAAAACTGCATTTCCGGCGCGATGAATCCAAGACTCGTCCTGTTGTTCTTCACCAATGAAGCGTGAACCGTAAACGACGTCAGCTTCGTCGCGAAGCAACGGTTGGATCAACCTTGGAATGTCGGTTGGGTTGTATTCCAAGTCAGCATCCTGAACGACGACGAAATCGCCGGTCGCTTCAGCAAATCCCGTCCGAAGCGCCGCACCTTTGCCCGCGTTCTTTTCTTTCAAAATGACTTTAACGTTCGGAAGCCCGTCCAGCTTCTGCAACACTTCGCGGGTTCCGTCAGTGCTGTAGTCGTCGACAATGACCATCTCAAGATTCAACGGTAGCGCGGAAACGCGGGAAAGGATACGTCCGATTGTGTTCAATTCGTTGAAAACAGGAATCACAACAGTCAGCAAATAGTCCGTCCGCTTGCTCGCGTCTTTGCCTGAATCTGCAGTTTGATACTCGGCCAATTCAGAATGAACCAACTCAACACAACCATCAAGCCGAGCAAGCATTTGATCAAGGTAGTCTGAGTTTACCGAGCCTGCATTCGCATGCTCGACCGAATCTTCAGGTGTCGCTGAAGCTGGTCCTGTTGCCGCTTGAATCTCTGAATTGACAGGTGAACCGGTTGGGGAGAGAGAATTAGAATCCACTATAGATCTCAAATTTGAACGAGGGGACGGGACTGCGAACCTCTTTAACATCGGATTAAAATTAATTGATTGGTGAAACTGAAGTTCCAATTGCCAATTATGCGTGCCAGAATTCCGATGCGTTAGGAATAACCCGCGTGACTTGAACTCGAATTAACGCTGGTCGCTCAAATGCCTCTCTGCCTATCCCCGAATTCAGGTCGGGCTACCAAATACAAGTTACAAAAAAAGCCACCGCAGATTTTGCGATGGCTTTGAGTTCAAAATTGAACCTGATTGGAACTGATTGGAACTAGTCCCAATCTAGCTTGCCGCCAGTTTGGTATTCAGTAACTCGGGTTTCGAAGAAGTTCTTCTCTTTCGCCAAGTCCATCGTCTCGCTCATCCATGGGAACGGGTTAGGACTGTTGTACTGAACAGGCAAACCAATTCGCTCAAGTCGACGGTCAGCAACGTGTTGGACGTAGTCACGGAACAATTCCGCGTTCAGTCCGAGCACGCCGTTAGGAAGGCAATCGTGAGCGTAAGCAAGTTCCAATTCGACAGACTCACGAACGCGATCAACCATCTGCTGTTGGAACTCTGGAGTCCAAAGATCAGGATTCTCAGCTTTGATTCCGTTGATCAAATCGATACCGAAATTCAAGTGAACTGACTCATCGCGAAGGATGTACTGGAACTGCTCGCCAATTCCCTTCATCAAGTTACGACGGTGGAACGACAAGATCATCACAAATCCGGTATAGAAAAAGATACCTTCCATGATGATGTAGAAACCGATCAAGTTCTTCAACAACGCTTGAGCACCTTCAAAGGTCTCTGTTGAAAAGTCAGGATCCATGATTTCTTTTGTCAGTTCCATTTCGAAAGCATCCTTACGTGCAATCGCTGGAACTTCGTTGTACATATTGAAGACTTCGCCTTCGTCGAGGCCAAGGCTCTCGACGATGTACAAAAATGTGTGCGAATGTACGGCTTCTTCGAACGCCTGGCGAAGCAAGTACTGACGACACTCCGCATTGGTCACGTGCTTGAACACAGCCAATACAAGATTGTTGCCAACGAGGCTTTCGGCAGTGGAGAAGAAACCGAGGTTTCGCATGATGACGCGACGCTCGTCTGGAGTAAGCTTGTCTGACTTCCAAATTTCGATGTCTTTGTTCATCGGAACTTCGGTAGGCATCCAATGGTTTGCACAACCGTTGTCGTAATGTTCCCAAGCCCATTTATACTTAAGGGGCATGAGTTGGTTAACGTCGACCTGATGACAGTTGATCAATCGTTTTTCACTGGCATCAACGCGTTTTGCTTTTCCTGCTTTTGTTTCTTGAATATCAATTGCCATGTTTTGCGACTCCGTGCAAATGGGGGTAGTGTTTTATTATCTAGAGATAAAGACGATCCGACTCTCATAAACCGAATCTTGTTCGGCAAAACAACGGCTCAAACGGAATTTAAGCGGCTGTTATTTAGAGCATTGTTTAGCAATGCTTAATATCAAAAAGGCGACCCACGTTCGTGGGCCGCCCAAACGTTTTCATCTACTGGCAAGCTTCGCAATCAGGATTGTCGATATTGCAAACTTGAGCCTCCGGCTGTCGCTCAATCAATTCAGGTTCGCGATCGACAGCAATGTCTGCCGATGAACTTGCGTTCTTCATCCAACGTGGCTGAACACCGAATTTGTTGATATCGACGGTTGATTTCTCAACTTGCGTCGCACCTAAAGAGCGAAGGTAATAAGTCGTTTTCAGACCTGAACGCCACGCCATTCGGTACATTTCATCTAGTCTTTTACCGCTTGGCTGGCCCAAGTAAAGATTCAATGACTGTCCCATGTCGAGCCACTTCTGACGACGGCTGGCACAACGAATGATCCAGCTTGGATCAATTTCAAACGCCGTTGCGAAACGACCTTTGATGTCTTCTGGCAAGTCTGGAATTTCGCCAAGGCAACCATCGTAGTACTTGATTTTCTCAAGCATCTCGTCATCCCAAAGCCCGCGTGATTTCAGCTCGTTAACCAAACGAACGTTCAACTGAACGAATTCACCTGAGAGATTACTTTTCACAAACAAGTGCTTGTATGTCGGTTCGATCGACTGAGTTACACCGATGATGGTTGAGATCGTCGCTGTTGGAGCGATCGCCATAACGTTGCTGTTTCGAATTCCATTTTTCGCAACAAGCTCGCGGACTTTATCCCAATCCATCGTTGAGTTTTTGTCCATGTCGATGTCGACACCACGCTCTTGCTCGAGAATCTCAACGGTGTCGATCGGCAACAAGCCGCGATCCCATTTCGAACCTTCGTAGCTTGAGTAAGCTCCACGCTCGCCGGCCAAACGACTGGAAGCGGAAATCGCAAAGTAGGAAATGGCTTCCATACTACGATCGGCAAACTCAACAGCCTCTTCGCTGGCGTAACTAATTCCACAAGCCGACAATGCATCCTGGAAACCCATCAAACCAAGTCCAACAGGGCGGTGACGATGGTTCGCGTTTTTGGCCTCTGGAGTTGGGTAGAAGTTGATATCGATCACGTTGTCCAACATTCGGACTGCGGTGTTAATCGTTTCCTCAAGCTTCTCCAGATCAAATTTTCCATCGGTGACATGGTTGAGCATGTTGATGGACCCCAGGTTACAAACCGCAATCTCATCGGCTGATGTGTTCAGCAAGATCTCTGTGCAGAGGTTACTGCTGTGAACAACGCCGCAATGATCTTGAGGAGAGCGAACGTTGGAAGGGTCTTTGAAAGTGATCCAAGGATGACCAGTTTCAAATACTCGTGTCAACATTTTTCGCCACAAGTCGACTGCAGGAATAGTCCGAGTCAATTTGATTTTGCCATCAGCAGCGTCTTGCTCGTATTGCGTGTAACGCTCCTCGAACGCCTTACCGTAAAGATCATGAAGATCAGGAGTTTCGTCAGGGCTGAACAAAGTCCAATCTTGCCCCGCTTCGACACGCTTCATGAACAAGTCTGGAATCCAGTTGGCAGTGTGCATGTCGTGAGTACGACGACGCTCATCACCTGTGTTTTTACGAAGGTCAAGAAACTCTTCGATGTCGAGGTGCCATGATTCAAGGTACGAACAAACGGCTCCTTTTCGTTTTCCACCTTGATTGACGGCAACTGCAGTGTCACTGACGACTTTTAGGAACGGAATAACGCCCTGGCTTTGACCGTTGGTGCCTTTGATGTGTGAGTTGGTGGCTCGGATACTCGTCCAGTCGTTTCCGAGTCCGCCTGCCCATTTTGAAAGCTTGGCATTGTCACCAATCGCTTTGAAAATCCCATCCAAGTCATCAGAAACGGTGCTGAGGTAGCACGAACTAAGTTGTGGGTGCAGCGTCCCAGCGTTGAACAACGTTGGTGTGGCTGAGGTAAACCGAAAGGTTGAAAGAATGTTGTAAAACTCGATCGCACGATCTGTTTTGTTCTCTTCCAACAATGAGAGTCCCATCGCGACTCGCATCCAGAAATACTGAGGAGCCTCAAAACGGCGACCGTCAATATGCAACAAGTAACGATCGTAAATCGTTTGAGCACCGAGATATGGAAACAAAGCATCACGAGTCGAATCGATGGCTTTGGCCAAACGAGCGAGATCGAAAGTTTCCAACTCTGGAGAGATCCGACCGGCTTCGATTCCAACGGAAATGAAATCACTGAACTTGTCGTGATAAAGCTGAGCCAAATCGCCACCAGCGGTGGACTTACCAAGCGACTCACGGTAAACAATGTTCAACATCAAACGACTTGCGACCATATCGTAGTCTGGATCGTTCTCGATGCGGGCACGAGCGGCCAACACCATTGAGCGCCCAATTTCTTTTGGCGTAATACCGTTGAAAAATTGCTTTTTAACTTCGTCCAACAGTTCGTCGGATGAGCAATTTTCGCCCAAACCTTCACACGCATCGTCGACTTGCTCGGCAAGGCGGCTGAAATCGAGATTTTCCAGCTGACCATTTCGCGTGACCATCATGGCTGGGAACGGCTCGCCGCTTTCCATGTTCTCTTCAGCACGCAGCTGCCGGATCTTGTTGTGCTCGGCTCGGTAGAGGATATAGCGTCGGGCAACGGAGAAGTATTCCGCCTTCATCAACTCTCGCTCGACGACGTCTTGAATGTGCTCAACGGTTACGCCTTCGTCGGTAACGGCATCATCGCGAACTTCCAACAAAACTGCCTGAGTGATGTCATCGATTTGCTGCAACAGCTTGGCTGCCAACTCGTCGATGTCTTTCAGCTTTCGTTCAGCACAAAAAGCCTTTTGAATCGCTTTGGTAATCAAATTCCCATCAAAAGATAGAATTCTACCGTCACGTTTCTTAACGTTCATCTCTTGTTGCGTGGCTTTCAACATTCCTTCGTACTCTCCCTAACTAGATGGTCCATGACAAATCAGAACTACCTGAGTTCAAACTGTCCCTGTCTTTTAAGCCGAAGACCACCAAGACGCAGCAGAATACGACTCGAAAGAATCCATTCCAGCATCTCGCCAATCATCGGCACTCGAAGCAGCATCATGGAAGCGGGCTGCGACACGTTAGGTCACCGTTTTCCAGAATCCGTCCCTCAATTCACAGCAGGAGACGGACGGGCCTCCATGCCTGTTATTGAACGTTTAGATTTTTATCTTTTAAGACACCAAATGTGGTGTCTTTTGCTAACTCCATAATTCGCCCTCTCGCTGGCTCACCCCCTCGTCGGAGTCGATCCAAATCAAAACTTTTAACTGACTCACCTAAATTAACATTTGGTGAAATATTGGAGTGTTTTGATCGGGAAACGTGAGATTTTGAAAGTGGCGGGACCCCAATATATCGACACCAGAGACTGTGTCAACACAAAATGTTGTGTTTTATTGAGCTTGCAGTTATATCGATCGTGCTGCTTGTAGACTTCATAAAAATGCTGCGAACTCCGTAATTAGGAGAGATAAATTTGATTTTCGGGGGCCATTGACGCTTCGAATTGCTGGCAACTTTTCGTCAGATTAAAACCAATTCTGATGTCAAAACTCAGCTAGCAAAAACATCATCTTGAGAACGGTTCCCTACGGCTTTAGTGCCCGTTGGCAACCGAAGTTAAGTCAATTGAGAGACTGCGTTAGAATCTGTTGCACGTCCAAACGACATGATTGAAAGGATGTGCGTTTTGATTTCAATTCACGGACCTTGATCAACACTGCACTCGCAATGCCTACTGACGCGAACCGAAAAAAGCTGTTGCAAATCGTCAAACAAAGACGTCTGAACGGGCAAGCGCGCGAGAACACGCTTGCGTCCATCCATCAATACATGTTGCGCAACTCAAAGTGTGTTCGCTCAGGAAACTTCAAAGAGCTATGCAGCTCGGATCTGGGCTTGTTGTTTCAAATCACTGATGAGCATTTCTTCGATGGCTTGGTAGGAACCGTATGCGAACGCAAGGCTGATCGTCCGCTTGCGTTTAGGCTTTCAACTCGGATGACATCGGCGGGCGGAATGACAACGATGCAGCGGTCAACCGATCGAAAGAATCCATCGACCGAGTTTGAAATTGCGATCGCGACGACACCGCTGTTCGCAACATTTGGGCATGACTCAGAAAGCTGTATCGTGAGTGGGAGGGTGTGCCAGAACCGACTGGAAGCGTTACAGCGAATCATGGAACACGAAATGGTCCACCTGGTTGAAATGCTGTTGTGGAATGATTCCAACTGCGCCGCGAACCCATTCAAAAACATTGTTCGACGATTCTTTGGTCACACGGAATCCAACCACCAATTGCTCACGCCGAGCGATCTTGCGAAAAAGCGATTAGGCATTGCGACAGGCGACCAAGTCACATTTTCAATCGAAGGCCAGCACTATACCGGCTACGTCAATCGAATAACCAAGCGGGCAACGATTCTGGTCGAGGATCCTCGCGGAACGACTTACAGCGATGGATTGAAGTATTCTAAATTCTACGTGCCTCTCAACCGTCTACGGCGAGCGTAGAGCGGGATTCCAACTCGCTACAGAACTAGTCGAACGGGACCAAGAACTTCTCCTACGACTCTCGCTTTTGCCGTCCTCGCGCACTTCACTCCCCAACAAGCAAGCAAAATCCACAGAGACTCACGATCTAAAATCTGTTCCAGTCCGGCCGACCGCTTCGGCCATAATTAGATGGTTGTTCAAAACGTAAGTAGTGATCGCAGCATAAACGACGTAGAGCACGCGCTCCATGATTCCTGGAAGGAATATGAAGAACAAAACGGAGCTCACGACCGTCGAGAGCACAAGAATGATCACTGCGATTTTTGAGTAGTCAGAAAACTGGGACGCTAAAATTCCCACCGAGATACCCAAACAAACAATCACAACACAAAGCGAAGTCACATGAGCCGATTCGTGCTGGCGAGTCAAAGCGACCGTCCCTAGCCCAATCAGTCCCGCTAACAAGAACACAGCATGTATCCAATTGCCGATCCGCAATTGCACATAGAGTGATAAAGCCACTTGCCCCATCAAAGCAAACATAAAAACCCAAGCGACGGGGTTTCCGTTTTCCAACTCGCCGCTGATCGGCGATACAGCTGATTGGGAACCGAACCGGTGTAGCCCCTCACTTGCACAAATACCAATGATCAACAAGGAGATACATGCTCGCCCAATGCTGCGGGGACTAAGGTGAATAAATTGCACATCCAATCCTCAACAAAAACAAATCCTTCGTTCGGGCAAGTATTTGCGTTGGCAAAGAACCGTGAAGCCCGCGACACACCGGCTCACTGCGCGCCTCCCTCTGGACGGCCAACCAGAACACATCACTCAACCGCGAACACCATGAAGTTATCAAAGTAGGCAGTCTCATACTTCGATGTTCTCCAACTGTAACCACCCCCAAAGAATGTACTGAAGTAAACTTGATCGATTCCCAACGAAGCAACGTTGCGGAATCTCACGTCTTGCTTGTCGACAACCAATTGATCATCAACCCAAATTTGAATGACACCATTGAACTGCCCCGGAGTGTTCATCCTAATTCTCTGAGTGATTTCATACCATCGATTCGACTTAAGCTCAGTCAGTTGCCCTGCCGGCGTTCCACCTTCGCTGAAGAAAGTTTCGTCTTCGTCTTTTCCATCGCCATCAGATCCTGACTGGTCATACTTTGCGTAGGAAATGGCATTGGAGGTTTTCTGTTTTGGGCTTCCAGGATTTCCAGTGTGCGCCGTGCGCCACATCATGCGGGCGGTCCATCCATTGAACCCGTCCGCGGGAGCGTTTCCTGTTGGCGATTGCCCCCCAGCCAAACCGGGAAGCTTTCCGCCTTTGACAAAATCAAATCCGCGTTTGAATTTGACGGAGTAGCTCAACAAAACTTCTTCATAGCTATCGCCAAGATCCATCTTCCACTGTGCACCCGTGTTTTTGGTCCCGTACTTTCCCGTGGGATACTTGACTGCCAAGCTACTTCCTTGATTGCCGTAAGCTTGCCAGCCGCTGTCGATTTTGACTCGGCCTTTCGATACTCCATTGGACCACTCTGGAGAATTCCAATCATTGTTCAGGTCCGACTCTCGATACTTCCTAGAGCCGTCATACTGATCAAAGTTGTTGGAGTAAATCAGCTGTGCCTGAGAATAGTTCGCAGATGCAAACATGATCAGGGCGAAAACAGCAAGCGACCAAAAATTGGGACGAGGAAGCATTTTGGAAATAGTAGAAAGCGACATGGTACAGCCCGCGAGAAGTTCAAAGGTGTGAAAACAATGTGGAACCAAGAGAGTACTCCAGCAATGCAGGAGATTCCAGCGTTCTCGGCTCAATATTATGCAAAAAGAAGTCTTGCGAGAGATAGTTTTCCAACTCGAAAACGGATGGGGACATGAAGCCCCCTCAAGCGGCAAACCCCATGAAACAATTCAACGCTTTGACGACGCGCGAAGCAAAAAAAACGAAGAAAGAACGATACAGGGGTGGGAATGCTTGACGGCTCAGCTCATGTTTTACAAATGACTAAGCCGCTCGCATTCAACCGTTGGGCCATCAAGCAAAACTAGCTCGATAGTTTTTCAAGTTTGCCAATTGTATGAATCGCTTGAACCGCAGACTCAACAGAGCCAGCAATGGCACAAAGCTTCTTGGCTTCCATCAGTACGTCTACCGAAACCAATTCACCATTAGTCTTCTTGTAGCTCATGGCTCCATTTTTTCTGGACTTTGCCAATCCAGACTTTGATTTCACGGTTGCCACAGTCGGTGCAGAAACAGTGATTTTCATTTTGGCCAACGCCGCCACAACTTCTTTTGCTGACGATCCTGGGTTGGCTGTAACGTAATCTCGAATCGCTTGTGATTTATTAACTTTTCTTTTTGCCATCGGGTTTCTCCATTTGAATTAGACACCAAGTACTCGAAAGGGGTCATGCATGATGATACACCAATCTTCACAAATGTCATCCGCGTAACTGCTGTCGAACATCAAATTTGACATGAATTAATCCACAACAAAAAACCAATGAAAGACAGATCTATCTGTAGATCAAAAAAACTATAGCTGAAATCATTGATTCACTACGCAATCTATCTAACAACAATCACGACACAAAAAGCTATGCCTCGATTGAAGTGATTTATGCAAAACACAGGAAGAAGAAAGAAAAGCGAACTGCAATGGCGGATTGTATTGCTTTATTCAAACCTCTACATCAGTTTCGATTTTACTAAACCGAAACTTGATGGCGCACCAAGAAGTAACACGATTTGGCAAACAGCTGACAGATAAGGGAATTCCCCAATTGAAAAATAACGGGAACCGCGAAGAAACAGCTAGGAACTCACTAACAACGTTGCTGGGTGATGAAGCTTGAGTCATTTGAAAAAACGACTTCTCCGCACAGCCACCCCACATCCACCCCACATCCAAAATCGCCACAAGGCCTCTCACCTAATCGCGCGGAATATTAAAAACAGCTCACAGACATACACACTAAATGAAAGCGTCAAAACCGCAGCCCCCATGCCAATCCAAAACGAGTTCATTCCATTGCCGAGTCTCCGGACAAATTTGCACTACGTTGCGAACGACTGCCTTGCGCGACAATGCAGAAATATTGTCTGGCTACCTAGGCTGCTACACAGCGTCTATACCGTGGTTACTGCATCGAAATAAATCAACATGATTATCCTCCGCTGGGAGAAGTTCAAAAATTGATTCATTCCAACCAACCTTTCTTCCGCTGATTGGTTTTTGGGCGGAGACCGAGAGGCTCAAAAGAACAGAATCAACGTGAGCCGTGGATGCCAGGCGGTTCCGGTATTTTCCATGCCCGACCGCCCCACGACACTTTCCATGTAGCTGGGATGTGAGTCCGGCAGAACAATCGGAATGCCTGAAGTTGATCCCGTCGCTCGCTGCGCTTAGCACCTGGTAGTGTTTTAAGCCCACACTTTGTTCCAACCGCTTTGCAACTGCGATGTGCAAGTTGACAGATTTGCGAGCGAAGAGAATCGCTACTTGCTTCAACACGTAGCACGTCCATCAATGACAACCGTTTCAACGCACCTCTTGAGCGCCGCCATCCCGCTGGCACTTCTCGCCCGCACTGTATCGGCGCATGACCTTGGTTAGCAAAAAAGCTCCTCCCTCTTCTTTCCAGACATGCGCATAAAAAAAGGCACCGAAACATATGTTTCAGTGCCAAGCATTAAGAATTTACTTCACAACTTGTTTTTAAGGATTGAAGCCCGAAGCTGGATTAGGCTCTTCATCATCATCGTCAGCGATAGCAACGATTCCTGCAGTCAGTCCGCCGATCAAAGCCAAACGTCCCAGACCACTTCCGCCACCGCCGCCCAACAATCCTGCTCCGAATCCGCCGCCAAGTCTACGACCACTCAAAAGTCCTCCACCGCTATTGCAACTGTTGCAAGCGGAGAAATTTGAGAAGTTCCCGACTGAACCGCAAGATCCACCAGAGGCACAACCGCAACCGATCGACTCACCTGCATACTCAACAGGAGCGGCTTGGCCGATGTCCGAGTAAACCACGTCTGAGTAGTTATTTAGCTGCTCACCAACAAAACCAACGTCTTGCTGACAAGTCATGCAAACGTCAAGAGAATTTGAATAACCAGCGTCGAAAGGAATGTCGGCTGGAATTGCGTCTTGATAAGTGATTGGATCTGCGAAGTTTCCAACAACAGCAGGCTCAGCTGAAACAGCCAATTCTTCTGTGTCGGCTACCAAAGAACCAACTTCACCATCGACAACTGTTGTTGCTTCTGCAGCATCAACTGCTTGGAAGCTAACTGCTGCGAAACCACTTGGGCCAGCTGCAACGAAACCATAAACGCCTGGCTCAAGGTCTTTCACCATGAAACTCCCAGCTTCGTTGGCTGATTGCTCACTAAGAACCTCATTGCCCTTGATGATGTAGACGCGAGCTTCCGCACCTTTGTTAATTCCACCAGCCAGAGTCGCAACTTGGCCTTTCAAAACACCATCATTTAAAAGAACTCGGTTTGAACCGACAACTTTGACAGAATCTTGATCGCTTGAGCTGAGGATTTCTTGAGCAACTCGCTGTGGCAAGTTTTTGCTCAGGATTTGCTTGACGCCCGCTGAATGAGGTGAAACAGCTGCGGCTTCCATCACATTGTTGTGTTGGCCATTTCCACCAGCAACGACTCGAACACCGTAAGCTGCGAATCCGTTTTCGCCAGTTGCGATGAAGGAATAATCGCCTTCAGGAACGGCTGGAGCAAGAAATGTTCCGTCGTCGTTGGTTTCTGTTTCGTTGACAACTTTGTTGTCTTGGATAAAGAAGACTTTCAAGCTTGAAAGACCTTCTGTCGAGTTTGCGTTGATCGTTGCAATGCGACCTGCAACTGCACCGTTCGCATTCAAAGCGACTGTGTGCACTCGAGCGAGGCCAATGCCTGCATCCTCGAAGGCCACTTTCTCACTGTCGATCGTGACGGGATTTGAGTCCACTATCCACGTGTGTGCGGATGCTGCTGCAGTTGCCACCATTGGCAGTGCAAAAAGCAACAATCCGAACTTAATCGTCTTCCATTTGTTTTTCATAAAATTCACCGTAAACAAGGCTGCTAAACTCTTAATGCTATTGCGTAACTCTGCGAAAAGATCCGATTGCGCAGATTTTCTCACCTAATATCAACCTTCAGTTTTACCCACGTGGCATGTTAGTGTCAAGCAATATCACAGAGGCAATATGGGAAGTATAGGAATATTCTCTAGATCTTAAGTTTCCGTCCGAAAATTCGTTCAAAACGGCTAGACTGAGACGTTTCGCTTGGAAATAACCCCTATTTCGGGCGAGCTTGCGGACGCATATCGCGACTTGGGAATACGCCCACTTTTGTACGCCAGCCTACCACTCTCAACACCCAGCTTCATGGCATTTGACATGCCTACTGGATCCTTCGCTCGAGCTACCGCCGTGTTTAGAAGAATCGCATCGAACCCAAGCTCCATCGCCAAAACGGTATCACTGGCCGTGCCAACTCCCGCATCCACAATCACGGGATAGTCAGGGTCGCCGTGTTTTAGGTCGTCGAGAATGATTTGCAAGCTGTTGGTATTAAGTATCCCAAGTCCAGAACCAATCGGGCTTCCTGCCGGCATCACACTGGTCGCACCTGCATCCTTTAATCGGCGGGCAATGATTGGATCATCGCTTGAGTAACAAAGGACTTGGAATCCATCTTTCACAAGGGCCTCGGTTGCCATTAATAACTCGATTGGATCAGGTAGCAATGAGCGACTGTCGCCAAGCACTTCCAGCTTGACCCAATCTGCACCTGGATTCTCCAGCCCCTTAAGAATCTCTCGCCCCATTCGTGCACATCGGATTGCCGTTTCGGCGTCGTAACAACCAGCAGTGTTTGGCAAAAGAACAAAACGCTCTGGATCAACGAAATCCAAAATATTCCGACCAGAACTGTCATGAAGCTTTTCTCGCCGAACTGCAATCGTAACGCATTGAGTGCCCGAAGCCTCAAGCGACTGTTGCATCGTCTCGAACGATTCATATTTTCCAGTGCCAAGAATCAACCGGCTAGTGAATGTATGACCGGCAATGCGAAACACGTCTTTGGATTCCGAACCAGCACCAGGTTGTTCAACGACAGAAGAGTTTGTTGTCAAGTTTTCGGCCAACGTTATCCACCTCCAACAAGAGTTACAATTTCCAAGACATCGCCCGCATTGATTTCAGTTGTCTCGTGCGTGTCGCGTGGCCGAAGCTCTTGGTTCACTTCGACCGCGATCGCTCGCGAATTCAGTTCAAGCTTGGCAAGCAGCTGGGCGATCGAGAGCCCTTTTTCGAACGATTTTTTTTCACCGTTAATTGTTATTTCGATCACGACATTCTTCTGAGTTGAAAAAATGAGCTGCAGACTTGAGGAAAGCAGCAATTAATTTGCGGGAGTTGATTCTATGTTTCGGCCATCAAAAAAGAAACAACCGCTCAACGAAAGCGGTTGTTCAAGGTTGTTTCCAAAGCTGACCCAAACGGACATTCAATCAATGTTCCGCCCAGGCATCTATCGTCTTAATTCATTGAACAGGGCAGGGCACCTATGCAAATCGAACGAATCACTTAAAAGCTCTCAGCCATATCGCGTGCGTGATAACTACTACGCACGAACGGACCACTGGCAACTTTTTTGAACCCCATGCTTTTCGCCTTGGCTCCAAGCTCAGCAAATTCTTCCGGCGGAATGTACCGAACGACAGGCAAATACCGCTCCAATGAAGGCTGTAAGTACTGGCCTAGCGTGAGAAAATCACAACCGGCGTCCAGCAAATCGGAAAGCACTTCGAACAGCTCTTCGTGTGTTTCCCCCAATCCCAGCATCAAACCACTCTTGGTTTTGATTGAAGGGTTCAGCTCTTTCACTCGCTCAAGGAGTCCCAACGTCCAACGGTAATCTGACTTGGGACCACGCACACGGCGGTAAAGTCGCGGAACGGTTTCGGCGTTGTGGTTGAACACTTCTGGTGCCGATTCGATGACTCTGTCGAGCGCCGGCTTGTTGTGAACAAAGTCAGGGGTGAGCACTTCGACGGTCGCTCCCGTTTTTTCACGAACGGCGATGACGCATTGGTAAAAGTGATCGGCGCCACCGTCAGGCAAATCGTCTCGAGTAACAGAAGTGATAACGACATGCTTCAGCCCCAGACGAAGGCAAGCCTCCGCGACGCGCTCTGGTTCATCGAGCTCAAGTGCTTCCGGACGACCTCGACTGACGGCACAGAAACCGCAAGGGCGAGTGCAAGTGTTGCCGAGAATCATGAAGGTTGCGGTTTGTTGAGAATAACATTCCATGCGGTTGGGACATTTCGCGTTGTCGCAAACCGTTTCGAGCTTCAATTCGTCAAGAAGTTTGGTGGTATGGCCGACATTGTTTCCTTTGGGAATTTGTCGCTTTAGCCATTTTGGTAAACGGCTTTTTGAACCGCTGGTCGATTCGACGCTTCCGCCCATCGAACCACAGGAACCTCCACCACAACCACCCGATGCTGATTCCGGACTTCCACTGATTACGGGTAACTCGCTCATCACAAACCTCTCGGGTTAACAATTAACCTGGTTATTAAGTAGCGCGGCAAAATTCGCGCTGATAAATTTTCTTCACAGCCTAATTGCAGATCAAAGTCGAGCTGAACTCAACCAGCGCAATTTCGACTTTTCAATGAGATGATTTTTCACCATCCCAAAAGCGCAACACGACCGACACAAGGCAAAGCGCAAAAACGCGACTTCACCAGTTCAACATGGAACGATTAATTTTCAAATAGCTGGCCCCATTCTAAACATGGAGCGTGTTTCTAACCAGACACAACTTCATTTTCGGATGTTCGCGGATGTTAACATGACGGCTCAGTCGGAGGGCAGGGCGGCCAAACGATATCAAGAAATGGACGTTTGGATTTATTGGAGTTGTGCATCTCGCTTCTTTTTTTGCATGAACGGCCTCCAGACCGCCGCTTACACCTCTTTACACCTCCCCTACCTAATACCAAGTACCGAGCAGGAAACTTTCGGCAGTCAATCAAAAAGTAAGAAATCGAGTTCAATCGGTGAACTTTGTGGCGTTAAGCCCCTCAACGTTCAGGACGCACTCAACTAAGATCCAGTTATGGCCAAAAACAAGAAAAAGAAAAAAGACAAAAAATCGGCTGGGGACCAGAGCCACACTATTTGTGAAAATCGCAAGGCGCGACACAAATACGAAATTCTCCAACAGCTGGAGTGTGGCGTCATGCTCATCGGCAGTGAAGTCAAAAGCCTTCGTGAAGGAAACATCTCTCTCAACGAAGCTTATGTGCGAGTCGAGAAGGGCGACCTTTGGCTGATTGGTGCTGACATTGCCGAATATCGCCAAGCCAGTTTCTGGAACCATAAACCAAAACGCTCGCGAAAGTTGCTCTGCCACAAACGCGAACTGACCAAGCTCACGGCCAAGGCTTTCGAGAAAGGCCTAACTCTCGTTCCGTTGCGTATGTACTTCAACGCTCGAGGAATCGTAAAGGTAGTTGTTGCCGTATGTCGTGGTAAAAACGTTTTCGACAAACGACAGACTTTGAAAGATTCCGACAACAAACGCCGGTTGAGCCGCGAAATGCGCGAGCGACAGAAATAACGCGAACTCGTTCGGGCTATCGGTCGTAGAACGTTTCAGCTGAATCGCGAATTGTCCGCGGCTGCTGAGAATCAGAATCCCTTCGGGGACTTCCCAACACCACTCCAGGCGATCGTGTAAGATTTCGAGCTCAGGAAAAACCAACCTTGGTCGTGGCGGTTGCAAATGTGGCGACTTGGGCTGTGGTTCTCCTGCAAACATCTTACGTCTGTGCTGGTCGTAGCATCAGTTGCATATTAACCTTTTGACTGAATTCGTTTCGCAACTTCCGCTTTTCAAAATACAACGATGCTCCAGCTGGAAAATATCAAAAAGAGTTTTGTGCAACCTGACAAACAACGGGTGCCCATTCTCGACATCCCGCAATTTGAGATCGCGTCTGGCGAACAAGTCGTTCTGATCGGCCCGAGTGGCTGCGGCAAAACAACGCTGCTACATACGATCGCTGGAATCACAAAACCCGATTCTGGAAAAGTCTTACTCGATACGATCGAGCTGACCCGATTCTCAGAAGCCGCCCGCGACCGGATTCGCGCGGACAAACTCGGATACGTGTTTCAAACTTTCAATCTCTTGGCAGGATTCTCTGCTTACGAAAACGTTTTGCTTGGGATGACTTTCGCCAGCAAAAAGAAATCTCCCGATCGAGCCAAACGACTGCTGGAACAGGTCGGTTTGTCACATCGCATGGGAAACAAACCGCACCAACTTTCTGTTGGTGAACAACAACGTGTCGCCGTCGCGAGAGCACTCGCCAATCAGCCTTCGTTGCTGCTCGCCGACGAGCCAACGGCCAACGTTGATCCTGGCAACCAACAGCAGATCGTGGACTTGATCAAGAAAAGTTGTCGAGAAGAAAACATCGCACTCCTCATGGTGACTCACTCGATGGAAGTCGCCGACCAGTTTGACCGAGTCGACCGTTTGGATGAACTTAACCTTGTCGTTAGTCAGATCAAGTCTGGCCAAGAAAAACCCGACCAAGCAAAACCAGATCAGACCAAGGCGGGAGCGTAACCTTGAACGTATTCAAAATCGCCTGGCGTAGCATTCAACATCGAGGCATTGGCTCGTTCTTGACGATCGTTTCAATGGCTCTTGGTGTGATGATGGTCGTCGCAGTCCTGTCAATCCACGGCCTGGTCTCGCAGTCTTTTAAAAGCAACAACAGTTTTGGCTACAACGTTCTCGTCGGTGCACGAGGTGGCGGTTTACAACTGACACTCAACACCGTTTACTACCTCAGCCAACCCGTTGAGAACATTCCCTACGAATACTATTTGGCGTTTTGCGATGCGGAAACTCGCGAACGCGAACTCAAGAACTCGATCACTTATCACGCACGACAAAACGACATCGATTCGGCGTCACTGATTTCGGGATTCGCTCCAGGCGGAATGGGATTGGGCGCCGCGTTGGGCGAAGCCTTGATCGATGACACGCTAAACAGACAAAAATCTGCCGCAACCGAAAACAAAGACGCAGGGCTCTACAAGACCTACACCGAGTACGCGATTCCGATCCTACTGGGCGATTCGTATGTTGACCCAGAAACGCAAGAAGATTTCCGCTGTGTCGGGACCAAACCGAACTTCTTCACCGATTTGGTTTTGGATATCGATACCGAAGACAAATTCGAATTTGCAGAAGGACGTTGCTTCGTCGAAGACAGTCCCGAGAACGGTTTCTTTGAATGCGTGGTCGGAGCAAGGGTGGCCAAACGATGCGACATAAAACTCGGCGACCGACTCCAAGCCACGCATGGTGTGCCCGAAGACGAATCTTCACATCTTCATGAGCAAGAGTATGTCGTCGTTGGAATTATCGCGCCGACCCAAACGCCACACGACCGAGTGGTGTTCTTGAACATGGAAGGGTTCTACCTCATGGAGGACCACGCCAACCCTGTCGAAAACGATTCGGCTTTGAAGAACAAAAACGACGACGATGAAGATGAAGTAAGCGAAAAGAAATCGGCTGCGGAGCCAGACCCATTTGACGATGGCAACTGGGACGATGAATCCGAATCAACAACGGACGAATCGGAAAAGCAAACTCAGCAAACTCAGCAAACCCAAAAATCAACCTCAAAACAATCTTCCAACAAGGAAGAAAAACCTGAACTCTCTGAAGCAGCCCGACAAGCCAACGCGACTCGCATTCCATTGCCGATCGAACAACGCGAAGTCACCTCGATTTTGGTGCGGACCTCAAAGAAAGACCCCTACGGCATTTTGGGAATCTTTCTTCCTGACCAAATCAATGTCGGCGATCTCGAAACGACACTTGACTGGACACCGTTTCGCCCCGAACGCAGCCAAAAGGCTGCCCAAGCAGTTAACCCAGTCATGCAAGTCGCCTCGCTGTTCCAACTGTTCGTTGATCCGATTCGCTGGTTGCTACTGGCATTGACCTGCATGATTTGCCTCGTGTCGGCACTCAGTATTCTTGTTGGAATCTACAACTCAATGAGCCAACGCCAACATGAGATTGCGGTCATGCGAGCGTTAGGAGCAAGCCGTTCAAAAGTCATGCTGATCATGTTGAGCGAAGCCGTCTTGCTAGCTTTCGTTGGCGGGATGCTTGGCTGGGTTTCGGGACATGCTCTCAATGCAGCACTTGGACCGGTCGTAGAGTCGCGTACCGGCGTCTCAATTGGTTTCTTTGATTTTGCTCCCCCAGTTCCGCTCGCGGCGTTCCCAGGTGCGGAAATTCTCCCGTCTAGCCTTGCCATGGTTGGAATCTCGCCCGAATTCCTCATCATTCCTTGCCTGATGCTATTGGCGATTCTCGTTGGTATCTACCCAGCCATTTCAGCTTACCGAACGGACGTTTCCAAGTCGCTTGGAAAGTAGTCTCGTTAGCTTCGCCACACAATTGTTGGTGAAAAATTGCTTGTTTAGGAAAACCTCCTTTTCCTTTTGGGTGCAGAAACGATACGATAGGGACTCCAAACCGCTCAACCCTAAAACGCGGGATGGCTCCAGCGCGTTAATACTATTCCTCACCGTGCAAGCCTTCCCGAATTCGCTGAACCATTGGCACCAAAAGCCATTCAACGAAGCCACTCAATCAAAGGCAAATTTCTTGAACTTCAGATCGACCAACAAATTGAACCAAGAGGCCTCCGCCTCGCGATTCCTTTCGCGCTGCATCTCACGTGCGGCCGTCTGCCTGTTGATGCTCACAATCGCGTTTGGCACGAGCGTCAATTCGCTTGCCTGTCCATTCTGTTCGTCAATTGCATTGACCTTTACTGAGCAATTGGGCAACAGCGATATCGCTGTCGTGGCGAAACTAATCAAGATCCCGGATCCAGGCGTTGGCCCGGACGACGAGTTCCCAAAAGCAACTTTTGAAATCGTCGGCGTCCTAAAAGGCAAAGAGATCGTCGCAAACGGCACTCAATTCAAAACTCAATTGGTCGGCAGTTATCCAGAAGGCCAGAACTTTCTCGTAATGGGCGTCGATCCTCCCAATGTCGCCTGGACGACTCCGATGAAGACTTCGGATCGCGTGGCGGAATACCTCGAAAAAATTCAGAAGCTTCCCGCCGATGGCCCTGAGCGATTGGCTTTTTTCCAGAACTACTTCGAAGACAAAGAATCCGTTCTCGCGTTTGACGCCTACGATGAATTTGCCAAGGCTCCCTATGAAGACTTGATCAAACTAAAAGATCAAATGGCTCACGACAAATTGATCGGCTGGCTCAAAGACCGCGACATCTCTCACAACCGCAAACGGCTTTATTACACGATGCTCGGAGTGTGCGGCACGAAAGACGACATCGCATTGCTCGAAGAGTTCATCAACTCTGGCAGCCGCAAAAAACGTGCGGGCCTCGATGCTTTGATCGCTTGTTATTTAAATCTCAAAGGCGCTGATGGCGTCGACTTGATCGAAAAAACATTCTTAATCGACAAAGAAGTCGACTACGTGGATACGCTTGCCGCTGTTTCAGCACTTCGTTTCCATGGCACCGAAGTCGACTTCGTCCCCAAAGAGCGGATCGTCAAAGCCATTCGTCACTTGCTTGATCGTCCCAAAATGGCAGACATGATCATCCCAGACCTTGCTCGCTGGAAAGATTGGAGCGTTATGGACCGCTTGGTCACGATGTTCAAGGAAGCAGATGCCGATTCGAATTGGCTTCGCGTTCCAGTGATTACTTACTTGCGAGCTTGCCCAAAACCAAAGGCCGAGGCTTACATCGAAGAGCTTCGCAAGATTGATCCCGAAGCAGTCAAGCGAGCAGATTTCTTTCTTGGTTTTGAAGAAGACGGCGAAGACGATTGGGATGACGAACCAGAAACAGAATCCGATGCCGCTAAAGAAAAAGAGAATAGCGAAACCGAAAAAACTGACGAATCTATCGGTAAAAACGACTCTTCAACAACGTCCAATGTAGGCATTTTCGCTTCGGCGTCTGAAACCTACGTGGTCAAAAAAGTTGCCACAACTCAGGATGGCGAGAGCTTTGTTTCCGATCAAATCGACAACACCTCAGCGATCGGAACGTTTGCAACCCAGCAAGATGCAGCGATCAAGTCAGCCGACAAAAAAGGGCAGAATGAGGGCTCAGCCGAAAAAACATTGACTTCAGATCCGGGACCGAACACAACGAGCACGGAGTTCGTATCCAGTAATGCTGACTCGTTGGCACAGCAGACTCAACCAAAACAGGTAGCTCAATCGGCTCCTGTCCCAGCACCAGTTGCCGCCGTTGACCCCACACCCAATTTGACGTTCCAGATCATATTTATACCGATGTGTTGTTCGGTTGTGATTTTTGTACTGCTTTGGTCAGTGGTGAACGGCTGGTTTGAACGACTGATCTTTTAACTCGCGTACTCTTGTTCCGATTGTTCGGGATTTGAGCGGTTGAATCGCCATCGATTTGAATCAATTACGAATTGGCCTAGAATTCAACTATGAACGCAACGACATTCACCGAAAACAAACCCGTCACTCAGGCTCTTTCTGGGGGCGACAATAACGAGTTCGAGTATAGATCCGTTAGTAAATCTGCAATCGCCTGCATAGTGTTTGCAGTTCTCGGTTTGATGACCGCTTTCCTAGCGCCTCACTTCATCGTGATCCCGGCCCTTAGCGTGGTATTCGGAATCGTCTCGTTGCTGAACTTCCGCTGGTTTCCTTCAGAGCTGATTGGAAAACCGGTTGCCATCATTGGCTTGATCGCCAGTTCGCTGTGCTTTGCCGGAAGCACTTCTTACCACTCTTACGTTTACGCGACCGAGGTACCCGATGGACACATCCGCGTTTCGTTTGGCGAACTAAGACCCAACAGCCGCAGCAAGATTCCTTTCGCTGAACGAGCCACCGAACTCGACGGTCAAAAAGTATTCATCAAAGGCTACGTTCGACCGAGCACGAAACGTCGAAAACTAAAAGAGTTCATTTTGGTTGGTGACTTTGGTTCATGCTGCTTTGGTGGCAACCCAAAAATTACAGACGTTATTGCGGTGAACATTATCGGCGACCAAACCGTTGACTATGGTTACAGCTTACGAAAAATCACCGGTACATTTCGATTGAACACACAGACCAAGCAGACCGAGGAAGCTGACATCCCGCAGATCTTCTACGAAATCGAAGCCGACCTCGTTAAGTAGTACTTGGTAATTGCCAACTGTAGTTACCCCACCAATCAATGCCGCATTGAGGAACTGCCACACCCCTGCGAACTGTCGGTCAATTGCAAAATACCCCACACAACTCCCCAGAACGTTGACCGAACTGAAGATTAATGTCGCATCGCAGCGAGGTTACTGGTAGCATCCAGCTAACTATTCTCAAAAAGGTATGACCATGAAATCAATTTTTTCTTGCTGTGTCCTCACCCTTTTAGCCCTCGCGAGCTTTTCAGGAATCGCATCTGCACAAGCGCCGAAAGGTGCGACGGAAACAAAAACTCAAAAGTCGTTTGATCTCTCTTTTGACGATCTGAAGTTCGAAATGGACAAAGAACGCGACTTCGAGCGTTCGATGCTGACGAACAAGATCAAAGAGTACGACGGCTCCAAGATCCAACTCCGCGGCTACATCCGCCCATCCTTCACAGCCGAGGGATTGACCAAATTTGTTTTCGTGCGAGACAATAAAGTCTGTTGTTTTGGCCCTAAAGCAGCCATTTTTGACAACGTACTGGTAAAGCTAATCGAAGGCGGAAAAACCGATTACACAGTTCGCCCCATCACGATCAAAGGCGACATGATTTTCAAAGAGTATAAAGGACCTGATGGGAAAATTTGGTCAATCTACCGAATGAAAAACGCCGTCGTTCAATAGTCAAACCCCCATCAAACGAAGCTTGGATTCGTTTGACAAGCTTGAAAAAATAAAAAGGCGTGCATCGAGATGCACGCCTTTTCTAATTCTAGTTGATCGACGACCGTTCGTTAATGGCCTGAATTGACCACCTATTTAGGAAGCGACTTGATCTTTTCATGCTCGAGCAAGAACTTCGAACGCTGATCGGCAAACGCACGTAAGCCGGTGGCGCCTTTCGTTGGCTCAGCTGGATCTGTGGCAGCCATAAACGCCTCAAGCGACGTTAGCTTGCGAGTATCTTTCTCAACTTCATCCTTGATCAGCTCGCGAGTCTTAGCGACCTTGGGTCCAAGGTTTTCCCACTTCAGCATCTCCGCAATTTCTCGCAAGTTCATCAGGTACTGCTGCTGGTACTCAGGGTTATTCAACAAAACGCTTCGAAGTGGCATTCGCTCCTGATCGATCCCATGAAGCGGATCCAACGTTGGTCCACCGCCACCGCCCGGAGCACCTCCGCCCGGGCCGCCGCGTCCCGGTCCTCCGAAACCGCGCCCACCGTCGCGAGCAGGAAGCCCACCCGCACCGCGTTCTGGTCGAGCCCCACCACGTTCCTGGTCAAAGCCACGTTCTTGATCAAAGCCACGCTCCGGGCGCCCACCGCGTTGGGCACCATCTCTTTCTGGAGGACCACCACGTTCAAAACCACCACGCTCTGGAGGGCCACCGCGTTCAGCACCGCCACGCTCGCCACCTCGCTCTGGTCTACCGCCACCTCGCCGACCACCACCAGGGCCACCAGCACCTCCACGGCCACCTCTACCCATTTTGAATGCTTCATTCATATCATGAGGCAAGATGTGAAACTTCCCCTTGGGACTCATATAGATGCTGTAATCGCTGGCTCTCGTCCAATACCCATCACTGTTGGCCAACGCGACATCCACTGCCAAAAACCACAAGCAACCCTTGACGTCGAGAATCGGCTCCAGCTTTTCTTTCAATTGGTCAGCCGGTGTTTCATTTAGAACTTTACATAGGTTGATCAAAGCCTTCCAAGACTCTTCTTTGTCTTTGGACTTAATATCAAATCGCGAGCGGTATTCTGCGACATCATCTCCGAGGTATCGTAGTCCGCCGTCACCGCGGGGGCTGCCTCCGACTTTCCAACGAGCTCCTTTGTCGGTGTCGAAATTTTCCTTGAGAAAAACCTTATTGAACTGCTGAGAGCTGACATACACACCCCAGCTTTTCCCGTTGATCACCACACGAACATAGTTCACTTTTGGTGTTGGAATGTGCTTACCCGAGATCTCCGAATACAAAAACGAACTCATCATCGTTGGATCACCGTTGACGTTTAGTAAGTTCAGCGACTTGTAACCATACAACCGCTGCTTGTCTTCGACCAAATCCATCGAGATATTCAATGAACGTTTCAAACCTTCAGGGATTGTGAAGAACGAAGAAGCTCCTCGGAAACTAACTCCAACATTGGGATACACTTTACCGTCAACGGTCATCTTTGCCGCGATCTCCACATCAGTCGGCTTGAACAGTGCCAGTTCTTTTTCCCAGTTGTCTTCTGAGAACTCCAGAAAGATGGTTCGCATAACGGCTGGATCATAAAGCGGACGGTCCACTACTGGCGTGACATCATCCACAGAAACGTCTGGCCCCGGTTTACCGGCTGGCCTTCCACCGCCGCCAAACCCGCGTCCGCCACCGCGCCGATTGGGCTGACCCGATTTTTGCTCTTTTACGAACTCGGCAGCAAGCTTTCGCTCTTCCGCATCGAGCATGCCATTTTCGTCTTTGTCAAAACGCTCAACCACTGCGAGGTCGGGGCCCGTATTGGGCTGAGCCATCAAAGGATTGATTGAGATTGACGACGTGGCGGCTATTGCGGCCAGCGTGACCAACAGGGCAATGGGAGATTTCAGATTGGGCATGGCTTGTACGGTTCGGGAACGGGAATAAAAAAACGACCTAAAGTCAGATTTACGAAGTTATCTAACCACCGACACGTCGCAGAGTTGCGTGCACGACATAGATTTTCGAGCAGTGGACCAATTAAACATGTTTTATCTCTCTGACAGTTGCAAAACATGGAAGCAACGCAATTGGATTATTTTACCGGGGCGAAACCTCGCTTTCCAACTAGCTAACGCCCCGCACCTAGCCAGCAGATCGCCGCAGAAACATAGCTGGCCACTCGCCACACCGCTGATACACAATCGTTGGTTGATCCGCCGTTTCCAATGAGGCTCAGCACAAACTCATTACAAACTCGCACCCGGGTTCAAATTGAATCGCCCAAATTGAATCGCCCAATTCATTTCACCAACGATTTCACACCCATTCAGGGCCGGTCATTCTTCCCACTAACACTCAATAAGCGACATAATCCGACTGTTCCTGATTCACGGGCAATCACCACCTCCGAGGCAAAACGATCTCTAAGTGCGTGCGGATTGTGACTCGACGATTCAGGCGTCCAGTTGGTACAATTCCGGCTCACAACAATCGAACAACATTTTCACCGAGATGTCATGGCGTTTTTGGACTGGGTAAATCGTCGAATTTTTACAACCGTGCACGGGAACAATCTCGTCTACAACACTTGCTGGGAAGATCCACGCCTGGACCGAGCAGCACTTGAGTTCGGCCCTACAGACAACGTGTTGGTAATCACATCCGCTGGATGCAACGCGTTGGACTACGCTTTGGCCGGGCCTAATCATGTCAATGCAGTAGATATGAACCCTCGGCAAAATGCGTTGCTTGATTTGAAGATGAGCGCTATCAGAAACCTCGAGTTCGATGACTTCTTCAAAATGTTTGGCGAAGGCCGGCTGCCGGGCGCCAAAAATATTTACCAAGAGAAACTTCGAGCGAGCCTTCCGGCTTGGTCGCAATCTTTCTGGGACAAGAAGATCAAATGGTTTGACAATCGTCGAAAAACGTTTTACTTCCGCGGCACATCAGGTGCGATCGCGCGAATGATTGGAATTTACACTGATCGAGTGATCCGCGTTCGTCCAGAACTGGATTCTTTGCTCAACGCAGAGACCGTCGAAGAGCAAAAAGAGATCTATGAAAACAAGCTGAAGAAAAAGTTCTGGTCGGGATTGATGAAATTCACCATGAACCGTGACACGACGATGTCGATGCTGGGAGTCCCCAAAGCCCAACGGAAACAAATCGAAACGCAGTACGAAGGCGGTTTGGTTAAGTTTATTCAGGACTGCATGGAAAGCGTCTTTGTGGAATTGCCGATGAAAGACAATTACTTCTGGCGTGTCTACATGAACGGATCTTACACCCGCGATTGCTGCCCAGAGTATTTGAAAGAAGACAATTTCGCCAAACTAAAAGGCGGCGTCGTTGACAAAGTTTCGACTCACACCGACTCGGTCCAAGGGTTTCTGGAAAAGTACGATGGCCAGATCTCTCGATACATTTTGTTAGACCATATGGACTGGTTAAGCGATCAGTTTTTCCCACTTCTTGAATCCGAGTGGCAAGCCATTGTCGATCGAGCCGCCCCTAATGCGAGATTGATCTGGCGCAGCGGTGGCCTTCGAACGGATTTTATCGAACAAGTCCAGATCAACCGAAATGGCGAAATTCAGAATGTCAGCCCAATGCTCAATTACAACACTGAGCTCGCGAGTGAACTCCACGAAAAAGACAGAGTCCACACCTATGGCAGCTTTTACATCGCGGAATTGGGAGCCTGATCGAGCAGTCGGCTGAATCGATATTTTCAATCGGTTCAAAACATGCTTTTGAAAACCCACGCTACAGAAAACGCCTTCAATGAGTTCGCGTTTTTAACCGACCCAACCTGCACGTCTTGCCAACTTCATTTCAATTGAACGTTGGCTCTCAACCTTTAGAATCGTCTTACCAAAAACAGAATCAATATGCCCTTTTTCTCTGACATGAAAGTCCTTTATCACATGCTGGTAAAGCCCGTACGCGGCGACAATCATGCCGAGCGAATGGAGAGTTTTTATGGCGGGCAGGCAGGTGCCTATGACGATTTTCGCCGCCGACTGTTAAAGGGACGAGAGGAACTTTGGGCGACCATGCCCAAGCCGGAAGGCGGAGTCTGGGTCGATATGGGAGGCGGGACCGGCTCGAACATCGAAAACTTATCGGACGACATCGACAAACTGAAAAAAGTTTACGTCGTTGATCTGTCAGAGTCATTACTAAAGGTCGCCAGCGAGCGTTTTGAAGCAAGAGGATGGGACAACGCGGAGGCTGTTGCAGCTGATGCCACAAAATTTCGCCCGCCCGAAGGCCAAGCCGACGTTGTGACGTTTTCGTACTCTCTAACCATGATTCCTGATTGGTTTGCAGCAATCGAAAACGCAATTGCGATGCTGAAACCTGGCGGTCACATTGGCGTCGTCGATTTTTACGTTGGACGCAAGTATCCGCCTGAAGGATTGAAAAAGCAACGTTGGTTGGCCCGCACGATGTGGCAACCTTGGTTTGCGACCGACAACGTTTTCCCGTCGCCCGACCACCTTCCGTTCCTCCTCAACCACTTTGAAGAAATTCATTTGGTAGAAGAGCGAAACCGGATGCCCTACGTGCCATTTTTTCGCACGCCGTATTATCAGTTCATTGGCCGCAAGCCAGTTTCTGAATCTAGCACTCAGTAAAGATTGAGCTACAGTAAAACAAGCCGCATCATTTCGGGCTATCACCGACGAAATGACTGAGCCATCAAAAGTCTCATCGTCGTGTGCGAACTGAGATCGCGAACTAAAAATTTTCGTAGCTCAGCGACCCAACTCTCACTGTATCGAAAAAGTTTCATTCCCATGTGGCGCACAATCCTACTTGGCAAACTCTCGATCTCAATTCTTGCCTCATTGATTGTTGGCTGGATTTGCATTGGTCAGCCGTGGCAGAACGAGTTCGGACTGCTCGAATCGTCTAAGTGGATTGCACTGGGCGTATTTTTCTTTCTTCTCGGAATTGGCCAGATCGCTACGATCTATTTCCTGATGAAAAAATCTTCCTGAAAAAAATCTTCCTGACAAAGATCAAATGCGAGACCTTTCCCAAAAGTCATGGACTTCGTCCAGCGGCCTTGAAAGCCCTGACTCTACTAACCCAAATCTGGACCACCCATTGCCCTGAAGCGCGGCGATTGCTCCGAACACCGAAGTAGAACTGCCGCTGCGGGCCTACCTCCCCAGCCACATCGAAATTGTTTTTGAGCTTGGTTTTCGTGAATTCACCTGTGGCCTTCCGATTTTAACTGCGCTCCAAAATACCCCCCGGTTCGGCTGTTTCGTTGCCAAACTTTAAAACAGTCGAATATCCTTCTGTAACGCGTGCTACAATCTGGTTCCGACGCCACACTCTCAGTCAGGACCCTCATGACACTCCCCTTCGTCTGCCACTGGCGGATCAGTTTCTGTTTGGCGTTGTTCTCACTCGCAGCGTTGGTTTCTCAACGATGCGAAGGGCAAATCGATAGAGAAGTTTTAAAGTACGTAGGCGATGTTATCGTTCGCGCTGAATTTGGAAAACGAAACAGCGATCACGTAAAACGTTGGGCCAAACCGCCGACTCTCAGCACGTTTGGCGCGGGCGAGCAGTATCCCAAGAAGGTAAAAATAGCCGTTGACCAAATCAACGAACTATTACCAATCTCGCTGCAAATCACGATGCTTGAACCGGAAGACTCATCTGCCAACATCAAGGTGTTTTTCGATGCTAAAGAAAACTATGCGAGCATTGGCAGAACACACAACTTTATCGTTCCCGGCAGATGTGTGGCTTACTTTCATCACTGGTGGGATGAGAAAAACGAGCTAACTCATTCCGTGATTTTGATTCCAACCGATAAAAAGTACAACCGATACGTGCAACATGTCTTGCTTGAAGAAATCACTCAATCAATGGGGGCCGGTGGTGACTCCAATCGCTTCAAAGACAGTGTCTTTTACGAGGACCTTGGGAAAAGAAGATACGGCACAGCCAAGTGTTTCAACGCGTTAGACAAACGGCTGATTCGATTTCTCTACAACCACGTTCCCCCGGGAGCTGATGGAGTTGAAGTTGGCTATCTTTTGTCAAAACACTGGTTGCCAGAGTGAAACTCGCAACGGCTTTTTCGTCAAACAATCGCACCGACAAGCTCCGATCAGTCGTGCAGTCATGCCTCGCTGGAACTTTAAAACCAGAACATAACACTGGACTGAACTGTTTCGATCAGCTCGTGAAACATCACGTAACCGATCGAACGAGTCCCGCAATGAACCTTGGCCATAACGCGAGTTTCCTGGAGAAGTAGATCGAGATCGATGTCCTCGTTGGGAAACGCGACAGTGAGCAGGGCAGCGTTTCCCTCGTCAGAATAGACATCCAATTTTGTGTCGACCGCAACTAGCTCCCCAACGTACTCGATGCCTGGATTGGAAACCAAACCAAACGTTACCTTGAGCGGTGCGTCGCTCTCTCGTTGGGCTTTGAGCAGATGACTGATTCGTTTCTCAGGCATCTCTAATTCGAGTTGCCATTTCGTATCTGGTGCGACGATGGTCATTAGTTTCTGTCCACGTTGGATTGCGCGATTCATCAAATTCTGACGAACATTTCGATTGACGACTCGCCCAGATATCGGACTGCGGATATCCAAGAGCGCTTGCTGGTCGAGATAGATTTTCTCTTCTTCTTTGAGACTGCTGAGAACCGCTTCGGCTTCGAGCATTTTGCTTCTCAACTCCATCTTTTCCATCATCTGATTTTCACTTCGGCGAGTGTTTCCCATCAACCGATTGTTGGTATCCCATTCCTGTTGTTTTTGCGCAACCTGCCCACGAATTCGACTGAGTTCCAAATCGATGTCGCTATTGGACATTCTGACAAGCACCTGTTTAGCTTCGACCAGCGTGTCGCCGTCGTCAGAAACATTGATTTCATAAGTCGTTCCATCGGTCAGCGCGAAAACCTCATGCCTCAACTCTGGAACCAAGCTTCCTTTAGCTCCCAGCCCAAACGAATAAGGATAGATCGCTAAAAAAGCACACACCAAACCGATGGCTCCCAAGATGCCGACGGTTTTAAGCAGCTTCTCACCTTGAAACGCGGCAGTAATCTTGCCCAACATTTTCCACACTGGCATCAAGAAAATACTGTTGTGCTCGGCCGCGTTGGTGAGCGCCATTTGCCCATGCTCGGCAACCATCTGAGCTCGTTTTTCCAACACGGGCGTCACTCGCGAGTCCGTCAGTTGCTCAATAATAAGCGCGCCGAGTGGTTTGCGTTTTTTCGCACGAGAGTTTTTCTCGGCGTCTTCTGAATCTGGTTCAGACTCCAACAGCGGCACAATCGCCAACATTTTCGAGTGAGATTTATCAACGTAGGCGTGCAGTTTCTTTTCGATTTGTGGTGGCAGGTCATTGTCTTCGCCGGAATACCAAAGTGGTTGCCCAGCGTGGATGACGGATGCAGCGAGTGAGCCAAGTTTCTTCACTTGTTCAGCACGACGTTCGACCGAGTCGAGCCCACTAACGGCTCTGATTCTACAATTGCGTCCGGTTCCCATCGCCACACTCACCCGATCGCAATCGATCAAACGTCGTCCTTCGTTTGCGAGAGTGAAAACGGTTCGATCCGTATCGAGACCTTGATGAACCAAACGCATGAACTGCTCAAGCTGTTGCCACATCGATTGCTGCATCGAAAACGAGCGAATCTGTTGGTTGCGTAAAAAGTCACTGGCGATATCGCACATCTGCATCAGAAACCGCAGGTAACCACGTTGGGTTGTTGGGCCGGCTCCCGGTCGCTGAAAAATTTCGACCAAGCCTATCGTTTCATTATCGATCTTTAACGGTCCGGCGATCAGAAGAAACTCGGTTGGGTTGCCGCCTTGCCCATCGTCCGTTGATCCGGAGTCAGGAGAGACCAACGCCGGTTCGCCTGCGTCGGCAAGTTTCTGCAGCAGGCGACCATGACGAGCCTGCGCTTTTTTGTTGTTTGCCAGAACCGTCTTTTTCAGATTGATGTGGTAGCGAAGTTTAAACGGAGCCTCGACAGATTCGCGCACCCAAATCGCGCCCCCGGCGGACGCTAACGCACTGGTCGTGCGTGTCAAAAATCCTTCATAGAAATCTTCGACGGTGCAATCCGATTTTGCCAGATTGGCGATCTCTTGAACCAAGACGCGAATCTGATTTTTCGTTTGGTCGACCAACTCACTGTCTACATCTCCGCCTCTCACTGGATCTCTGCTGGGATCGATCGAATCGACAGGCTTGGCTTTTTCGAAACGTCCAGATTCTTTGTTAGGGATGCGGTTTGATTTTACGTGTGCTTGCGTGACTTGATCAGGCGCACCAACCAAGCGATGGTTGTGATCTTCAGGGCTGGGTGGGATTAGATTTTGAGTCATCTCAAGTCTCGAATTCGTTAGCTTGATTTCGTTATCCGAAACTTCTCTTTTAAGTATTAGGTAATACTGTTAGGAGAAGCGTTATCTGTGATAGACAGCCTCACGGATTGCGGGATAATCAGGGCTGGACTTTCCCGGAATCACGCGTCTGAGACAACCTCGATTGCGAATGCCAGCAGCCGTTATTGGACGACGCGATTAGGCTTGCCGTGGCGTGGCACTTGTTTCGGTGATAGCTATTTCGCTCGTTTTTTGTACTTTCGGTTGCTTAATTCATGAGATTCATCGGGGAACTGGACAGCGATAAAGCCGTCGTTTTCGCTTCGTTTCTGCTAGTAAAAGGCATCGATAGTCAAGTCGATCCTCAAGACGGAGGCTTGGCCGAAGTTTGGGTCAAAGACGAAGACCAATTCAAGCTTGCGATGGCTGACTTGGAGGAATTCAAGTCCGACCCTTCGAATCAAAAATACTCCCAAGCTGTCCAAGAAGCCAAATCGCTCGCCAAAGCTGAGGAGAAACGACGAAAAGCGATCCAAAAGAAAATCGTCAACGTTCGCGCCGTCACTCAACGACGTCCAACGCTTACGTTGGTGCTGATCGGGATTTCTGCGATCGTCGCACTGCTGACAGAATTCGGAGGCGAACGTTATCCGCGAGATGGCCAAATCTACAAGGCTCTGCAATTCGCATACGTTGGTCCGCCTGCACTGGAACAAGTAAGAGCAACCACGACGTCGGTCGATAGTTTGGCGTTTCGCTGGGTTAGCTTGAGCCGTGGTGAAATCTGGCGAACGGTAACGCCGATCTTTATTCACTACGGAATTTTTCACATCCTGTTTAACATGATGTGGTTGTTCCAATTTGGAAAACTGATTGAGAACAGATACGGGATGCTAAAATATGGCTTACTCGTTTTGGCGGTGGCCGTGTTGTCCAACATAGCCCAAGGTTCGGTCCCAGATGGGATCGGTGGCTCGCGTCCTTACTTGATCAGTGAGACGGCGCTGTTGACCGTGTTTGGCGGAATGTCTGGCGTTGTTTACGGACTGTTTGGATTCGTTTGGATGAAATCCGTTTACGATCGCAGAGCTGGATTTAGAATCAGTGACACGACAGTTTTGTTTTTAATGGGTTGGCTCTTTTTCTGCATGATCCCGCCGGAGATGATTGCCAGAATCCTTCCTTTCAGTTTTCCTTCGACTGCCAACTGGGCGCATGGAGTGGGGCTATTGGTCGGCATGGCAGTTGGCTACGGATCGACAATTCTGCGAGACGCACGCGGAGGTTGAAGCTTGTGCGATCTCCAGACAGACTCGGCAAAAGTTGTCGGATATTGGGTTTCATCTAAGCCGGCTCACTGCTGATTGGTTTGGCTCAAATTGATTTTGCGATATGACGTTTCATGACTGCGATTGTTTTTTCGCTTACGTGATGCTCAATGCCTTCGCTGTCAATTTTTGCAGTTTTGGCATCGACGCCAATCGCGATCAGAAAATCGTAGACTACTTGATGACGCTTTTTCACTCGTTGGGCCAATTTGGCTCCCGCTTTTGTCAGCATGATCGGGCGGTAGTGCGCTGTCTCAAGAAGCTCCTCAGAAACTAATCGGCTGACGATACGTGATACAGTTACGTGGCTGACGCCAAACAGGCGCGACAAATCACGGACACGGCATTCGCCTTTTTCTTCGACGATATCACAAACCGCTTCGACGTAGTCTTCGGCCGTTTCATTGGCATGGTTATCCCGCGTGCGTCGAAAGGGAGCCGATTTCTCACTGGGCTTACTACTATCGGCCTGCTTTTTCATTTTCGCGGTTTATCCTGATTCGCAACCGGTTGATCATCGGGTCTGCTGAAGCACAATGTGCTGAGTGGCACTGAATTGTGCGGAGCGACACCTCTACTGAGACCATTGTAGCGAATGAACACCGAACTGTTTTGAATCAGGCCGGCAAAATGTGGCACAGGAATTCGCAAAGAAATTGAGATAACGCGAAAACAAATTTTGACGCGACCGAATTTCGACGCGTCAAAGCAATGACCAACTCAATGCTCGAACTTGTATCCGCCAGAGCAAAGAATGTCGTTTGAGATTACTGCCGACGGGTACCATTCTGTTGTGCATTGGCTGGCACGGCGGCCTGTGAGTTGTTTGTTGCGCGATCCACCCGTGTCCAACCGCGAGGCAAACGTGGTGTTACGAAACCACCAAAAAAGTCAGCGATTTTTGCCAGCCCGCTGTTAACCTGTCGGTTCTCGAACAAGAAATACTGGCTCGACTCGTTCCCCTTAGCGGGATCGTACTGTGGTGAATAGAGGTGCATTGCTTTAGGGAGAAAGTCGGCTCGCGCGATAGTGACTTCGATCTTTTTGTAATTGCGAGCATCTTCGATTCTTTTCGGGAATAGCTCCAACCAGTATTCGTCTGTCACATTCTCAGGGGGCGCGACGTACCGGACCCAGTAACGATTGAGAAGTTCTTTTTTGTCGACGCCAAACAAAAATGGCAGAGGGCTTTCGGCGACATTGCCTTGAAGTCGTTTTGGAATCTCGGAGTCGTAAAGGATTTTCGAAGGGGCATCGAACTCGTAAATTCGTTTTCCGTCTGTGATCCAACGCTCGACTGCTTCGTCGCCTTCGACTTCTTTGTATTCTGCTTCGCCACCTGGAACCTGAGGTGGTTTTGAGAACGCGGTGACTCGGGTTGTTTCGTATCTCGCACGATCAGGAGTCGCGAAACGAATCTCGCCAAGAGCGATCGTCTGAGCTGCCAAACGTTTGGTTTTTGGATCGCGGTAGCCAACGTCTGCGTCGTAAGAATAACGCATGAATTGGCATTTGTATTTTTCAACTTTCTTGCTGTTGGTCTCCCAAAAATCAAGCAGCTTGCCTACGTACTCGGCGTGCTCTGCGGAAAGAGGAAATCCTTCGGGCATGTTGAGCGCTTTGGGAGGAGCCTTGGCGGCGGCTTGCTGAGCCTGCCAGGCCGCGTATTCAGCGGCTCGTCTTTCCAGCTCTGCCTTCGTTGGCTGTGCAGCTTGTGCAGCCTGCTGCTGAGCGGCCAACTGTTGTGGCGTTACCTTGGGTACGTATTGAGCTTGGCCAGTTTGACCATTATTTGCTTGGCCTGCTTGCTGACCGCCCTGTTGTTGGTATTGCTGACGGCCCTGGTTGCCGGATTGATACTGATTCTGTGCAATTGCCGGAACCGAAAACAGAATCGCACATGCAAAAGTGCTAACCGAGAGTGTTTTCAAACGAGAATGTGCGAATGGGGCCTTGAGCATCTGATCTTCCTTGATTCATAGCTTTCACGCGAAACGAATTGTACGCGTCCGGAAGTTTATCAGTTCAAAGTTTTGCCACAAAGATGAAATCGCGTTGCTAGCGGCGAGGCTCGCGTGGCCAGCCAATAAGAATTTTTAGCGTTAGCAATTTCGGCAAACGAAGATCACCCTGATTCTCAGCAACAAAAAACCGCTAGGTTAGGTGTCAAAACAAGGCAATTAGGAACTGCGGAAGCTTGCACGCCCCACAAATGGATAATTGTATTTTGAAAGCCAGTTGTGAGGTACAAGTTGTAAGGTACAAGTTGAGATTAAAAATCTGAGATTAAAAATCTGAGATGAGTGAGCGGAAAAAACACGACTATCGCTGCGAGATGGCAACGCCAAACGGACCCGTGTCCGCAGTGCAAATGTGCGGCACGAACAAACCTTCCCTTTGACCAGCTCGCCCATAGGCCAGGACACGCATTGGCTCTCGTCCAAGCTTCCGAGGACGCAATTCAATTTTTTTGAATCGCGTTGACAACGATCGCTTTCAACAGCGGAGCAGCAACGCCCGCGGCATCGATTACCTCTTGACCAGAAGTCGCTTCGAGCACATCAGGTTTGGCAACGTTGGAAATGATCGACATTCCCAGAACACGCATCCCGTATCGCCCCGCGACGGTGACTTCGGGGACGGTCGACATTCCGGCGACATCGCCGCCGACGCGTTTGAGGAAACGATACTCCGCACGAGTTTCGTAATTTGGTCCGAGCATGGCAGCGTAAACGCCACGATGAATCGCGGCACCTTCAAGGCGAGCACATTCGGTCGCTTGGGAAATCAAGTTCTTATCGTAGGCATCACTGAGCAGGGTAGGGCGGTCGTTGGAAACGGGAGCCGTCATCTGTGGCGTTGACCGATACATGAAATCGAGATGGCTTTCGATCAACATGATTTCGCCACTGGCAAATTTCGGATTGATTCCGCCAGACGCGTTGCTGACAAACAAAATCTCCACGCCCATTCGATGCATTACGTGAATGGCAAGCGTTGCCTGGTCGACAGGATAGCCTTCGTAGAGATGGAAACGACCTTCCATCGCGATGACGTCTTCACCGGCAAGTTTGCCACAAACAAACTGGCCCTTGTGGCCCAATGCTGTGCTGTTTGGAAAGAACGGCACATCGCCATAGGGAACCGTCAATTCCGTTTCGATTTCTTCGGCCAATTTGCCCGCGCCGGTTCCGAGGATAATGCCAAACCGTGGCGACTTGTTCCAACGCGTGCGAAGATAGTCAAATGCGGTTTGGATCTGCGACTCGAAATCTGGGTTCGGGCTGCTGGCTGACTCGGACTCCATATTCAATTGGCACTTTCAGGCGACGATGAAACAGTTGGCTGGATACCAAAGATACGTTTGAGTGGATTACTTGGCAGCGACAGGCCCGAACAAGCGATCATTTTTCGCTTCCTCATGGCATTGCATACAAGAGTTGATTGTTCCGGAGGCGATAATTTTTTTGGTGCTTGGTTCGACGACGCCGTAGACCCAGCCTTGATCTGTTTCCGGAGTATCTTTTTCGAGCTTTGTCATGACAAACAATGCTTTGCGTTCTCCGATTTGAAGAAGCTTGTCCCCCACCTTGGCTCGAGGATTGATCCGATTGGCGGAAGCATGGTTTCGCATATTGCGAGCGTTGGGATTGGCTTCGACCGACGTCCAAGATTCTTTGACAAGCGTCTGGCCAACCGGATGGGTGGTTCCGTCTTGCGTTAAGTAATGGCCGATGTCTTTGGCGAACAAGAAATAAAGCTTCTTGCCGTGAGCGGTTTCGTCATCGGCTTGACTGAAGGACGGGCGAGGTTCGTCCGCGGGTGCTCTACATTCTTCAGGTCCAACAGCGGGAGCAGAATTCACCATTCCATACGTGAGGTAATCGGCGACTGCTTTATCGAGCGCCTTGTGAAAATCAGGATTATTGATCATCGGCTTGGGAGGCTCCGGCTTTTTCTCAGGCGCCTTTTTTGATGCAATTTTTGAATCTGGATCTTTGGTAGATTTAGAATCTCGTGCAGAGGCAGTCGAATCGTTTGATGCGGACCCATTTTCAGTAGCTTCATTCGCTGACGTTTGTTTCTTGGCCGATTTGTTATCAGTGGAACTTTTCCCAGCTGATTCTTTTCCAGCTGAATTTTTGACGGGCTCAGGAGCCTTGACGGAATTCTCACCATCGCCACACCCGGCGTAGACACAGAAACTGGCAGCCAATAAGAACTGAAGGATTAGGTTTGGACGCATGATCAAGATTGATGGAGCTTGCATTGAGGAGTCTCCGTGAATGGCACTAAATAAATTAGATTGCGTTTTGAGAGTTAGCGTTGAGGCTGGGGTTGAGAACTGGCTTCGCAGCGTTTCAACAGCAAATTGGGCGGCGGGCATCGCGACATGCGAGTCGTTTCAAGACTTCAATGTATTAAAATTCCAAACTCAATTAATTCAAAATTAAGACTCTTGAGCAAGAACACCCATCACTAGCTTTGATAGTTTTGGCTCAGCTTCGTTTGCGACTTTTACAATTTCATGTGCGTCGGCAGGCTCAAGCGCGTCCGCCAAACACATATCGGTGACGACGGAGAAACCAACGACTCGCATGCCTGCGTGTACGGCAACAATAACTTCTGGGATGGTGGACATACCAACGACGTCCGAGCCGATCAGTCTCAGGAACCGGTACTCTGCACGCGTTTCGAGGTTAGGTCCTGCGACGGCAACCAAGACGCCTTTGTGAGCTACGATGTCTTCGGCGCGAGCGATTTTTAAAGCCCGTTCAATTAACTCGTGACTGTAAGGCTCGCACATGTCGGGAAAGCGAGGCCCCAAGCGATCGTCGTTGATCCCGATCAAAGGATTGTCTCCCATCAAGTTGATCTGGTCCTCGATCAACATGATGTCGCCTTTTTTGTAGTAAGGGTTGAGCCCACCGACAGCGTTTGAACAAACGAGAAGGTCCGCGCCGAGGGCTTTCATGACACGAATTGGCAGCGTGATTTCTTTGAGCGGATAACCTTCGTACATGTGGATCCGGCCTTCCATCGCAACGACGGGCAAACCGTTGAGCGTTCCGCAAACCAAGCGACCTTTGTGTGAAAGCGCAGTTGATTTTGGAAAGTTAGGAATGTCTCCATAGTCGATTGACGCGGCGACCTCGATCTTGTCGACGAGGGGGCCTAAACCTGTGCCAAGAATGATTCCGGCTTTGGGAGTCTCCGACCACTTTGATTGGATGTACTGAACGGATTCCTGAATTTTGTCAAAGAGATCGAGCATGTTTTTCTGGCTGGGCTAGTGAGTTGAATCTGGCCACTAAACTTAACGGAGGAATTCGAAAAACGAAATGGGGAACATAAAAAGGCAAACTTCGGCTTCAAAGCTGCCACCTCAACCACCATCTGTATACTTGGAAGTCATAGACATAAAAAAGCACACCACGAGGCCAAACTGCCATTCGCGGTGTGCTGTCGTGATCAAATTTAGCCGCCACTCTTCAAACGGCTACACAGTAACGCCAAACAATTCCAATCGAAACGCCCTAGTTTTGAACAACTTCGATTTGAACAACTTCGATTTGAACATCTACGTTTTGAACATCTACGATTTGAACAACTAAGTTTTGGCCATCTACCTTGTCCGCGAGGTTCGCGGGGCGGGTTTTTGTGACTGACGAGCAGCAGATTTTTTGTTCGCTGCAGGACGTTTGGCAATGGCCTTGAATTCAAATTCGTTAACCAATTGCTCAGCCAATGGTTTTACTTTTCCAGCCACTTCTTCGGCAAGCGTGAACACAAGTGTGACTTGACGACCATCGTTGCCAGAAACGTGGTAGTAAAGCCAATTGACGGCCAACCCTTCCTCTTCGCCAGAAACGATGACCTGAAGTGCCTTGAGGCCAGACTCCGTTTTGACTTGTGATGCTTTGACAAGTTTCGCCTTTTTATCGGTTGCCACGATCTTGCCAACTTCAGTTTTGTACTGCTCAAGCGACAACGTTTTTCCGGGAGCTACCGTCGGCAACTGAACAAGATTGCATTGTGTTAGCAAATCGCCGCGGTCGATGTAGCGAAGAATCGCCGCGTCCCGCTCTGCCGCGATCAATTTCCAATGAGGATCGTAAGTCATGGAAATGTCACTTGCTTCGGGAGCCCATTTCAATCGCTGACGGATCTTTCTAGATTTCGTGTATTTGGCCAAAGAAGCATTGGTCAGTCGCGGTGAATCTGCACCATACGTGATTCGTAAATCGACCTTTGTTTTACCTTCGAATCCGGGAGCGATCTGGCCGGGCTGACGAACTTCACGCAAGCCAAGTTTAAAAGATGTCACTGCCTGTTTCTTGCGGTCGATGATGGCGATCCCGCTAATTTCCATGCTGGTTGTCACATCGTTCACATCAGCGTCAACGGCTCCCATGATGTAAACGCGAGCGTGTTGGGCGTCGGCTTTTTTCAGCAGTAATTGAACATCCGACTTGTTGATCTTGTGAACACCCAGCAGTTTTGCGAGGTCAGCGGCTTTCGGATCCCATTTATCGCCAACCTTCAAGCCTGATTTTGAAAACACTTTGCCAAGAGTCAGTGGGTCGCCAGCGTTTTGAATCAGCTCAAGCTCTGACTGGTCCAGAGTTCCTGAGATCGATGCCAATTCAACTTGCCGGCCTGGCTTCGATTTTAGGCGAGCGATTACCAGCCGATTTGATTCACCAAGCTTCGGCGTTGTCTTGCCTTTTTCAAGCGAGATATTGGCTTCCGCGATTTCGAAAAAACGAATGGCTTGATCAGAGCTTGTTGGTCGCTGAAAATAAGACTGCTTGCCAGTGACGGCCAGCGGCAAATTTCGCGGCTTTTCATCTGGATCATCAGGTGTGACGATGACACTTCCTGTGTGCTCGTAGTTCGCAGTTACTTTGCTTTGACCACTTTTTGCGAAATCGATCGCGAGATCAATTTTATCTTGGGCTTGAGCTGTTGCGGAAACCATCATTGCCAACAGAACAATAAAACTTGCCGGGTATCGAGAATGAGTCTGCATTTTTGTAACCAAGAATGTTTGTGGTTGGGCGAATCCAAAGTGGGGCATTTATGCTCAATGGCCACTTCTATTTGGTCAGAAATCGACCGGATCTCGTCTCAAATCGAACAATCCCGTCTCAATCCGCATTTCTTGCCATGTCAAAACGACGGCAGTCAAAAAATAGGAGAAAGCCAATTTTGCGGCTAATAGTCGTGAAAATCCGGGTTTTGAGGCTTTTGCGCGAACTTGGAACGGGGTTTGCACTACTGAAAAAGTAGTAGAACATGCCGCATTGTTTGCGGTTTTGTATATACGGCGAGAACGACAGCACCCTTCGGTTCGTAAAGAATAGAGAGAAAGGGGGTCGAATCGCGAAACAGGATAGGGACGGTTGAAAGTGAACACTTGATCACCAACTCCGTATCCACGAACCGCTCAATCATGATGTTGACCGGTTTACTGATCAGGAGGATCTTCGAGTAAAGAGTGTTGAGAAGACAAGTTCAACTGCGTTGCAGTTAGCTCCGCCAAGTGGTGCGAAACTGAGACAAAGAGATGGATGACATTTTCCTGACGAAAAAGAAGGCAAAATATGCATACCGATTACAAATGTGACGCAATCCGTGAGTTGAGAGATCAACAAGTTCGATTTGCACCCCGAGATAAAAAAATGGAACAAGTGGACTGCGCTGAGAGACTGCTCCGCGAAATCCAAATGGACCGAGACTACAACTTCGAATTCGTCTGCTTTCGAATTACCGGATTCCGACCGGAGAATGCTCCGATCGTGAAGATCAAAGGCGAAAACCTCCGCCACGATCTGCATTCCTTCATTGAGGACCTTTCAGATTCAGCCAACGTAAACGCCCAAGAGTTTGGCCAGCCTGTCCATACAGTCGAAGACCTAAGCAAAATGTTTAATGTCTCGACAAAGACAATCTCTCGCTGGCGACAACAAGGGCTTGTCAGCCGGAAATTCATCTTCAACGGTGGACGCAAGCGCGTTGGATTTCTCCACTCAAGCGTTGACCAATTCGTGAAACGCAACCGGGACAAGGTGAAACGTGGCGAGCGATTCAGCCAGTTGACCAAGGTTGATAAAGACGAAATCATCGAACGAGCTCGACGACTGGCCAAGGCCGGTGGCTGCCCAGCAGAAGTCACGCGTCGCATCGCAAAACATATGCAGCGCAGTGTCGAAACGATCCGTTACACGATCAAACAGTTTGATACCGACCACCCAACGATCGCGGTTTTCCCTGACCAAACAGGGCCGCTGAACTTGGAAATGAAGGAACGTATCTATGCCGATTTCGTGGCGGGAAAATCTGCAGAGTCGATTGCGAAACGATATTGCCGCACAAAAACCACGGTTTACCGGGTAATCAACGAAGTTCGAGCGAATTTGGTTCTGGAATTGCCACTGGATTTCATGGACAACGAAGAGTTCCACCGCAAAGGTGCGGACAAGCGAATTGTTGAAGCCGACATGCCGGTTCCAGAAACTGCCACCCGGCGAACCAAGCCTCCAGCAGGGCTACCTCGATACCTTGCATCGCTCTACGAAGTCGCACTTTTGACTCGCGAGCAAGAGCAATACATCTTTCGCAAGTACAACTACTTGAAATTCAAAGCAAGTCGCTTGCGTGACAAACTGGATGCTGCGAAAGCTCGGTCAACCGAGATGGACGAAATCGAAAAGCTTTACAGCGAGGCGGTAAAGATCAAAAACCGCATCGTCCAAGCCAACCTTCGATTGGTTGTGTCGATCGCCAAGCGTCACGTTTCGGCAAACGAAGACTTCTTTCAGCTGGTCAGTGATGGAAACATGTCGCTCATCCGGGCCGTTGAAAAGTTCGATTATTCCCGCGGCAACAAATTTAGCACTTACGCCAGCTGGGCAATCATGAAGAATTTCGCCCGGACTATCCCAGGCGAATTCAAACAACGCGATCGCTTTCGTCCCACATCGGAAGAGGTTTTCCTTGCCCGAGCGGACGAAAGAACCGACCGCGTCATGCTTGAGTCTGCCCAGCAACAGCGTAAAAAGCAGATTGGCCACATCCTTGAAACACTCGATGACCGTGAGCAACGGATCATCATCAGCCGGTTTGGGCTGGACTACAGCCAAGAACCGCAAACTCTCAAGGAAGTCGGCGAACAACTTGGTGTGACGAAAGAACGAATCCGCCAGATCGAGGCGCGTGCCCTCAACAAGTTGAGAATCGCTGCCAAGGAAGACAACATCGACTTGCCAGAAGGCATTTTCGAGTCTGAAAACTAACAGAAACGCCTGCTCGCGACCCAAACTCGCACTGCGAGCAAAGGACAACATGAGCAACCGGCAGTCATCGAGGAGGATGGCTGCCGGTTTTTTTCGTAAAAGTTTTGAGAGAGCCCGAGCTTTTTTTCAAGCCGACCTGCGTTATTTACCGAGAAAAGTAGCTCCTAAGAGAATGTTGCACACCCCATCTCAAGCCGAAACATTACTGCGAACCAAAGGCTTGGGTTTTCTGTCAATTTCGTATTGCGGGGTAAATGGATTTCGATATATTTATCGCTCCAACTCTGTGCCGGCGTAGCTCAGTTGGCAGAGCAGCTGTTTTGTAAACAGCAGGTCGTGGGTTCAAGTCCCTCCGCCGGCTTTTAGGTGCACAGATTGAACTTGGTTTGTCTAACTTTGGTTTGGACTCTGGTTTAAGAATTTCAAGAGAGTGTTTCGCTCAAACTGAAAATTCTTATTCCAAGTTTGACTGCTGCGGCAAACCAACTGTTTAGCAAGAGGTTGGGGGGGTACCGAAGCGGTCAAACGGGGCAGACTGTAAATCTGCTGGCTTAGCCTTCGCAGGTTCGAATCCTGCTCCCCCCACTTTTCTTCGCTGCAACTGTTCAAGCTTTGGCTTTTAAAGGGTTTTGAAAAGCTTGATGGCGATTTTGGCATCTAAATTTGCAGAAGTGACAGGAAATGATCCTGAATTTTTGTTTTTTTGCCCAGTTGTCATTGGGGTTTTCGCCCAAGTTGGTACATTAATGGGTCAGTTAATTGAAGGTACAGGGTTACCGTTGCGGAAACTCAGTACAGACAAATAGCGGGTGTAGCTCAATGGCAGAGCTCCAGCCTTCCAAGCTGGTGGCGAGGGTTCGACTCCCTTCACCCGCTCATTTAAAAAATTTGATTGGATTTGGGTTTTGGCCCTAAGTGTTTGCTGCTGTAGCTCAGTGGTAGAGCGCGTCCTTGGTAAGGACGAGGTCATGGGTTCAAATCCCATCAGCAGCTTTGATTGGTTCGGCTTCGGCATTGATTTGTCAGGTCGATTTTAACTTGGTTATTTTGATAAATAAGAGACAGGTATAAAGAAGGTATGGCCAAGGAAGAATTTAAGCGGACTAAACCGCACGTGAACGTTGGAACCATTGGCCATATTGACCATGGTAAAACTACAACCACTGCGGCCATCCTTGCGGTTCAGGCTGCCAAGGGTTTGGCCGAAGCTAAGAATTATTCGGATATCGCCAAAGGCGGCACGGTCCGTGATGAAACGAAAACAGTGACGATCGCTGTGGCTCACGTTGAGTACGAGACGGACAACCGTCACTACGCTCACATTGACTGCCCGGGTCACGCTGACTTCGTAAAGAACATGATTACTGGTGCGGCTCAGATGGACGGTGCGATTTTGGTCGTGTCTGCTGCTGACGGCCCAATGCCTCAGACGAAAGAGCACGTTTTGCTTGCTCGTCAGGTTGATGTTCCGGCTCTTGTTGTTTTCCTTAACAAGTGCGACCTCGTCGATGACGAAGAGTTGCTTGAGCTTGTTGAAATGGAAGCTCGTGAGTTGTTGAGCAAGTACGATTTCGATGGCGACAACCTTCCAATCGTTCGTGGAAGTGCTTTGCCAGCGTTGCAGAATCCATCTGACGAAGCCTCTGCAAAATGCATTGGTGAGTTGATGGATGCGATTGACAGCTACATCCCTGAGCCAAAACGTGAAGAAGACAAGCCATTCCTAATGGCGATCGAAGATGTCTTCTCGATCGAAGGTCGTGGAACAGTTGCCACTGGTCGTATCGAACGTGGTGTTATCAAGACTGGCGAAGAAATCGCTATCATTGGTCTTGAGGCAGAACCGCGAAAGACGACTTGTACTGGTGTTGAAATGTTCCGCAAGATCTTGGATCAAGGTCAAGCCGGCGATAACGTTGGTATCTTGCTTCGTGGTGTCAAGCGTGAAGAAATCCAGCGTGGCCAGGTTTTGGCCAAGCCAGGTTCGATTACGCCTCACAGCAAGTTCGAAGCTGAGATCTACTGCTTGAGCAAAGATGAAGGTGGACGCCACACTCCATTCTTCAGTGGTTATCGCCCTCAGTTTTACTTCCGAACAACAGACGTAACGGGCACTGCAAACTTGGCTGACGCAGAAATGTGCATGCCTGGTGACAACGTGAAAGTTGTCGTTGAGTTGCAGAAGCCGATTGCGATGGACGACGGTGTCCGCTTTGCGATTCGCGAAGGTGGCCGAACAGTAGGTTCGGGCGTTGTCACCAAGATTGTTGATTAGTTTACTGGTGGCCCGGTGGCGATTTAGACGATTGCCGGGTTTGCCAAGAGTCAATTGGTAAGCGTCGTGTGGGTACCTGCACGACGCTTTCCGGCGATTAAGGTGCCCCTTTTTGTTCTCGCTCGAATTGAGTTTCAGTTTTCGAGCAATTTCAGTTGGCGTGGTTCTTGAGAGCGACTCGAGTGATTCAAATAGAGGGGTGTAGCTCAATTGGTAGAGCACTGGTTTCCAAAACCAGCGGTTGCGGGTTCGAGTCCCTTCGCCCCTGCCATTTGGCAGTGAGAGATTTTGGCTTTTTGTTGCCTTTAAACGGTTGTGGTTGCTTGGCTTAACCAGAAGTTCGCAAGGAAAGCGAATGGAGGTTTTGATTGGTGCCACTTGAGAGGTTTTTATGAGTTCAGTTGCAAAGCAAAAACAGAAGCAAGATCAAGACCGAGGAGGGTTTTGGTCGGAGCTGTTCCAGTTTGGTTTATACAAGCCAAATCAGGGGCGTGTTGTTCGTCAAGTGACGTTCATTGCTGCTGCGATTCTTGGCTGCCTGGCAGCTTGGGAATTACAGCGGTCGTCATTGCTGGCTGGGCTTGGCGGAGCAGGCTACATCGTGATGGTCGCCATGGCGGCATTCGTGATTTGGTTTGCGTTTCGCATCGTCAACTATTCAGTGTTTGCTGATTTTTTGATTGCAGTCGAAGCAGAGATGAACAAGGTTTCGTGGCCTACCCGTCGTGAACTTTGGAATGCATCGGTTGTGGTGATGTTTGTTATTTTCGCAATGGCTGCGTTTTTGTTTCTGTTTGATGCAGTTTGGACGGCAGTTTTCGAGATGCTCAACATTCGCTACTCCGAAGGCGATTCGTTCTTTGTTTCATTGCTTAAGTTTTTCGGCTGGCGTTAGTCGGCGGCGCGGTTTAGTGGCCTAAGGTTATTTGATGAGTGACGACACAATTCAAAACGAAGATGCAGAAACCCAGTTGGATTCGTCCAGCGAGCAGGTTGAAGCTGCGGACGCGCCAGTTGCAGATCCTTCGGCTTCAGTAGAAGCTGCAGATTCGGTTTCAAGCGTCGAACCCGTTATTGATGCCGAGCCAGAGGTCGAAGAAGAGCTGAATGAGTTTGGCTTTTCGGCTGCCGACATGGTTGAGGATGAAGAAGAGGAAGAGGCTGAGGAAGACGAGGATGTTTCTCCGATCGAGGAGTTTGTCGACGAGACAGCGATCGCTGACGACGACGAAGTTGAGATGGAGTGGTACATTCTCAAGGTTCAAGTGAACCGTGAAAATTCAATTTGCGATGCTCTAAAGCGGCGGATCAAAGTCGCTGGCCTAGAGCGTTACTTCGGTGAGGTGCTGGTTCCAACTGAGGATGTCAGGGAATTCAACAAGGCCGGAAAGCAGCGCATCACAAAACGCAAGCTTTACCCGGGCTACATCGTTGTAAACATGGCGATTAATGACGACTCGTGGTTCATGGTTAGGGAAACTTCGGGTATCGGTGATTTCACTGGTGCCGCTGGAAAGCCCGCTCCGTTGATGCCCGAAGAAATCGCTCGCATCATCGCGACAACGAAACCTTTGGAAGTCGAAGGCGGCGAAGAAGAGATCAAGACTGCGATCCCATTCAAGGTGGGTGACCGAGTTCGAGTTAAGGAAGGCTATTTTCAGAATCATGAAGGTGAGGTTTCAACCGTTGATGAGCGTAACGGTCGAATCACAGTCATGATCAACATTTTTGGTCGACCTAACCCGGTTGAACTTGACCACTGGCACGTTGAAAACGTTTGATCAACAACTAACGTTTGATGTCAGCTAAAAATTAAATTAACAGCGGAAAAGCGGATAGATAGTTATGGCGAAGCAAGTAACAGGCGAAGCAAAATTTCAAGTGCCCGGTGGCCAGGCAACGCCAGCTCCTCCGGTCGGTACTTCATTGGGTAAGTTTGGCATTAACCTTGGGCAATTTGTTCAGCAGTTCAATGACCGAACGAAGGAGTTCAACGGAACTCCTATTCCTGTGATCGTCACTGTATATAACGATCGCTCGTTTGAATTCATCACCAAAAGCCCACCAGCGGCTTCGATGCTGAAGATTGCAGCCGGGATTGCCAAAGGATCTGGCGTTCCCAACCGTGACAAAGTCGCCACGGTCAATCGCAAGCAGATCGAAGAGATTTGCGAAAAGAAAATGGATGACTTGAATGCTCGTGACCTCGAGCACGCTTGTCGGATGATCGAAGGAACGGCCCGTAGCATGGGCATTGATGTCGTCGACTAGTTTAGTTTGGTTTTCATTTGCTTGATGTCCAAGCCCACGGCGACAACATTGAGTGTTCACAAGAAACGTTCGAGCAGCTGCGTTTTAAACAAACGCGTTTCGATTAAACGATTGCAAAGAAGTTGAAGAGTCATGAAGCGTTCAAAACGATATAAAGAAATTATTGCGAAGGTCCCTGAAGGCCCTGTAGATTTGTCGACAGCTGTTGGAATCCTGAAAGGTTTCGACGGCACGAAGTTCGATCAAACGGTTGAAATCCACATGCACCTCGGCATTGATCCAAAACAAGCCGATCAAATTGTTCGTGGTTCAATTGTTCTTCCGCACGGCATTGGAAAAACCCAACGCGTTGTTGTGTTTGCGAAAGACGCCGCCGCCGAAGCAGCCAAAGCCGCCGGTGCCGATGAAGTTGGCCAGGAAGATTTGGCCAAGAAAATCAGCGATGGCTGGTTGGATTTCGATGTTTGCATCGCGTCACCTGACATGATGGGAGTCGTCGGTCCGCTTGGGCGAGTTCTTGGACCACGAAGCTTGATGCCTTCTCCGCGAGCCGGAACTGTGACACCCGATGTTGCCAAGGCCGTTGAAGAGTATAAAGCTGGTAAAGTTGAGTTCAGGAACGATAGTGGTGGAAACGTACATGCGGTTCTTGGCCGCTTGAGTTTCACTCCTGACCAGTTACAAGACAACATTGGTGCATTTTTGAAATTCATTGAATCCCTTAAACCAAATTCGATTAAGGGCAATTACGTCAAAAGCATTTCACTCGCTGCCACGATGAGCCCCGGCGTTCTTCTGGCTGCGTAGCCCTAGCGACCCCGGCTATCAGATCTGCCGGTTGTTAGGATTTGACAAAAGATAAAACGATAAAAATAAAGCAGATGCTATGAGTAAGTTTGTAAAAGATTTGTTGACCAAGGACCTCCAAAACCGTTTGGAAGGCGTTGAAGATTGCGTTCTTGCCAATGTGGTTGGAATGGATGCAAACTCGACCACAACATTGCGACGACGACTTCGCGATAAAGGCATCGGCCTGATGGTCATCAAGAACAGCTTGGCTCGACGTGCCACCGAAGGCACTTCGCTCGCACCTGCGTTCGAAGGCATTGAAGGAACTCACGCAGTTCTTTGGGGAGCGGAAGACTTTGTTTCGCTAATCAAAGAAGTAACGGATTTGGATAAGGACGTTGAGTCGTTCGAAAAATTCGAAGCTCGTGGCGGCGTGATGGATGGTGAGCAATTGACGCCTGAGCGTGTTGCAGAAATCAGCAAATGGCCAAGTAAAGCCGAGCAACTCAGTATGCTGGTCGGCCAGATCATGGGCCCTGGTGCCAACCTTGCTGCTCAACTAAACGGCCCTGGTGGAACGTTGGTTGGTCAGATCAAATCCAAAAGCGAAGAGTAGAATACGGAAATCAACGGTGGCCTCTTTGGTCAGCGTGGAAATAGATGTTCGGTTGCCAAAATACGCGGAGTCGGCAGTTCGAATTGTGAACGATGGTTCATGAATATAGTTTGATTATGAATGAGAGACGGTTGGGTCCCGCACCCCAATACGCTCAACGATACGAAAGGTGACTCCCATGTCCGAAGAAGCAACGATTGAATACTCAGCAGATGCCAAAGCACTTGGTGACAAAATTGCTGAAATGACTCTTAAGCAAGCCAAAGAGCTTAGCGACTACCTCGAAAACGAGCACGGCATCAAGGCCGCTGCTGGTGGTGGTGGCGTTATGGTGGCAGCTTCAACTGATGCTGCTCCAGCTGAAGCTCAAACTGAGTTCGACGTAATCCTAACTGGATTCGGCGACAAGAAGCTCGACGTAGTGAAAGTCGTCAAGACAATCACTGGCGCTTCATTGATGGATGCCAAGAAAATGGTCGAAGGTTGCCCAGCAACTTTGAAAGAAGGCGCTTCGAAAGAAGATTGCGACAAGATCAAAGCAGACGTCGAAGCTGCTGGTGGTAGCATCGAGCTCAAGTAGTCGACCAACTTGGTGCTAGCCTTCGAATTGACTCCTGGGCTAAACCGAGATAACTCGTTCACACACAAGAAGTTAGGTTGGCAGGTTTTTAGCCTGTCAGCCAACTTTTGTTTGAGCGTTTAGATTTGCTGTGCCCACTGTTCGTTATTCGTCCAATTTGGGTTACAAATAAGGCAAATCCGCAAAAGGGATGGCTTTGCGGTATATTGAACGAGCCTTTTTATTTAGCCAATCCGATTGTTGTTCGTTTACCAATCATGACAAGCTGAAGCACTGAAAGCGACAGTTTAGTTTTGTGGCGGCCAATTCAAGGAACCTTATGCTCTCCAGATGCACTCTTGGACAGTTTTTTACGATCCAGAGTTTGTGTGTGGAGTCGGTCTGCGCTTACAGCGAGATTTGCCATAGACGGCAAATTCCTGAAGGCTATTGTTGTGCGCTACATAGATTGTTATCGGCTAAATCAACAGAGATTCATCAATGATTGAAACCTCAATCAACGAATCATCAATTATTCGCCTAAACTGATACCGGAGATTCTGCGCTTATGGCAACCCCAGTTGAGCGACGATTAGCACCAGATAAAACTCGCGTCTTTGGCAGTGGCCGGGATTACCAAGTCCCACCGGATCTAACGAAGATCCAGACCCACAGCTACCAGGCTTTCTTGCAATCCGATGTTGCGCTCGAAAAGCGCAAACTCCAGGGCATCGAAGGTGTCTTGCAAGAAATCTTTCCAATCGAGAGCTACGACAAGAAGCTCCAGCTGTCCTACGTACGTTACGAGCTTGGAAAGCCACGTTACACCCCTGAAGAGTGTCGGCAGCTCCGTTTGACTTACGGCCAGCCATTCCGCGTTTGGCTTCGCTTGGAAAAAGAACAGCCAGTCGAAGAGGAAGTGTTCCTCGGCGATATTCCAATCATGCTCGGTGGTGGTGAATTCATCATCAATGGTGCCGAACGTGTTGTCGTCAGCCAGCTTCACCGAAGCCCAGGCATCGACTTCGTTATGGAAGCTGACACTACCTCGGATCGTAAACTTGCCAGCTGCCGAGTCATTCCCGAGCGTGGTAGTTGGATCGAAATCAATGCAACGAAGAAAGATGCTTTGACGGTTCGAATCGATCAAAGCGGTAAATTTTCTGCGTTGACGCTGCTTCGTGCGATGGACCCAAAGTACGGTGAAGATTCTGCGATCCTTCGCGCGTTTTACGACACTGCGAAAGTCAAAGTTGTCGACGGCCGAAGCGCTGGAAAGCTTGAAGGCAAAATTGCAGTCGACGACATCATCTATCCGTCGACGAGCGATCGCGCCGGTGAAATCATCGTCGAAGTCGGTCACAAGATCACAAAAGACGCTGCCGAAATCATCTGCACCTCTGGCGTCAAAGTCTGCGAGATCATGACGGCTCCACGTTCACCTTTGATTTTCAACTCGTTGATCGACGACAACACATCCAGCCACGAAGAAGCCCTGTTGCGAATTTACCAACGGCTGCGTCCGGGCAACCCGCCAGCACTGGAAAAAGCTCGCACGTTGTTCCATGAGAAATTTTTCGACTCCAATCGTTACCGCCTCGGTCGCGTCGGTCGATTCCGCATCAACCGAAAATTGGAATTGGGCGTTTCTGAAAAAGAGATGACGCTTCGTCCAGATGACATCCTGGCTTCGATCAGCTATTTGCTTCAGCTATCTACACCTGGTGGAGATGCATACGTCGACGATATTGATCACTTGGGCAACCGGCGTTTGCGAACGATTGACGAATTGGCCTGCGATGAACTTCGCAAAGGCTTCTTGAAGCTTCGTCGAACAGTTCAAGAGCGAATGAGCCTCAAAGAACAAGATGACATGACTCCACGAAGTCTCGTCAATCCGAAAAGCATCTCGGCAGCGATCGAGTACTTTTTTGGTCGTGGCGAACTTTCACAGGTCGTTGACCAGACCAACCCGTTGTCGCAGCTTACCCACGAGCGTCGTCTTTCGGCACTTGGCCCTGGTGGTTTGAATCGCAAACGTGCGGGCTTTGAAGTTCGCGATGTTCACATTTCCCACTATGGTCGAATTTGCCCGATTGAAACTCCTGAAGGCACGAACATTGGCTTGATCTCTAGCCTCGCGATTTATGCGAGTGTTGACGATTACGGATTCTTGGTCACACCGTACGCGGTTGTGAACAAGGGTAAGGTCACTGATGAAGTCGCCTGGCTTCGTGCGGATGAAGAAACCGAAGAATTCGTCGCACCGGCGGATACGAAAGTCGAAAACGGCGAGATCGTAGGTAACAAGCAACTGGGCGGTACAATTATCGCTCGTTTTAAGGCTGACTTTGAATTGGCCGATCCGAAAGAAGTCCGTTTCATGGACATCGCGCCGGCCCAGATGGTTGGCGTTTCGGCTGGATTGATTCCGTTCCTTGAGCACGACGATGCGAACCGCGCTTTGATGGGCTCCAACATGCAACGTCAAGCTGTTCCGCTTTTGGTGGCTGAGCCTCCGATCGTTGGTACTGGAATGGAAGTCCGTGTTGCCGAAAACTCCAGCATGTTGGTCCGAGCTAAACGAGCCGGAAAGGTCACCTACGTTGACTCGACTCGCATCGAAATCGGCACCGACATCTACGATCTCAAAAAGTACGTTGGCTTGAATGAGCGAACATGCCAAAACCAGAAACCTCTGATCGTACCAGGCCAAAAAGTCGAGAAGGGCGAGGTTCTCGCCGACGGTGCTGCGACCTACAAAGGTCAATTGGCACTTGGTCGAAACGTGTTGGTAGGGTTTATGTCATTCGATGGTTGCAACTATGAAGATGCGATCATCATCAGTGAAGAGCTCGTGCAAAACGACACTTACACTTCGATTCATATCGAAGAGTTTGACGTCGAAGTTCGTGAGACCAAACTGGGGCGTGAGGAATTCACTCGCGATATCCCCAACGTCAGCGAAAAAGCACTTCGCAACTTGGACGAAAACGGAATCATTCAGGTCGGTACTTACGTGAAACCAGGTGACATCCTGGTTGGTAAGGTTTCACCGAAATCGAAAACGGAATTGACTCCGGAAGAAAAATTGCTTCACGCGATTTTCGGTCGTGCTGGTGAAGACGTCAAAAATGATTCCCTGGAAGTCTCTTCGGGCATCGAAGGCATCGTGATTGACGCTCAACGGTTCTCACGTCGCATGAGCCTTTCGGAAGAAGAAAGAAAAGTCTTCGAGAAAGACCTCAAAGCCGCCGAAGCCGATGGCAACGAGAGAATTGCTGACGTGTTCGGTGAGATGATCACGGAAATGGAAAAAGTTGTCGGTAAGACGATGACTGACGAAGACGAAACGCCACTTGTGCGTGATCAAGATCCGAAATTCGTTGCTGAAAAAGCCACGATGTTCCGGTTGCAGTCTGTCACCGGTTCCATGCGAAGCGAAGACAAGATCAAGCAGCTTGACGTGATCTACAAAGAGCACTGGCCTGTCGTTGAAAAAGCCATCGACACACGTGATCGTATCGTCAACAGCATGAAACGTGGTGACGAACTACGTAGCGGCGTGTTGCAGATGGTAAAAGTCTATATCGCCACGAAACGGACAATTTCCGTTGGTGATAAAATGGCGGGTCGCCACGGTAACAAGGGTGTGATCTCCAAGATCCTTCCTGTCGAGGACATGCCGTACCTTGAGGATGGAACTCCGATCCAGATCATGCTGAACCCGCTTGGTGTTCCTTCTCGCATGAACGTTGGTCAGATTCTTGAAACCCACCTTGGCTGGGCTGGATCGAAACTTGGCTTCCAAGCGATCACGCCAGTGTTCGATGGAGCTTCTGAGGCCGAGATCAACAAGTGTTTGGAAGAGGCAGGTTTGCCGGCCCACGGAAAGCACACGCTTTACGATGGTCGAACGGGAATTCCATGCACGCAGGAAACCACCGTTGGTTACATCTATATGTTGAAGCTTCACCACTTGGTTGACGATAAAGTCCACGCTCGAAGCACCGGACCTTACTCGTTGATTACGCAGCAGCCGCTGGGTGGTAAAGCTCGATTCGGTGGCCAGCGTTTCGGAGAGATGGAAGTTTGGGCTCTGGAAGCTTATGGAGCCGCTTACATCCTCCAAGAATTGCTCACCGTTAAGAGTGACGACGTTGAAGGCCGAACGAAGATCTACGAGTCGATGGTTAAAGGCGAAAACACGCTGGAAGCCGGAACCCCTGCGAGCTTCGACGTTCTGACGAACGAGATTCGCGGTCTTGCACTCAACATGCAGCTTGAAAAACGACGTGGCTAACCACGAAAAAACATGAACTAGGCAGGGCATTGACGTGTCCTGCCTGATTCTGTTTTTTGATGATTCCATTGATGAACAAAGAGCAGATGGTCTTTTAAAACCATCAAACCAACAGCCAAAACAATACAAAACGCAACCCGATATATGAAAAGGAGCAGGTGAGATTTATGGCAACTGCCGAAAACACCTACGATCGCATCAACGATTATGCTTCAGTCAAAATCTCTTTGGCTCGACCGCACGACATTCGCAGCTGGTCCATGGGCGAAGTCAAAAAGCCTGAAACCATCAACTACCGAACTTACCGCCCAGAGAAAGACGGGCTGTTCTGCGAGAGAATCTTTGGTCCTGAAAAGGACTGGGAATGCGCCTGCGGTAAATATCGCGGCATGAAGTACAAAGGCATGATCTGCGATCGCTGTGGTGTGAAAGTCACCCACTCTCGCGTCCGCCGTAAACGAATGGGCCATATCGAATTGGCAGCGCCCGTTGTTCACATCTGGTTCTTCAAAGCAATGCCCTCGCGTTTGGGCAACTTGCTGAACATGAAAACCAGCAGCCTTGAAAAAGTTATTTATTTTCAGGATTACGTCGTCACCGATGTCGGAGATACGGATCTTGAGCGTCAACAATTGCTGACCGAAGAAGAATACCGCGCCGCACGTGCTGAGTTTGGCGAAGGCAGCTTCACAGCAAACATGGGTGCTGACGCTGTTCGCGAATTGCTGTCCGAGTTGGACCTCGTCAAACTTTCAGACGATTTGCGAATCGAGCTCGCCGAAACTGGTTCAAAGCAAAAACGAAAAGACCTCACCAACCGCCTGAAAATCGTTGAGTCGATCCGCGACAGCGACAACAAGCCAGAGTGGATGGTCCTCGACGTAATCCCGGTCATTCCTCCGGATTTACGTCCGTTGGTTTTGCTTGACTCAGGTAACTTTGCGACTTCCGATCTTAATGATCTTTATCGCCGAATTATTAACCGCAACAATCGTCTGCGTAAACTTGTTGACTTGAATGCTCCTGAAGTCATCATTCGCAACGAAAAAAGGATGCTTCAACAGTCAGTCGACGCTCTGTTCGACAACAACCGCTGTAAGCGTCCAGTGCTTGGTTCCAGTAACCGACCGTTGAAATCTTTGACCGACATGATCAAAGGTAAGCAAGGTCGTTTCCGTGAGAACCTTCTTGGAAAGCGTGTCGATTACTCGGCTCGTTCCGTCATCGTTGTTGGTGCTCGTTTGAAACTGCACCAATGCGGACTGCCCAAGAAAATCGCGTTGGAACTTTACCAACCGTTTATCATTCGCAAGCTCAAAGAACTGGGGCACGCGGACACGATCAAAAGCGCCAAGAAAATGCTTGAGCGGAAGGACGAAGAAGTCTGGGACATCCTTGAGCAGGTAATTCGCAACCACCCTGTCATGTTGAATCGTGCTCCTACGCTTCACCGCATGGGCATCCAAGCGTTCGAACCGATCTTGGTTGAAGGAAACGCGATTCACTTGCATCCACTTGTTTGTAAGGGATTCAACGCTGACTTTGACGGCGATCAGATGGCGGTTCACTTGCCGCTTTCAATCGAAGCTCAAGTCGAAGCCCACACGCTGATGCTTTCGACAAACAACATTTTTGCTCCGTCCAACGGTCGCCCGATTATGAGTCCGTCGCAGGACACCGTGATGGGTTGCTATTACGTGACGTTGGTTCTGCCTAACCAGCACGGCCGAGGAATGACTTTCTCGTCACTCGCCGAAGCCGACACCGCTTTTTCATTGGGCGTAATCAACCTCCACGCGGAAATCAAAGTTCGACTTCCTGAAGGTCGATTTGTTCGCGTCAACGAAGAAGAGCGGCTACCTAGCCAGGTCATCGAAACCAGTTACGGCCGCGTCATGTTCAACATGATGCTTCCCGACGGCTTGGACTTTTACAACTACCCACTTAAGAGTGGTGATCTTGCGGTTGTGATTTCCGACTGTTATCAAACGCTTGGTCGTCGTGAAACCATTGAGCTGCTTGACGACATGAACCAGCTTGGTTTCCGCGAAAGCACGCGAAGTGGTCTTTCGTTTGCGACTGACGATCTCGTGACTCCGGATTCCAAAGAGAAATTCGTTTCCGCAGCTGAAAAAGAAGTTCTCAAGTTCCGTAAGCACTACGAGCGTGGTGTGATTACCGAGCAAGAGCGATACAACAAAGTGCTAGATACTTGGACTCACGCACGTGAGAGCATTACCAAGGAAATGATGGAAGCGATGAAGAAGGATGATCGTGGCGGTATGGGCTACGTCAATCCGGTTTATCTCATGGCTCACTCTGGTGCTCGTGGTGGTATTGAACAGATTCGACAGCTGGCCGGTATGCGTGGTCTGATGGCCAAGCCGTCTGGTGAAATCATCGAGACGCCGATTAAGGCGAACTTCCGCGAAGGCCTGTCAGTACTTGAGTACTTCTCATCAACTCACTGTGCTCGAAAAGGTTTGGCCGATACGGCTTTGAAAACGGCTGACTCCGGTTACCTGACTCGTAAACTCGCCGACGTCGCCCAAAACGTTGTGATCACAATGGAAGATTGTGGCACGACCAAAGGTATCACCAAAGGTGTTATTTACCGTGGAGAACAAGTCGAAGTTCGACTGGCAATCGCCATTAACGGTCGCGTCTCTCGTCAGAACATCGTTAACCCGGTTACCGATGAAGTCGTCGTTCGCGACAGCCAAATGATCACGCCCGAAATCGCGCGTAAGATCGAAGACATGGGCCTTGAAAAAATTCAAGTTCGTAGCCCGATGACTTGTGACGCTCCCCTTGGTGTTTGTCGTTGCTGTTACGGCATGGACATGTCGACTGGTGACTTGGTCGAAGAAGGCATGGCCGTCGGTATCATCGCTGCCCAAAGTATCGGTGAACCTGGAACCCAGCTAACCATGCGTACGTTCCACATCGGTGGTACTGCCAATACGACGACTGAAGAAAACCAAAAAGCATGTCGCAAAGCTGGCCGAGTCAAAATTACTCGCATGCGTTACGTAACCAACGACAAAGGCGACACGGTTGTTCTTAACCGAAACGGTGAAATCGCAATTCTCGATCCACGCGGTCGTGAACTTGAGACTCACAAGATTCCACAAGGTTCTGTCCTCGCCGTCGCTGACGATGAAGAAGTCAAAGAGAACCAGATGATCTGCCAGTGGAACCCTCACGCGGTTCCCGTCCTGTCAGAAGTCGCTGGTAAGGTTCGCTACGAAGACATCGTCGAAGGCGAAACGATGCAAATCGAGAAAGAGGCCAGTGGAACGATCCGTCGTTCGATCATTGACTTCAAAGGCGACATGCATCCGCAGATCGTCATCGAGAATGCAGACGGAACCGTTGCCGACGTTTACTACCTGCCTGAACGTGCTCACATTGTTGTCGATGAAGGCATCATGATTTCGGCCGGTTCGACTGTGGCTGAAACGCCGCGTGAAGCTTCTGGTATTTCGGACATTACTGGTGGTCTTCCTCGTGTTACAGAGATTTTCGAAGCTCGAAAACCAAAAGACCCTGCCGTTCTCGCTGAGATCGACGGCGTCGTTGAAATTCTTGCCGAAAAGAAACGTGGAAAGCGCTCCATCATCGTGAAGAGCGAAAGTGGAATTGAAGCTGAACACCTTGTACCACCCGGAAAACGATTCCGAGTACACACGGGCGACATCGTTACCGCAGGCCAGCAATTGGTCGATGGTCCATTGGTTCCTCACGACATCCTTCGCGTTTCTGGCGAAGAAGCCGTTCAGCAATACCTTGGCCACGAGATCCAACAGGTCTATCGAAGCCAGCGTGTGGAGATCAACGACAAGCATGTCGAGATCATCGTTGCTCGAATGTTGCGTAAAGTGAAAATCGAATCCGCTGGCGACACGAACATGTTGCCTGGCTTGATCTGCGACCGTTTTGACTTCTTGCAAGTCAACGAGCAGCTTACGAAATGCACGAAGGTTACAGACAAAGCCGACAGCGATTTCAGCAAAGGACAAATCGTTCCAAAAATCGTCTTTGAAGAAACCAACGCGAAAATTGAAACGATGGGTGGAAAGCCAGCCAAGGGAACCAAGCCAAAGGCTGCGACTTACAGCACCCAACTGCTTGGTATCACAAAAGCGGCGGTACAGAGTTCCAGCTTTATCTCGGCCGCTAGTTTCCAGGAAACCACAAAAGTACTTACCGAAGCCGCTCTGGCTGGAAAAGTCGACAACCTTGTCGGCCTGAAGGAAAACGTGATCCTTGGTCACTTGATCCCAGCCGGTACCGGTTTCCAGACATTCCAAAACTCGGAAGTTCAGTACAACCTCGAAGCCATGCGTGAAGCAGCAGCCGCTCCTTCACAAACGCTCGAAGAAAGTTTCCCACTGCTCGAATCTGCCAGCCCATCGGCTGACGGAGGAATGGGCGGAGATCCTTTCGCCGCCGCGATGTCATCACAAGACGTTACGCCTATGGCGGGAGCAACTCCAGAAGGCGGATTATCGGCTCTTCTTGGTGGTCAAACCGCGACTGAAGACACCGCAATCGGTGGCGACGACTTGACCAAAATCGAAGGCGTCGGACCAGCGATTGCCAAACACTTAAACGAGGCTGGAATCAACTCGTTCTCTGAGCTTGCCGCAACAACGCCAGAACGCATTCGGGAAATCCTGGACGCACAAGGCGGATACGGTGCTCACGACCCAACAACATGGCCCGACCAATCGCAGCTCGCTGCTTCGGGTGAATGGGGGCATCTAAAAGAATGGCAAGATCAACTGGACGGTGGCCGTATTGTAGGAGGAGAGGCTCCCGCACTTGCGACACCTCCTGCTGAAGCAGCACCAACGATTCCAACAATGGATGCTCCGCCGGTCGAAACTACGTTTGACGCTCCTCCGGCCACTGCGGATCCGGTCGTGTCAAATGCTGGATTCTCGGGGACTCCGACTCCAGAATCAGTTCCTGCGACACCTGCAACACCAGTTGGTGATGACCTAACAAAAATCGAAGGCATCGGCCCGGCGATTGCGGGTCACCTCAACGCAGCAGGGATCACGACGTTCGCACAGTTGGCCGGAACAGATCCAGCTCAGGTCAAACAGATCCTAGACAACGTTGGTGGCTACGGTGCTCACAACACTTCGACTTGGTCTGACCAAGCTCAACTAGCCGCCTCTGGAGAATGGGAGCAATTAAAGGAATGGCAAGATCAGCTGGACGGTGGCAAGCCATCGGCCGATGCTCCTGCTCCGATAGCCGCAACCCCAGCTCCGATCCCCGAAGATCTCACAAAGATTGAAGGCATCGGACCAAAGATCGCTGAGCACTTGAATGCTGGCGGAATCACGACATTTGCTCAAATCGCAGAGACCACAGCAGAAGAACTGCAGGGCTTTCTAGCTGCAGGCGGCTTTGGTGCTCATCAGCCAACAACATGGCCAGAACAGGCTCGCATGGCTGCTGCAGGCGAATGGGACAAACTAAGCCAATGGCAAGACGAACTGGACGGCGGAAAGATCGTTGCCTCTGACGATTTGACCAAAGTCGAAGGAATTGGGCCAAAAGTTGCCGAACTCCTAAACGCAGCGGGAATCATGAGTTTTGCTCAACTTGCGAGCACTTCACCTGAGAGCATCAAAGCGATTTTAGAAGCTGAAGGCGGCCTGATGGCTTCAAGAAACCCCACAACGTGGCCAGATCAGGCTCAATTGGCCGCAACTGGTGAATGGGACAAACTCAAGGAATGGCAAGACGAACTGGACGGTGGCGTCTAAAACGACGATTCCATAGGAATCTGTTTAACGAATTAGGCAACTGGACCAACCAACAACCTCAAAATTCAAATTAGAGGTTGACAATTTGACGTAAAACATTAATTTTACGGGCTTCCACTCGGGTTTTTGAGTGGGCCCGGTCAACCGACGCGCAAAGAAAACAAATGCCAACGATCAATCAACTACTTCGCAAGAAACGCAAGAAAAAACGCAAATTCACCAAAGCTCCGGTTTTGGAACGATGCCCACAAAAACAGGGTGTCTGTTTGCAAGTGCGTACCATGACGCCAAAGAAGCCAAACTCGGCTCTTCGGAAGATTACTCGTGTCCGTCTTTCCAATGGAAAAGAAGTCACGGTTTACATCCCGGGCGAAGGTCACAACTTGCAGGAACACTCCATCGTCCTAGTACGTGGTGGCCGTGTTCGCGATCTTCCTGGTGTTCGATACCAAGTCGTTCGTGGTGCTCAGGATACACTGGGTGTTGAAGGTCGTAAGCAATCTCGAAGCCGTTACGGCGCCAAGAAATAAGCGACGACAACGCAGGGTCAATGACTGTGCATCAAAGCGCAGGTTTGCAGTAGTGCAGACATTTGACTGACGGAATTTGAACTTTAAAGCAACAAGCACAAATCAATAGATAGAAGCCATGGGAAGAATTACAGCCAGCCGAACTCAGCTTAAGCCAGATCCAAAATTCGATTCGATCTTGGCCAGTAAGTTCATCAACTGCTTGATGTGGGACGGAAAGAAAACCACTGCACAGGCCGTTTTTTACAACGCCCTTGATGAGATCAAGAAAAAGGTTCCGGACGCGGAACCGATCGACGTTTTCACCACAGCGGTAGAAAACGTGAAACCTCATATCGAAGTCCGCTCCAAGCGTGTGGGTGGTGCTTCGTATCAGGTCCCAATGCAAGTCAATCGCTCTCGCCAACAATCACTTGCCATTCGTTGGTTGCTGATTGCCATTCGCGACAAGAAAGGTCGCCCAATGCACTTGCGATTGAGCGATGAGCTGGTTGCAGCCTACAACCGTGAAGGTGCTGCGATGACAAAACGCGAAAACACCCACCGCATGGCTGAAGCGAACAAAGCATTTGCTCACTTTGCTTGGTAAACGCGAACAAAAAACAAACCGCTTTGTCCTGCACGAAGCGGTTTTTTTTTGCGCTGACTCAAACTCCACTTCAGTCGTCCACTCAGTCCTGCCAATCAATCGCCGTTCACCACACCTGCGGCTCCACCTGGCTGTTGATTGAACGCAAGTCACATTCGCTCACGAACAACCCCTAAAAAAACATTCGACCGCGTCTTACCCAACGACCTGACAACAAGAGCTGTTTTTCTCAATCTGAAAAACGCCTCACTCTAATCACTTATCACTTATCACTTATCACTTATCACTGAAAACTTAAACACTTAAACACTTAAGAAAACCATGTCCCGTAATCTTCAAAACCTTAGAAACATCGGCATCATTGCGCATATCGATGCGGGAAAGACCACCGTCACCGAACGGATGCTATTTCTTAGCGGTGCGAAGCATCGTGTTGGAAAAGTGGACAGCGGAACGACCACCACAGACGATGATGAAGAAGAACAAAACCGCGGCATCACGATCTACTCCGCCTGTGTGACGTTCGACTGGAACAACATTCATATCAACTTGCTGGACACACCCGGTCACGTCGATTTCACCGCAGAGGTCGAACGAAGCCTGCGCGTGCTCGACGGCGCTGTCGTAGTTTTCAGTGCTCGCGAAGGCGTCGAAGCCCAAAGCGAAACCGTCTGGCGGCAAGCAAACAAATATAACGTGCCGCGAATGGCATTCATCAACAAACTCGATCGAGAAGGCGCCGACTTTGAGCGAGTCTTCAAGGAAATCGAAGGCAGGCTTGGTGCAAAACCAATTGCTGTTCAGCTGCCAGTTGGCATGGGTCCCGCCCACGTCGATGATCCGTTCCGTGGAATCGTCGACTTGATCAAAATGCGTTACTTGACCTACGAAGAAGAAGGCAAGAAACAAATTGACTCACCGATTCCAGAAGATGTTTTGGATGAAGCTCAATTTGCTCGGGAGCAATTGCTGGAAGCGCTTTACGAAATCAGCGACGAGATGGCTGAACTGGCGTTTGAAGACAAACCCATCCCTAACAACTTGATTCGCAAGACACTCCGCGAGGCAACACTTGCTGGGAAGATCCAACCAGTTGTCTGTGGTTCGGCACTTCACGGTATCGGCGTCCAAGGCGTTCTCGACGGCGTGAAATTTTACCTGCCCAATCCCCTCGAGCGTCCTCCCGTTATTGGCACGAACCCTAAAAACGACAAACAGGAAGTTCGCAAACCTGACCCGAATGAACCATTCTGTGCGTTGGTATTTAAGATCCTTCCTGCGAAAACAGGCGACCTTTATTGGTTGCGTGTTTACTCTGGCTCACTAAAAGGCAACTCTCGAATCTACTGCCCGTCCAAGGACAAAAAGGAAAACGCGGCTCAGCTGTGGCAGTTGCATGCGACGAAAAAAGAACGCGACGGACAAATCGACGTTGCAGCCTGCGGCGAGATCGTTGGTGTAATCGGCCCAAGATTCGCTGTCACCGGTGACACGTTGTGCGACCAAAAAGCGCCCATTCTGCTTGAGAATATTGAGTTTCCCGAGACCGTGATCGAGATGGCGATCGAGCCAGAATCGACTGGCGATCGAACGAAACTCGCTGAGGTTTTGGAGCTGCTCAAGAAACAGGACCCAACTTTTAAAGCAGAAGAAAACGAAGAAACTGGTCAAGTGTTGATCGCAGGCATGGGTGAGCTTCACCTCGAAGTGATTAAAAATCGTTTGCTTCGTGATTTTAACCTTAACGTCAAAGTTCACCGCCCGCGTGTTTCCTATCGCGAGACCATCAGCCAAGCCGTTGAGGTAACGGGTTCCTGCGAGCGTTTGGTCGAAGGCAAGCAACTGTTTGCCAAACTTAAAATTCGAATGGAGCCTGACGAAAAAGTGGAATCCGGCGTCGCGATTCGAAGTCGATTGCCAGTAGAATCAATGCCCATGGATATGGTTCAGTCTGTTAAAGACGAACTCAAGGCCCGCGGCGAAGGCGGCGGCGCGATCGGCAGTTTCCCGTTGTCGAAAATCCGTATCACTTTGATTGGCGCTGAAGCAAACGAAGACTCTTCCCCGATGGCATTTTCAATGGCCGCTGGCGATGCGTTCGAAAAAGCACTTCGACAGGCCGCACCAATTTTGCTTGAGCCGATCATGAAACTCACGATCACGACTCCGGAAGATTACTACGGCGAATTCGTGGGCGACCTTGCTCAGCGTCGGGCTCAAATCGTCAGCACCGACACTCATTTGGAAACGACGACCATCATCGCCAACGCGCCGTTGGCGGAATTGTTTGGATACTCAAGTGCCATGCGATCGCTTTCACAAGGCCGAGCCGGAAGCTCGATGGAACCGATGGGGTACGCACCAGCACCTCCCGAGGTCTCTGATGGTTTCGCAATGTAGAGGGAGAGAACTCAACAGGCGATGTTTCTTGTTGAGCGAACCAACGAGCAACCTCATTCAAATCTGATTTCTGTTTCACGGATACCGGAACTATGACGGGAACATTTGCAATGCTTGGGGTTGTCGGCCTTGCGATTTTCTTCATTGCCACGAACGGACATTCTATCTTGGCATTCTTGGCTGAGCGAAAACGCAAGAAGCAATTCCAAGACTTTGAAAAAGTCATTTCTGGTGAAGAATCTGATCCTGAAAAAGCGGAAATGTATTTTTCCGGTGAACTCAAGCTGTCACACGAAGTCTATGTACTAATCCCAGAAGCGATCCAATCAAGCGAACGCATCGAGCGTTTCGAGCTGCCCATATCGTTGGAGCTGCAATCTTCAGAGCTAGGCGAAATCGTTCGTGGATTCACGACCGATGACACCTGCGGATTCGATGTTCATCTAAACGACTTTGTTGGTGGTGTCGACTTGCTACGTCGAATGCTCGTCGATTTGCAATCGCCCGCTGGCACACTAATTGAATACGACGGGGGCGACTTGCTGGTCTACGATGAGTAAAGGTTTCGTTTCCTTTTGTATTGGACGACGATATACTTTCGGCATGAATTACAAGCAATCGCCGAAGGCACAGCAAATCTTCGATTCAATTTAAACAGCAAGATCCCTGATACCGCCCCTTGCCCGATGGTCAAACATTCTAAATTTTTTTCGCGCGGACACACTTGATGCCAGAACCAGCCCAACCAGTGGTTGAGCCTGATGTTGCTCCTCAACCATCAAAGCCAGCCCCTCAACCTGAAACGGAGCCCTCTCCATTTGCACCGAAGTGGCCCACTGACCGACCGTTGCCCCAACCCAAAGGGCAAACAAAAACCGGACGCGGACATAACCACGTGCATCGAAATTGAACTGACGGAAATCGCCGAACCAATTGGCAGCATCGCATCACCACGATGGACCGACCGCAACCTCATAAGGTCGGGACATTTCAAAAGTTAACTGAGCGGACATAATCAGGTGATTGGCAAGACCCGAGCTGTGGCGGATGACATGGAACCAGAAGTTCGCCACTTAATCAACAAACGGTTGACTTTGAACATTCTTATTCAAGGTGCCGCCACCCATGCGTTTCTAACTGCACATCATTCTGTTCGAACCGAGATGAACCTCCTCGACACCGGACTGATTCCACTCTACGACAAATTCAACACCTGTAACAACCTGGCTTACTGGCGCGGTGCGATTATCATCGTGGCTGGTCGGACGATGAAGTTTTGGAAGACCTTGCATCGCCCAACACACCCTTTTTATCGCCATCGTTTTTTACGTCGACACGGTCGTCAGCTTGCGATCGATGCTTTTAACTCAGCAAAAAATCGTTGCCGCGAAAAGGGACTGCCACTATCAGGATTTCAGAACGAAGCCTGCATGTTTCATGTTTTCCAAAAATTGTCGGCCAAAGAAATCCCACACTTTGGCATGTTAGAAGTGCTTGGCAAAAAAGTCTGTCATCAGATTTTTGGGATCGAGACGGAACAACTTTCTGCTTCGCTAACCCCGACTCCAGCTTGGGGCACTGTTCGCCGGCCCAAGACTTGGCAAGGTCGTCTGACACTTCAATTGATGGTGGGGTGGGGCGGTGTTGATCGTCATGATGACGGGCTGAAAGTTGTAGCCAAAGCAATCACTTGGCCTTTGCTTATCCACGAACTTGTCAAAGGAACCATGGAGTTAATTTGTCTTCACGGACTCAATGATCTTTCCAATGAAGATTACGTGACGGTAATGGATGAAACCGAGCACCTGGAATACGAAATTCCAATGATCCAAATTGGACCCGAAATCTTCCGTCGATTCCTCGGAGTGCTGCCACGAGAAATCCCCTTGGCCCAGTGCGTGATGAAAGTCGCAAACTTGGAACCAATCGACTTGGAAGAATTCCTGTTTGAAATGATTGAGTCACCCAATCGCGCCACCGACATGCTGCGTTCTTTTTAGAAAGGTAAACCAACTGCCAGACCTCGGGATCCACAACCAGCCACTGACAGTTTCTGCAGCTGAAGGGCAACTATCCAGTGCACAGGCGAAATGTCACACGGCGAACTGTCAAAACACTTTATCGCTCTCAAAACCAACGAATACCGATGCAATCCAGCGAGTGATTGACGACAATTCTTGCGCAGATAAAATCGGGCATTCGAAAATAACAAACCAAATTGGAGTTATAAAATGGCAACAGAATTTAACGTAGAAACGTTCGAAACGGACGTTCTGGGAGCGACGGCTCCTGTACTTGTAGATTTTTACTCAATGGGCTGACCGCCATGCAAAAGACTGGGTCCAGTCATTGATGAGTTGGCAACTGACAACGACGGCAAAGCAATTGTTGGAAAAGTAAACGTTGGCGATCACATGGAACTCGCCGTTAAGTATGGCATTTCCGCCGTACCGACATTGCTCGTTTTCAAAGGCGGTGAAGTCGTCGAGCGTATGCAGGGTTTTAAAGATAAAGCTGAATTGCAATCGGTAATCGATACTCACTCTACATCGGCTTAGTTCTTTGACGTAAGTCTTTGGACATTGAAAAACCAACCTCTGTTTTCGCAGAGGTTTTTTTGTGCGCAGTGGTTTAAATGTGGCGACACAGGCCTGCCTTTCTTCGGAAGGTGGCCTCTGGTCGAGCATTTAGTTCATATTTCGGCTGAGCCGCTTTCCTTCATCCCCAATTTTCTATCACTTTTGTGGAACTCGTTGTTACAATTGATATCCAATAGGAATTAATTAACTTGGTCGTAGAATATCGCTTCGGGGTTAAAATGGTTAGGATTAGAAAATCAAAGTTAGGTTACGACGCATTTGAACCACGCAGACTGCTGGCTCATTTTGGGCCGACACTAGAAACCAGTCGTCTTCGCCTCCAAGCCTTCGCTCCCGACCAAGTACTGTCCGTTTCTCAAGACGACAACGCGACGGTGTTCACCCTCCCCAACGGCGATGTCTGGTCAGGAAACGACATTGAAGGGCGATGGGTAGGAAGCGGCACCTCAACGTTGACCTACACTGCATCCCCACGCTTGGCGATTGAGATCGATGACTCGACCAACCCTGTCGACTTGTTTTTTGCCACTGACTTCAAGGATCTAACGCTTTACGGCGACGTCGAGGACATTTCACAATCAGATGGCACGTCGGTCCAGTTGACTGCTGGTTCTCTGGGCGGTGAAACAATCACGCTTACTCAGCCAGAAAATATTTTTGACAGAGTAACACTTTCATCAACCGGCGAAGCAAATATTTACAGCAGCCAGAAGATCGATTTACCATCGGCGTCTTTTCACAATGGAATGATCCGTTCGGACGAGTCGATTGTGATTGGTCAAAAGAGCGGTAACACTGTCCGATCAACTTTTGTCGCCTCCGGCAACCTAACACTCGAAGCACCCACGCTGCTGATCGCGGCGGACCAGATTGGCGTTACTGGCCAAATTAACTTGTTCGGGCGTGAGGGCATCATCTTTAACTCGGTCAACGTCTACGCTGAATTTGACCTGTCTCCCTTCAACGGCAATTCAGAATTAACTCGACTTCAGTTTCAATCTGAGGGACACGTTTTCATTTCGATTCTCGAGGACCTTGGCGAGTTTAACGGCACATCGGTTAGCGTCATTAATCTGGTTGGTGAAAACACTGCCAAGACTTTGGAATTCCGAGGCGGCGACAACAAAATTTTTGACGCGGAAGGAACCTCGCTGGTCGTCGAGCAAAATGCGAATTTTTGGGGCACACAAACGGTTTTTCTCGCTGACCACGAATCGGATTTGATCTCGGTTGGAGGACATGCTCACTTCGACGCGCGGCCAAAGCTGTTTCTCGCCACGGGTGTTGAAATACTTGAGGAACCCGGCAACCTCGTGATTAACGAAGCAGGAGATGTGCGGTTCGGTTCGTTTGGCTCAAACAGCTCGACTTATGTGACGGTGTTTGAAGATGACGCATCTTTCATTTCCAACATCGGACGCTTGGGACTGCATCCCACGGAAGTCATTTTGTATTCATCCAAAGGCGACTTTGAACTGTATCGTGGCGGATTCATCATTTCGAAGTACCACGTTGACCTGACTGCCGACGGGAGAATTTCGACTTATGCAGACGAAGCCAAAACTTTCAAAGCCTCCACAGTCAACTTGACCGCAACACAGATTTTCATGGACGAAGTGCAGACTGGCCTGATGACTTTCAACAGTTCTGGAAACGTGATTCTTCGTTCAACGAGTAACATTGCGATTCGCGGCAACAACACAGCCAAGGGAATTTATTTGACCTCGACTGGTCGAATCTCCAACGTTGCAAATGCAAGTATCGAAGCCGATGTCTTGAACGCGAAATCTGATCGTTCCGTTTGGTTGGCCAACGCGGGTGAATCTGACAACTTGATGATCAATGGGTTGGCCTCATTTCAAGCCCCCGATTTTGTGTCTGTCGGGCAAATCGGATCGGCGAATTTCGGCGAGCTGAGTTTTAATACGGGTGTCGCTCGAATAAAAGAAACCAGTCGAATGCACTTAGTCGGTAACAATGTTGCCGATGCGGCTTTGCTATCCAGCAGCAGCTACATCACCGACGCAGCGAATATGAGACTTAGCGTGAGTGGATATGCAGAATTTAACACGCCGGCCGGAGTCTATCTCGGAGATGACTCCCGCAACAAACTCAGCCTGTGCGGATTCACGGCATTTAACGTCGGTGAGTTTGCACATCTTCATCACAATGGCGAATTAGAAATCAGCAATTGGTCTGTGACCAACGGTGCCGTGGAAATCGTGTCTTTCGATTCGCGTTGCTAATTGGGTTGGTCAGGCGGCCATTTTTTCAGACTTACTGTTAAGTTGCTGGTCGCGGAGCGTCAAGCACACATTGAGTCGCTGCAATCGGCATTCGCGAATTTCGCGCTCTGAGCTATGTTGTTGGCATGACAGAGCCCGCCCCCCAAAAAGACAAAACCTCACCCACTGCCAATCCAAACCTAGCAGCTAGTAAAGTTGATGGACAGAAAACGTCATCTATTTCTGATCTAGCCCCACCAAAAACGCCCTGGCTACTGCTTGCGCTGCCCCTTCTAGTGATCAGCGTGATCCTGTTCGTCTCGCCAAATTTTCAACCGGCTCCAGGTGTTCGTGACGAGCCTCTTGGTAGTGATTTTTTGCAAGAATGGATTGGCGCGACGATCTTCAAAAATGGCGAGCAAGATCGGCTCTATGATCCTGCACATTTCAAGTCGCTCCAACACGACATTGAGCTGGTTGAATTTGAGTGGCCAGACAAAAATTTCTTCCCGATGGTTTACCCACCATTTTATTACGCCGCGCTCCAACCGCTTGCGAGTTTAAGTTATCCCAACGCGATGCGAGTATGGGCTGTAATGTCAGCGATTGCTTTTTCGTTGACCGGGTTCTTACTTTTCAAGTTTTACCAGCCCAGTCGTCAACTGCTTGGCACCTGGCTTGTCGCAAGCCTGTTTTTTGTTCCATTGTTGACCTGTTTTAATATGGGACAAAAAGCCACTTTCCTTCTGCTGATCCTGACAGCCACTTTTGTCCTGCTTCATCACAAGCGACCTTTTGTTGCCGGAGCCGTGTTTGGGCTGATCGTATTCAAACCTCATCTTGGGATCGTGATTGGACTGGCAATGTTAGCCAAAGGCCAATGGCGTTTTGCGACCGGGGCAGGAGTAGTCGTCGGAGCCATCGTTGGCAGTTCGTATTTGATGCACCTCCACCTTTGGTCAGAATATCTAAACGTCGTGAGAGGCATGACTGATTACGTTCAGTCAGGTGGCTATCTGCTGGAAGATTCCCACAGCCTTTGGGGCGCGTGCCAACTTTCGCTTTCGAGCTGGCTTCCCGCAAACGTGATTAAGATTGTTGTCGGCATTTTGTCGATCGGCATCTGTGTGACTCTTTGGAATATACTTCGCGGAAAAATTGCCACCGATTCGTCACGCTTTGCACGACAGTTCGCGGTTTTGGTCCTTTGCACAATCCTTCTGAGCCCACACTTTTACACTTACGATCTGACGATCATGTTATTGCCAATGATTTTGATTGGGGCGTCGTTCAGCGATGACTGGCGGACTGACAAAACACAAAAAACAATCGCATTATTGCTGGTTGGCTTTTTCGTATTCGCAAGCATGTTTGGAAAAGTCGCCGTAGCGATTAGGTTTCAACCGAGCATTTTGTTTTTGGTCGGCACGATTGTGCTGGTTGGAATGTGGTTGCAGGAATCGTACGGCATACAAAAAAGGCAGCCTCCCGTTTGATTTTTCACGGGGAGTTTTTTAAGTGCAAACGATCCTAAAACGGATCCACATTGAAGGCTTGTCAGCCGTGACCGCCGGCTTGCCACAACCGAGGTCCTTTAGTCAGAAGAAAGCATCTTTAGGTTCGGTGCGATCTGTTCGATCACGCGATTCATGTACTTTTTGACCTGGGCTGTCGTTTTGAACTTCATCACCGATTCGACAATTCGCTCGGCTTCTTCAATGGAAATTTGACTGGCGAGTTGCTTGATCGAAGGAACGAATGCGGGACTCATACTGAATCGCCTCAACCCCATTCCCAACAGCAATACAAACGCACGTGGCTTGCCTGCCATTTCACCGCAAACAGTCACTGGAACGTTTGCCTTATTGCACACTTCGATCACGTTTTTGAGAACGATCAATACGGGTGGCGCGAGCGGCTGGCAGAGATGGGATACTTTGGGGTTGTCACGATCTGCTGCCATGAGATATTGCACTAGGTCGTTGCTTCCAATGGAAACAAAGTCTACGAGATCAATCATGGTTGAAATTGAAACGGCCGCAGCGGGGACTTCCAGCATCATTCCGATCGGCATTTCTTTTGTCTTCATGCCTTTCGAGTTCAATGTTTTATAGGCCCGTCTGACCATGCTGCGAAGTTTTCGAATCTCTTCAACCGTTGTCACCATCGGGAACATAAGACGAACGTTGCCCTGTGGAAACTCACTGGCCGCTCGAACGATGGCTCGAATTTGTGTGTTGAAAAATTCGGGATGCTCAAATGACAAACGAATACTACGCCAGCCCATGAAGGGATTGGCCTCGGTGTGATCGTGGCCAAGATAAGCGACTGTTTTGTCACCACCAATGTCCAAAGTCCGAATCGTGACGTTGTGGTTAGGACTGTTTGCAACGATGTCACGATAGGTTTCGTACTGTTCGTTCTCATCAGGCACATCGGAATGTGTCAGGTACAAATACTCAGTTCGATAAAGCCCAACCCCAGATGCGCCCATTGCAGTGGCGGCTTTTGCATCAGGCACTCCGTTGATGTTTCCCTGCAGACGTAGATCCACGCCGTCTTGTGTTTTTGCAGGAAGGTCACGATTGGAGGCAAGCTGATCCTTGAGATCAAAAAACTCTCGCTCAAGTTTCCGAAATGCTTTCAGTGTTTCTGAATTTGGGTTGATCTCGACGTGACCATCGCGGCCATCGACGACGATGGTGTCGCCAGTTTTGACTTTTCTTACGATTCCTTTGACGCCTGAAACGGCTGGGATACCGCGCGACCGGGCAACGATTGCGGCGTGGCTTGTTTGGCTTCCTTTTTCGGTAACGATCCCGAAAACTTCGATGTCTCCAAGTGCGACCACCTGCGACGGCAACAGTTCATCCGCGATGACAATCAGCGGGCCTTCGATGGAATTTGTTTCCGGTTTGAGGACATCGCTGAGATGGCCACTCAACCGGATGATCACATCGCGGACATCATTCAACCGTTCCTGCAGATATTCGTCCTGAGTTTTTGAGAACAAAGTCGTATATTCGGCCAACAAGCGGTGCAGGGCAGCGGCGGCATTGATTCGCTCGTCCACGATCCAATTGCGGACTTTTTTGGTGAAGGCGGCGTCTCGGAGAATGGCTTGGTGGACCGCGAAAATGGCGGCTTCTTCGTGTCCGACCTGAGCTTCAACCTTCCGCTCCAACGCACGAAGGTCCGCACCGGCTTTATCTCGAGCCGTCTCGTAGTTTGCCAGTTCGGCGGTAATTTCGGAGTCTTCGAGGCGCTTCGTGTCCGGATTAACGAAAATCTGATGGATCACGTAGGCTGTGCCAATCGCGACTCCTGGTGAGACTGCTATTCCTCGGCGCATGGCAATATTTTATCAGATCGGGCAACAGTTAGATATGGTCCCGCAAGGACATTCGCTGGCTCTTCAAAGGCGGTGTCCGTTGATAATTCCTGTCCAAATCGGTCGTGACGGAGTATCTGTTGTTGAGGCAAAACAATGGTTTTGTTACATTTAGGCAAGTCGGTAAAGCAGACCATTTCGATGTCAGCCGATGAATTTCACCCCTGACAACGACCCCTTATTGGCCAACGCATGCGTTTCTCCCAGCTTGACAGAATTACCGCGCTGGAGAAAGGCAAATCGATTTCTGCCGTTAAGTGCCTTTCCCTATCAGAAGAGTACTTGCAGGATCACTTTCCGCGTTTTCCAGTCATGCCCGGTGTCTTGATGCTCGAGTCATTGTTCCAAGCCAGCATGTGGTTGGTTCGTGCAACAAATGATTTCAAGCATTCCAGTGTTGTGTTAAGGGAGACCAAAGGACTAAAGTTTCAAGGATTCGTTCAACCAGGTGATTCACTAATGGTGGTTGCTTCGATCAAATCTGAAAACGAGTCGTTCACCACGTTAAAAGTTGCGGGATCCGTAAACGGCAAACCAGCGACAAGCGGACGATTGGTTGTTGAAACATTTAATCTAGCCGACCGGGAAGAAGTTGATCCTGCGATAGACAATTACATGAATCATCAATTTCGATTGACGTTTCGCCAGCTTTGCAATCAACTTGAGCCAGAGAATTTGACTTCATTAGTAACGTCGCTGGAACCTTTGGCGAATTAAAACAAAAACGATCGCAGCATCGTTAGTAACATTGCTGCAAACAATATTCACACATATAGAAGTTCAAACGGAGAGATTTACGAATGCCCGTAAACGCAGAGGTATTTGGTAAGGTCAAAGAAGCACTCATTGACGCGCTCGGCGTGGACGATGACGAAGTGACCGAAGAAGCAACAATGGTCGGCGACTTGGGAGCCGAGTCGATCGACTTTCTGGATATCGTTTTCAAATTGGAAAAGACATTTGGCATCACGATCCCAAGAGACGAACTTTTCCCCGACGACATTTTGACAAACGCTGAGTACATCAGCGATGGAAAAGTCACACCTGATGGTTTGGCTAAACTTAAAGAGCGCATGCCGTTCGCCGATCTAACAAAGTTCGAAGCCAATCCTTTGGTTCAAGACTTTGGCAACTTGCTAACTGTTAAAGACCTTTGCAACTACGTTCAAACGAAAACGAGCTAAGTTCGCAAACGTGCTTTCATTTTAAAAGGTCCAAGGGCGACGTCGCCTATTGGGCCTTCATTTGTTTCTGTCATTTGTTAATTCACTGAATTGCTGGGATTTATTGATGCGTTGGTTCTGGATCGATAGGTTTACTGAATTTGTAAGCGGACAATCGGCGACCGCTGTAAAAAGCGTCAGCCTCAGCGAAGAGTCCGTCGATGAATACGCACCGGGACGCACGTATTGCCCGACTTCGTTGATCATTGAAGGACTTGCTCAAACCGGTGGATTGTTGATTGGCCAAATGAGCGACTTTAAAGATCGCGTCGTTTTGGCGAAAATCACAAAGAGTAAATTTAATTTCGAAGCCTATCCCGGCGACACATTGACCTATCGAGTAACCATCGAAAACCAGGAAGGCATCGGCGCGATGGTAAAGGGAACTTCCCACATCGGCGACCGTCAGCATGGTGAAATTGAGTTGATGTTTGCCAGCCTTGATGACCAACGATTTGAAAACGTAGAGCTATTTGAACCAGCTCAATTCTGCCGCATGATCAGATTGCTTCGCCTGTTCGAAGTCGGTGTTTACTCCGACGGAACACCCGTGAAAGTTCCCGAACACATGTTGGAAGCCGAAAAAGCATATTTGAAAGTTGGAGTTTGAAAATGATTTCTTCAAACAAAGATCGTCGACGCGTTGTCGTTACCGGTGTTGGCGTGATCAATCCGCTCGGCAACGATATTGAAACAGTTTGGTCAGCCATCAAAGAAGGTAAATCCGGCGTCGGTTACACGACGATCTTTGACGCGAGCAAATTTCCAACCCGCATCTCCGCCGAAATCAAAAATTGGGATCTCGCAGACTTCATTGATAACCCAGAGATTTGGAAAAACCGCGGGCGTCACACAAAATTTGCAGCGGGTGCTGCAATGCAGGCCTTCCATGGTTCGGGAGTCGCCGAACACATAAAAGACCGCCGTCGATTCGGCGTCTACATGGGCAGCGGCGAAGGCAATCAGGACTTCATGGCATTTGCTTCCATGATGGCAACCTCACTGGATGAAGAAGGCAATCTTGATCTAACAAAATTCACCCGTGCCGGATTGGATACTCTTGATCCAGTATTGGAATTGGAGCAAGAACCCAACATGCCCGTTGGGCACATTGCGAGTCTATTCAACGCGCAGGGTCCCAATGCGAATTGTTTGACGGCATGCGCAGCGAGCAATCAAGCAGTTGGCGAAGCCACCGAAATCATTCGACGCGGCGAAGCTGATGTGATGCTTTCGGGCGGAACGCACAGCATGATCCATCCGTTTGGAGTCACGGGTTTCAACCTGCTCACAGCTCTTTCAACTAACAACGACAACCCAGAAGGCGCGTCGCGTCCGTTCGACCGCCTGCGAGACGGATTCGTTCTTGGCGAGGGATCAGCCATGGTTGTGTTGGAAGAATACGAACACGCCAAAGCACGCGGCGCTCACATTTGGGGCGAGATCATTGGTTACGGCTCGACCGCTGATGCCTATCGCGTAACAGACATTCACCCTGATGGACGTGGCGCGATCGGGTGCATGCAAATGGCACTCGACGATGCCGGAGTGATGCCTGAACAAGTTGATTACGTCAACGCTCATGGAACCAGCACGACGGTCAATGACAAAGTTGAATCCAAAGCCTGTCGCGAAGTGTTTGGTGAGAATGCAGGTAAGACTCCGATCTCCAGCACGAAAAGCATGATGGGCCACCTGATTGCTGCCGCGGGTGCGACAGAATTAATCGTTTGCATGATGGCAATCCGCGACAACGTGTTGCCGCCCACGATCAACTACGAGAACCCAGATCCGTTATGTGATCTCGACTATATTCCAAACGTCGCGCGTGAAGCCGATTGCAAAATCGCTTTGACGAACAGTTTCGGATTTGGTGGCCAGAACATCTCAGTGGTTGTTTCCGAACTGCAGGAATGACAATTTCCGTTTGAGAAATGAATCCTGAGAGTTAGCTTTGTCGATCGTCCATTCCATACTTGAGAACTACAAGCTTCCAGCAATCGAAGAAGCTGAGTACCTGGGCGGCGCTGGCGGATTTAGTGGCGCACAGATTTGGAAAATCCGAACGTCAGGCCAATCTTATTGCTTACGCCGCTGGCCGCCGAGTCATCCCGATCGCCAACGGCTGGAATGGATCAATCTTGTTTTGGTCCATGTTTCCAACAATGGCTGCCCGGAAATTTCTGTTCCCATCAATGACAAATCTGGTAATCGATTCCTACAGCGATTCAATTTTTTCTGGGAGTTGGCCCCTTGGATGCCGGGCACCGCTGATTTTGACTTAGAGCCCAATGACAACCGACTGGCAAACGCGATGGATTGCCTGGCACGATTTCACCTCGCATCGGCTCAAGTCAATCTCGACTTTCGACCGTCACCAGGAATCGAATCGCGAATCCGGCAACTCAATGACGTTCCAAAATCGTTGAGTCGAATCGGCCGTTCGGCCATGGGAGCTAGCGACCACGGCTTGCCAACATCGCTTTTTCTACTTCGCGATAAAGTCGTATCACAAGGTGCGCAGCTAGCTCGAGAATTGCACCAGCAACTCTCGCCGTTCCAGAAAATCTCCGTTCCAGTCCAACCTGTCATCCGAGACATTTGGCACGACCACGTACTGTTCTCAGGTGATGTTGTTACGGGGCTCGTCGATTTTGGAGCCATGCAAATGGACATGGTTGACATGGATATTTCTCGATTGCTGGGAAGTTTGATCGGCAACGAAGTAGCACGTTGGGACGGTGCCTTGGATGCGTATCGTTCAGTTCGAAAACTTCCGATTGATTTCGATTGCATTCTCGCGTTGGATCGGTGTGCTGTTTTACTGGGTTCGACAAACTGGCTTAACTGGTTGCTGGTTGAGGATCGCAAGTTTGAGTCGCCAGAGAGCATTGACCGCCGAGTAACGCACTTACTCAATCGGATTTAATCTGAAGAAACAGTCGCGACGGTCTATTTTTAAAAGCCTCCGGCACGGCCGAGTTCGCAAACCTGTCAGTCAACCGGTCGCCGCTGAAAAAGACCAGCGAGTCCCGGTTGACCATCGAGCAGGGTAGGGTGGCCATGCGTATCCTCGTGACCAAGAGAAACTCCGCCTTTATGGGCAACCTTGAGATCATGCATAGCGTTGCAACCTCGAGTCTGTTGTAGTGGCCCCTGTTAAAGATCCCTTAGCGAGGGTGCACAGCATCAAGCCACCGCTGCAGTGGATTTGAAGCTGCCGTTCGATTCCAAGATGAGCCTCAAAATGAAAGAAGCCTTCTTTCAATAAACTGGCCGCGAACTCACGAGTACCGCAAAGTTAAGCGCACTGCAAAACTGGGACGATTCCCAAAACTAAGCCCTCGCAAGCGATACTCCGGGAAAATCAATACTGCCGGATCACACCAATCACCACACCGATGACTTTTACGTCTCGCGCGTAAATCGGTTTCATCGTACTGTTAGCGGGCTGAAGTCGAACACGATTCTTTTCTGGGAACCAGTACTTCAAAGTCGCTTCACCATCAGAAGTTCTCGCGACCACGATGTCACCAGCCGAAGCAGTATGTCTCCGTTTGACGACGACGTAATCTCCGGATGCGATCTGGGCTTCGATCATTGAATCGCCTTCGACCTCAAGAACATAAGTTCCTTTCTTGGGCCAAAGCGTCGCCACATCCAAACGCTCCGTCTGCTCGAAGGCTTCCATCAGTGCACCAGCAGCGACTCGTCCGGCCATCGGAAAACCGTTGAGTTCTTCGTTGACTTCGTCAGTCAAAACGATGGACCGCGATTTATTGTTGGTCCGGTTAATCAATCCCTTTTTCTGAAGAGCCGTTAGATGGCACATCACGCCATTGGGTGACTTAAACCCCATCTCGTCGGCAATTTCACGAATCGTAGGCCCGAAACCACGGTCCTCAATTTTCGCGCGAATGAAATCAAAGATAACTTTTTGTTTTTTGGTAAGCGTTTCTTGCAGCATTTCCCGGCTCCTTGGTTGCCGGTACTATATACAGATGTTCACTAAATTGCAAACTGCCTGTTTTGACATGCAAGCATTTGAGCTTTCTCACAATTGGTCAAAAGTCTGAGCTGCTTTCCTCGGGCTTATTAGCGACAGCGACCTTCTTTATAGGTCTTGGCGTTATCAAAAACACGATTTCCGCGTCTTTGCCTTCAGCCGTTTTTGAATCAAGCACGATTGCAATCGTGTCGCCCATATTTGTGTGGACGCCAGTATTACATCGGCGTACGCGAAAACATGGAACGCCATCGATCGGTGGTAAGCTATTATCAACTTGAGAGAATTCAGATTTGATCTCCAAAATCATCTTTCCCTTTTTATTTACCGCAAGTAACTCCAATTTCGTCCCGATCAGCCGGAACTCGATTTTCTCGTTGGTTTTGATTGGAATTTCTCTTCCACCAGTGAACTCGGCCGGACGACCTATTTCGCCAACCAGCACAGGCTGATCCTTCAAGACTGCAACGCCGTGTTTCACCAAAGCATCCAACGTCTTCAAGACCGGCGGGTCTTGCCCGAGATTATCTATCATGACGTGTTGCCCTATGGCTAAAGGTTCCGCAATCAAATCTGCGAATCCGGATACGTCACGTTTGCTGGCCCCAGGCTTGGTGAAATCGATTCCCAACGCCTGCAGTTTGGCGGTCGCCACTTCGTAGACTTTCACTTGATAAGCGATTTTCACGCCGCCCCCGGATACTCGATCACGCACACCGAGTTCATCAACTACTTCGGCAACATGTGTTTTTGCAAACGCGATGATCGCCTCCTTTTGCTTAGCGTTTGAAACGTCTCCTTTGAGTTGGATCTTGTTGGTACCGATCAAACTGAGGCGTACACTTTCATTTGGAAACTGCAAACTCAGCTTGCGATTCAGTTTGTGAACATTCGGCTTCACAACGATAGTGAAAGTGATCACTTCTCGTTTTTCATTCCATATCGAGACGGTCGATTCACCGATCTTAAGTGCTGTAATAAGCAACTCACTCGGGCTAACCGGAGTTACACTTACAATCTCTGGAGCATCAACAGAGATTTCTGGAATACGAAAACCGCATTTGACCCGTCGACTGCTGCCAGCCTCAATGGAATAGATTTTGCCGTTCTCTGGCTCGATTGGAGCAGCTGAATCTTTCAAGAGTTTATTTGCCCGTTGCTCTAACTGAGCGTTTAGCTTTTTCGTTTGCTCTTTATCGTCAGTGTCCTTGTAGGTCACATAAATAACCAGCTGGCGACGATTCAAGATCTCGCCTCGACGTCCGTCCGGCAAGATACTTGGCTCGGAAACGAAAACGGAATTAACACCAGGCTTCAGACCTGTGAACATCAATGATGAAGACGAAACGGGACGGCATTTAAGCAACTTGGGATCTTCGATCATGACTTCAGCAATTTTGAAATCGAACTTTACGACCATGTCCGTTTCGACTTGGATCCCGATGGGAGTCTCAGGATCGAAATCAACCTCCTCAGGTTGCTCTACTTTGTCATCCGTCGTTACTGCATCCTGACCCGATGACTTTACTTTTGTCACCTGCGGTTCTTTCAGCTCAACCGGATCCTGAGTTTGTGCATGGGTGAATCCGATCGCGACGAGGGCCAGAAAACAAGCGGCGAATATCGCCGTTCCCAATCTTCGTGGTGGTTTTGAATTAATCAACATGGCAATCCTTTGCTTGATGAGTTTGTTGTCGTTTCCGATGAACCCGCCTACCAAGACGGGGCTAATGTTTCGCTGGCCGGACGAGCGTTCAGCGATTTGTAGAATCGTTTGGCCATACAACCGTTGTGTTTTTCGATCATCCCCAAGCGTCGTTAAAACTTGTTGATCACAACCTAGCTCTCGACAGGAATCAATTCGTCTCAATGCAATATGTACAAACGGATTGAACCAATGCAGCATTGAAATTACGTACGAAATCAGCTGGACAATGCCGTCGAAGTTGCGAATGTGTATTTGCTCGTGAATGAAAACCAATACGAGTTGTTCTTGGCTTAGTTCTGATTCCGCCCACGTCGGCAACAAGATCACTGAGCGAAAAACTCCTGTCATGCCCGGCGTTTCCATGTCGGATGAAATTCGTAACCGAACGCGACCGGTGAAGCCAAATTTTTGCCGACATTTGTCGAACAGATTTTGAAGCTCAGAAGTTGGCTCGGTTGTTCGATTGATTATCGCCCGTAAGTGGAAATAACGGCCGGCCAGTAAAACAGTAAAACAGTGAACCAGAGCAAACCGGCAAACCAAACGATCTTGAGTACGCTTGTGAAAGTGATTCCGATCGGCTGGCTGGATTGATCAGCAACGTACTCCGATTCAGATTCAATGAATTGAGTATCATCGCTCCAATTTATTTCGCTCAAAAGAGCTGGCGAACCTGAAATCACGACTTCAGTTGCTTCAAAAACTTGCGGTGGCGATTGCGGCATCAAATTCAATACGCTGGTCGGACTTTCAGGAGCCACGAATAACACGAACCGAACAAGCACCACCAACCAAAGCAAACCAACCCAACTTACGGAAACTTTGCTTCCAACGATTCGTTGAATCAACATCGCCACGATTACGGTGACGCTTGCGATTGCCGAAACCCAAAGTAACGTTTGGAATTCGGAAGCAAAAAGTGTGTCCAGACTCTCAAGCAAAGTACTCATTGCCGATCCTCCTGGGCTTCGAGTAAGTCACGAAGTTGTTGGATTTCTTCTGGTGAAAGCTGGCTTGTTTTGACAAAATGCGTCAGCAACGGTCCCGTCTCACCACTGAAGACCGAAGCCAAAAACGATCGACTGGCTTGCTTGATCGTTTTGCTTTTCGGAATCGCGGAACTATATAGATAACGATTCCCGTCCTCCTCTGTTTTTAGCGCCCCCTTCTTCACCAACCGATGAAGGAACGTTCGAACAGTAGCTGGGGTCCAGTCATTGGCAGGACCAACGAGATTTATTATTTCGCGAGCCGTAATGGGCTGTCCATCCCAAACCGCATTCATCACTTGCCATTCAGAAAGTGATATTTCCGTTCCACCTGCCATCGCAATCTCCAAACAGCCGCCAGTCGTTTACATTTGTAACGCATTGTTTACAAACGTAACGATCGGTTCAATATCGATCTGAACTTGAGATAGTTTTTCTCGTGACTTCGCTAGCGGAATCACGCGAACTGGAAAACAGCCACGAGTTGGCGACTTGCAAGGTCTCGTTGACCAAAGTCCGGCCTCGAAAGCCACCGCCACTTAAAACACGACTTGCGATGTGCTTGATCAAGAGGAAATTGAAGAAGTACGCTATTGAAACGAGCGATTCGTGTAAGTCGGGGTTGCGTGAAGCCTTGCCCGAATTCAATTGAGCAGAGGCGTAGGCCAATCCCTTTCCGTTCACTTTGATTTTCAGCTCTGAACAAACAGGCCGCAACGACACTCTCAACTAATGGCAAGCGGCTAATTCAACTACACCAAAATTACACGGGCGCCGCAACAATCCCAAATGCATCAGTGTCTGCCGTCAGTGCGAAACGTTGCTTTTCTGTGGTAGCCGCGTTCCAGATAGACGGCAAGCTAATCACACCCAACTCTGCCGTAAAACTTCGCAGGTCAAGTTTCTCCAATCGCGAATCGGGGGAGCCCATTCCTTTGATTTTGATTCGTCCATCGTTTTTGTTGAACTGACCATTCATATCTAAATCGATAGTCAAATCGTCGTCAGTTCGCCAAAAGCTCAAGTCGTCTGACAAAGAATCCATGCCGAACTTACCGCGAATCTGTAATGTATCCGTGCCGCCCAGTTCCTCAACCGTGTCATTGCCGTCGCCCGTTTCGTAAAGGTACAGGTCGTTTCCACCGCCGCCTGCGAGGATGTCCGCGCCACCAAGTCCCCTCAGCGTGTCCGCGCCCAAGCCGCCTTCGACATGGTTGACTCCATGATTGCCAATCAACAGATCATCTCCATTACCTCCCCATGCACGCCGCATTTCGGTACTGGTACCCGATCCAATGATGAACCTTTGTGATAAACCGTCTCCCAAAACCTGGCTCGTTTCTCCTTCTCGCAAATCAATCCGAACCGCAAGATCAGAATCCGCAGCAGTGATCATGCTTGAACTGGAAGCTTCTGCAATCTTGCTTGTGAACGAGCCGTTAGCAGGATCCCCTAGTACAAAACGATTCGTTCCAAGCAAAGGAAATCTACCGATCGCTCCATAAAGCTCCATCAAATGCCGAGTGTCAAAATCACCAAATGAGGAAAGATAAGCATCGCCCAAGGATTCGCTTTCAGACACACCCACGACGGATTGTTCACGATTCAATCCGGTCGCCGATTGACCGATCCCCATTGCCGTTGCAACCGAGCGTAAAATCGCAAAGTATTCTTGAGACCCTGGAACTGGGTTTGATGTGCCAGAGAACAATTCACGATTTAATACAATGTCTCCGCCCGCCCCCAAACCTGGGTTTTTCCCAAACGCCGAGTCACTTTGATCAGCAGTAAAAATCTGAATATCAGCTGTTTCAGAATCACTCATTTCAAATCGGATTGGAATATTCCGAGTCAACCAAGGCGACGTTTTGCCACTAGAGGTTGGCGTAAAAATGGATTCGAAAATCGCCTCGATCTGCTCGCCAACCCGACCAACGTTCGAAAAATCTGCTGGGTCGTAATACGATGGAAGCGAGTCAGCAAAACGAAACGTGATTACGTCCGTGGAATTCCTCTGCGTATTTGACTCATTCCACTTTGCCCCCGACGAAAGGAAAGTGCTAGGTGATACCTTGGACGATATGTTTGCTTGAGCCCATCCTGATACACTTCCTCCGCCTAATGCACGCAGATTGATATCGTAATCGCAAAACATTCAATTCGATGGCTCGCGAAAACGCGGAGATCCAGCCAAATTCCCCGATCCCCATACATTTTATGTCATTCGCAACCAAAACTACAAAACAAAATGACATACGTTGATTCGGATTCGCAGCACCAAGGTCTTCCCAAGCCTGCGACTATGCACAGAGGTCCCGCGACCATCCTTTGATCTCAAGGAATCCAATCTAGTGGGTCAGGACGGCTCAAACAAATGTTTTCGAAACCAATTGCACCACTTCTGAACGCCACTGAACCGACCAGCGTTCGCGACTTTTGAACTTACAACTTGCTTGCTACAGCTCGTCGCGTAGCCTTCGCCGCATGACTTTGCCCGACGCCGTTCGTGGCATCGAATCGATCGGCCGAATTGCATGGACTCGAAAAAGCGGATTGAGTTTTTTCTTAAGCACGACGTTCATCGCTTTTTGAAGCTCGTCGTCACCGCCCTCGATCTCAGAACTTGTCACCACAAATACAATCAGCTTCGTTGGGCCAGAACGAGAGTCGGCAACAGCTGCCGTCTCAAGCACGCCGTCAATTTGGTTGAGCAATCGTTCGATTTCGGCAGAGCTGATTTTGATCCCCCCAAGGTTCATCGTGTCGTCCGCTCGACCGCCAGCCACATAGATCGGGCAAGAATCGGTTTCGATTTTTCGAAAATAGTCACCGTGCCGCCGCAACTGGCCAAGCCCCTCGATAACGGGCGTGTTGCCGTAGTAGGTTCCAAAATGATCCCGATTCACCAATCGACTGCTTAATCCAATCGATGGCGGCAACAAGAACACTTCGCCCTCATCGCCAACCCTGGCCGGTGAAGTTTCTCCGCTTTCAATTAACACTTCCTCTTCGGCATCACTGTTGATTAAAACAAAATCCAAACCAACAGCGGGCGTGTTAAATGCGGCTGGAAAATTTGGCAGTACAACAACGGAAGTTACGTAACCACCACCAATTTCCGTTCCACCGCAATACTCAATGATTGGTTTCGTGCCAGCCAATTTTGAAAGATAGGTCATCGTGTCGGCTTGTGAACTTTCGCCTGTTGAACTGAAAACCCGTATCGCGGACCAATCAAACTGCTCCATTTCACCTTTAGCTTGCCAAGCTTTTACGATCGTCGGAACGACTCCCAACATCGTGACCTCGGCGTCTTGCACAAACTCTCCAAACCCCGCCCCCATCGGAGCGTCTTCGTAGAGCGCAACCGCCGCACGATTGATTAAGCTCGCAAATATCAGCCACGGCCCCATCATCCAACCCAAGTTCGTCGGCCAAGCGACCACGTCCCCTGGTTTGATATCTTGATGGCAGTAACCGTCGATCGCGCATTTTATCGGCGTCAAATGGCTCCACGGAATTGCTTTCGGGTCGCCAGTCGTGCCAGACGAAAACAATACGTTGATAGTTTCGTTGACAGTGCAGGGGACTGGCTCAAACGAATCTCGCTCAACCAAAAATTCAGCCCAATCTCTGTCTTGCTCTCGAAGGTCAACGCTGATTATAGAATCAGCAGATAGAACGATTGCGGGCAATTGCGTTGCTTCGATTAGTTTCCGATAAAGCGGCAATTGCTTGCCAGCGCGGTTCTGATGATCGTACGTGAACACGGCTTTGGCACCAGCGATCTCCAAACGCGTTGCGATCTCTGGCGGTGCAAAACTATCGGCAATCGAAATCACGGTGCAACCAGCCATTACGATTCCAAGATAAATCGCAACCGACCAATCAGTCATCGGCATCAACACGCCGATCGCATCGCCGACTTTATAGCCGCCATCGACCAAGCCATTGGCGACCCGACTGGCACGCTTTCGCAGCTCACCGTAAGTCTGTTTGCGAATTACACCCCCTGGTTTTTGGGTGACGATCGCAACGGCATTTTCATCTGCAGTAAAACAACTATCGGCAATATTGAGCTTGGCTCCAACCAACCAAGCCGCTTGTGCAACGCCGCGTTTGTCTTCAAGAATTTTTTCTGGCGGGACGAGGAATTTAATCCCCAGTCGGTCTACCGCTTGCCCCCAAAACTCGTTGCGATCCTCCACCGTCCACTGATGAAACTGTGAATAAGTTTCGTGGCCAGTCGACTTCATCCACCTACCGACGTTTGAGTTTTCAATGTCCTCGTTAGAGGGACACCAAATTGGTTGCGGGATTTCAATTTCGGCGGTCATGAGAAAACTTGACGAACAAAGATTTGGTACGTCGATATTTTATGGCCAGATTCAATTGCCAGCTATACGGGATGGAATCGGAGAGCAAAATTAGAATCTTACTTGACGACACCTACAGATGTAGTTAAAACCCTACAGATGTAGGCATTCTATGGAGACAAAATGGGAAAACGTAAACCGGCGAATCAGGTTAACCCTGAACTGCCACCCTTGAGTGACGCGCAGCTTGAAATAATGCAGATCATCTGGGCGCGAAAGCAAGCCACAGTGACGGACGCTTGGCAGGACCTATGTTCGCAGCGAGAAGTCGCCAGAAATACGGTTCTGACCGTAATGGATCGCTTGGTCAAACGTGGCTGGCTATCCAAAACGGCGATCGGAAATGCCCATCTCTATTCAGCGACTGTAGATCAGAAAAAAACGATGGGCCAAGTCGTTCGCAAAATGGTCGAAACGGCTTTTTCAGGTTCAGCCGACGAAATGATCGTCGCGTTACTCGATGGCCGTGGCGTCTCAGACGAAGAAGCGGCTCGCATCAATAAACTGATTAAGAACAAGCGTCAAAAAGACAAAAAGAATTGAACAGGAGTTGAGATGTCTCAATTGTTAATCATTGGAATTTCGATTTGCGCGTTGCTCGTACTCGCAATGATCGCAGATTGGCTGCTGGCGGATAAAGTCGCTTGGCAAGATTTGGTTTGGCGTTCTACGTTGATGACGATGCTAATGCTGCCGATACTGGTAGTTTCTGGCACCGTTTTGTGGCCAAGTGGTTTGGTTCAAATCCCAGTGCTCGCGGCTCAACCCGTGTCGCAGCCAAACGATTCAGTAACTGAGAAAAGAACTTTTCGCCCGGGCGATCGCGACTTCAAGGTCGCTAACAATTCGCTTGAAACATTTCAACCTCAGCCAAGCGTCGATCAGAAAACTGCCCAACCGCTTGTTGATTCCAAAGCGATAATTTCTGGCCCCAAGCAAGTTTCCAGCGTCAATGTAAAAGACACCGTTGTCGATGCACCAATGGCCCCGACCGGGTCTAAGTCGTTTAGCTTTAGTTGGCCAGCGATAGTCATGGCGATCTGGCTCCTAGGAAGTTTCGTTTTTCTGGTTCGATACATCGCCGGTTGGTGGGCGATTCGAATTGTCACCGCCAGTACCTCCAAAACAGAACCGCGTGGTTGGTCGCGTGCAATTGATCGCGCTACCAAAATTGCCGGATTGAATTCGCGAATTACAGTTCGGGCTTCTAACAGGATAGCAACTCCGATGTTGGTTGGAATCTTGCGTCCGCTGGTTCTCGTCCCAGAGTTCATGCTTCAGTTTTCACATGCGGACGCGCGAGTTCGATCCGCTTTGTCACATGAAGCGATGCACATTCGCCGCTCAGATCCGTTTTGAAATTTGATGTTGTTTCTGTCCCTTTTGATCTGGTGGCCAATCCCAATGGTGCATGTGATGAAGAAACGAATGTTCTGGCTAAGAGAATTGTTATGCGATGCCGATGTGGCTGCTGAAATGGGAGTTGCAAATTACGCCGAGTCGCTACTTCGCCTCACACAAATTCCCAAGCGACCACCAATTGATCAATTGGCCAATTCAAGATTGCTGACCGTTCCGATGCATTCTCACGGCCAATCGCTTGAATCGCGGGTGGAGTGGATTTTGGATCTTTCAACTTCGGTTTCAAATCCGAGTCGGATTATCCGTTTTGCCATTTCGAGCTGTTTGGTTGTGGCACTGGTAGGCCTCACCGCGATCAAAATCGTACCGGCCAGTTCACCCGCACCAGAAACGATTGCCAATTCACCCATTCAATCGAATCAAGACTCGGAAGAGAACGCCAAAAAAGACGGACTTGAGTTTCTCGGAGTTGTAAAAACTTCAGAGGGAAAAACCGTTGCCAATGCGAAGATATATGTGACCTGGAACAATCGCTCAAACAGACTTCCTCGTGAGACGTTAACGACCACGACGGATGACGATGGCCGTTACAGCCTTCCGATCGATGTCCCAGGGCCCTACCGAATCTGGGCCGAAGGTGATGGCTTAACTTCTCTGAAACAATTCTTACGTGGGACTCGAATTGTTACCAAGGAAGGTCAAACTGGACCAGTCACCACCGACATCACGGTCGAAAAAGCATGCGACTACAACGTTAGCGTTGTTTCGGCGGAAACGCAGGAAGGGATCGAGGGTGCCAAGGTCCAATTCGTCGGGCCACAGATCGAGCGAGAGTACACAACCGGCATGGACGGTGTGGCAGCGATTCGCGGGCTTGTTTCTAAAGACTGGCATTTTATCGTCAAAGCTGAAGGCTACGCGACCTTCTTCAAGAAAACAGCGGCCCAAAATATCGGCACAACGACTGACTTGAAATTTGAGCTGAAGCCAGGGGCCTCCATTGGGGTTAACTTGCGTGATCAATACGACAGCCCCGTCGCAGAAGTTAGCGTGAGCATTTGGAATGAAGAAATATCATTGCCAATCTACGATTCCAAAACAGATGAAGATGGAAAACTGCTGATCAAAGGCCTTCCACTTAAGACGAAATTAGAAATACGCCACCACAAGGACGGATACCAGTTCCGCCAGGAGAAGTTGGAAATCGCCAATGTCGAAGACATCAAGGAAATGAAATTTATTGGTAAGAAATTCCCATATGGCGGGGACGCTGAGTTCGAAATTACGGATGAAGATGGCGAGCCCATTGCAGGGGCAAGGCTTAAAAACCTCGGTTCGGCTAGTGCGAATTATCGTTCAGCAACAACCGACATGGGAGGCCGGGCACGGCTGGACAACCTCTATCCATTCTTCGAAAACAAATATGTGATCATTGAATCCGCTGGGAAAATCCCGCAACGAATTGATATCAAGCCGGGCCCAAAGGGCAAACCAAAATTGTTTCGAGTCGCTTTGAAAACTGGGAAAACGCTAAGAGGTATCCTGCTAACACCAGAAGGTAAACCTGCGCGAGTCCAACGCGTTCACTTTAACGAAGCCGGAACTTACAGATGGGATCGTGGAACAGTAATAACCAATTCCAATGGGAAGTTTGAGATCACGGGACTACCAGACTCCACAACGCTGTATATTAATACGCCCAGACAATACGAACCGATTGGATTCTTGGACGTCGATGTTGTCGAGGGAAAAGAAATCGAAATCAAGATGAAGCATGGCGCAGAACTTCGTGTCCGCGCGGTCGATGAAGCAACAGGCGATCCCATTCCTGAATTTAACGTACGCCTCGATCGTTGCGAAGCTTCACCGGCTAGTGACTGGCGTAACGGAGGAATTTTCGCGTCAGACACTAATCCTGGAGTCAATGTTCACGGGACAAAGAAAGAGTACAAGCGTGACAATTTACGCGCTGGTAAGTTTTACAAAGTCATCGTATCGGCAAAAGGGTACCAAACGAAAACGATCGAGCGGATGCAAACGGTCCTTCAATCCGATTCGAAACTAGTCGACGTCCAGTTGACTAAAGAATAGCGGGAGCTGGGAGTGCTGACCTACTGTTTCGGCTTTAGATCAAATCGGTCAGTTGTTCGGCAATAAGAAAGCCCGCCCATTCTTCCGACGGTATCCAACAACTGGGGATCAATTTTCCCGCGCTCATCCAAAACCGAATCGTCAATGTTCATCAAAAGGATTTTGCCGATGATCACATTGGCCGCCAACGGACCTTCGCCAACGTTTACGATTTGAATCAACTCGCATTCGAACTGGATCGGTGCTTCGGCCACTCCGGGCGGTTTGACTTTTACGCTTGGCTTTTCAGTTAGATTCGGTGTGACGGATTCAAATTCGCTTGTCTCGTAATCGAATCCTGTCGCCGTATCAAACATTGGCTGGGCGGCAGAGTAGGGGACAACGTTGACGATGAATTGCTTGGTGGCTTCGATATTGATGACGGTGTCTTTTTTGGAACCGTCGGGCTTATTGACCGGCGAGAACATGAGCGCCGCCGGCTTGCTGCAAATCCCGTTGAAGTAACTGAACGGCGCGAGGTTGGTGATCCCGTTAGGCGAGAGGGTTGAAACCCAAGCGATCGGGCGCGGGGTGATGGCGCGAATCATCGCACCGTAGACGAGCGATGGATCTTCTTTTTCAGGGTCGATTTGCATTTTGATCTTTGCTCGATTGATTCTGCGCAGCTCAGTTCAACTATCGTAGCTTTTTACAACCAGCTCATCGGATAATTTGGATCATCCAATTCCATCGCGTGCTTGGTCAAGAACAACGGCCGATCGGTGTCCCACATGACTGCCATCTCATTGGTAAACTCAACATCCATGCTTTTCATAATGGTGCCGGGATGCGGACCATGAGGAATGCCACCGGGGTGATGTGTCATGCTGCCGATCTCGACGCCCTTGCGTGACCCGAACTCGCCCTCAACATAAAACAGGACTTCATCGGCTTCGACATTGCTGTGTACGTAGGGAACTTTGACAGCTTTAGGATGATGATCCAAATACCGTGGCGCGAAAGTACAAACAACAAACCCGCGCATCTCAAACGTTTGCTGATAGGGCGGGGGAAGATGCAATGTCCCCGTGAGAGGTTCGAAATCCCAAGCATTGAAAGTGAAGGGATAAAGAAACCCATCCCAACCAACGACGTCAAATGGATTGTTAGCCATCACGACTTTGGTCAGTCGGTTGTTGTCTTTGATCAAGATCGTCGTTTCAACATCTTCGTCGACATTCTGTAGCTCGGTCGGGCTGTGAAAATCTCGCTCGTAGTAAGGCGAGCCCAACAACATTTGCCCGTCTTCGTTGAGGTACTGCTTGGGGATGCGGACCGGGCCAAAGCTTTCGATTACCAGGTGATCTTCCTTAGCAATATCATCGCTGACAATTTTGTAGTTGCACGTCCGTGGCAACACACAATAGTCACCACGTTTGTAAGGAAGTCGCCCGTAAGTCGTATCGATATAGCCGCTACCTTGCTGGATGAAAATCACCTCATCAGCCGCCGCGTTGCGATAGATGTCAGCTTGCTGACCAGTCGGCCGGACACGAAAGACGGTTAGGTCCTCGTTAAACATCATGGGAATGCGACCAACAACAGGATCGCCACCACGCTTAAGTTCACCCGATTTGATATGATGATGACGCAGTTCCTGATCGGTAATGGCTTCCAGCTTCAATTCACCAGCCGATTTCGTCGATACAACTCGGGTCGGCGGACGGCGATGATAAAGAATACTGTAGGTTCGATCAAAACCTTGCGTCGTAACCACATGCTCATAGTAGAGCCCTTCGTTCAAATAGCTTTCGCCCGAATTCTCGAATTGCATATGACGCTTGGGAGGAAGCTTACCGAGCTGACGATGGCTGGGCATATTGTTACCGTTGGGTTGAACTGAGTTTTACGCTTGAATGATCACTTGATTGGTTCGATCGGAAGGACGATCGAGAACCGTTGCCTACTAAAGTTTTATTCCGCGTCGGCGCAATTGGCAATTGGATTCAGCTTCGGTATGGTGATTGAACGGGCGACTGTTTTAACGCTTGCCAAATCGACCAATTGCCAAGGAAAGCACCAGATTGTGGATAGCACAAAATCAACTCAGCCCGTTTGCATGATCACGGGAGGTAGTAGCGGGATTGGATTGGCAACGGCCAAAAAGTTCGCCGAGATGAATTACGACGTTTCGATCTGCGGACGAAATGTTGATCGATTAAACGAAGCCGTTTCAAAAATTGGAGCAATTCAAAAAAATGTCGACGGTGAATCGCCTGCAAGCGAGGTGTTTTCGCGCCAAACAGATTTAGCCAATCCTCAAGACGCGGTTAAGTTTGCAGAGCAAACGATTGCGAGATTTGGACGAGTCGATGTTTTAGTCAACAATGCGGGAAGCGCACCGTTGGCCCCTTTTGAGTCGATCACGAGCGAAGTTTTTGAATCGTCACTGAATGTCAATGTCCGCAGCGTGTTTTACTTGACGCAGTTGGTTTGGAAACAAATGAAAGAAGCGAACGCTGGAACGATCGTTAATATTTCTTCACTGTCGGCGGTTGACCCTTTTCCCGGTTTCAGCCTTTATGGCGCAAGCAAGTCCTGGCTAGATCTAATGACCTTGGCGCTGGCTGCCGAAGGCAAAGAGTCCGGGATCCGCGTCTGCTCGATCCGCCCAGGTGCTGTTGAGACTCCAATGCTTAGAGGCCTGTTCCCTGATTTTCCATCTGAACAGTGCGTTCAACCATCGGATATCGCCAATGAAGTGTGGGGATGCGTGGCTGACCCAAACTCATACCCAAGCGGTCAAGCTTTTCCGGTCACCAACCAGCCTTAGAAACATCCTCGGTACCACATTTCCAAACGCTGCCTACTGCCTACTAGCAACAAAACCCCATGCTTCTTTCACGTGAAATTCGATTTGCCCTCGTTCCTCCGGATCGAGTCCCCGTAGGCAAGCCAGCCAACTCGTGGGCAGGCTGGCCTTCTTCGAATCTCGTCGTCCCCAACCTCGTTCTTCGCTGCGTCATCGAAGGCACGCCTGACCCGGTAACTGGTTACCTGTGCAACATTAAAATCATCGACGAATTGCTTCGCAAAGTCATCATGCGGCATTTGGTCGGAATGCAGACAAACCGAGAATCAGGCAAGTTGCCCAAACCCATCGCATCCCAAACGGCGGAACAGATGTTGCGAACCGTTTTTCGCGAAGTCGACGCGGCTTGGGATTCTGACGCCAAATTGGTCGAGCTTAATCTCGCCCTTTCACCGTTCTTAAGTTACTCGGTCTATGCAAGAGACTCTTCAATGATTCACCTCACCCAGCAATTTGAGTTTTCGGCCGCCCATCGTTTGCATTGCAATGAGCTGTCTGACGAAGCGAATCGAGAACTGTTTGGTAAATGCAACAACCTCGAAGGCCACGGGCACAACTACGTCATCGAAGTCACTCTTTCAAACGAAGTCGACTCGGATCGCGGCCAAGTGATCGCGTTGGAGAGATTTGAGTCGACGGTAAAACGATTGATAATCGACCGGCTCGATCACAAACATCTTAACCGCGACACAGAGTATTTTTCGAAAACCAACCCAAGCGTTGAGAACATCGCAATCGCAATTTACGGCTGGCTGGACGGGCAATTCGAAAACGCGAAACTAGAACGCGTCAAAGTTTTTGAGACCCCCAAGACATGGGCAGAGTTCTGCGGGGAGTAGCTTTATCCGTCACCGATCAGGCACGCAATTTTCCAAAATCAGCCGATACGGTAAACAGAAATTGTTTGCTCGGTCCGTACCTAGCGAGTGTAGATCAACGACACCCGTGTTCAAGGGCCGTGGCTAATGGGCTAGCGCCCAAACAACAAATAGCGGACGCGACTGAACAGACCCAACAGGCCTTCCAAAACTAGGCCAACGAGAGGACGTTACCGTTTTTCCCAAACGCTATCGAGAATGTCTAGCGGTTTCTCGACGCTGGAATCATTGAAGTCTTGGGCGGTCAGGGAAAACAGATCGCCAACCTCGCAGTAGTCCGGCTGCAATTCAAACTCTGTGAATTGCCCAGTTGGAGTGCCATTTAAAAACAGCTCGAAACGAACAAGCGACATCGTGTCGCCGTTTCCGTTCAGAAATTCGCTGGCCTGAATACACTTAAGTTGAAGCATAACTTTTCTCTCTGTCCTCGGGCCGATCGCGCTTGCGAGAAAACGGGCTCGCTTGACGCTGCTCTCAGCCGCCCACAATGGACGTGGATTAACATTGGGTGCAATTTTGTCGAAACTCATGATGTCAAAAACCTAAGTTGCTCGCTGTCGCAAATACCCGCCGATTGAGTCAGGAAATTCACTACCGAATTCGGGCCGTAACTTCCTGTCTCGAAAGTTGGGAGACACGAGAGTCTAGGTTTCCGTTTTCCAAAGAAAACGAGTATCGCCAAGATTAGGGATCACCGCCAAAAAAGTTGAGGGTTTCACCTAACACCCGCGCAACCAATCAAGAAAGCTTTCTTCGCAAATCGGGGATGATCTCGACCGGAACGAAACGAGCAAGTTGTTCATCACTGGACAAAGGCGTCACTTGCTTGATTAACGAACTGGACACGTGAGCGTACTCGCCGTCGGCCATTAGAAAAACCGTTTCGAGTTCATCGTTGAGTGCGCGATTGGCCATCATCATCGTAAATTCAGCAGCGATGTCAGTCAGCGGACGCACGCCCCGGATCATGACTTTGGAATCGCAAGCCTGCACAAAATTCACGGCCAGCCCTTGAAATGATTTGACTTCGACATTGTTCAAATGAGCAGTCACACGTTGGACGAGGTCAATTCGCTCTTCGGGAAGAAATAAACCGGTTTTCTCAATATTCACGCCGATCCCAATGACGAGTTTGTCGACGAGTTTCGCACTTCGCTCAATGACATTGAGGTGCCCCAAAGTAATAGGGTCAAAAGAGCCGGTATAGACGGCAGTTTTCATTCGTTAGGCCGGGGTTCAATTTCGAAACCAAAATAATCAGTTCAACGTAAAATGGATTGTAATAGACGATTGAGAAGAGGGAATATTGGACGACCAAAGCGTTTAAATCGTGGATTCCGCTGGTCAAAGGCAGGAATTTTGGATCGGAAACTCAAGGAATGAGTTTTTTTTCAAAAGAAAATAGATGCTCCCCCAAATGCCTATCCGTAACGTTTGTTTCAAAAAAACACTGGTAAAAGCAGTACAAGCCGACTTCAATTGAGATGACTACTCCTGATAATCGGAATCGTCGATACACCAAATGAGTCACTTCGGATTCTCAAGCAGAAGCCATCGTGACACGCCTAATTGGCCAATTATACTAACTTCACATCGTTTCATTTATATACGTGTTGACTGCTGAGACATGAACGCGGCTTGGGTCTAGGTGATCCATCCCTTCAAACTCAAGGTCGCAACTTTGAGGATATCTGCTGTGCAGAAGGGGCTTTGCATCGCCGCGTTAACAATCGCGGTCATCGTTTTCGCCTTGTTCCTGGCTGACCTAATTTTAGGTTTCGCCGGAATGGAACCGATTGCGCCATTCAAATTCGCGGACTGGATCATCGATATTGTTTTCGTGGTTTGTTCCCTGATCCTCGCCGTCATGAGCTGGATGACGTTACGTGAACAAGTTTAGGCCTTCGGGCGTTGACCGGTCACTTCTTTAATTTCCATTTTGGATTCTCGTTCCTATTTTTGGGAACGACACTAATTTGCTTGAGTCTTTCAACGTCTCTAGCAAACTTCACGCGCGTCTGCTGCGAACGCAGATAAAACTTGGGCGATGCATTAGACGTTTGTAACGTCTCAAATCTGCCTTCTTGAAATCTTCAGTAGGGAGTGGTTCGTGAACTTTCTCAATCACAAACCCAGTTTCAATTAACGGCGCGAGCATTTCTTCGAGGCTTCGCCGATAAGTTGGCATGCGGACCTTCACTCCAAAACCGCTCCATACGCTTTGGACTGCTTCCACCGAAAAGTAATTCTTGGTTTTAAAGTACTCTGCATCAAACGATGGATGGGCGCAAGAAAACAGCAGTGTGCCCGACGGCTTGAGGATCCGGAAAAACTCCGCGAACAAAACTCGCCAGTCCGCGATGTAGTCCAGACAAAGCGGTGCGTTGATCAAATCGAACTGTGCATCGGCGAACACATCCAACGGTTTTGTAAGATCGATCAACTTAAGTTCAATCTTTCCATCTTCGAGTTCACTCGCCGCATTTTCACTCAAACGTTCCTGAGCCAGTTCAAGCATTCGCTCGCTCACATCGCACGCCACAACGGTCGCACCACGTTTGGCAAGCTCCTCGGTATAGGCTCCCGGGCCGCAGCCAACGTCAAAAACGTGCTTGCCCTCTAACTCCGGCAGCAACGAAAGCACGGCCGGTCGATCGTAATACGCGTTATGTGGTTTTGTGTCGATGAGTTTTGCGTACGAATCTGCCAACAATTGGTAGGCCTCGTAGGCCATTGGTTTATCAGGCATGTTGCTGGTCTTTGTTATTTGATGGTTCGAATTGAACCGATATAATTGGTTAGCAGCGATGCTCGGTGCCGACGATCTGGCGTCATCGCCCCATGTAAAATAAATCGGCTCTTATGACTCACAAACCGCAAGATTCGCGATATCAAAAATCCAATTTGAACCGCCGTGACGTACTACGGAAAATTGGCACATTGGGAGTGATGTCAGCGGTTCCTGCAATTTTCAACACAGCCGGCTCGACGATTTTAGCGGCGGCAACGAATTTCAAAAACAGCTCGGCGACCAATGAGCGGTGGAAAAAATCAATTGTAAGAGGTCTGAACTGGCTTGCGGGGCAGCAAACTCGTTTAGGGAGCTGGCCAGAAGACGATTATCCCGTTGCGATCGCAGCCCTCGCCGGCACGGCTCTGATTTGCTCTGGCTCAACCACGACTCAAGGCCCTTACGCCAAGAACATTCGCGGACTGGTTGATTTTCTCCTGGGCAAGTCACGAAAGAATGGCTTGATTGGCGATCCCAAACGCGACAACCGTTATACGTATGGGCACGGTTTCGCGATGCTGTTTCTTTCACAAGTCCTTGGCGAAGAAGAAGACGTCGATCGGCGACAGGAGTTGATCGAAGCACTTGATCGTTCGATCAAGTTCAGCGTCGACGCGCAAACAAAAGCTGGTGGCTGGGGCTACGTCAGTTCCAGGGAAAGCGATTTCGATGAAGGCTCCACAACGATCACCCAAGTCCAAGGGCTTCGTGGTTGTCGTAACGCAGGTTTGGTGGTTCCCAAGAAAGCCATCGAGGACGCCAAAAAATACATTTACAAATGCCAAAACAAAGACGGCGGGATTTCCTACAGTTCAACGTCGCTTGGCTCGTCCCGCCCGGCAATCACAGCCGCTGCACTTGCTGCACTTTACAACGCAGGTGATTACGACAGCGAGTACGTTCCAAAAATGTGGACCTACACCAAGAAACACCTACACAACATCGGCGGCGACAGTGGAGGGCACTGGCACTACACCTATTTGTATTACACCCAAGTCGTCTACCGCCAAGGCCCCGACGTTTGGACCCCGTATCGCGACAAGCTCCTCAATCGCCTTGTCGCTTCGCAAAAAGCCCCCGGCAATTGGGACGAGGGTAACATCGGCAGCGTCTACGTGACCGCCGTTAACTTGATCATGATGCAAATGGACAACGGCTTTCTCCCGATTTACCAACGTTAGGTTATCGCTGGCGTTTTGGCCAACGATAGCGATCAGCCAACGATAGCGATCAGCCAACGGCAAAGATTCGCCTATTCGCCATCTCGAAGAATCGCGTCGACCATTCCGGCAAGGTTGAACTCGCGAGCTTCTGCACTGGGTTCAAAATTCCGCGTCCTCATCACCTCGCTGGTCGTTGGACTGATCGTGACGGTTTTGCAATTGCGTAACGACTCGCCAAACAGTTCGATCACAGACTGTGCGATCGCCGAACTGGAAATCGTCACCCAATCAATTTGACCAGCGTTGAGCTGGTTCTGGATTTCCAGCGTTTGATTTCCCAATGAAGCCTGAGTCACGTCGTAGCTTTCGTACGCGACGATCTCTTCAAATTCAACATGGGCCGCTAAAAGCTCATTCGCCAAAACGTCGCTTCCTCGATTCCCTCTAACGAGCAAGACCCGCCCGCCATCCACGCTGCTGATCAACGCTGTAGCCAGCGACTGACTGTTCGACGTTTTTGGAGAAAGCTGAGAATCTTGGTTCGCAATCCGTTTGAGATATCCGGCGGTCGTATCTCCAATCGTCGCACACTTGAGACTGCTCAAGATCGCAATATCCCCAACCCGCTCCTTGATTCGTTCAACAAAGAAATGAACGCCATTTCCGCTGACGAAAACGATCCAATCAAAATCCTCAATTCGATCAATCGCGGCATCCATCAACGCGGAATCGGACGCGGGACCAATCTCGATCATGGGATGGCTCAATACGGTGGCCCCCAACTGCTCTAGCGAAATTTGGAGTGAATCGGGGCCCAACCACGGCTGATTTGCCCGTGTGACGAGGATTGTCAGGCCCGAAAGTGGTTTGGCGTTCAAATTTGCCTCTCAGAAGCATTTGTCATTTTACGATTGCCAGTTTTGGTCGTTTAGGCGCCAGATTGCCAAATTTGGCAACTTAAACCGAGTGATCGTGCCGATAATCAGGCATCGACTGATCCGGCGCTCGGCTGGAATCGGTATAAAAAAGCCCGCAAAAATAGAGTTTTGCCGAAAAACAGCGGTGGACAAACGCAGGCATAATCGCCATATTGTTGGGCTACCAATTTGCAAGCCAAAAGAAGACATAACAGATTTAGATACCAATGCCAAATACAGCAAGCGCCAGTAAAAGACTTCGTCAAAACAAAGTTCGCCAAGAGCGAAACAAAGCCGTCAAATCTTCGATGAAAACGCAGATCAAAAAAGTGATCACTGCGGCCGAAGCTGGCGAAGTCGAAACTGCAGAAACAGAATTCAAAGTCGCAGCTCAAAAGCTTGACCGAGCTGGCGCAAGAAACATCATCCACAAGAATGCAGCTGGACGTCAAAAGTCACGCTTGCAACGGTTGATTAAAAAAGCCAAAGGCAAGTAGCCAATTTGAGTAGCCAGACGGCAAAGCAAAATTGAAACACAAAGCCAACTGAAACCAGTTGGCTTTTTTGCTGCGCGAAACTCTATGCCTGTACAAACCGGTGCACCTTTTTCGAAATGGAATGGTACTGGCACTCACTCGTACTGCAACGGGCCTCCCACCGAACGGGTTTTGATACCAACAGAAAATTCGAGCGGAACAATCCCCGCTTACCGTGCGAAAGATTTGGATCACGCAGCGAGACTCGTAACCGGCCCCAATGCATCAACGGCGAGGGCGTTTGCTCTTTTTCTTGCCACGACGCGGCGCTGCTTTTTTAGTGGATTTCTTTACCCCACGTGCCGCGCCTCGTTCGCCAGAAGACGACTTTCTGCGTTTTGATTTTTTCTTTTTGACGGGAGCTGATTTCTCAGCAGGTTTCGATCTTCTGCGATCCGACACATTTTCCATCGAACCCGTTGGGCGTTTCTTGATCCGTCGCGGACGACGCTTCGTTGGCGCGACCTCAGTTGCGGTCGCTTTCTTGAGCGAGCCAAGTTCGGCAGGTGTCAACGGACGATGCGCTCCCGTTGGCAGGTCCTCTAGTTTCAAAGGACCAATCGCCACGCGTTTCAGCGTTCGAACTTTGTGGCCAATACTGGCCAGCATCCTGCGAATCTCGCGGTTGCGTCCCTCGGCCAAAACCATTTCCAACCAACAACCTGTTTTGGCTTTCTTGAGGAATTTGACTTTGGTGGCTTTGGCCAAACCTTCAGCGATGTAGACGCCGTCTTCGAGCTTTTTCAGATCGCCGTATGCGGGAATGCCAACCACTTCAACGTGGTACTTTTTCTCGATCCGGTAACGCGGATGGGTTAGTCGGTGGGCCAGTTCGCCATCATTGGTCACCAAAATCAAACCTTCGCTCGACTGATCCAATCGGCCAACGTTATATACACGTTTGTCCGTATTGATGAGGTCGATGACTCGCGGACGCCCCGATGGATCCTTGCTTGTCGATACGATCCCGGGCGGTTTGTTGAGCATGAAGTATTGCAGCCGCTGGATCCTCAATTCCTGAGCGTCCACAACAATCGTTTGCTTGTCCGGGTCAACCTTGGCCCCCAACGTCATCACGATCTGGCCGTCGACTTCGACGCGGCCTTCCTCGATGATGATCTCGCACTCACGCCTACTTCCAACGCCGGCCGAGGCCATCACGCGCTGAAGTCGCTGTCGCCCGTCCGATTTTTTGGGCGGCCGGGGTTTGGAGTCAGATTTGGATTTTTTGGCTTGGGATAGTTTTCCAGCCTTGGTGCCGCCGGTTGTCCTAGTTTTGCGAGCCTCGACCTCTGTGGCCTTTTGGCCCCCATTTTTTTTGGTTGGGGGCTTCGTCGTTTTCTTTTTGGCCATCGTTCTCTTACCGTTATTTTAGTGAGCGATCAGTCTAGTTGTGACCTTCGCAATTGTCCATGCAAAACGCCTATAACCAACGTTGTTTGAGAGGTAGACCTGATTCCGGTGCAAGAGTTCGCATTGGACTCAATGTAAGGATTTTTGAGGGCGAAACAGCCTCGAAAGTTCGCCGTGCGGGAATTGGTTGGCCAACGCCTGGCTGTCGCACCATTCCGCGCCAGCGATCATTGCGGTGCCAGCGTCATTGCGGCGCGGCTACGACAACCTCATCGAGGAGAACATCCGCGTCGTAGTCATCGGCCGATTTGTCGATGGACCAGGATCGTCGCTGCATCCTGACCTCTTGAATCTTGTACGGTTGCTCCCGATTGGCGTTGGTCAGCTGGATATACCGTCGAGCGAACTCGCGTAGATGATCGGGTTTTTCACGTATCCAAAGCAACACATCTCGATATCGCGTGTCAGTGAGCACTGGGAACACTGTTTCAAATCTGGCAATTTGCGTCTGGCCATCTGCCAAGGTTTCTTTGCAGGAGAAGTAGATCGCTTGCTCGCCGTTGCCTTTCCCTGAATACATCTGCCACGACGTAAGTGGATAATGTTCGATCTTCGTGACTACCATTAACAACAAGACAAAGATCATCATCAACACGATTTTGGACACTGAGTCTGCATCCGATTTTGTTGCACCATTAACCGCTGCCGATTGGCCTACGACCCGATCCCAATTTACAAACATCAACTGCAAGAGAATCAAATCCAGAAACAAAATGTTTTGGAAAAAGAAAATCCCCAAGTGCATTCCGACTGCAGCAACTGGAAAAACAAAACGAGCCCAACGACTGAACAGCACCATCGGGTATAGCGTTTCGATAACGAGCGCCCAGAGGCCCATCCCGGCAAACATTGCCAGCGGCATATCCTTGAGCTTTAAACCGACATCCCAATCGAACATCATCGGGTTCATGCAGTCGGTCAACACGATCTGTCGTAAGTTCTCTCCCGCCCACCACATCAAACCGCCGTTAGTGAGCTTGCTGTACCCCGCGCCGAAATAGCAGATTGCAATCATCGCCCAGCAGGCAAAACGACACCAACCGTAGAACTCTCGCGAGCGATTCTCGCGAGTCCTACCCAGCCAACGGTCCACTGAAACCGCATCCGCACATGGCATAAAGCACAGAGCCGTTGCCAAATAGAGCGAAAGCAAGCCGCTGTGAAACAGATGCGAATATTCACGAAGGATCCCGGCAAAAACCAGATAGCCGACGGTTGCCAGAGGAAGCGAAAGCCGTTTGAACGCTCCCACGCACGCCATGAGTGAAAACGCGAGAGTCGCCCACTTTAGCGTTTGCAGCGTTGTGAAATCATTCAAGGGTCGGCCAAGTGCATCGCTAGCCTGGCGAATCAACTTCATGATGCCCATCGGCCTTCGAAACGTTTCGCCTAGCAACAAACTGCTAACGATGTCTTCGTTCCAAATAACAAAAGCGATAACGCCGAACACGAGAACTCGCAAACAGCCCAACGTTCCCGCGCCGCAACTAAAATCAGGCCCGGCCAACGAACCAGAGCCGACTAACGATATTGCCGTTGGCGATCCACTCGCAGCTTGAACACTCTCAGATTCTTGCGTCGCGCTAATGGCGTGATCCATCATAAATTTAAGGTCTTGGGCGCTATCAAGTCTTGTCAAATTCCAAGCGTTAGTACCCCGATTGTGGTCCGCCTGTTTCCATCACTCGATTGAGCCGCTGTTGAATGTTACGCAAGATTTTTTGCTCCAACGAGAAATCTCTTCCCATTGGAATCCAACCTTCGTTCAAATCCTTGAGCCAAGGCTCGACTTGATCGACGTCCAATGAACTGTCGTTGCGAAACGGCCGGCCGCTGATCGAGGCATCTTTGGGACGCTTGAGATCCTCTAGCTCTTTGAATACCTTCACATCGATTTGAAAACCATTGCCTGTAGGAATGACGCGGACTTTGGCAAAACGTCGCACCGTCTGGAGAGTCGCATGGAGTTTTTCAAAACCGCTGGTGGAATCTTTCTTCCAAGGTTCAAGCAGCGTGCTGCCGATCTCTGGGTGGGTTTCGATCCAACCTTCCGACATAACGCCATCCATCACTCGAATGCGTTCTTCGCGATAGATCTTAAAATAGTCATCCATCTCGTCGCTGACCTGATCCATCAACAACCAACGGTCAATCAACGGAACGATCATCGGGTTGCTGACAGGAGCGGCACCACTCAGATTCGGTGCCGGATTGTTGATGTAAAAAGTGCGACACCCAACCGACGTTAGCATCGTTGACAACAAACAAACGAATACGACCACACGAATCCCATCGCGAAAAACGCGAGGGGAGTTTTGAAGCTTAAACTGTGTTTGTTTCAACGTGGGCATAGCAGACGGCTCAGAAATAATTTGGCCGCGTAGTGTCTGGAATTCACTGTCTTGCGACAAGCCCAACTGTGCTAGCGGCTTAAAGTGTAGGGGAGGGTAGTTTTTTATTGGTCTTATAAAGCCGAGCTGCCTATTTCTAGCGGTAAACGTGCCAAATATTTGTGTAAAGCATGCACAGCAAGCGTGAAGCATGGTCCCACAGTTCTGATCTTTCTGACTGTCAATCTGCCTAGCGATCTATCTGGCGATCCGCATTCGACTGGCTGACACGACGACGCTCTTGCTTGACACCGAAACAATGTGCAGTTAAAACTGCATGTGCAGCCAGGACTGCACATAAAGAAACATTGACTCCATTCGACTGCCCTTTCGGATATCAACCATGGCGAAATTTACTCCCGGCGAACTCAAGGTGATGAAGATCCTGTGGGACAACGGCGAACTCAAGCCCGCGGAGATTCAGGCGAAATACAAACCTCCGATCAAGAACCCCGCCTTGCGCTCTTACCTGAGCGGATTGGTAGAGAAAGGCCACGTCAAACGTCGGATGATCGGCAAGGCGTATCACTACAAAGCAGTAACAAAGATCGGCACCACTTTCAAAAATTCGATCTCTGAATTGGTCGATGTTTTCTTCGACGGCTCAACCGATGCGTTGATCATGTCGTTAATTAAATCGGAAAAACTCTCCGAAGCAGAATTGATCGAGCTTAAACGAATGGCCAATCCGGCGAAGGAGCCTGCACCACAAAAGCCAAACACGTCACGCGCGGGCAAGCCAATCAAGAAAAATAAAACTAATCGCAAGGGAGGCAAACGATGAACGAACTCCTTGATTCCATCACGGTGTACGACACCTCAATGTTTCTTTTGAAGCTTACATTTGTTCTTGCTTTCGTTTGGCTGATACAAACTCAATTGAGGGTTTCCGCAGCTTGGCGATGCCGAATCTGGCGAAGCGTCCCAATAATCATCGGCTGCTTGTTGGCGATGGGTTTCTTGCCACCGCAAATCGAATTCGCAATCCAAGGATCGCCAATCAATCAGGACAAAAGCAACCCTGCATCAGAGTCAGCAGCCTTAATTCCATTGGGATCTGCTTTAAATTTCGACAGTAAAGCTCCAAATTCGACGTTGAGCCACTCTTCCATATTGAAAGTTTCGACACCACAAAACGATCTGTCGAATGATATTTCGGCGATTGTTGACTTGGCTGCTTTAGAACAACAAGAAAGCGAAACCATTCTGCAAGAAACGATTTGGGCGAAACTACCCAGCGTGCCGCAATCGCTTGCCCTTGCTTGGTTATTTGGAGCCACCATGTTCGCGATCCGATTCATCGCAAGTAGCATCAGGTCCGCGTTAACGATATCCCGATCGACTTTCGAAACCACCGATCTTGGAACAAGGGCTGCGACCATCGCGAGCACTCTACAGCTGCGATCTGTGCCGGATGTTGTCTCGTGTAGCTCAATAGGATCACCGTGCGTAATGCTAATTCCTTCGCGGCGAATTCTGGTCCCCACCGAAATGACTGTCGACGATGGACACTGGGATCTTGATGGCGTTCTAGCGCACGAACTCGCGCATCTCAAGCGACATGATTGGCAGTGGAATCTTTTGTTTCATGCGATCGAAATCATATTTTGGTTTCACCCTCTCGTTTGGAAACTACGGCAATCCCACCTCAACGAATGTGAAAACGCCTGTGACGACTTGGCCGCTTCTGCGACGGGCAGCCGAGCGACATACCGTCAAACGTTGGCACGGGTTGCACTCTCGATGCTCGATGGACGCACGGTGATTGGAATTCCCATGGCGAGAAAATCGGAAATCATGGATCGGCTCCGCAGGCTTGAACAGCCAGTGACCTTCGCTTCGAGAAAACCAATCGCGATTGCGTTGACTTTGCTGCCACTTGTTTCGCTGACCGTCGGCACATTTGGATTTACTTTGGAATCCAACATTCAACAGCAAGAGAAAACTGAAGCCGAGGCAAAACAAGAAACCGACACTGGGGATCCAAACACATTTTTGGTTAAGCTTTCCGGTCTTTCGCCAGGCCAACTTTCAAAAGCGACAGTCACAGCTCGCTATTACATCGGCGAAGAATGGAAAACAGTCGAAGTCAAACCGAGTGACAAAGGAATCGCCAAACACAAGCTGGGCGACCAACCGCTTTCGCATGTTCTTATCGTATGCCGGGCTCCCGATTGTGTTCCATTTGCGATTGAAGCCCACAATCGGCATGCGAAAATTGATCTCTCAAATTTGATTGATGCAGAACTGACCAAGGGCTACCCAATTCGCGGATCAGTGAAAGATTCATCTGGCAACGCAGTACCTGGGGCGCGAGTCAAGCTAACCATGCACTCGCAAAATTCGCAAAGCGGGGCTTACCCGTTCGATATGGCGGAACTTGTCACGGATTTAAATGGCCAGTGGAAGTTCCCTAACGCGCCTTGGGAACTAAAAGCCAACCGCGTTTACGCTTCGGTGGAGCACGACGATTACATGAGAGCCTTTGGTTCGCAGCCAAGCTATCCGCTTGAAGATGCCGTTTTTGAGGCAACGCTACAGCGAGGCACAACGGTGTCTGGAAAAGTCGTCGATGCGACCGGCAAACCAATCGCTGGAGCCAACGTTACTCTTGGCCCGGCCACCGCACTTGGGAAGCCGACAACCGACACGAATGCATCCGGTGATTTCAGCTTGAAGAAATGCCGCCAAGGCAAAAACTATATTGTGACCGTTGCCGACGGATACGCCCCCAACTTGGTCGAAGTCGACATCAATGACGGAACGCGATTAGCACAAAAAATAGTACTCACGAAAGGTAAAACGCTAACCGCGACCTTGGTTGATCAAAACAGTAACCCCGTGGCCAACGCTAATGTGGGGGTGCAATCATGGCGAAAAGACCACTCGCTGGGTTTTAAAACTAAGACCGACGCAAGCGGCAAATTCATTTGGAAAGGCGCTCCCAGCGATCCTGTCTGGTTTACATTCAAGGCTGAAGGCCATCGACTGATCGTGCATCACGAATTGTTTGCCGAAACACCAGATCAAAAAGTGACTCTATATACCCAGCAGAAAGTAAAACTTAAAGTCGTAGATGCAAAAACTGGCGACACGATCCCGATGGTGTACACGCAAAGAGCACTAAAATTTTCCGACGAGATTCCACCATCATGGGATGCCCGCTGGTTCGAATTTGAAAACGGAGAAATCGACTTTCGGTTCATGAGGCAAGTTCCCGAATGTTGGCTCCGCATTGCAGCAGATGGGTACGAAAGTGTTGTCAAGAAATTCAAACTTGGCGATCCTGATGCCGAAATGACAATTTCACTTAAACGGCTTAACGGCGAAAAGGAAATGGCTTGGGAGTCGGTACGGGTTGGCATCGAAACAGGTGTTGTTCCGATGAACATTGCGGCTGTCGCCCATCAACTGCACGACAACAATGCGACGTTGCGACTCGTTGAATCACGAAAGTGGGTTTTGACAATTCGCGACAAATGGACAATCCAGTCTGCCATGCTCGGCGTTCCTAACATCAGCCAAACTGCCGATCGGGAAACTTTGAAAAGTAGTATCAAAGACATTGCCATTGCTGGCGATCTCCCCAACCTGACGTTGAAACTCGAAGGACTGATGATCAATGCAGAGTTATTGGAGGCGGTTGGTCAATTGACGCACCTAAAAGTTCTCGATTTGGATGACTGTCCCTTGGACGAGGCGGAGATCAGAGCCTGGAGTGCTCTAGCAAAATGTGGGAACCTTCGAGAGCTATATTTCGATGGGCATTGGCAGAAATTCCCAGCCGCAGCAGTGGATGCGATGACGCGGTTGCCGAAACTTGAGAAACTCGTGTTCGACGGTTGTGGAGCGTACCACATGGATTCGAAAACATTCGCCGGCCGGCTTTCCAAAATGAAGTCACTTCGGCACCTCGAATTGACGAACGATGCGGGGTTTGACAACCAGATTGGTGAAGAGATCAAGCAACTAGAGAATCTCAAGCATATTGGGGTCGTGGGGGCAAAGATCGACGACCAATTCATCAAACAAATTTTGCAGCTTGAACTGTCTGGTTTGAACCTGCATCGAACTGGCGTGACTGACGCCGGATTGCGACTGGCGGCTGATGGGTTTCGAGATTTAAAAACGCTAGATATTTGCCGGACTAAAATCACGGCAGACGGCGTTAAAGACATTTCGTCAAAATTTCCAAAACTCCGCCGGCTGGATACTGAGGAATACGATAGAGAAACACTGGTCGGTTTCAAAAGACTTCACCCCACATGCATTGTCAAACCGATGGGGTATATCTCCGGTGGCGTTGTGAGCCGACCTCAGATTGAGCTGACAGAAGACGAGAAGAAATAGCACACTTCCGGTGCAAAGAACTCATCGGCGGACAAGACACTGAGATTCATGGACTTGGTTTGTCGGCCATAGGAAAGCGGAAGGTATGGGATTCGAACCCACATGCCCCGAGGGGCTCCGGTTTAGCAAACCGGCCCGGCAACCCGTATCCGGCTACCTTCCGTTATCGCAAACGATTTCACCAAACGATTGCCATATATCTAAACAGCGGAAGGAGCGAGAGTTGAACTCGCAAGGCTGATCAAAGCTCGGCCGTTTTCAAAACGGATGCCATCGCCAATTGGCTTGCCCTTCCTATATTTAATTTGCCGATGTGCATCGTCGGCTCATCGTTAGTCGCCCAATCAATCAGAAAAAAAGTTGACTGATCAAGCGAAACTAAATCCTTAGCTCCGGCAGGAGGGCTCGAACCTCCAATCGCCCGCGTAACAAGCGGATGCCTTACCAATTTGGCCACACCGGAAAATCACAAATCACACCCAGATAGCAGAGCTGCTTACTGCGTCCTGACGACTCACTACAAAAAAGTCGGGTACTTCGGGGTCGAACCGAAAACCTCCGGTTCCCAAAACCGGTGTGCTCCCATCTGCACCTCTACCCGCTACCTATTTCTCGAAATGACGTTTCGAATCGAAATCAGATCTGTCAGTCCATAAAAAAAGCCCGATGTCACTGACACCGGGCTAAAATTCGAAAGCGAATCAATCCTCACATCAGTGGCGCAGTCGCTTCATGGGCGACGGGTTCGAATTCGGACTGGATGCGAATCGAACTGCGGTTGCTGATGGATTGGAGATTAAAAAGTACATTGAAGCTTCGCTTGTTCTTATTGGTTTAGGTTGGTTTGCGTAAACTCGCACAACAAGAGAACAGAGTGGGCGAGAACCAAATGGTTCACGTGTAATTAGAATTTCTAAATCGAATCAGACAAAGCGACGCATTCAACATCCGCTGACGACGCTTACTTCTTCATAAAAAAAGAACAAAGCAGCATCAAAACGCCGGCTCCCGCGATTCCCATCAGCCCATAAGAAAAGCCTTGGAGAATCTTGCCTTGGCTGTCGTAGCGAATAGAGTCCTGCTCTTTCCAATCGCCCAACCCCTTTTCAACGTCCATGAACCGAAACACTGTTACGACTTGATACGGGGTCAGTTCGTCCGCCCACTCGTCGAACTTTACGAGCTCGGCCTTGATGTCGAGATCTGATCGCATTCCGGATCCGTAGTTGTAGAGCCAGCCTCCAGCCGAGCCTGCCAAAATAGCCAAAGCCAAACCGCCTGCGAACAACCAGTTTTTCGTCCCACTTGAAGACTTAGATGTCTTTACTTCACCGATCATTTCGAGAGTTCGGAGCACTCCAAGTTTCGGTGCCTCGACATCAGAATCACATTTTGGGCACTTCAGATCCTGCCCAGCCTGCTTGGTAACCAATTCAAATTGGTATTCACATTTCGAGGTAGGGCAGGGTAGTAGGTAGCGGGCCGACATTAATTGTCCAGTTCATTTGTTTTATCGATGCAAGCATCTTTGGTACGAAGCTGTTAACATTTTCGTTCTTCGAGCAGAATTTGGCAACTCACATTCGAGAGCCAATCGAATTGAGACTTCCGCTGCAAAAACGCGGAAAATTCTAGAATCGAATTTAATTTGTTCGAATTGCCCAACGGTTTGGAATAGCCGTCTAAGAGGATTCACATCGAAATATCAACTCAGGCAACTGATTCGGTAACCCAAGGTACGCTGAAGGCATCGGCAGCCCCCGAAACTGGACATTGAGGCAGGTATCACAGCGACAACAAAAATAGAACTGTAAAACGATTGGCCCATAAAATGCAACGGTTGAAACAGTATTGTTAGTGAGCATTTCTCAAGCCTCATTGAGACCGTGATAGGTTTACAGAATACCTCGTAGCAACATGGAAAAACGGACTGTAATTCGTTTTTTCGCTGGACGATTACATTGGCCAAGTTACAATTACTTCACTGTGATTCAACGCTCTCGCTGTATCAACAGCCCACCCACGGGTTGTCTCGTTCCGCTTCCGGATCTTGACCCCCTAATCAATGTGAGCAACACGAACACAGTCACGAACTTATTGGACTAACCGAGTCCAGTGAGATCAAAACCACGCGGGAACGGTGAGAAAGATTCTGCGGTCAGCAACACAGTTGTTGTGGCAAAATGTTCAACTTGGGACAGGGCTGTTTCAGACTTCAATCATTGGTCAATGATTTATCGTTGCCAATCGTCATACGATTGCGCCTTACGATTGAAAGTTTGAAAGACGAGTTCGATACGATTAAGAGCTTTAGGTTAGTTAGATATAACCAACGGATTCATAATCGTCGCAACTCGACCTCCAAACAGTTGCACTGCTTTGCTAATTGGAATCTTTTCCCAAATATTTCTTCGTGTAAAGTTTACGACTATTGAGTGGTAGACTTACTAAGTTTCGGTGCGAGCGAAATTGAAATGACCCTTTCGGTTTTTCACTCGTACCACAATGGAAAAAAACAACCAATTATAACCACCGCGCAGGAGTACTAAATTGTACGACGCACTGCTTGAAGATGATGATGCAACACGCACCCGCGTTGCGCCTAAGCGATTTGAAGAAGTAGTCGAGGCGAGCCCTGCTGTTGCCCCAACCGCCGACCCCGCAACCAAACGGACTCAAGGCGAAGAACTACCCAGTGGCATCGATGAATCAGAATCATGGTCCGACGATCCTGTCCGAATGTATCTTACCCAAATGGGTGAGATTCCTCTGTTGACTCGAACAGAAGAAATCACTTTGGCCAAACGCATCGAAGTAACTCGACGTGAATTTCGAACGAAGTTGCTTGAGTGCGATTACGTGATCCGATCGGCTTACAAGATCCTCGTCCGCGTTCACCGCGGCGAATTGCCATTTGACCGAACCGTTCAGGTATCCGTTACCGACCGTTTGGAAAAAGAGCAGATCCTCGGTCGCATTCCACACAACTTGAACACGCTGGCCGTTTTGCTCAAACGAAACCGACATGATTTCTTGACTGCGTTCTCAAAAACGCAATCGAAAACTCGGCGTCGCAACGCTTGGCAAAATCTTTCCCGACGCCGGCGTCGTGCCGTACGCTTGCTCGAAGAGCTAGGCCTTCGAACCCAGCGAATCGAATTGATGATCCGCACGATCGAAGACTTCAGCGTTCGCGTTGATGAGCTTTCGGCGAAAATCAAAAAGCACAAGAAAACGAAAAAGCCAGCGAGCGAGCGTGAGCCTTGGATCAAGGAAATGCGTACGATTTTGCTTGCGTGCCAGGAATCACCAACGAGCCTTCGTAACCGAGTCAAATTCCTGCGTGAGATCTACACCAAGTATCAAAAAGCAAAACGTGAACTGTCCGAAGGCAACTTGCGTTTGGTCGTTTCGATCGCGAAAAAGTATCGCAACCGTGGTTTGAGCTTTCTTGACCTAATTCAAGAAGGTAACGCAGGACTGATGCGTGCGGTCGACAAATTCGAATATCGTCGTGGATTCAAATTCTGTACGTATGCGACTTGGTGGATTCGCCAAGCCATCACGCGTGCGGTTGCTGACCAAAGCCGAACCATTCGAATTCCAGTTCACATGGTTGAAACCATGTCACGCGTTCGAACCGTGTCTCGACAACTACTTCAAGAACTCGGCCGTGAACCGACTCTTGAAGAAGTCGCCCGTCGCAGTGAAACGACGATCGACGAGGCCCGGCGTGTGTTGGCGATGAGTCGTTATCCAATCAGTTTGGATCGTCCCGTCGGAAACAGCGAGGATAGCCACTTTGGCGATTTGTTACCCGACGGCGAGGCGGAGAGCCCATCCATTGGAGCGTCTCAAGAAATGCTTCGCGGTCGTATCCAGGATGTACTCAAGACTCTCAGCTACCGTGAGCGAGAAATCATCAAACTCCGTTATGGACTCGGTGATGGATACAGCTACACACTGGAAGAGGTCGGTCATATTTTCAAAGTGACACGGGAACGTATCCGACAGATCGAAGCCAAAGCCGTTCGAAAACTCCAGCAGCCAAGTCGCTCGCAGGAGTTGGTAGGATTCCTAGATTGATGTCGCTCGAAAGATGAGCGTAAAGTAGAGCAATAAAGGACAGGTCAACACCTGTCCTTTTTTGTTGCCAAAATTTCGGATTGAGATTTCGCAAGTTGATACCTGCGTTTCAATGCCACATCAAATTTGGTGGCTGAATGGGCTGATGGTTCTAAACAGTGTCCGTTTCGGTGCCGGCAAGGACATCGCCTACTCAAAGTCAGCGGCTGGCACTATTGCAAACAAAGTCAGAAATTAATTGACCGTTTAGCGTTAGCCACGGACGCGCACCACATGATCTCAACCGATGCATCTAATTAGTCGTCGGATTCTTCTTATCCGATTCGGCATTGGCTCCAGGCTCCATCTTCCGAAGCAAATCTAGAAGCTCTTTTGCCGAGCTCCGGATTTTTGCCTTTGCAATTTTTTCTCCCAATTCATCTTCGTCATTTGCACGAACCAAATCTGTAACTCGATCCCTTAATCCGGCTCGAACTCGATTTAGCTGACGGTTCTTTGGTGTGAATTTAATCCACTCAGAAAACGACTCGTACGCAAACCGAAGCGACTCAAGAGCAGACTCAAACTCCCCTGACCGAATCTGAGATTCTGACGCCTTGGTTCTGACCGAGCCATGCAAAAAATGGTAATCAGGAATTTTCGGGAACTGCTTTGTTAACTCATATGCAATGTCGATTGAACGATTTAGCAACTCGACTCTCTCTTTTTCGAGTGCAGGATTTGCGGTGTCGATCGACCCTCCCATCCAGCAAGCCAAAGCCATGCGGTAGCGATACTCGACATGGTCAGGATCCTGTTTGGCCAAACGTTCGAACTCCGAAATGGCCGACCGTCGCAATTCATAAGAACGCCGCGGATCCCACCGAAGAATGGAAGCCGACAAACTCGAATAGTACTTCGCTCTTTCGAACCGATACTCAGGGTTAGATGGCGATTTTTTGATCAGCCCATCCAATATCTCAAGTGATTTTTCAAGTTGCAGGTGCACCTCGCGTCCAAGCTGTCCTCGCTCTTCGGGTGGTGGTCCGTCTCTTCCTTCTTTTGGTCTATTTCGATCTTGCTCGCGTCCCCTTAGAATTGGTCGCTTGCCTTCGTAGGGCGGTCGCCCTAGCCAACCACCACCGTTGCCACCACGGCCGCCTTCTCCAGCTCTTCCGCCCTCGCCGCCACGGCCGCCGCCTTCGCCGCCTCTTCCACCTTGGCCTCCGCGTCCGCCTTCACCACCACGGCCCCCCTCTCCAGGTCGACCGCCTTCACCTGGTCTTCCGCCTTCTCCGCCGCGACCGGCAACCCCCATTCCGCCACGGCCACCTCGACCGCCGCGACCTCCAACTCCGTCTTCACCATCACCACCGCGGAGCATATCCCAAATTCGCGTCCGCCCAAACATTGGACGGGGCCGATTGGACGCTCCACCGACAACCGCAGCAAGCCACGTCGAACTGGCACCAAGTGAACCGTATGTCTTTGCCATCTCCAACTTCAGCTCATCGTCAAGTTTCTCAACTGGGATCTTTCTCAGTAGTGCGATTGCCTCTTGATGCTCTTGATTGGCCAATTTGAAATTCTGGTTACGCAACAACTCACGAGCCAATTCATTCTTGGTTTGAATCAACGAAATCAAAGTGTCTTTGGAATTCGAATCGGCATAGCTTTTTTCATAGAGCCCAACTGCATTCTGGTAAGCCGAATTGGATTTCTTGTATTCACCTACCAGCTGATAGATATTCGCGACTCTTCGAAACGCACGTGCCGACTCTATCTGCAGCGACCGGTTGTCGGAGTTTTGTTCGGCAAACTCATTGTAAAACTCAACGAGCTTAATCAGGAAATCGGCGTCTTCTTTCGTGACAGCCGTTTCGATTCCCATCAGTTCCTCGAAGCCATCAAAATTCATATCCGCCGAGTCACCCGTCCCGGTCCCGCGTGACACGACCTGGCGAAACATCTCATCAAACGCCTTGATGGAAATTTTCACATTGGCTTCCGCTCGATCGAACTGCACTTGCATCCGACGCTGGGAATCCCAAGCCGCCTTGCGCTGGACATCTGCTTCCCTTCTCTGAATTTCCAGCCGTTCTGATTTTTCTGCCTCTTTAGTCAGCGCATCCATCGTCCAGATGTATCCAACCGACGCGGAGATCGCGACCAACGCCAATAGCAACGTCGATACTGCGGCCAAAGAAGCCGCCAATGGGTTTCGTTGGCTCCACTTGGTAACTTTCTCAAATGTCGACGGAGGGCGAGCCGATATTGGTTGATCGTTAACGAACGCGGTTAAGTCATCACGCATCGCGTTAGCTGTTTGGTAGCGGGACGCTGGGTCGCGAGCAAGCGATTTTTCGATGATCGTGCTGAGGTCGATTGGAATTTTCGAATTGATTTTCCGAGGCGACGGAGGCTGTGTTGTTGCAATCGCACGGATCACTTCTGCGGTCGTGCCACTGGGATAGGCCTGCCGCAAGGTTGCCAATTCGTAGAGCGTCAGCCCCAAACAATAGACTTCACTTCGCTGATCATATTTCCCCTCGAGTGATTCCGGAGCCAGATACTGCGGTGTCCCAATCACATCGCCGGTCTGAGTCAGGTTCAATTCGTTAGAACTGTCCTTTGCCAGTCCGAAATCTGTAATCCAAATTCCGCCTCGCCGATCAAGCATAATATTCGCGGGCTTGATATCGCGATGAAGGATCTTTGACTCATGGGCATACGAAAGAGCATCGGCCAAATTCGAACCCAACCTTGCGACCCACCGAAAATGCTTGGGATTAACAGGCCCAGAACGCCCTTGGTCTTTCGCTGCCCGCGTTAATGCTGACAACTTGGCCTGGTCCTCATTCAAGAGCCCGTCGCTTGACGCTCCGCCACTTGATAAATTGCCGCTTGATGAATTGCCCC
>JBGCDK010000111.1:0-28185 GCA_045105295.1 Mariniblastus sp.
AAATTTAGAATTGGTGAGCAAGCCACCTTTCTCGGCTTCGACAACAAAACATAGGCAGACTGCGTTTACTGAAAGTATGCCAATGCGACAATTGAGTTGCGCAGCTTGCTGATCAAAGTCACAACGTCAGCAATGGCAGCCAAAATTCGAGCTGGATCACTGAACAATAAAGGGGCCCACGGCTGTATGGCCAATGGCACCTCGTAACAGAATATCTTTACCACGGCTCCGCTCCTCCCGGGTTCAAATCAGGTTGGGGTTTCAGGTTCGTGTACGTTATTCGTGGATGACACTTCTTCTTAAAACAACATGGCCTAGAATTTTCGGGGGAGCGATCCAACCCAAAATTCACGGAGATTGAACTTGTCTACAACTCAACTAGCGGCTGAAATCGACGATGGTCGAAAAATCAGCGCTGCCGCTGCGCGAGACAAGCTTCAGTCAGCCACCCGGCTGCATTTCGTCCATTGGATCATCATTATCCTATCGCTTGTTCTTTCGTTTGCCGCATGGAGCTACGCACAATCAACCCACAACGCCCAAACACAATCCCGGTTCAATCGAGAGTCAGCGCAGGTTGTCGAACTGGTGCAACACCGGATGAAAAATTACGCGGATGCTTTGTGGGGTGGCGTTGGAATGCTCCAAGCATTCAATGGTGATGTGAGTTTTGAAGAATGGAAGACCTATGCGGACAGTATTCAAATCGAAAAAAAGTATTTGGGTATCAATGGCATCGGCGTGATTCACGCGCTTCAAGAGGACAGGGTTGACGAATACCTTGCCACGCAACGAAAAGAGCGTCCAGATTTCCGAATTCACCCGCCACACGAACGCAAAGTACGATATCCCATCGGCTATATCGTTCCAGTCAAGGGTAATGAAAAAGCAGTCGGCCTGGACATCGCACACGAGACGAACCGATACACAGCCGCAAACGAATCGCGTGACACGGGCGAAGCACAAATCACTGGCCCCATAACTTTGGTACAGGACGACGACAGAACACCTGGCTTTCTCTTCTATGCCCCCTACTATGACGGCGGCGCTTACACCAACGTTGACGAGCGGCGAGGGCATTTTTCTGGTTTAGTCTACGCTCCCTTCGTCGTGAACAAACTGATGGAAGGCGTATTGGAACAAGACAAACGACATGTTGGAATTTTGCTGTCGGATGGTGAGAGTGTTTTGTACGATGAACACGTTTCCTCAAACTCTGATTTTGATCCTGCCCCGCTGTACACGCGTACTGACACCCTCTCTCTGTATGGCAGGACTTGGGAATTTGACATTCGAAGTAAAAAATCCTTTCGCGAAGCCGCCCACAGCTCTCAACCGTTGCTGATTTTGCTTGGTGGAATTTTCATTGATGCGATGCTAGTCCTCCTGTTCATCTCCATTTCACGCTCTTCGAAGAGAGCATTGAATTACGCAGATTTGATGACACAACAATTGGAAACCAACGCGAAAAAGCTAACTGAAACCGAGGCTTTGACAGCCCAAAGAGCATTACAACTCGAACGCTCGAACGATGACCTGGAGCAATTCGCCGTCATCGCGTCGCACGACTTGCAAGAACCACTTAGGAAGGTTTCCTCGTTTTGCAGTCTGGTTCGCGAGGAATATGGCGAGAAACTCGATTCTGATGGCTTGCGATATTTGGATTTTGCGATCGACGGCGCGAAGCGAATGCACCACCTTGTTCAAGATCTGCTTTTGTATTCCAAAATCGGATCAAGCGCCACACAGAATAAAAGAATCGATACCAAAGCCGCTCTCGATTCGGCCATTTTGAATCTTAGCGCTTCCATCGAAGAATCAGGCGCGGAAATCGCCAACGATCCAATGCCCCATCTAGTTGCACATGAGCGGGAACTGGTCCAAGTTTTTCAAAATTTGGTGGGCAACGCAATCAAGTACAAGTCTCATCGAAAACCGAAAATTCACATCGGCGTAGAGTCGGTAGAAAAGCAATGGCAATTTTCAATAGACGACAATGGAATTGGAATTGCGCCAGAATATCGAGAAAAAGTATTTGGCATATTCAAACGACTTCATTCACGGCGGGACCTTGCCGGCACGGGAATCGGTTTAGCGATTTGCAGACGGATCGTCGAGCGAATGGGTGGTCAGATTTGGTTCGAAACCAAGACTGATCCTGGATGTAGAGTTTGTTTTACAATTGAGAAAACCGCCCAAGACCACGCTAACCAACAACCACTTTAAAGGAACAAATCATGAACATGTCTCAATTAGGTGACGAAGCTAAGCTTATCGATATCCTTTTAGTTGACGATGACGAAGGAGATGTTTTGCTCACACAAAGAGCATTACAAAAGGGCAAAGTGTTCAACTCACTAAGCGTTGCCACTGACGGCGTCGAGGCAATGCAGTTCTTGCGCCGAGAAGGTGAATTCAAAGATGCACCTCGCCCAGATCTCATTTTGCTTGACCTTAACATGCCTCGCAAAGACGGCAGAGAAACCCTTGCCGAAATTAAGCTTGATGAAAATTTAAAATCCATACCAGTGGTTGTTCTTACCACTTCCGATGCTCATCAGGATGTTGTCAAGAGCTACGACTTGCAGGCGAGTTGCTATATTACCAAACCTGTCGATCTAGCCAAGTTCACTAGCGTCGTGCAACAGTTGCAAGAATTCTGGCTTTGTATTGTGAAGTTTCCTAGAACCTAAAATCGATGCCACTCGGGCTTTCTTGCCCCGGTTGAAACGCCCCAAGCTCGAAATGCAAAACACTGCCCCTCCATTGATACAGCGCCTCTGCCTCACAGAAATTTAGATCCTTGCACGGCCGCACAATACACTGCTGGCACCGTTGTGGATCAGGACAACGCCACATCAGGCGTGGCCTCGAAACGTCCCGCTGACGAGCCATGCATGATTCGAAAATTCAACACGTGATGTGTTTGGACATCTTTTTGGGCTGCATACCCAAATTCAGGTAGGAAAAAACGTTTGGCATCGTTCCTGCTTTATCGTTGCATGTCACTTCTCAAGCCCCACGCGTAACCATGCAAACCTTTCAAACGCCATCGACTCCAATCCAACTCGCAGTAGTTGCACAGACAGCTCAATCACATACAAATGCGGCACAGCTGCGAGCAACTTGGGTTGACGCGAGCGAACTGCGATCGCGACTGGTAGCATGGCACTCTCTGGCAAGCAATGCCCTGCGGCCCAACGCGTCGTTCGAATCGAATTTCTTACTTCCGGCGTTGGAGCATCTAGCCGACGATTCTATCCGCGTTCTGATCGTCGATGACGTGCAAGCCGATAAGCATAATAACCTCGTTGCACTCGTTCCCATTCAACGCAAGCAGGTTTACCGATTGCCATTCAACGCCGCCGAAATCTGGAAACACGAACAGAGCTTTGACTCAACTCCGCTGCTTCACAAACAGCATGCAACTGAAGCGTGGCAGCTGATTTGCGACAAGCTAATTTCAGACGGATTTTCTCTGCTTAGCCTCGATACAGTGTCAGGCGAGCCAGACATTGATCAGGTTTTTAAAGCTACCGAAAAAAATCAAGGAATCGTTCGATTTCAACGTGACCACTTTCAACGTGCAGCTTTCACACCATCTGACACGCCAGGCGATTATGTCACAAAGCATGTCTCAAAAAGCATCCGTAAAAATTCCAGGAGACTGTTTCGCCGATTGGAAGATCTGGGAACGGTTACCTGGGAGACTTCAGCCCCGTCCAGTGATTTCGAACAACTAACCAAATACTTTTTGAAAATCGAAGCGTCGGGATGGAAGGGCAGAGAGGGCACAGCACTTGCCTCGAACGAATCAACAAAGACATTCTACGAACAGCTGATCCGCGAAAGTGCCGAAGATGGCAAGGCGAGATTTTTGAGCTTGAAGCTCGACGGACGCCCTATCGCGATGCTTTCGGATATCCAATCAGGCAACGTCGTGTTCTCGTACAAGACCGCCTACGATGAAGAGTTTGCATCGTTCTCGCCAGGCCAACAGATCGAAGTTAAGAACCTTGAGTACCTCCATCGCGACGGGATCGCTCTCGGTGACTCGTGTACCGTTTCAAACAACTCGACCATCAATCGAATCTGGGGCCAGAAACTCACGTTTCAAAATTTGATCCTGAGTCTGACTCCCGGCCTCGCCCGAACTGCAGTTAGAGCATTGCCAATAATTCAGTCTGCGGTTCATCGGTTACGAAAAAACTAGTCTTGGCGATCGAAACCGAAACTGGCTACACCGGCTGCAACATTTGCTGTCGGCTGTGCAATGAAATGCTCTCTTTGGTGTTGGTTGGGTCGGCTGGTGCGGTCGGTGTTGGATCATGCCGTGCGTCGTGTTTGCCAAATTTCGCACGCCGTTTTCCTTAGGTGCCTACGGAGCTTTCTCAAAAAATTTCTCGGCTTCGAGTTTGTAGATCTCGAACAGCTCCGGCTCGATCAAGCTGACTTTGCTCAGTGCAATTGCATTTTCATAGCTTTCTCTCGCCAATTCAATATTGCCAGATTTTGCCTGTGCCAGAGCGATCAGTAACGTGTTAAGCGCCGCTTGCTTCTCGTCGAGTTCCGTTGATTTTTTCAGCTGTACGATCGCTTCCTCATAGCTTTCAATTTCATAAAGCGCGAAACCCAATGTGCTAATGTAGCCGCCATTCTCCGGAAGGATCGCAAGTGCTCGATTTATCAACTCAATTGCGCGCTCCGGATTTCGCAGCTTCTCTTCTGGGGCGGAAACCAGTGCCCAAGCGTTAGAACTCAAGGCGGTCGCTTGGAGTTTTTTCCCAATGAATTGATCGTCAATTGTTTCAGATATCGAAACCGCTTGCTCGTAGGCAGCAAGTCCACTCGCGAAATCTTCGCCTTTTACTACCAACGCGTTGCCGAGTTGCATATACGCGACAGCTACTCGCAAACTTCGAAACCCTTCATTGTTTCGTTCTTCGAAGAGTCTCTTTGACAAATCAAGCGAACGACGAATCACTTTGACAGCCTCCACTTTCCGTGAGCCAATGAGAATTTGCCCGAGTTTACTGCTGTGACCAATCAATTGACTGACGTAAGTTGCCGAATCTGGATCATCGGCTAATAGCTCTTCATCCAACTGGATGGCAGCGCGATAGGCATCGATTGATTCGTCGATACGGTCAAGCGAAAAAAGTGTATTTCCCAGATACGACCATTGTTTTGCCAAACCACTTCGACGGCCAAGATGGTTAGGTTTTAGCTTGACCCCATCGCTATAAATTTCAATTTTCGCCCGATAGAGCATTGCGAGTTTCTCAAGGTCGTCTTCCTTTTTAGCGAGGGAAACCAAAGATCTCAGAAGATCTAACTTGCGGGTGTTGGAAAGACTATCTGTCATCACTTGTTCGAGATTAATCCCCGCCATCCTTCGATCGGCTTCTGCCTCCAATGTTTTTGACTCGCTGGCTTTGGAGTCGGATTCAGACTCGACAAGCAACAACGCGAGATCACGAATTGCTTTGACCAATTGAAGCGTTTCTTTGACCGAGTCTTCGTCGGTCAACTCGCGATGGATCGCCAACCGCATTCGCATATGAACCTCCGCCTCCAGTTTTTGATCAGCTTTCACAAGAGACCGAGCCAAATAGCCCAAGGCATCGGCTAAACGATACTTGTAATTCATTTTGCTGGGAAACAATGCGACCAACGTTTCTCTTTGGCGAACCGCTTCTTGGCGAGCCTCCAATTCATCTTTCTCACGTCGTTCAGCTGTAGCCAAAGAAGCAACTTCCGCGAGTACGGACGCAAATCGCTCTCGATGTCGCGGAGTTGCGGGAAAGTCTTCGGTCAACTGACGATAGGTAGCGACGGCTTTTTCTTGGTATTTAACGGCAGCATTCGTTCGCGACTCTTCGCGCAGAGACTTAACCAATTGAAGGCAACAACTTGCGTAAAGCGAACGCTTGCTCTCATCACCGGGATCTTCTTCGATGACAACCTCCAGAAGCTCAATCGCTTGCTCCCGACACTTTTCAGCGCGTCCATTCTTGCCGACTTTTACCAGGTGAATTGAGTAGTTGTTTAACACGCGAGAAAGATCCCGCTTGTAACCGACACTGCTCTTTTCCTTAACCAGTTTTTCAAGCCGCTCGATCGCCACGTCATACTCGGCTTCGATTTCGTGAGCCACTGTCAATATGCGCCCTAGATCAGCTCTTGCGGTAGCGAGTTTGGCAGCGTGCTTACCAGATTTTGGATTTTCTTCGTGAATTTTTTCGCGAAGCGCCAGGCACATTCTTTGTTGCACATTGGCCTCTTTTCGTTGCGATCGTCTGAGAAGAAAACTTGCAAACGCCGAGTGTGCTTGTGCCATTGAAACCTGCCACGCAGTTCGATCAGGAGCTCTACCATCAAGTTTTTTGAACCCCTCCAATCCATCTCGGTACGCCTCCATCGCGCTGTCATTGTTCCCCAAGGCAGATTGAATTCGGGCGACCTGTAAGTGAGCGTTCGCAACCTGCATCGCCACGCGAGGATCGTCTGGATTGCGTTGACGAAACCGTTGAAAGAAAAGCAACGCGTCGTTGAGCACGTCCGCTCGTAGTTGTTTGGCTTGCGGAATATCTGCCAACGTGTCAGACCCAAGATGTCCTAGCACGCGATCAACCGACTCCAGCGCGTCGCTCAGATCAGCCTCCGAAGCCATTCGCGCGGATTCAGCGGCTCGCCACTGGATAGTGATTCCAGATACACCAGCAATAATTGCAACAGCCAGTGTCGCCAGCAGCGCCGCCACCGCTGGCCGACGTTTGCACCAACGCCAAGTGCGACCAGTTACGCCGATCCGCCGGGCCAAAATCGGTTTGCCTTCAAGCCATCTCGAAAGATCGTCGCCGAGTTCTTTAACACCTGGGTAGCGACGACTCTGCTCCCGGTTGATTGCTTTCATGCAAATCGTTTCAAGATCGCGCGGGATTCGATGCCGAAACCGAGAAGGCGGCGGCGGGTCGTCGTTGATCACCTGTTGAATCAACGTTGGAACATTTCCTCGGAACGGGACCTCACCACACAAAAGCTGATAAAAAATGACACCTAGACTGTAAACGTCGGAACGTTCACCGACCACCGCCAAATCACCTTTTGCCTGTTCAGGACTCATGTACGCTGGCGTCCCAATCGCTTGCCCTTCAAGGGTGACGGTAACATCTGATTGATCTCGCCGTGCCAAACCAAAATCCATTACGCGGGGATGAAAAAGTTCGGCGGAGGCAACCATCATGATGTTCGATGGTTTGAGATCGCGATGAATGACACCACGTTGATGAGCGTGAGCGACCGCTTCCACGATGTCTTTCACGGTTACAGCCGCTTCGCGAAAATCTAATTCCCGCTCATCCAACCAATTCGATAAAGGTTCGCCTTCAACAAACTCGCTGACAATGTAAGGCACTCCGCTTTGCCGACCAGCATCGAAAACGCGTACGATTCCGGGGTGATCCAATTGAGCCGCATGGCGGGATTCACGTAGAAATCGCTCGATTTCCTCAGGCGTGATGAACCGGTTGCTACGCGGCAATTTGATTGCAATTTCTCGATCGAGTTTTGGATCACGCGCACGATAGACATGCCCAAACGCGCCCTGACCGGCGAGTTCCACCAGCTCATACCTTCCGATCGCGACCGGCTGACCACAATCACGGCAATCGGTTTCACCAGCTTCCCGTCCCGCCACGATAGCATCGCAGAACGTACACTGCCAATCGGAACTCGCATCCCGGGTATAAGAATCGCCAGAGCCGTTGAACTCCAACTGAAACATCATCTCGATCTGTTGTTTTAGTTGCGGGAATCGCTGGCAGTAGGAATCAGCGTCAACGCTTTGGCGATCTGTGCGTGAAAAGTACTCAGTTCGAATTAGCTCAAGCAAGACCAGCTCGTCTTTGGCCAGTTGAGGAAACGCGGCGGTGTAAGATTCAACGCGCGTGTTTGCGTCATGTTGAACCCGATTTTTCAAATCAATACAGGCTAGATCCGTTAGAAGATCGGTGTTACTTCTGGCTTGCTCAGGAATGGAATTGGCAAAATCATTGACGACTCCGGACTCCCATTGGCTTTCAAAAGCTCGGACCGCCAGATCAAGTTCTTGGGAAGTCTCGCTCATCGATTAAACCCGTAGCAAAAGGGGGGCACGCCAAGCCTTGAACAAGTAGCGTCTGGGGCACGAAATAAAATACCTATCAAACGTCTCATCTTTTTTCGTTCCGAAAGTGTACCATATCGTAATGGGAAATCTTGAACGACTTAGTCAAATCGAAACACTCTGGTCGATTGTGCAGCGAGCGCACGAATCGGATGAAGAGATTTCGCGAATCGCACAGCATGAGTTGCTGGAGCAATACGGCAACGCAATTCAACGGTACTTGCGGGCGCGGCTTCGCGATCCAGCAGTGGCGGATGATGTCTATCAAGATTTCGCAATCAAGTTTGTACGGGGCGATTTTCAAAAAGCTTCTCCTGAGTTTGGTCGCTTTCGGACTTTTTTACGTACTGTTCTGTTTCGCCAAGTCGCCGACTACTATCGCAAAAAGAAACGTCGCGGCGATGTTCAGCTGAATGTCGAACTAATCGAGCCAGCGGCGGAAGACGATGAAACTTGTAAGAGAGAATTCGCCCAAGTCTGGCGTGACGAGATGCTGAAGAAGGCGTGGGATTCACTTTATGATTTAGAAGCCAGTTCTGGCAAACCGTGGTATTCGGTGCTTCAACTTCGAGTGCAAAACCCTCAGATGGGTTCGGCAGATCTCGCCCGATCGATGACTGAGCAACTGGACAAACCCATCTCTTCAGCCAACGTGCGAGTGATGCTGCATCGAGCACGAGAAAAGTTCTCGATGTTATTGATTGAGACGATTTCAAATTCATTGAACACGACCTCAGTTGACGAAATTGAAGAAGAACTCGCAGATTTACAACTGCTCGAATATTGCCAAGCAGCGTTGGATCATTTCCGCCAACAGTCGAAATAAGCAAAAATACCGTGGCGATCGACGAGGTCGTGACAGATCTCCAACACCTCTGGGCGTCCAAGCTAATTTTGCACTTGGACCCCCTCGAGTTTCCATTTTAAAAGCGATCAAGAACCGGCTAAGTAGAGCTGCCAATGGTTGGCCGTGTCGCGTTTCAAGGTGTAAGTTTTTCCGCCTTGAAGTGTATGTCGTTTCTGAATTAATCCGTGGTTGTAACCGATTTCCCACCCTGCTCCTGCCCGAAACCGTTGCTCCATTCCGGGGCTTAAAGTGAACCCAAATTCTCCGTGACTAGACTTTAGTGTGTAGTAGGCACTTCCTGCAGCCGTTTCGGGACAACGGATTACAATGTAGTCGCGAGTTTTTACTGGGCTCGTCGGAGCCACGAAAGCGGGTTTACTGACAATCGTTGGGTTGGAGTGGTAGATCGGCCGACTGAGTGATGGATTGAATTGAGTTCCTGGTTGCACGTATCTTGGTTGCACGTACTGACCGCCGGGTTGGATCGGTTGCACATACTGAGGGGTTTGCTCGCGAAAGGGTATCGTAAAGTCCCCGAACCCAGGATTGGTGAACCTGTCCCCTCCTGATTCGCGTCCACTTTCACTGGGCATTCTTTGCTGACGAATATCAGGCCTCTGCTGCTCACCGCCTCCACGTTGTTGCTTTTGAATTAATTCGCGCCCCAGTTGCTCCAAAAAGCTTTGCCCAAATGCGTTGGACCCACTCAAGAGGCAAGCTACCAGCGTCAAAAAAAAGTAACGGTTCATTTTAGAATTCCTATTTTGGATAGTTTAAATTTTTAGTTTTTGTGAAGGTCAATTTCGCAGTTCGAGGATATTGGCTAGTTTTGCGTGCTCGGGTGAAAAGAAAACTGGCTGTTGTTTGTCTCGGGTTATATCTTTCACTCGAGCCATAACACCCGCGGCAAGTTCTGTCGGATTCAACAACGAATCCCCAGAAGATGGAAACGTGTCGAACCTACGATTTCCAACGGTCTCAAGGACTGCTCTCAGGAACGCGCCTTTCTCAGCCCCTGCAACTTGCACTGTTTTTTGCTGGAGTGTGTTGGACGAAAGAAAGATCGTTCCCATTTCGGGGGCGGCCAAATCTAAAAGTGGATTGCGCATTCCAGGCTTGATCGCGCTGGACGTCGGTTCGAGGTCGAGGAAAACCATCCGCTTACAATCTGGCAGGTCCAGTTGCAGCGTATCCATCAAGTCTCGCCACGAGACTGCTGTTGATCGGGACTGGGATTCAACGGAGTTGGTTGCAGCGATGAAAAAGTTGTCTCGCCGATCGACGATCGCGTGCGAAGCAACAAAAACTATTGCGACATCCCCCGATTTTGTGTTGTCGGACAGCCACTGAAAGCCCTCCAGAATCTGATTATTTGTGACTTTTCCTGACAGTAGTTTTGTTGTCACGTTTCCATACAGCCGGCCATTTTTGTATTCCTGCATGGCATTGGAAAACGCCTGAGCGTCTTTGGCTGCATTCGGGATCTGAGTTAGCGAGCTATCGAACTCAGAAACACCAATCGCCAGCACCATTGCATTGGGACGTCTGATTTCTCGGGGACGACTCAAGTCGACAACAATGTGCTCACCCTGTGAACTCGATTTCGCATTCGCGGCAATCAAGACGAGGTCATTGAAACCTGCTTCCAGTTCAATTTCGAATTCAATTTTCATCGCGAGTTGATTGACCTGAGTCGGCCGAAAGACTTTTGCGACGGAGCCATTGTGCAACAACGTCAGGGCGGTAAGCGGTAGGCCGTTGACACTGTTGGCTTCGCCTTTGACCGTCACTTTCGCTGTCTTGGTTTGCCACCCGTTGTCAGGCGATGTGATTTTTACACTGGGCGGATGATACTCCGCAATAATTTTCTCTTTACGAAAATCAATATCTTCATCATTGGGTCGTTTAACTTTCAACTGGCTCAACGCTTGCTTCAGCGAACCCGTCTCTAAAATCCCGTCAATGACATCGGGCCGGTAAAGCTTCGACTTGAATTGTTGGACTTCAAAAAACTTGGCTTCTTTGTCGTGACCGCGATTGATGTGCCAACCGATCAACCGGTCAGCGCCCGGTGACGCGTCGTAGTAGCCTTGAGGATGCCAGATGATCCATTGACCGTTGTCTCCCATGTAAAAATTCAAAATCGGTTCGGAGAAGTCATAACCGTTGGCCATCTTCATTTCGTAGTCAAATTTTTGCTCTCCACGTTTCATTTGAACTGGGACGACTTGGCCAGGTTTGTAGTCGAACTTGCCCAGTAACATCAGGTCGAACATTTCGGCCAACGACTTTCCATCAATTGACACGATTCGGTCACCAACCTGAACACCAGCTTTCGCGGACGATGTGCCTGGTATGACTTCGCGAACGGCGCTGTTCTCGAACTTAAAATCGAAAATACCAGTCGAAACATAGTCTTCTAAACTCCACAATCGGATGGTGCGATCCGTAGAAGAAGTCGCGACCATTTTTCCATTGCTGGCAGGACTGATTGCCGAAACGAGACTACCGTGACCAATAAATGCTCTCTTCAATTCGTCGCCTGCTGAATCCCACATTGCAAACAACCCCTCATTGTCGCCGAACAAAACAGGTTTCTGAACGCCCAATTTTGGCTGGTCAAGCAGAGTAAACACGGTTGGATTTCGACCTGAGCTGATGCGATATTTCGATTGATTCAGCATCCCACGCATGAGTTCGACAAAGTAATAAGCATCTTGTTTGCGAACAGTGACATTGGAATTACCAAAGGAAGGCCGTTCATTGAGCAACTGAAGTTTGCCAAGAGAATCGACATCGGCGATTGTGCGTTGCCGCAGGTCCAGCACTCGCGTCGCGGTACCATAGCTGTTTCTTTTCCATTGTTTTGGTGAGTGGGGTTTGACTCCAAATGCGAGTCGCGAAGAACCTTCGTCAAACGCGACCTCGTAAATGGGCTTGCCTTGGCCTGAGAATACAAATTTCTGTTCGCCAGTTTGGGAATCCCAAACATGGACTTCGCCGAATTTGTCGCCACTGGCTACCAAAGGTCCATTGGGTTGGAGCGAAATCGAAGTGATACTCCAACGATGTTTTCCGTAACCCGCCAGTTCAGTTACAAGTGACGCGGTGGAAACAGGGTCCCTCGATTTCCAAACACGTACCCAGAACCGACTGCGTCCCTCGACGATTGCGTTGCCGGCTCCCGCCCATCGGCCTTCTTCCATTCGAAAATCTAAGACGCGCGGTTGCTTTTTGGTGTTATAAGGGAATTTGACCAAGTCATTAAAAATATCAACCAACCAACCACGAATTTGCGAAGGCATTTCGTCCCGAGCACCGATCCTTTGACCATTAAGGGCGGAAAACACTTGAGGCCCTTCGAAATCGATGCCCAGCATATAGGGTTCGTTTGTGGGGAACTTCATCAAGTCAAAAATTGGTTTGTCACGATCCCGTGCTGCAATTCGATGTTGTACTGTTCTCGTTTCCCAATCCCTGACAAGAATCAGACCGTCAGAATCGACAGAGACCAATTGTTTGCCATCGCGTGAAAAACAGAGTTTTCGACAAGGAGCCGTATGCCCGGCAATCACTTCAGCAATCTCGCCAAAGTCTTCGGTTGAATAGACTCGGATATTGCCATGTTCGCGGTAATCGCTGACCCCCACCAGCAAAAATTTTCCATCGGGCGACCATGCCACCGCGTTTACATTGCCATAAGAAGTTCTCGACCGATCTCCACGCAACGTTTCCAGCAGCTTGCCAGAGCCGACTTCCCAAATTCGAACAACCTTGCCACCACCGACGGCGATTTGTTTTCCATTTGGACTAAAACTGACGTCGGTAACTTCATCAATAAAGCCACCACTGTCGATCACAAGTTCCGCCGGTGCAGTAAACTCGTCTGCGATTTCCTTAATTGTTTTTACATAAGTCGCTTGAGTAGTTTGAGAACCTTGCTCTTCTTTCCCCGTGCTAACGAGTACAGTTTCGATGTTGGTTGGAGCAACGAAGGACAAAGCGGAACTGGGTTGTTGTTTTTTAACAACGGGAACCATCAATCGCATTCCAATATCGTTTCCACCATCCCACTTGGTCGCATTGCGCCAAGTCACTCGAACGTGGTCACCTGGTGGAATTCGAAAGCTGCACCCTTTGGTCACGAATTGGTTTTGCCCAAGCTGATTGTCACACCACTCGGCCAAGTTTCCGATTGTGTTTAGCAAACCAAGCTTATTGGCACCTCGAAGCAGTTTACCAATTTCTTCTGGGCCACTATTTTCCGCGGACTCACCACGAAACAAGCGGCATTGATCCTGGTTTAGGTTTCCATCGCCCCATGGCAACGGATACCCAGAATCTTGCAAGCCTCGAACGGCACACTCCCATTCAACTTCTGTTGGAAGGCGTCCACCGGCCCAGTCGCAAAAATCGGCAGCCTGGCGAACTGTCAAATTTGAAATAGGTAAATCAGATTCAGTCGCGTTGGCTGGGTTCGCGGATATCGCTTCGTTAATGAACGTCAGGTATTGTGCGTTGCTGACCTCGTCGATGCCGATATAGAACGGGTACTCCACGACCACTGTCTCGCCGGGCAACTCCCAAGTTCGCGTCGGTCCCTCTGTAACGCCGAATTGATAGCTGCCTGATTTGACTAATGCAACTTCAAGCGGCGATGAATCTTGCAGGCTTCGCACGAAAGCGCGCAATGGCAATCCTGTTTCTGTATCGGTTTCGGAGTCCGCTTTTGGCACGAGAGATTTCGGCCAAGTCAAACCGGCAATTTTAAGCTGGGGTCCTGAGAGTTTTTTAAGTGATAGTTGCAGGTCATAATTCTCTGCGGCAAGTTCTTCTAAAGACCATCGTGAATCAAGTCGTTCGTAACCCTTGGCTTCCGCGAGCAACTCAAGCCGTGTGATCTGTTTTGGATCAATCTGAATTACGCCATTGCGAAGCTCAAGTGGCCTGCCATCCATTATTAGTTTTGCATTGGCAGGCGTCACAGCGATTCGAAGGTCGATAAGTTTTGGTTCTACTGGAGTTGGTTTATCTATCTCGCCATCTACCTTGGCGATCGCTTCTTTCTTCGCAGCAAGTTCGATTTCAAAAGTCGTATTGTCGACGTCAATTTCTAGCGAGCGTCTGTACAACTCAAAGCCATCTTTTTCCACGACAATTTCGTGCTTTCCTGGCTTCAGTCTCAAATCTGCGAATTCACGCGGCTCGCCTCCGATCAATAGTTTTGCTGCTGATCTACTGGGAAGCACCCGAAGCTCAACCGGCAACGGCTGGACCTCGGAAATCGGCTCGACCGGATTCACTTTGGCAACTGGTTTCTCAGTTCGGTCACCACGTAACTGAAGCCCAACAAAAAGTGCGGCGACAATGATGCCAATGCAAATCGGCCAAAGCACGTACGGCTTGCTCAACGTTTCGTTCAGCCGATCTTTACTGGCCGTCGATGAAGTGGATTGCTTTGTTCTTGCAGCCTTTTTTCGAGGTTTGGCTTCGCGAAGTTTTACTGCCTTACTTGGCAGAATCGCTTGGAGATCTGTCTGCTTTGTACTCTTCGTCTTTTTCTGTGATTCAATAACCTGTACAGGAACCAACGGAGCATCGTTCAATAGCTTCAGTACCTCGGCCGCATCGTGAGGACGATCGCCGACCGTTTTTTTCAACAGTTGATCAATCACACTTGCCAGGTCACTGGGAACATCGGGTGCAATTTCTGCAACTGGCCGCATTGCCTCGTCGGAACTGTGCCATCGTAACCAAGCAACATCCGCGTCAATCGCGCCTTCACCCGTTCCAGGAAAAAGAGAATCGAATTTTTTTCCTGTAAGCAATTCCAGCGCCGTGAATCCAAGGCAATACAAATCAACTGCAGGACCAAACTCACCAAACTCTGAGCGTATCAACTCTGGAGCAAGGTACTTTTTACTGCCCGTGGGAACACGCAGTTCGCCATCTCGACTGGACGCTTCAAAGTCACTTAACCTGACCGCCCCGTTTTCGTTAATCAGAATGTTTGATGGTCGGACCGCACCATGGACTTTGTCTTTTTGATGAAGGAAATCAAGCGCGTTCAACATTTGCCGAAGCACACTTCGCACGGTATCGGCCGGCATCGGCTGGGCAGCAATTTGATTGGTCAAAGAGCCCTTCATCAACTCCATGACAATCCAACCGCGATCCTGATCAACCGTGTGAATTCTAAGCCCGTTTTCGTGCTCAAACTGCGCGAGGAAGCTGGCCTCCTGGAGGAATTGGCCAATCCGCTGCACGTCAGACTGCCCGCCATCGGAGCCTGCTTCAGATGTGAACTCTTTGATCGCGACGTCACGACCGAGCGCAACGTCCCAAGCACGATAGACAATCGAGTTTTCACCTCGACCAAGAGTTTCAAGAATTTCATAGTTGGGATGTTTGGCCATTGTTTTACCGCCCGAAATACGTTGCTAACACGGCTCTTACGCTCCGATTCGGGGCTTGTTACAGAAAAATCGCCTACAATTTTGAAATATTTTGAGATGGCTGCGTAAGAGCGATGTTCTCCCCTGTGAACACATCAAAATCAAAATCGCGCGAAACAGCTGCTTCGCATCACCTCCAACCTACGAGCGAATCTGTGGAACATCGAAACATTTACCTCGAGTCAACCCGTCACTTCTTGTCCCCTGTTCTGGATTTACTCGACGACCCCAACGTCTCTGAAATCCTGATCAACGGCCCCAAAACGATTTACTTCGAATCCGCGGGACGCTTGTCTCGTGCCGACGTTTCCTTCCCTTCGGAATCGTCCTTGTTGGCGGCCGCTCGCAACATCGCCGAATATGTTGGGCGATCACTTGATGCAGACAATCACAGCATGGATGCTCGACTGCCTGACGGTTCTCGTGTTCATGTGATCGTGCCGCCAAGCGCTCGCAATGGAGTTTGCATTTCGATCCGAAAATTTTCCAACGACAGTTTTGACCTAAGCAAACTTATTGAATGGAACAGCGTCTCCGCAGAGGCTGCCGAGTTTCTCTCAATGTGTGTTCAACTGCACCGAAACATCGTGATTGCAGGCGGAACCGGCTCGGGTAAAACTTCGTTGCTCAACGCGCTTTCGGCGGAAATACCCGAACATGAACGTATCGTTGTGATTGAAGACAGTTCCGAATTACAGTTGCAGCAACCACACACCGTTTACCTCGAAGCGCAACCTGAACACCCCGATGGCAGTGGCAAAGTCACCATTCGCGACCTGTTTGTTGACTCCTTGCGAATGCGGCCAGACCGAATCGTTGTGGGTGAAGTTCGTCGAGGCGAAGCACTTGATCTCGTCCAATCCATGATCTCTGGTCACTCAGGCGCGATGACGACGGTTCATGCCACGACAGCCCAAGATGCCGCCGTTCGACTCGAAACATTAAGCATGATGAGTGACGTTGCATTGCCAGCCCACGTTGCCCGCCTACAAGTTGCATCCGCTCTACATCTGATCGTTTGTATCAATCGTCAAAGCGATGGAACGCGGTGCATCGAAACCATTAGCGAGAGTCTTGGAACCGACGCCAACGGACGATACGTATTCCAAGATCTATACCATCTAAAACGCAATTTCTGCGAAACAAAAAATGAGATCGTCGGGTCACTAACCGCCTGCGGAAACCGCCCAACCTTCACCGCTTTACCCGCTCAACTCGGATTGAGTGATCGCGTCAAACTGACGACAGAGTTATTCGAAAAAGAAGCTTAGCCAAGCCAAAGGGTTAGTTTTCATTGGTGATGATTGAGTGTTTTTTCACGTAAATGGCGGTCGTTTGCAAACTACGCATGGAAATTTTATTGCCTCGCTGTAACAGTCGTCGTGGTCACGCGTAAGAGCACTGCAACAGTTGATAAATTATTCACGCAGGTCAATTCCCATGCTTAAAAAATCCACGAGCGCATTAGAAATTTTTCACAACGACGAGGACGGCATCGAAGCTGTCCAGGTCATCATGATTGTCGCCATCGCAGCGATCGTACTCATCGCCGTCATGACAGTCGGTCAAGAGGTTTTGGATTGGCTGAAGGAGAAATGGAAAGACCTTAAGGGCAAAGACATTTCGTAGCCAACGTCCTTGCGTTCTCTCAATGCTTAACCCCAAATCAAGCACATGTCCACGATCAAACCACTGCAACCGGCCCCTTTGATTGCTGCCCCTTTGATTGCTGCTGGAAACCAGCGTCTCATTTGGATGGCTGCAGCGATCAGCCCATTGATTGTTGCACCAGTCTGGTTCTCATTGCCATTTGAATTACTCGGACCACTTCAATCGTTTAGCGGGTTGATATTGGTTCTGTTGTTGGCCAGTGCGTCGTTCTCTGATTTAAGCCGCAGAAAAATTTACAACTGGGCGACGTACACTGCATTTGCTTGGGCGATAGCGATTAACTCAGTTCCTAGATTTCAATCCGTTGGTGCGATCGGGCTATCCAACAGCCTGTATGGAGCAGCCGTTTGTTTTGCGGTCATGTTGATTCCATACTCGCTGGCTCGTGGAGGCGCAGGCGATGTCAAACTTGCCGCGGCCATCGGCGCGCTTGTCGGGATTGACAGCGGGCTGTTGGTCATTGCTTTCGCATACATTTTAGCCGCCATTGTGATCGCGGGTTGGTCGATCTGGACCAAGGGACCACTGCGTTTGTTAACAGCGTTGCTCCGAAGTTTTGGCTCTCACTGGTTGCCTCGATACGTTTTCGCTCCTACAGAGCAGCAATCCGTACTGCTAGACCAGCCAATTCCACTGGCAGGCTTTTTTGCAATCGCAGTACCACTTGTCGTCTTTGATGTCCCATCGCTTTTGAGGAGCATCTGATGCGTCCGACTCATCGAAAAACCAACCTTAGTCGCCGCCGCGGCGCAGCGAGCCTTGAACTGGTGATGGCCACTGCTGTCGCAATCCCTATCGCGGGCGGCGCGCTATTCCTGGGATTCAAAATTTGCAGCTACGTTTTTTCGGCATTCTCAGGGCTGCTTTCAATGCCGTTTGTGTGAGGTACTCTTCGATGATAAAGAGACTGGGCGAACCTATCAGGTACTTGCTCCGCAATGAATGCGGCGGGGCCTATACGCTGTCATATGTGATGGTGATTCCAATACTGATGTTGCTGACTTGCGTTATCGTTGAAACCACTTTGATGATGTGTGCCAAGATCGGAACTTCTTATTCGGCCTACTCAGGAGCTCGCACTGCCATTGTCTGGTCATCCGCCAATAGCAACTGGTCAGACGTCGAAGAAAAAATCGAACGAGCTGCGATTCAATCATTCGTTCCCTTCGCCAGCGGAATGGGCAAAAAGGGATCCGCCCCCAACCGAACCAGTGACTACATTTCGGCATACGAATCCTATGCTGACAAAACCGTTTCGGAAAATTATGTCCGTTCCAAATACGCGAACGCGGCCGATCGCTTGAAAGTCACTACCAGTGGAGCACCAAATTTTCACGGCTCAGACATTCGAGTGACGGTCGAGTATCGCTTCCGATTCAACATCCCGGGAATCGGTAAATTGATCGGAGAAAAAGACAATGATGGCTATTCGTTTCCGCTAAGGAGTAGCGCGACGCTTCAAAATGAAGGTCCAAAAAACCGACAGCAAACAATGGGAATAGGTTATGGCAAGCTCGATTAACTCTGCGGTCCATGAATCTACCGTGACCAAATTTCACACCGACGAAAGCGGAAAAGTAACGTTGCTGGCGTCAATTTTAATGTTGGCACTGGTTTCGCTGGCGGGTCTGATTGGAAACACGGGGCATGCCACAACTCAGAAACTGGAAACGCAAAACGCCGCTGATTCAATTGCCTATTCATCAACATTGTGGATGGCACGCGGGATGAATGCACTTACCGCGACGAATCACATGCTCGGCGAAGCGACCGCCATCGCTGCAGTGCACGAAGCGTTTGGAGGGCCGGAACTGGAGCATGGCATCAAACGAAATACCAGCGAGAATGCTGCCCTCGATCGCATCATTCGATCGTTGTCGCCAACGGCTCCGGTGATCCCATCTCTTTATTCCCCACCACCGATCCCTTCGATTGATCGGCGTGTCGTAAAATTTGTGACCGACAGAACATCTCCGGCCAAAGGTGAAATGACTGCGTTTGCAACTATCTATGATTCGCGAATGTCACTCAAGCGGCAGCTGGCCGTGATTCTGCCGGCCAAATCATTTGCAAATCTGGGGTTCTTGGTACCGCCGCCATGGGGATACGCGACTGCTGCAGTTGCCTACGGCGTTCACATTGCTGGAACCGCAAATATTGTCCTAATTGGTAAAGAGTGGTTTGTCCTCGAAGCCCTTGAAGCGATCGCGCGTATTTTTAAACCGATGAAATCAGTGATCGAAAAACAGCTGGTGCCAACGCTCGCCGCCCACGCCGATTTCGTCGCCAGCTACGACCCGGTGACAAAGAAAGCTAAACCCGGGATTGTCAACGGTGCCGTCAAACGCGCCGTTTTAGATTTGGAAAAAAAACTTGAAGTAGAAGCCTCCCTGTTTCCAAAGTTTGAAAAACTTCGCCTACCCGTCGTCCCCGAACCCAAGCCCAACATGCGCGGCTCCACCCAACCAACTCAAGGCTGGGGCAGTGACAAACCACCTATTTTTCCGATGCCAGATTTGAACTCAGCGAAAATGCAACGCAAACTCAATCGTGCTATGGGAGACATGCAAAAACGAATCGAAACGTTACGACGTGATCTTGATGACTTGGACGATTTTGAATCCGACATCGAAAAACGTCTCAGCGAAGAAGATGTTAGCGCTGCCGAAAAAACAAAATTAAATTCTGAGAAAGCGGCAATTGAGAAATCAAGACAATCTAAACAAAAGCGAATCGCCGAGGTCGAACTTAAACTCAGCGAACTCCGTACCCAGCGAGCCGAACTTGAGCAAGCGATAAACCAACCACTACCGGATCAATCAGACAATCCAAGCGTCAAAAGTATTCCGCGTCAGATGAACCAGCGTCAGGAACGTTACACACAATGGGTTCGCGCCACTTACCCGCAATCCGATAGTTTTCGCGCACCGATTCGGGCTTGGCTGAAACAATGGGCTCCAAAATCAAAATCAGCGGACCATTTTGATAAATGGACAAATCGTTACACATTAGTAAAAGCGTGGCAGTTTCGAAGCGGTTTCCGCACACAAAAATCCGGAAATCAGGTTGCTTGGCGAGATCAGAAGAAACCGTTGCATATGTTTGTGATGCGAGATGCATTTCGTGGTTCACGAGACCGTAAAGGATACGAAAACTGGACCAAATCCGACGCGACGTCCAAACGCGAGGCTGAAAAGTTATTCACTTTGATCGGCGTGGCTCATCGTGATTATCAGCCGTTGTTTTCAGAGACCCTTTATCCTGCTCCTGCGAAAACTGGAATCACGTGCTACGCCCAAGCCATTTTTTACAACGCGAATCGGCAACAAGCTGGTTCTGGACGTCAGCAAACACAGCAGAAAATCGGCTGGGACACACTGAACTGGGACGAGTCGATTGCGGTGCCAGAATGGGGCTCACCTGCGCACGAGTCCTCGCCCAAATGGCCCTGGGAAGCGTTTGACGGCTCAACTCAAGGAGCAGTCGCCAAAGTCAAATTGAATTGGCAAGCCAAACTGATGCCGTGCCAAACGAAAAGAATAAAAGATGCGGCTGTAACACTTAGCGGCAACGCGCGTAAGAACCTTGACCACGCAGCCGATCACTTTGACAAACTTGGAAATCACTAATGCCCAGCGGGCCAAAAAAAAGCCAACCAGCGATACCAGCAGGTAGCGACCGAGCCGGCTCCGCACCGCTAGAGTTGGTTCTCGCCATGCCAATTCTATTGTCACTGATCGTGGCTATCGTTTGGCTCGGCTCTTCGGTGATCGCTCAAACGGAAGTCACCATCGAAGCCCGTCACAAAACTTGGTCAAAGCGGGATGAATCAACAGGAACTGCACTGCTATTTTTAAAAGACGACATTGTCACTGACAAAGCGACGAAAACTGTGGAAGTCAGTCCGCTGTTTGACGACGCCGAATCGCCAGAGTCATCCCATGCTGTGATGGCTGGCCCTTGGGATCACGAGAAACTGCCGCTCGACAAAGCCCCCAACTGGAAGCAGTACGCACTGGCGGCCACCAACGCAAAAACTGGCTCAATTCAAAATGGCTACACGGATGCTCGCAATCAGCTTTCTCAGTTCAAAAACGAAGCTGGAAATATTTGGCAGACGATCGGAGCCAGTATGATTCGCCAGCTTACGAATCTAGGCGATTCAGTGTCGTCGGCTCTCGAAGGCGGTCAATCGAATGGTGACCGCGAAAAAGCAAAAGACAAATCCCGACTTAACCGAGCCATTGCAACAAAGAAGGCTGAACTAAATAAAGCCAAGGAAGAACTGGACAATCTGGATGACGAATCATCTAAGGCTTTGAAACTGGTGCTCGAAAACCGCGTCAAACGCCTCAAGGCAGAAGTCGCCGATTTGGAATCTGACCTGGAGGCACTGGAATGACAAATAGCACTAACAATAAAGAATCTTTCTTTGAATTGCTGGTTCTCTGCACGACGCGTTTGATCTGTGTCGCCGCACTTGTTTGGTTTGGGCTGATCGTGTCCAACGCAGTTGGATCGATGAAGCGATCAGCCAAGTTTGCTGCGACTGAAATTAATGACGCAGTCAACGTTCCACGCCTCCTAATGCCGGCGGCCGGACACTGGTCTTTCGCTGAAACTGAACTTGCAGTCGAACATGCCCGCTGCAGCCCACAAGAGTTAACCCGCCGAGTTAATAGTCTCTATTCGATGCAAGGGGCTTCCAACGATTCAAACCGGGATGATTCAAACCGGGATGCAACCGAGCTGGTTGCCCTCGCAAAAATGAATGGGGCGACTCGAACCAACTGTGAGGCTGGTTCGGCATGGGTCATCGAAGGCCCTCAACTTCAGTTATGCCTGATCACATCCAAGTCAACAACTCCGCAAATCATAGCCGCAGCGTTTGCAGTCCGAAGCGATCAACAATGGCAACTGACAATAGTGAAACCTCAGCCCCAACTCGACGACCACCTATTGCCGATGCCCGCGGATTCGGCAACGACCGAAACCAAAACTGCCTGCGTCCGCCGAAGCGAGTCTGGCGAATTGCAAATGGAACTGATTTCAACCTCGCTCTCAGCAAAACAAATTTTGGATCACTGGCGAGACTGCGGTTGGAACATTCGCCGTACGCCCTGGGGGACGGCGAACAGTTTCAGCTACCTCTGCGATTGCGGAGACGAAATGGTCTACGCATGGTCGGAAAGCTCAACCGGCTCGCGAACGTTGATGCTGACTTCCGCTAGTGGTGAAACAGTTGCGGACTCGACACCCAAACCTTCGATTAAAACACAAAGCGAATTCAAACTGACGCAACTGGAGAACGACCGATGAAACACTTAATGGGACTTGGATTTGCTGGATTGCTTGGCGTTATCGCGGCGGGTTTGAACTGGGCTTGGATTTCTGGACTTGCCACTCCCGACGAATATGTTGCGATTGGATCTGACATTTCGATTGGTGAGGAGCTTGATGAGGAGGACTTGATTGCCATTCCAGTTCCAGGAAACCGTGAAGACTTACGCTCCGCCTTTATCCCTTGGACTGACCGCGCCATTCTGTTTGGTGCCTCTGCCAATCGAGATTATGTCGCAGGCGATGTCGTGTTTCATCGTGATATTTTAGCACCGGTTGAAAATTCGCAGTGGGACGTCGTTGGCCCCTTCAAACTAATTAGCGTCGGAGAACGTTTCAAAGAGCGGACCGTTGACGAACTGGATTACACGCGAACCGATGGCAACACTTTGACGATCGAAGTTGACGCTAATTTCGATGAACGCACGAAGAGGTTATTGGAAATCATCCGTACCGATCGTGATGATGATCAGCGAGCAGGAAAAATCGTTGCGGTCCAGGTGCTTCCTTCCAATGAGTTGAATCTACTTAACGAGCGGCTGCAGAATTCGAAGCCTCAGAACGTTGTTTACCAAACCGTCTCGCTTGACGGCATTGCGAATGTGCCACGAGTTTTGTTGGCCGGCAACATGATTCGCTTCGTCGTTCCTGCTCGCCCCAAGTACTAGATCGAGTAACTTATGAAAATCTGGTTCAACAACGTAATCGACACAGAACCCAGCATTGCCGAAGTCTCCGGAAACCGAGTTCGGATTGGTCGCAACGCTGACAATGATGTCGTGCTCGATAGTCCTTTCATCGCAGGCGAAGCGGCGGTGCTCTACAAACGCAGCGGTGTTTGGGAATTGGTAGCACTGGGAATCAACGGCGTCAAACTTGGTGATCGCCAACTCTACAACGGCGATCGTTGTGAGATTCGTACGAATCAATCGATCAGCCTGTTCCCGTTCACGTTAACATTGGACCTTCCTCACAAAGTCGAACTGACACGCGAGACCGAGCGGAAAAAACTCGACCAAACGATGTCCGACATGATCGGTCAAATACACCTCGAATTGTTGCAGCGGATGAATCTAACAGCCGATTCGGTTGGGCAACGAGACAACGAAGAGTATTTGTTGGAACTTGAAAGAACTATCGACACGATTGCTAGGAACTGGTTGCTGAACAAAGACCAAGCTGTACTGGTGACACACACCGCGGGACACGGACTTCGAGATCATATGCTGGCCCATGCTGCCAACCATGCGGTTGATGGCGAGAACGAAAGCGAACGGCATTGGAGTGAAATACGAACGGTTGTTCACGACCGGGAGCAGGAGCTTTCGTCAACCGCCGATTACGTTGAAACCTTACTCGAGATCTCGTCTGGCACCTCTGACAAACAACGGATCGACGCGATTGATTCTGGATTCTGGTCTTCCTGGGACGCGGTTGGTGGTCGGCTCCATGGAGAATTTCGTCAGTATCTAGCGCTTCGATATTTAAAGAAGGAAATCAAAAATATTGTTTTTGGCTACGGCCCCTTAGAGGACTTACTGCGCCTGCCAAGTGTCTCAGAAATCATGGTTGTTGATCGAGAGCACGTTTACATCGAACGAAACGGCGTCCTTGAAAACTCTGGCAAGCGATTCATTTCAGACGAAATCATTGAGACGATCATCCAACGAATCGTCTCTCGTGTGAGTCGTCGAATCGACAAATCTCAACCGCTGGTGGACGCCAGGCTAAGCGACGGAAGCCGCGTCAACGCTGTGATTGCCCCATTGGCCGTGAGTGGCCCAGCGTTAACGATTCGAAAATTTCCATACCGCAAAATGTTAATCGACGATCTTGTTGCCAAGGGAGCGCTCACGAGAACGGTCGCTGAATTTCTGCGAGCCATCGTGCTTGGCCGCCGCAACATTTTGATATCAGGGGGAACAGGTACAGGGAAAACGACGTTGCTTAATTGTTTGAGCGATTTTATTCCCGACCAAGAGCGGATCGTAACGATCGAAGATACGGCCGAACTTCAACTAGCCAAGGAACATGTCGTTCGCATGGAAACCAAAGAAGCCAATGTCGAGGGCACTGGCGAATATACGATTCGAGACTTGGTCCGCAACGCATTACGAATGCGGCCCGATCGCATCGTCGTGGGTGAGTGTCGTGGCCCGGAAGCCCTCGACATGCTCCAAGCAATGAACACTGGCCATGATGGATCTCTAACCACCATCCACGCCAACACAGCCTCTGACGTTTTGCTTCGACTGGAAGTTTTGGTGCAAATGGCGGCTGACTTGCCAGCCTCTTCGATTCATCAACAGATCGGTTCCGCGATCGACATCATCGTGCAGCTGAAACGACAAAGAGATGGTCGTCGAATAATTAGTCAAATTTCAGAATGCACGGGCGTCAATCCACGAACGGGAGCAATTGAACTTCGCGATTTATATCTTCTCGAAAAATCCGATGAGGACTCTGACAAACATACAGGTGGCGACTCGCTTCAACCAACCGGTCGGCTTCCAACGTTCATTGGCGATTTGGTCGCGTCAGGCATGCTTAGTCTCGACTCCTTCTACCACCCAACGAGCAGTGAGGTGAAATCATGATTCCATTGATCTCGACGGTCTTGATGCTGGTGGCTGGCGTAATCGCGGGCCGTTCGCTCGGCGGGGTTTGGGATGCCATTTCCTTGCGGTACATTGCCGACCTACGACCGATTCTGGATTCGTTGTCGCTGGACCAAAAATACACAAGGACTTTATTTCGTTGGTGGGGGCTCAGCATCGTTGGAAGTTTCGTGCTGCTAACTTTCGTTTTGGGGATGCTTCCGATTGCGATCGCCGTGGTCTTGTTGTTGTTGATCGCGCCGCGGTGGATTTTCGAATTCATTATTTCTCGCCGGCAAAAACTACTCCGCGATCAACTGGTTGGTGGAACGAAATCACTTGCCAACGCTTGTCGTGCAGGATTGTCGCTTGGTCAAGGGCTTGAATCCGTCAGTCGAGAAGCCCCTCAACCCTTGGCACGGGAGCTTCAAAGAATCGTCAGCGAATACCAGCACGGTCGCTCATTGTCAGAAGCCATTACAACCGCCAAAAATCGACTTCAACTGGATAGCTTCACCCTTTTCGCCTCGGCGATTTGCGTAAGCCTAGGAAGGGGAGGGCGGATCACGGAATCGCTTGAACGCATCGGCAACACGTTACAGGAAAATCAGCGTGTTGAACGTAAGCTCGAATCGGAAACAGCCAGCGGTCGCCAAGTCGTAATCCTGTTGGCTCTGTTTCCATTTTTGTTTTTGGGGGGATTCTATTTACTTCATCCAGAAGGAACGTCCTTAGTTTTTCAATCACTGATTGGGCAATTGGTCCTTCTGGTCGTAATTGGCTTGGTCGTCGTTAGCGTCTGGTGGAGCAACCGCATCCTCTCAATTGAACTGTGAACATTACTATGCCTGAACCACTGATAAGTTTGCCGTTGATCCTTATTGCCTCCATCACTGCAGGTTGTTGCATTGGATTTGCAACGCTCATGATCAGCCGAATCATGCTTGGCAAGCGCAAGAGCCATGACACGTTTGAACAGTCACGGAGGGAACAATTGCGAAAGGCGAACGGCACCTATCGCAGGTTCGAACCTCTCGTCGATGAACTGTGTGTTTTCTATCCGGCTGATCATTTCTCCAATCAACTGGAGCACCACCTACGTTTAGTTGCCGGCACCGCCCCGTGGAAACCCGCGGAGTTCATGTCAGTAAAGAGGATTGAATCTGTTTTCGTAGGCCTGACGATCGTTGGCTTTATCGCGTTGCTTGGCATGCCGCTGGTTGGAATCGGAGCGGGATTGGCGACGGCGATGATCTATCCGACGCTAGCGCGAAATGGAGTGATCAACCGAGGAAAGTTACGACTCAAAAGATTGAAACTTCGAATTCCATTTGCGATCGACCAGATCTCCCTGATGATGGAAGCCGGAGCCGGATTCGAAGACAGCCTACGCACCGTTATCATGGACAACAGTGAGCATCCGCTGAGTGTTGAATTCTCCGAAGTCGTTCGGCAGATGGCGCTCGGAAGACCACGCAGCCAAACGTTGACTGAATTTCGAGATCGCTTGTCCGATCCTGATGTTTCAGAAATTGTGTTTGCGATCATCAAAGGTGAGGAGCTTGGCACACCGTTGAGCAGCATCCTCCGCGAACAAGCCACCCAGATGCGTCTCAAACGTTCGCAGTGGGGCGAGAAGGCAGCTTCTGAAGCGGAAGTCAAAATGGTGTTTCCTGGCATGATCACGATGATCGCTTGCTTACTCGTCATTGTTGCTCCAATTCTGTTACCGGTGGTAAGCAAACTGCTGGAAGGCTGACAAACCGTTGATGCTTTTTTGATCGCACGTTCATTTCCCGCTCTTCTACTTTTTACTCTTGGACCATCATGTTTGCACGCATCACGATTCAGTCCGGCGTTGCAGCCGGCACTTCACACTTCATCAAACGTCGAGTTGCTCGAGTCGGCAGCGACCCAAAATCTGAAGTCTGTATCCCTTCGGCTGATATTCCGGCCCATGCGTTAACGCTTGAATTCAAAGAAGATTCCTGCTTTGTCTACAACCGATGCCGGGAAAGCATCTACATCGGAGTGCAAGTCGTTGAGCCTGAGCAAGTTACTGAGTGGCGAGAAACCGACCTCCTTCAATTGGCTCAAGACATTGAACTCCTGTTGGATTTCGAAGACTTAGAAACGGACGCTGGATTTGCTGACTACGCAAACGATGAAATCTCAGAGCCAAGTGACACGCGTTCTGAGTCGATTGAAGCGGCCTCATCCAACCAACGGCAAAGCGCCAATCGCATGAAGACCACGATTCAACTGGGAGTCATCATCCTCTGCCTGATGGGCTGCGCTTTCTTGTTGATCCGTGACCAAAATCGCAAATCAGGTCCCGAACTGGGGCCCAGGTTTACAGAAATCATTTCCACCTCGATCGCCGAGCAAGACGTTGCTCCCGAACTGATCCAACGGCTTCAATACGCCGAAGCCCAACGAGTGCGTGGCAGAGAAAAAATCGCCAATGAGAGATACCAATCCATTCGTGACGATTTGATTACCGCGACTAAAGAAAAGAACGGCACGTCAGAAAAACGAAATGAACAAATCCTGCGTTTCGTGCAATCCCGGCTGGTACCTTAGGCGGCGAAGCTTGAGCCTGGCTCAACTTATGGGGGACACTGCCAACGAGGTTGCGGCAGCAATTATGTTGTCCGCGTGTAATGAGTACGATTTTTTTCGTCGGAGCAAACCGAAGCGGCGATGCCCCCATGACTTTTTGCCGTACATCCGAAACGCTAGGAGGGTAAGAATGGTTTAATTCTCTTTAAATAAACCAGTGGACCCGATCGGGATCGAACCGACGACCTCCACACTGCCAGAATTGCTGCATGACTCAGCATGGTGCTAATATGTCGAAGATTATGGTACCGAACGTGACTGGCAGTGCAAGCTACCGGACTGATAAAACATGTATCTGGAATAGAACCAGTATAAATCCGGTACCGGTTCGCTGCCCGATCTTTTATGCAACCGCTTCCTCAAATGAGGCATGATGCGTTTTCTTCGTCCACATCAATTCCATCGCAGGTGTTACTCAGCATCGCAAGCCCTTCTTGAGCGGCTTTTGTTTTCGAATCGCGAGATCGAATTAGGAATAGACAGGAT
>JBGCDK010000112.1:0-6346 GCA_045105295.1 Mariniblastus sp.
CTACGTTACAAATATTAAGAGTAGTGGAGATTCACTGATAACCGATTCGTTGTGTGTGCCCAAGCCCAAATTCTGACGGGCTGCGAAATTCTCTCCTTAGATTTGTTGCAATTCAATTGCCGAAAGCCGGTCCACCACCAAGGTTTCTGCTTTTTCAAAATCAACCTCGTCCAACGAATCCACACCATCAGTCAGTTCGCTGAGGATCTGTTGTTGGATTTTGCCACGCTCGTAAGCCTCTGCGTAAGGGATGAGATGAAACATCACCATTGAGTATCGCGGAATAAACCGATTCGGAAAACTCTTTTCCAATTTGAATCCGATTTCCTTTTTGAGTTGGAATTTGGGATCGGCAACGCTCGATCTCATAGTGACGTAGTTCTCGAGTGCCATCTCTGCGATCGCGTGGGCGTTGGGCCGGCGGATTGAATCAAACTCGGGCAGTACTTTCGCCCAGTCGTCATCGTGTTTGTCGAGCAATCGAATCAACTCACTGCAGTCTTCGAAACCACTGTTCATGCCTTGACCGTGGAATGGAACGATGGCGTGTGAGGCGTCGCCGAGAATGACTGCTTTGTCTTCGTAGATCCAAGGCGAGCAACGAACGGTTCCCAAGCGGCCTTGTGGGTTATCTATAAAATCTCGAGCCAGGTCGGGGATAAGATTGAGGGCCTCAGGAAAGTTTTGCTGAAAGAAAGCCATGACCAAATCTTGGTCACCCAATTTTTCAAAACTGTTTTCGCCAGTTTTTGGCATGAACAATGTGACTGTAAAGCTCCCGTCTTGATTTGGGAGCGCGATCAGCATGTATCCTCCGCGCGGCCAAATGTGGAGTGCTTCTTTTTCGATTTGGTAACTGCCGTCAGGACCCGCGGGGATTTCCAGCTCTTTGTAGTCGTGGTCAAGAAATTCCGATCGCGCCACTCCATCGACGGCTGGAATCAGGCTACGTCGGGTGCGCGATCCGGCACCGTCTGCTCCGATCAATACTTCAAATTTTTCTGTTCGTTGTTGGTGGGTTGACTCGTCAACGATGGTCAACTGACTTTTTTCAAAATCAACGGACTCGAGTTTTTGGTTGAAGACTACATTGACCGGTTCTGCTTTCTCGGCGGCAGTCATCATCAATGAATTGAGATCTCGCCGTGAAACGGAGTAGATGACTTCGTAGGGACGCTGGCCATAGGGACTGAGTTGTGGTTCTTGGCCTTGCAAATGAAGCATTCTTCCGCGCATCGGAATCAAGAGTTTTTCGACATCATCCATCAGCCCTGCACTTTTGAGTGCATGGATTCCGCGAGACGAAAGAGCAAGGTTGATCGAACGGCCACTGTCTGCCGACACGCCGCGCATATCAGGTCTGCGTTCAAGGATGGTCACCTCGTAACCGCGTTTGCCCAGCAGTACCGATAGCAGAGAACCAACCAGGCCAGCTCCGGTAAGTGTAATTTTCGTAGGTCGCGCCAAAACAGCTCCTTGTTTATTCAACTGCAAGCTCAATGCAACTTGCCTAACAGCACTTACTGTCCGTTTAAACTTTCCGATAACAACTCGACGAATTCCCAAATCTCCTCAAAAGTGTTGTATAGCGGCGTTGGCGCGGCACGAATGACATTCGGTTCACGCCAATCAGTACGGACGCCTTTTGATTCAAGCGTATCGTGAACGGATTTTCCATCAACGCCGTCTAGTTTGACTTCGAGTGATAACTGACATCCAGAAATTTCGGTCGGAGCGATGGATGTCACACGTTCACCGAGTTTTTTGGTCAAGCATGCACGAAAGAAATCACTTTGTCGTTTAGATTTTTGGTTCAGCGGACCCATGCCGCCGGCTTCTTTAAAAACATCCAGTGAAGCACGAATGGCAGCAAGCGACAGAATTGGTGGGTTGCTTAATTGCCAGCCCTCTGCGGTTGGAATGGCATCGAAATCGCCGGACATTTTGAACCGAGTAGATTTGTCATGTCCCCACCAACCCGCCAGCCGATCAAGCTTCGTATTGGTCGCATGTCGCTCGTGAACAAAGCAGCCAGCAACTGAACCAGGGCCTGAGTTCATATACTTGTAAGTGCACCAGCAAGCGAAATCGACGTCCCAGTCATGCAGGTTCAACTCGATATTGCCGGCGGCATGGGCTAAATCAAAACCAACGGGAATATCGAACTCACGTGCAGTTAGAGCGATCGACGCGATATCGAAAACTTGCCCAGAGTAATATTGCACGCCGGGCAATAGAATTAGCGCAAGGGTGTCGCGGTTTTGTTTGATCGTCTCGCAAATGTGTTCCGTCGAAAAAATCTCTCCTTTGTCTGGGCTGATCTCTATCAAAGAATCTGAAGGCGCATGTCCATGCAACTTGATTTGTGATTCAACCGCGTTTTTGTCAGAAGGAAACGCGTGTGCTTCGATTAGGATTTTATTTCGAGAATCCGTTGGTTTGTAAAACGTCGACATCATTAGGTGTAAGTTGACGGTCAACGAGTTCATCGTGACGACTTCTGCGTGTTTTGCACCGACAATTTGAGCCGTCGTTTCGGTAAGCAGTTCGTGGTATCCCATCCAGTTGGTGTCGTCGGTGAAATGGCCGCGGACGCCAAGTTGGCTCCAGCGCTCGAGTTCCAGTTTTAAATAGGATTCGGTTCTTCGTGGAAGCAAGCCCAATGAGTTGCCGACGAAGTATAAATCTGGACTTCCGTTTTCATGTGGAATGAAAAACTCATCGCGAAAATGCGCAAGCGGATCGTTTTCATCAAACTGCTTGGCGGTTTCCAAGCTGGCCGTTGTTTCGTTCATGGAAGCTGATCAGTCAACTTGGTTTGCGGGAAAAATAATGGGACGCGACGGGGCTGCATCGCTACAGAAAGCGGGGACTTGGAGATTGAGAATGAACAATCCGTCAGCAATTGCATCGTCTACAAAAATCATCTCGGAGATTGTTTTGTCTTGCCTGGTTTCGCCCGTCAACGTGTGAGTTTTTTCTACAACTTGCCAGAAAATGTGATGATTGGTCAGCAAGCCATCGTCGTACATTTTGTCGACTGATGGGACGTCAACCAACAAATGGTTGAATCCTAGTTCGTTGACGAGTTCCATCGCTTCGATGGTCAAAAATGATGGCGATTGTTTCGCTGAGTAAGCACGCGAGCATTTGTCGATGTCGTTAGGAGTTGTACGGATGATCAAACTGGAAGGCTTGACTTTGATAGGATCTCCGACCGTTGCGATCGCTTTTTTTAGGGCGGCAGCTGTGATGATTTTGTCTTCGTCGGCCAGCGGAGGTCGATAGGATTCGATTGCCCCTTTTGCGTTTTCAGGGGTGACGGTGATCAGCATCGCAAGAGACATTACATCCATCGCAGCATGACCGATCCAAATATCCTCGTCGACAATATGGCTTACGGTTTCCGTGTGAGTTCCGTTGCAGTGTGGAATAATTTCCAGAGTATCCACGTTGCAGCTGCCACCTTTTTTGGTGTCGCCTGTGAATCCTTCAATTTTAAGAACCGAAGTTTTCGCCTTTTCCGTGCCAAAATGATTGGGCTGTGGCCCTTCGAAATCCATTTTAATGGCGAGAGATTTCGATTCGCGAGTGTCGCACGAGTACTTGGTGTCGTGATGTTCAATTGTCAACTTCATTTTGGCTCCTGGGTGGACCGCTTTAGTTTGCCATTAGATCGGTTTTGTACTGCGATTACAAAGGGGTTTTCGTCGTCGCTGTTGTCGCATGAAGTTGTTGGCATGCGGTTTTGGCAGACAACGCAGCGTGACTTTGCCAGAGCTCAATGGTCTTTGCAATTCTTGTGAAGCCTGGCGATTCCTGGCGATCCTAGCGGTGTTTGGTACCGACGTCTTTCTTTGTCGTGCGAAAGGGCTCTATGATGGAAGATCTTTGTAAGATGAAAAATTGGAAATCAAATCAGATCAATGACTGGAGTTGCGATGATCAATGTACTTGCCACGATCGAGTTGAAACCGGGAACGCGTGAAGAATTTCTGCAACACTTTAATGACAACGTGCCTGCGGTTTTGGGAGAGGTTGGCTGTATTGAGTATTTTCCTTCTGTGGATTTCGATTCTGGTTTAGAGGTGCAATCGTCCAATCCGAATTCTGTAACTGTGATTGAGAAATGGGAGTCGCTTGCGGCACTAACCGATCATTTGAGAGCACCGCACATGGCGGAGTACAAGGAGAAAGTCAAAGACATGGTTGTCGATCTTTCACTCAAAGTATTGCAAAGGGCGTAACGTCGTTGAGTCTCGTTTTTCGATCGCAATCAAAACCTTAAGCCATAGGCCGTACAGAATAAGTTCATGTCAAAAACGATTCGAATACCGCTTCTCAAAGACCACCATTCCCATCCGCTCTTTTATTCGGCGTTTGGGAAAGCAGTAGCGCTTCATGACGTTGCAACAAAAGACGAAGCGAATCGTCTGATCGGCGAAAAAGCGGCAGAGAACTCCAGCGATATTACGATCGCGTGTGGCTGGCGAAGCAATCGGTTTCGATGGACTGAATCTGAAATTAAAACGATGCCTCCAGTCGCGATCTTCAACGTCTCGCTTCATTCGCTGTTGATCAACTCAAATGGGATGGAAGTTCTTAAATCGCGATACGGCGACGTTGTCGAAAAACTGAACGACCGCGTTTGGTACGAAAACAATTTGCGAGTCGTGCTCAATTGGTTCGCCAACCTCGATGCGTCAGTCGAAGGGCTACGGGCTTTCTACGAATCCCAACTGCTCAATGGCGTCTATTATCTTGAGGAAATGCTGCTGGTCGACGAGGGAGAGATTCGGCTGTTCGAGAGCTCGGGGTTGATGGAGAGGACGAAGTTTTGGGCGTCGCCCGATACTTTTGAGTCGCTGTCGAATTCGGCAAAACGCGCGGTCGAAGGGTTGAAGCTCTTTACCGACGGAGCAATTGGTTCGAGGACGGCCGCGATGAAGCGAACCTATCTCAAAGAGCCGAGTGAGAACTTTGGCATGTTGATCTATTCGGATGACGATCTTTTGAAAACGATTGACAGATGTTTTGAAACAGAGAAATCGTTGGCTGTTCACGCGATTGGAGATCGCGCGATCGAGCAAGTGATTGGATGTTTTGAAAAACTAAGCTCTGAGTTATCCAATATTCCAGTTGTTCGAATCGAACACGCTCAAATGATCAGTCTCGACCAAGCCCGCCGCGCGAAGGAATTGGGAGTGTCACTGTGCATGCAACCCAACTTCAGTAGCGATTCAATCGACTACTCAGACCGGATGGATTCGCTTTACTGCCAGATGAATAACCCGTTTCGAATGTTGATCGATGAGGTTGGTTTCCGGGCTGGCGAGGATTTGATTTTTGGAAGCGATGGGATGCCGCATGGAGTAGAAGCTGCGGCAAACCAGTCGTTTTTCCCGACAATCAAAAGTCAGCGTTTGACTGAACAGGAATTTGTGCAGGGATACTGCGTGTCTGATCAGGGGCTCGGATCAATTGAAATTGAAATGAACGACGAGAGAGTCGTCTCAACCCATGTGATCGTCTCGTAGTCAACGGCGTTGGGCATGCGCTGGCATTAAGTGCCTTTGCCTGTCCCGTTACCCAAGTTTTTGCTTAACTTTCGAGCCATCGGGTGACTGCATAACCTCGAATCCAGCTTCGTTTAGCTGGCTTCGGATCGCATCCGACGCACCGTAATCTTTTTCTTTTTTCTTTGCGTCCATTTCTTTGCAAAGCTCGTTGGCCTCTGCTTCCGTCATGGCACCTTGATCAAGTTGGATGAACGGTTGCGTGTCGCCGCCCTCAATACCTTCGTTGATCGGAGCGACCTCGAGAACGGAATTGATCTTCTTCCAAACCGCCAGCGACTCGTTCGCGTCCGAGTGTTTGCCTTTCATCCATTTGTGAACCTCACCAAGCGCCCCTGAAATATTCAGGTCGTCGGCAAGTGCTGTGGCAAACTTGTTTAATACGTCGTGACTCATGTCGACTTCAGCCGTTCCGCCGCTGGCTTTTTCCTCGAGCTCTTTTCGGAACTCGACCATTTTCAAAATCGCTTTTTGCGAATCGACCAAACCTTTGAGAGTAAAGTTCATGTTGGAGCGGTAGTGCGATTTGATCAATTCATATCGCAACACCGAGGGGTGAAACTTTAGGCCGCAAGGTTGGTCATGACTATCGAGGACTTTGCCTTCAAACACATCGCGCGCGGTGTAAAAATTGCCTTTTGACTTGGACATTTTTTCGCCTTCGACAAATAGGAACCGGGCGTGGATCCAAAATTTTGCGAACGAATCTTCGCCAGTGGCTCCGCAGCTTTGAGCGATTTCGCATTCGTGGTGCGGAAAGATCAAATCTT
>JBGCDK010000113.1:0-30568 GCA_045105295.1 Mariniblastus sp.
CAAACTCATCAGGCGTGTAAGTCCGACCAAGTTTCGGTACAGCGTTAACGACCAAACGAGTGTTTACCGTATCAGATTTTTTCGCTTCTCGGAAAATCTTCAGCAGCGAGCCATAACCGTATCCTTTCTCGGCAAGCGTCTCAACCAAGTCGCTGACGCGATTGGAACAGATTGTTTTCTCTTTACCGAACTCCTCAGAGAAAGCTGTAACGCTGACTTTAGAATCGCCGATCGCACGAACTGTCAATCCAGGCTGAGCATGAATAAAGTTATCCGCAACGGTTTGCTGATCGCCAAACACAACAATCTCAGGCCGTTTTGAGCGAGAGAAATGCATCATCGGCTCGGCTTTTGATTGAATCTCATGCAGGAAGAAATCACCCGCCAACCACCTACCTGAAGTAATTGGGCCTGTAGGAGCTTGAACACGAAGCGACCGGAATGCCCCGTATCGAGTTTCGGCACTATTGACGTGCAGAAGTTCCTCAAGAGCCTTGGCAGAAGTTAAATCATCGAGCGACGCCAATGCTGTTAACGAATGCCAACGGAATGCAGGCTCTTGCTTGGCTGCCTTTTTCAATATGTCGACGCCGTCCGTTTGACCAAGATAAGACAGAGCTTGAGCGGCATGAAACTGGACTTCAAGATCTTTGTGGCGAAGCGCCCGTTTGAGAGACGGAATTCCAGATTTGCCCATGGCCTCCAAACGAAGCGCAGTGAGTGCAGACGCGGATGGTTGGCCCATTTGCTCGTCTAGTTCTTCCAGCCGCTCGACCCGTTTTGTATCCGGTTCTGAATAAGTCAGGTTTTTTACAACGGCCAAGTAACGCCCTACGTTATGACGATACGCGTCTGGAACAAGTAAGTCGACACGACGATCGTCCTTGGGCTCTGCAACCCCCATACGACCGGCTTCTGACCGAGTGCTGAACCGAGAGTTGATGGCTCGGGAAATGTAAGTTGTCGTTTTTGGCGAGACGGTTGCGACTCGAACTACCAGCCCAAGCGGTCGGTCCTCAAGAGCCTTACCACCACCGAGGACGACGCCGTGCAGATGATTGGGCTTGTCCTTGCGAGTCTCAAACAAAGCGTCGACAAGGATTCGACCGCGACCGAGTGCTTCCACATGACCAAACTTCACACTTCCGCCAAGCTTTTTAGCGACCTGCATTCTCGTTTGCAAAAGCATCCCATCTTCAATGCTTTCTGCATCTGAATTTGGCATAACGGACACCTCAAGATCAAACGTATCGCCGGCACGAATCCCAGGCGGAAGCAAACCTTTCATCAAAACGATTTCCGTGTTTCGACTGGCCAGAGCCTTTTTCGAATCCACATCACCGGGCTTCATTTCAAGTGCACGAAGCACATGGTCACGGTGCGAACCAGCCTTGGCAGGACTACCTTTTCCCTTCAGCCCCTTTGCGAGGCCGATCCCTTCGACGGCAGAGAAATTCAATCCGTAAATCCCACATACGTCGCCGATGTATTTCGTGTCACTTGACTTTTTATTCTCATCGTAGAGTTGAAGGATTGGAGCGTCGTCTGGACTCTGCCCTCGTCGAATCATGTTTTGGCAACCGGACACCGACACTACGAGGCCCGCCAAAAATACTCTCCTGCCAACTTTCAAAAGTTGCCTGTGATTGTTTCGTGCTTTGTTCGCGGATGAATCGTTATGCAAAGTCATACCGTTTGCCTTCCTTGGCTGTCGGATATCGCAGTCTTTCAACGCACCATTTGCGCAGATAAATAGGGCGGGACATTAGGAGCGTAAACGGTGTATGTCAACATCAATCGCGGGCTAGCGTGGGGTGATGCACGCGGAAAAAGCCGCATTTACCTGCAACATTTTGATTTTTCGTTTCTTCAACCAAACAAGTCGCATGATTCGTCGACGGAAGGGCATGTTTAGCTTGGAGACAGTAGTCAACTTGAGATAGCGCGAGCCAGTACCAGGGGCTGCAACACATCAACACCAACCTGCTGGAATCCCTTTATCGTGCCCTCCCGCCTGTAACAAAAAGCCAAAGGTCGCTGAGTAAATCTGACCGAACACTAGTCCAACAAATTTGCCTGAATTTTTTTCATGGAAGCAATCAGCTGAGCGTGCTCTTTTTTTGAAAACCCTTTGGTCACCTTGGCTCGAACCGAATCAACGACTTGCTCAAGTTTTAAAATTTCTTCGCGTCCGAGATCTGTTAACGAAACCAAAACTCCCCTCCCGTCAGCGGGATCTTTTTCCTGCCTGACATATTTGTTTCCGACAAGCGAATCGATCTGCCGCTTTAAAGTCGTAATATCTCGAATTGCCAAACGCGCAAGGTCGGAGACTCGAATGGGATTGGTGGCGTCAGAAATGATAAGCAAAACCGAACTTTCCTCAGGAGAAATTTTCAATCCTGATTCTGCAATTCGTTTTTTCAATTCAGTTTGAATTAAATGCCTAGCTCGGGCGATCGCGAATCCGAGCGATCGGTCTATATAGCGTTCCATCTTTTTCGATTGAAAAGGGTAGTGGAGAGGAGTAATTGAGAAGTGCCGAAAATAGTAGTGACAAAACTGAGAACAGGAATGCTATCCATCGCCCGGTTCGGCGTTAGACTTTGCCCCTGCTTGTTTGTCGCGGCTGACGCCGACACCAAGGCCAAGAATTTAGCCTTAATGTTTACAGTGTATCAAAATTCTTCGACAAAACTTAGGCCTGTCTTTGACTAAGTGATGGCTCACCAACACCCAGAAACAGCTCGAGATTTTTCACTCCGACGACGAATACCCCATAAGCCAACAAAAGACTCGAACTTACGACCGAAAAAGCCAAAATCAATTCGCTGTGCTGTTTCAAAACTGTGGCAAGAACCGCACTCACGCCCAGCGGCAATAGGGTGACGCCAAGCAAAGTAAGGAACTTTCGACTACCGCGTTGGCACTTAAAAAGAAGAACAGTCAATGGAACAAACAACATCATTCCCGCTCCCGCCACGATGACCGCGGTTGCCAGCGCTAGACTTACCTGAGATTTCTGCCCCGTCATCAACATTGTCAAAGAAAACGCGAACAGGCCTGTTCCGGTCATCAGCGCTGAAACGGTGATTCGCGAATCCGACTCAAGGTCATCCCCTAACTTCAAACTCCACCCAAAAAATGCTCGCGCCGCAAGAAAGGGAACCGATGCTCCGACCAACAACATTGGAACCCACCCCGCGACAAAGCTAACCTCCTGTAACTCTTGGCACTGAAAAACCACGGCTCCACAAATGACAAGGCAGATGGAAAGAATGGCCCCGCCCATCAATATCGACAGCCTGATCATCAAAGAAGCCGGCAACATCGAAAACACGAACCCCAACATGACAAACTGCGCCCCGATGAAACCGAGACAAACAAGAAGCGGGGTCAACGCGCCGGCCCCATCGTCATATAGCTCAACGAACATCGAAACAGAAAAGCACGCTACGCACTGCAATAGAAATGCCCCAGCAAGAAGCCAATTTCGTCGAAGCAAACTCCAATCAGATTCCGTTTCGAGCTTTGGACGTTTTCTAACCATGACGTTTGCCCTCAAATTCGCACGTGAGAAAGCCGCTTGTTTCATTGTTGAACGAAACGCATCATACTATCAAGCGACAGCGGCACCTAATTCCGAACAACTTCATTCAGTTTTACCCCAAACTTGCTTTCATGAAATCATTTTTACTTGGCGTTGTTGGTTTGCTTTTACTGGCCCTGACTTCAGCGGCATTTGCCCAAGCATCAGAAAACGAAGAGACAACGAAGACCGGCAAAGCAAAGACGGTCCGAGTTTTCATTCTCGCTGGTCAATCCAACATGGCGGGACACGGTGTTGTCGACCTGGACGACCCAAAAGATTACAACGGCGGCAAGGGCACGCTGGTTCAGGTCATGAACACGCCTAAGAACAAGGCTCGATTTGCACACATAAAAAATGAAGACGGAACGTGGAAGACGAGAGATGATGTTTTCGTCTGGCACCAAACGTCAGGTGAATACGACGAAAGCAGCGCAGAAAACAAAGGATTGAAGAAGGGCGGACTAACGATCGGTTTTACCGGTTACGAAGGAGCACCGCACCACATCGGTCCCGAGTTTCAATTTGGGCATGTCGTTGGAGACGCATTTGACGAACCAGTCCTGTTGATCAAGACTTCCTGGGGCGGCAAAAGTCTTTTGAAAGACTTCCTTCCACCTAGTTCTGCGATTGAAAAAAGCGAGGTCGTCGGCCCTTACTACATCAAAATGCTGGAAGAAATCGGCGCTGCCATGCTACACGCAGGCACGGAAATCCCTGCTCTTAAAGATCACGAGTTTGTCATTTCCGGATTCGTTTGGCAGCAAGGCTGGAACGATATGATCAACGACGAAGCAACCGCCGAATACGAAACGAATTTAAAGAACCTCATCAAAGACATTCGCAAACAGTTCGGGACTGAGGATCTCCCCATCGTCATTGGCGAACTTGGAAACGGCGGCGTTAAAGCCAACTCAAAGATGAAGAAATTTCGAGCAGCCCAAAGCAAAGCTGGCACCTACACCCGCGACGTCGCGTTTGTGCCAACGGCTGCGTTTGCCCGCCCCGCAAAAGAATCTCCCAACCAAGGGCACTTGCACCACTGGTTCGGTAACGCAGAAAGCTACTTCCTCGTTGGCGATGCATTGGGCAAATCGATGGTTAGCTTAATAAACGACAAGGAGAAAGCTCGCGTGCTGATTTTGGGCGATTCAATTTCGATTGGATACACGCCGTTCGTTCGTCAACAACTTGCGTCGACCGCCCAGGTTTTCCGCCCAACGATACTTGGCAAGCGTCCTGAAAACTGCGCGGGCACAGACGCGGGGATCAAGAACATCGACCGTTGGTTGACGATCGCGGGAGGAGACTTTGATGTAATCCACGTCAATTTCGGACTCCATGATATGAAGCACGTTGACCCTGGGAACGGAAAGGGCTCCAACGATCCCAAACATCCACTTCAGTCAGCTCCAGAGGAATATGAAAAACAGCTTCATGAGATCGTGGCCAAGCTCAAGGAAACAAAATCTAAAATTATTCTCTGCACGACGACGCCAGTTCCCCCCGGATGCAAACCACGCCGAGCCACAACCTCACCAGGAATCTACAACGAGATCATGAAAAAGGTTGCGGCCGAAAACGAAATCGAAGTCAACGACCTGTTCGAATTCGCAAATCCACAGCTGTCAAAGATCCAACAACCGGCGAACGTGCATTTTTCGCGGGACGGCTCAAAAATCTTGGCGACAAAAGTTGCGGAGGTAATTGAGAAGAGCCTGAAATAGCGAAGCCCAAGCGAAGGGGAGTTCGATTATGAGATGCCGGCGAAACCAAAACCGAAGGATCAGCCGTCTCACTGGAGGCCGACTCTCACTGGAGGCCGCATTTTAGCTTTCAAAAATGGTGGGAACCCAAAAACGAGCGATTGAAATATTCGTGAGAACCCAATTTTGGCTTCGACAGACCGCTTGCTGTCGCACCCGAAAATTTCGCGACGATCTTTTGACCAACAGCCCAAGACCGAAATTCAAAAAAGAAACTCAACCTTAAACACCGCGTTTCTTTTTGTAGTTGGGATGGTCCGCTTGCCCGGTTAACTCATACAGGAAACGGCTTGGAATTGTATCGCGCGGCTTCCCCCATTTCATTCGGGTAAGCGCCATCGACATAGTCAAACGCTCTTCAGCACGAGTCACGCCGACGTAGCATAGGCGTCGTTCTTCGTCGACTGATGCGTCGTCCTCCAGCGAACGATGATGCGGCAAAATTCCTTCTTCCAAACCGACGATATATACCTCGGGAAACTCCAGCCCTTTCGCACTGTGCATCGTCATCAAAGCAATCGCGTTCTTCTTCAACTGTTTTTCTTTTTCGTCGTTTGCATCTTGTTCGCCTAACAACAGCCGATCCAGAAAGTCATTCAAACGAGGTTTGGCGGCCTGTTGCTCATATTCACCCAGCGCGTTGACGATCTGCTCGACAACTGCCCAACGAGACTCACGCTCTTCAGGTTCAGAATAGATTCGCTCCAATTCACTGCGATAGTTGATTGTTTGAATCAAATTGCGAGCCATATCGACCAACGACTCATCTTCCTGCGTCTGGTACTGAACCTCGGCAACAGCGTGAGCAAGCGACTCCAATCCGCGCTCGGTGGTCGCAGTCAGTTTGGGGCGTTCAACCTCGCCAGTAACGACATCCCACAAAGAGACTTTATTCTTGATTGCAAAGTTAAGCATCGTCTCAACTGATTTTTTTCCGATCCCGCGGGGCGGAGTGTTGATGATCCGCAACACGGAAACCTCGTCGGGCTTTCCATCGATCAAACGCAAATACGAAAGCACGTCCTTGACTTCCTTGCGATCAAAAAACGACATTCCACCGACCAAAATGTATGGCAATTTTGCCTTGCGCAGTTCGGTTTCGAAAATCCGTGGCTGTTCGTTGGTTCGAAACAGAATCGCAAAATCGCGAGGTTCGCGGCCTTTGATCTCGAGACGCCGTCGAATGTCGTGGACAGTTTCTTGGGCTTCGACTGTTTCGTTGGGGTATTGGAGGATCTTTGGTTTCTCACCACCCTTTCGCGCAGCACGCAGAATTTTGTCGTGGCGCGTCGCATTAAACTTGATCAGCGTGTTTGCGGATTCAATGATGGCCTCGGTCGAGCGGTAGTTGTCCTCGAGGCGAACGACTTTCGCGTCGGGCCAATCGCGATTGAAGCTCAGAATGTGTTCGACCTCGGCTCCACGCCAGCCGTAAATCGACTGATCATCATCTCCCACAACACACAGATTCCGATGCTCAGCGAGAGCTTTGACGATTCGATACTGGCTGGTATTGGTATCCTGATACTCGTCTACCAAAATGTGATCGTAGCGGCCAGCTTCTTCGGCGCGGATCTCCTCATGCTCGCTGAACAATTGCTCGGTCAGCAAAAGCAAATCATCGAAATCGACGGCTCCTTTGAGTTTCAACTGACGCTGATATCGCTGATACCCGACCGCAGCCAGATGTTGAGCATCGGAATCGCTGGCCATGATCGCCGCTGCCGGTTTCATGGATTTGCATTTCCAATGTCCAATCCAAAACAGCAATTGGCCGGGAGCCAAAAGTTTGTCATGAACGTTTAGCTCACGCAGGATCTGACGAGCAAGTGCCTCCTGATCGCCTCGGTTGTAGATCGCAAACTTAAGCGGATAGCCTAGACACTCAATTCGGCGGCGGAGAATTCTGACGCAAAGCGAGTGGAAAGTTGAAATCGTGGGGGTGTGATCCTTGATTTCCTTCCCATTTTTGGATTTCTTTTTGGGATATTTGCTAAATCCTATACCCAGCATTTTGCCCAAACGCTCCTTCATTTCGTTGGCGGCCTTGTTGGTAAAGGTCATGCCAAGAATTCGTTCGCCAGGAACTCCTGACTTCATCAACTTGGCGATTCGAAATGTGATGACCCGTGTTTTGCCGGTTCCCGCACCCGCCAGAACCAAAAGTGGCCCAGAAAGCGTGTTGACAGCGTCACTTTGATCTGGATTTAGGCCACTCATGAATTACGCAGAACGATCGAATGTAAGCAAATGATAAAGAAGCTGAAGCAAATCTGGGATGAATATGTTAGCCCAGAAGCCGCCCGAAGATGAGGGGTCGCTATTGACCGTCTGGCGAAACCACTCGTATACTAGCGTGATTAAACACTAACATTTTCCCGATTGACGTGATCAAGGAATGATCAAAATATGAGTCAAGCCATGAATCAAAAAGCGGCCACAAACAAGAAAAACAAATTCGGCAAACAGGAAGTCGTCGAAGAAGAAGTTGAGCTAACTGGGCTCGACAAATTTCTGGAGGACATCAAGCCACACCTTACCACGATTGGTCTGGTTGCGGTTGCTGCGTTCCTTGGATTTTTGCTGATCGCATTTATGATGCAAAACAGTTTTCAAGCGACGGCTAATCAATGGCGTGACCTAAACACCTCGACCGCCGTGGCACTTCGCACCAGCGACTTAAAGGGCTGGCAAAAAGTCGCTTCTGACTATCCAGATTCACAAGCCGGTCTCTGGGCTCTGCAACTGGCAGGTGACCGACAGCTTGGAACGGGTCTTGAGCAATTCGCTGCTGACCAAGAAGGCGGATTGTCGCTTGTGAAAATGGCGAAAGAGAATTTTCAAAAAATTGTTGATTCGACTGCTCCATCGAAAACAACGATGCTTCAACGTCGTTCGGTTTTTTCGCTTGCTTACGCTTGTGAAAGCCTCGGCGAATTTGAAAATGCCAAAAAGCTATATGAGCAATTGGTCGAAGAAGCACCTGATTCAGCGTTTGCCGAATCCGCCCTACGAGGGATCAAACGTACTTCGAATCCTGAGTTCGCAGCGCTATACACAAAACTAACCAACTGGGAAGAAGAAGTTGGTGACGCTCCTGGCCCAGCAGTTCCGGAAAAGCGCCCGTCAATTGACTTTCCGGAAACAGATTTCGGTCCTGGTGTGAAACCAGCTGACAAACCAGAATCGGAGACCATCAAGAATCAGTTTGTTCCGCCTGTGAAAACAGAATCTACCGAATCTACCGAAAAGGCTGATGACTCTCCAGCAACGCCTGAAAAAGCCGACTCGGCCCCAGTTGTTGACCCTGAAACGGAGACTAAAGCTTCAGAAACAGAGAAGGCAACTGACGAACCGCCAGCTGCTGAGAAAAAAGAAGACAAATAAAGCGTCGATTCGAACAAACAGATCGCAAACGTTCTCAACGATCCAATTGCGTTCAAGAACAAAACTGAAATATCAGTTCCCAAACCAAGGACTCGGTTCAAACTGAACGGAGTCCTTTTTTATGTCACGAACCGCTCGGAAACTCTTTCGGAAACTCACACTTTCGAAAACCGCAATCCAAATCTACGACCATTTCTTGCCAGCTCAGACGCTTGGCCAACGCGGAGAGCGCGAAGCCGAACGTTTTCTCTTACGCCAAGGCATGGTGATCATTCATCGCGGGTTCCAAGATAAATTTGGCGAAATCGATCTAATCGTTGTCGATGGCGAAACGGTCGTGTTCGTTGAAGTCAAAACAAGAACCAGCGACGCCAAGGGCACACCAGCTGAAGCAGTCGACGAAGAAAAGCAAACACACCTCACCAAAACCGCCATCGGTTTCCTCAAGTGGAATCGCCTGACTGAGTGCCGAGCCCGTTTTGATGTGATTTCGATCATGTGGCCGACCCAATCAGAAGAGCCTAAGATTGTTCACATCGAAAACGCATTCGAACCGGTTGGCGACTTTCAGATGTTTTAGAAGTCTGGGCGTTTCGAATTTACCTACGCGGCGGACGCAATCGGTTCAGTCAATGATTTGATTGCCGACAATGAAAGTTTTGTCACTGTTTCAAAAGAGAAAATGAAACCAAAACGCAGCTGACCGAACTAATTGGAAACTGACTTGTGCAATCGAGAGCAGCATGACAGAAAAAAGATACAAGATCGTCAACACGCGAAAACTGACCGAGACTCCATGCCCTTGTGGTACTGCAAAACGAGCCTTTACTGACGACGCCGATCAAATCGCATCACTACATATCGTCAACGTCAGTGAGAACTCGCAAACTCACTACCACAAAAAGATGACTGAAATTTACTACGTCCTTGAGGGCGATGGGCAGATCGAACTGGACGGACTTAGATTCGACATCAGTCCCGGTTCATCCATCCTGATCAAACCGGGCTGTCGGCATCGAGCGATCGGCAAACTAAAACTCATCAATGTTCCGATCCCGGCATTTGATCCAGAAGATGAATGGTTCGACTAGTAAAAGTCACCTGCATCCCCCAACAAGCCAAAGGCATCTCCGGGATCGCCTCGGGTTCAAACCGCCAGCCCCATCGTTTTGCCACCCAACAACCGGACCCGCGATCTCGCTGAACCAAAGTCACCGTGCAGGAGGTTAATTTCCTTTTTTAGATTACGCCGCACTTCAAAAGACACAACCATGGCCCATGGCGATACCGAAATCATGATATGCATGGAAGCATTTCGCTTTCCAGGGTGGAGAATTTTTAAGCAACTCATCACCCACTATGCGAAAAAAAACGATCTCGCCTGAATTCACCAGACGAGAACGTTTGCAAGATTTTTCTGTCGACCAAAGACTGTCAACTTCTAACTGCTAACTAAACAGGAACACTCAATTCACTATCGAGAATCGTTGTGATTTGAGAAGCGGTTAGCTCTTCTCCATCGGCCATCAAGTTATCAGGATCTGACACGTGCTCTAGTCCAAGATTGTGTGCGATTTCGTGGGCGGCTACTTGAGCGACGACATCACGACCGCCTTGGAAATCAACCAAGTTGTCGCCCACGTGCATCATGATTCCACCAAAGTCAACGAATGCCAAACCATTGGCTACGTTTTCCCCCGTGTCACCGAACCCGGCGGCCTTTTCAACAAAATACATGTCAATGACCAAAGGATTACTGTTTCCAACCCCCTCAGAATCGCCGTTTTCCGTTACGTCATCCAAATCGCCAGTCGGCCGTGACGCACGGTCGCCGACATTGGCGAAACTATCGTTCCATGTTTCGGGAGCCAACCAGAGAATATCAATGTTGGCTTGAAGGTAAATTTCATCGATGAGTGCTTTGATGTTTGCCTCTTGCTCTGCATTACCAAAATACTCAGCGGTGTTCGTTCCATTGTCATTTGAAACAATGATCGGCTGGATCGTTACGACTTGTGTGATGGGAGACGAAGCATCTCGATCACCGTCGGTAAAACGAAACTTCTCAGCGTTATCGACCTGATCAGTGCCTTCGAACCCTCTAATATCACGCACCACTAAATCTTGGCCCGAACCAGTGATTTCATAATTACTGGCCGTTGAAGTAAACACAACGAAATCGTTTCCGCCTCCAGCGTCAACAACGTCGTCTCCGAATCCGGGCAGGATATAGTCTGCCCCACCTAAACCATTGATTGTGTCGTTATCATTTTGGCCAGCAAGGTAATCGTTGGCTGCTCCACCAGTGATATTGTCGTCGCCATTTTGACCATGGATGCGATTCTCACCGCTCCCACCAACGAAGACGTCTTCTCCGTTACCGCCGTAAAGAACATTTAGCCCCGTCCCGCCAGTGAACGTGTCATTTCCGTTTAGCCCCAGCGCGAGGTCGGCTTGACCAACTCCGGCTGTTCCTGCGACACCACCATCACCAACGTCGATGATGTCGTCACCATCAAGCCCGAAGATCGAATCGATGCCATCATTGCCAAAAATAGTGTCAGCTTCGTTTCCACCATAGATTGTGTCGTTGCCCGCTTCGCCGTGCAAATTATTCAGCCCACCCGTTCCGAAGATGGAATCATTTCCATCACCACCACGGACGTTGTCGTTTCCAAAACCGCTAACGATGCGATCGTTTCCAGCGTTGCCGCGCATAACATCGTTGCCGGCACCGCCATTGATCAGGTCAAAACCACTTCCGCCGTTGAGTTCATCGTTTCCGTTGTTACCAAGCAACTGGCCTTCGACACCGGTCGCGTTAGTGAACTTGTCATCTCCGCCAAAACCGATGAAAACAATTTTATTGACCTCTAAAATCGTGAAATCACGGCTGGAAAATCCATTGAGCGAAGCCCGATAAGTCACTGGATCAACTTGTGCGAACGCCCCCGTGTTGTCGGTTCCGTCTCCGGCAACGGTCACAGTTCCTGTGCCCGCATCAAACGAAATCCCTGCCAAAAGATTTCTGTCTTCCAACTTGTTAAAAACCAACTCGCCAGAATTTTTTCGTTTGTTACGCGTGGGCTTACTTTTTAGTTTTTTGACGATAGATAATAGCGACATAGATGGTCCTGACTAAAACTCAGAAGGATGTGTCTTACTTCAGCAGAAGGATAACATTTACGCGTGAGCTCTCAAAAGGTTCTTCAGACGAACTCCGAAATTCCTAATGCTTTGCTTGAACAAGGGTTGGGAACGTATCGATTAAGTGCATCGCCCCACTGCACAACAAGGTGCAATTCGAGTACCTGTTTTTACCGGTTTAAGTTTGACGCTAGAAGACTAAAACAATTCCAAAATTTTATTTTTGCTGTCAAACTAGGAAAGATGATCAACAGCATCCAATTAATCGCTTACTCAAATTTCTCGCGACGAACGTTCCAGCCCCTCAACGATTTAAAAAGGAAGGCGTTTGGAGTTCTTTGTGTTTTTTAGCGCAGGCCCACATGATGTGCGGCCCGCAAGGCAGAAAGAGGGCATGGCAATGATGAGAATTGGTGAGAGGCATACGAAAATGCGACGGAGATCGACCGTGTGAGCCCGCTGATTTTTTACTGGCACTGCGGTGACAAAACTTGCGGGATGGAATTCACGTATTTGTGAAAAATCAGCGTTACCCAAATCGTTTTTAGAATTGGCCTTCAAATTCACCAATCAACTTCCCGCCGAGTCGCCTTTTTGAACGATTTTCATTCAAAACACAATTTCTGAACGACTTTCGGAAACTTATCTGCATCGCAGCTCTAATAATCGAGTAAAAAATACTTCTTAACGGCTTCTTCCCATTCTCTACTCACCCTAACGCTCATGCTCGTTGACGACAAACCGATAGTTGTAGAACAGGAATTCACCGCGCCAATCGGAAGGCTGTGGCAAGCAATCACTGTCATGTCTGAGATGCAACAATGGTTTTTTGAACAGATGGAGAATTTTGAACCTGTTGAGGGTTTTGAAACCAAATTCACGATCGAGTTCGACGGCAAGGAATATGCCCACGTCTGGAAATTGATTGAAGTAGTCCCACGTAAAAAGATCGTGTTCGACTGGTCCTACGCAGGCTGCCCGGGCCGAGGTCATGTGACCTGGGAAATTGAAGAGACTCCCGGTGGATCAAAACTGAAGCTTACCAATGTCGCTGTCGAATCATTTCCACAAGACGACCCTGCATTTCTGAGGGAGAGCGGCGAAGAAGGCTGGAAGTATCTGATTCAAGAAGAGCTAAAGCATTTTGTAGAAGCTTGAATTGTTGAAATTCGCGTCTTCATTCGTAGCACATCAATCGAATCACCAGCCCTCATAAAGCTCACACGAATTTCGCTTGGGATGCATTCTTCTTTTCAACGCTGAGGCAACTGCCCCGATAAAGTTAGCCTCAGCAGGACGGCGCTTCGGGAGCGAGTTTTTCAACTCTTACAGCACAAACTTTGTACTCACCCGTTCCTGTCACACTGTCACCGGCATCATTGGTTAGCAAGTTTGCTCGCGATTCCGAGAAATGCATCGGCATCCAAATGCATCCTGGACGGACTCGCGGAGAAACCCAAGCTTCCGCGCAGACTTCACCGCGGCGCGAACTGACCCTCACTTTTTCGCCGTGTTCGATTTTCAATTTACGTGCATCACTTCGATGCATCTCGATAAAGTTCCCGCGCTGTTTGGCAACGGGTCCCGGGTCACGACGAGTTTGCGTCGCGCTGTTGTAGTGATATAGCGTTCGCCCGGTTGAGAGAACCAACGGGAAATCGTTGTCGGGAAGCTCGGCACTTGGCCGATAGTCAACCGCTTGAAATTGAGCTTTGCCAATCATTGGACCATCAATATGCAACGTCGGAGTTCCAGGATGCTTGGGATCTGGGCATGGCCACTGGAGACCAGCGACATTTTCATCGAGCCGCTCGTAGGAAACTCCGGCGATCTTTGGCGTGAGCGACGCGTACTCGGCAAACACCTCTTTTGGACTTGCGTAGTCAGGCATGTCATAGCCAACCGCACGAGCCACATCGCAGATAATTTTCCAATCCTGCCGAGCGTTACCTGGCGGATCGACGGCCTTTCGAACACGCTGAATTCGCCGATCGCTATTGGTAAACACACCGTCTTTTTCGGCGAAACATGCTGCAGGAAAAATGACATCCGCAAAACGAGTCGTTTCGTTGTGGAAAATTTCTTGGCAGACAACGAACTCACATTGGTTCAATCCTTTTTCGACTTTCGAAACATTCGGCTCGGAAATCACAATGTCTTCGCCCATGACATAGACTGCCTTCATCTCGCCGGCTTCCATCTTTTTCATCATCACGTTCAGGTTCAGCCCGTCATTTGGCGAAAGCGGAACACCCCACGCTTGCTCAAATTTTTCACGAACCGTGGCGTCGGTCACAGGTTGGTAACCGGGATAGTAGATCGGCGTCGCCCCAGCATCGTTGGCTCCTTGGACATTGTTCTGACCACGAAGCGGGTTCATCCCTGCTGCACGAACACCCAAGTGACCGGTCATCAGAACCAAATTTGCCAAACAATAAACGTTGTCCGTTCCGTGCGTGTGCTCAGTGATGCCCAGCGTGTAGTAGATACCGGCGTGGCGAGTCTCTGCGTACCATCGAGCGGCGGTGCGGATGTCTTCGGCGGGAACACCCGTGATCTTTTCTGCTTCCTCTGGCGTGTAGTTGGCAACTTTTGCCTTCACAGCGTCGAAACCTTCTGTGTGTTGATCGACGAAGCTCTGGTCATGCAGATTTTCGCTGATGATGACATTGGCCATCGCGGAAAGCAGCCAAACATCGGTTCCAGGTTTTAGTTGCAAATGAAGATCAGCCATTTCAGCAAGCCAGATCTCTCGCGGGTCGGCCACGATCAGTTTCGCTCCATTTTGGCGGGCACGTTTCATTTCCATCGCGATGATCGGATGGGCTTCGGTCGTGTTGGAGCCGATCACGAACATCAACTCAGAATCTCGAATCTCGTCGATTGAGTTCGTCATCGCACCTGCACCGAACATTGTCACCAGACCGGCGACAGTGGGAGCGTGTCAGGTAGCGGCACATTGGTGGATGTTGTTGGTTCCAAACGCGGCGCGGGAAAGTTTCTGCATCAAGTAATTTTCTTCACCCGTGCATCGTGAAGAAGAAATAAACCCAAGTGCATCAGCTCCATATTTTTCTTTAACCGACAATAACCCCTTCGCGGTCGCATCAAGCGCGACCTCCCAACTGACCGGATGAAGCTCGCCGTCATCGCCACGCATCAGTGGCTCAGTAATTCGATCTTCGTGATGCACAAAGTCATACGCAAATCGACCTTTGACGCAAAGGTTTCCATCGTTCAACGTTTCGCCGGGTTCTGGGCTGGTTACTTTGACGACTTGATCATTCTGAACGTGCAGATCCAACTGACATCCAACGCCACAAAAATTGCAAGTCGTCCGTGTCGTCGCAGTGCCCAGCTGAACAAGATTTGCAGGTGCCTTCTTTTCAATCAAAGCACCCGTCGGGCATGTCGCGATACAACCACCGCACAATTCGCAAGTCGTATCCAACAGTCCGCGTTCACCCGCTGTTGAGATCGTCGTTTCGCTGCCCCGATGCGACAATGTAATCGCGTTGACGGCTTCGACCTCATCACAGTATCGCGTGCAACGTGCACACAAAATGCAAAGATCAGGATTGAACTCGATGTAGGGGTTGATATCCTCCGGCCGCCCAATGCGCGGCGCCTCGACAGGCTCGAGGTCAAGCGGCTCGATCGTTTTGCAAAGCTCTCTCAACTGATTCGTGTTCGCAGTTTCAATCGGCAAACCATCAGCATCAAGCTCGTGGTCCGACATGTACAAGCTATACAACACCGTCCGATGTTTCTGAATGCGGTCCGATTCCGTGGTGATTTTCATTTCAGGATGAACAACCCAAGCGCACCCTGGCTGTAGACGCCGCTGGCCTTCGACATCGACTAGACAAACACGGCATGCACCGGCAGGTTCCAAGCGAGTGTCGTGACACAACGTCGGGATTTCGATGCCTTCGCGGCGAGCCACGTCAACGACGGTTTCGCCGGTTTTCGCAACGCATGATTGACCGTTGATTTCGATCGTAAACGTTTCGACTTTTTTGCTATTGAGGTAGTTCATATTGAACTTCTTTCTGGCTTACGTCTTTTGTATCTTCATTCTGAAAATGCGATCAAGTCTTGATTCGCAAAACTCGAATCACAAACCTTATGAATTTGGTCACTTGTTTCGTTTTTCAAACGCTTCGGGAAAGTGTTTCCTTGCGGACTCCAGTGGTTTAGCTGCGACCATCCCCAAACCACAAATTGATCCTTCCTCCATCTCCCAGCCAACGTCGTCCGCCATCGCCAACGAAACAGGATCGCCAATCTGGATGTACTTGTCGACTTGTCGGCGAATGTAACGTGTCCCAATTCTACACGGTGCGCACTGGCCGCAACTTTCTCGTTCGAAAAACTCCAACTGCCAGCCAGCCGCTTTGGCCATGTCGACGGTGTCATTGATGACAACCACGCCAGCGCTGCCCATCATCGAACCGGCCTCGGAGAGATGTTTATAGTCGAGTGGAATATCGCTTTGAGAGATCGGCAAAAACCCCGATGAAGCGCCGCCGGGAGAGAACGCGACCGGTTTACCGACATAACCGCCTGCTGCTTCGACCAATTCGCCCATCGAAATTCCCAATGGAAGCTCATAGACACCTGGTGCGTTGACGTGGCCAGATATGCAATAGAGTTTCGATCCGGCTTCGGTTTTACCAAGCGATTTAAACCACTCGCCTCCACGATGGATGATCGCAGGCACACAAGCAATCGTTTCTACGTTGTGGATCAGGGTTGGCTTATTTCGAAAACCTGACTCTGTCGGGTAGGGTGGTTTAAGCCGCGGCATCCCACGCTTGCCTTCCAACGATTCCAACAGAGCTGTTTCTTCGCCGCAAATATAGGCTCCGTGCCCTTTGACGATGGTGAAATCGAAATCCGCAAGCTGCTCCTTCGCTTCGGCGATCGCAGCTTCGATTGCGCGGTACTCGTTGGTGTACTCACCGCGAATGTAAATATAAACCGAACGTGTCTTGACGACCGTCGCAGCAATCGCGAGCCCTTCAAGCATTTTGTGTGGCTGGCGCAAGATCAACTCACGATCTTTAAACGTTCCCGGTTCGGCTTCGTCTGCGTTACAGACAACATAGCGTTCACTTTCTGATTGCTGACGTAGTGCCGTCCATTTGAAGTGTGCCGGAAAACCCGCACCACCACGGCCTTGCAAACCGGAGGCTTTGAGTTGCTCGATGACCGCGTCTGCGCCCATTTCTTTTACTTTGGCGAGTGCTGAGTAACTCATGTCAACTTCGCCAGCGAGATTCATCGGCAACTCAGGATCATCTGGCGTGATCGAAGTCTTATGTTTCGCATATGTCACCAACTCCATCTCTTCATCAAGAGACGAAGGAGCGAGATCACATTGACCGAGGCAGCTAACACGTTCGACTTCTTTTCCCGCTGCTGCAAGTTCAACGGCGAGTTTGTCGGCGCCAAACATTTGACAAGTCAAACCATCGCAAAGCCGGATTCTTTTCCCCGGTTTACTGATGAGGGTATAAAACAGCCCGGTGCCCCAAATATCGGCTTCGGGAACTCCCGTTTCGTTTGAGACCTCGCGAACCGACGCTTCCGTTACGCCTCCTTTATGCTCAAGGAGTTCGATGATACGTTCACGCTGTGCGTTAGGTTTTTGCATTTTATTTTTGCATTATGTGAGATGCGATTTTTGAATTCGGACCGGTGAAAGGAACAAGCTTTTTGACAAATTCCAATTACCAAAGCGCCGAATTATTGGGGTAGTGGATCGTGTAAAAGATTCTTTTGCGTTCGTAATAAATCCAACAAGCGACAACACTACAACGACATCTATTGGCTGACAAAGCAATGGACTACTCACTAGGATACAAGAACCAGCTTTTCAGTGCATCGTTAATCGAAATTTGATTTTGTTTTTGCTGCCATATTGTGAAGAAACGAGTTTCTCTTGAAACGCGAAATTAGCGCCTATTCTCGAATCGTCATCAAGATCGGTTCGGCATTGTTGGTCGACCAAGAACACGGCCTGCGCCGTTCGTGGCTGGAAACACTGGTCAGTGACATTTCAGTTCTAAAGCAAACCGGCACTGATGTTTTGATTGTTTCTTCAGGTGCAATTGCACTTGGCCGAAGAGAGCTTAGCCAAACCAAGCTGGGTGAACGAATTCAAGGCTCAACGCTCAAGTTAAAAGAAAGCCAAGCCGCCGCTGCGATCGGCCAAATTTCGCTCAGCCGTGCCTACTCGGAAACGCTGGGCGAACATGGGCTAACTGCGGGCCAAGTTTTGTTGACACTCGGTGATACGGAAACACGACGTCGATATCTGAACGCGCGAGCGACAATCGAAACTTTGTTGAAATGGAATGCAATACCGATCATCAACGAGAATGATACCGTTGCGACATCAGAAATTCGTTATGGCGACAACGATCGTTTGGCAGCTCGGGTCGCCTCGATGGCCGGTGCCGATTTGCTGATATTACTCTCCGATGTTGACGGCCTTTACTCAGCTCCTCCAGCTCAGAATCCAGATGCAACGTTTTTTGAATTCGTGCCAGAAATCACGGCGGAAATTCAAGCGATGGCCGGCGACGCGGGGTCCGGACTTTCGCGCGGCGGTATGAAAACAAAAATCGAAGCCGCGAAAATCGCAACCGCGGCCGGCACAACCATGCTCATCGCGTCTGGCAAATCCGACCATCCGATTGAAGCCATCCAAAATGGCTCGCGTTCAACATGGTTTGCGCCATCCTCGAATCCGATTAACGAACGCAAAAAATGGATTGCTGGTGGCTTAGAGGTTTCAGGCTCTATCACGATTGATGAAGGCGCTTTGGTTGCACTAAAAGCTGGAAAGAGCCTCTTGCCTGCGGGTGTAACAAAAGTAGCGGGTGAATTTTCTCGTGGTGACACCGTGAATATCCTTGGTCCCAACGGCGATCGAGTTGGCCGGGGACTGATTGAGTATGATTCCGAACAATCCAATAAAATCGCGGGATTGAAAAGCTCGCAGATTGAAAAATTTCTCGGCCCAAACATTCGAACCGAGATGATTCACCGCGATGACATGGCCGTGTAAGCCCGTAGCGGCTTCCAACTACACGCCGCTCAATTGAGTTTGCAAAACTCTATTTTCTTAAACACAAAAGGTGGGAAAGGCATCCTGCCTGACGATGGCTCAAAAATTTAAAGAAAGGCGGGAAGCCACCCTATCCCGCAATCATTCGCTTGACTTTGCTTCTCACAACGCCATCCACTTCCTTCAACAATGTTGGCAAGCGATATTTGCCATGCATGGCCTCTACCTTCTTCGCGGCTTCAGCAATCTCCAGCCCAAGCGAGGTCACAAAAAGCGGTCTTTCGCTCTCACCACGAAACACTTGAATCGACAAATCGTTGCCCGCAAAATTCTTTTTGGCAACGCCGACCACGATGACTTTGCCCCCGAGTGATTCAAACAGTTTCTCGCCCAATCCCGCTCGGTCCGCTGCCAGCTGAACGTAGCCGTCAACGATAATGGTATCGATAGGCTCAATAACTGTGTCGAGCAAAGCGACAATTGGTGGCAACTCGCGTTTGTAAAACTCGCCCGAAACGTACTCTGCAATTTCCTCGACAACGACAACGTATTGATTCGCCGCCACCTTCGATTGCCAATCTTCGAAAACGAGGCACGCAGCGACGGCCGCTGTTTTGGTTTTTGATTCGACGTAAGCCACATCGATGCACGCAATCATCGACTTCTTTCTGTGTTAAACTTGAATTGCCAACATAGACGATCGCTCGGCAATGGTTCGTTGCGGCTTTCTTCATTTGGCATTCACTCAACGCTTGACAGCACACTAAAGCACACTGACAAAACTTGACATGGGCGATGAGATCCATTCGAAAAGGAACGCCGAACGCCGTTTAGAAACCATTGGCTTATCAACAGGCAACGTTAGACGATTGGACTTATTGTTGGTTGTCAGGCACAACGTCGGCAGAGACTGACGGTTCGCCTCGCTTTTTCTCGGCTGTTTAACAAACTACTCGTCCCAAAGATTCGCAACGGTATACGGTCCGCCTTCCATTTCCCAAAAACGTCCGTGGACGTAACGGTGATTGGTCGCAATTCCATCGATAGCGGCCATTTCATCCGATGAAAACTCAATGGCACCTGCCGCCAAATTGTCTGCCAATCGTTGGGCATTCGTAGATTTCGGAATCGGGGCCGTTCCGCGGTTCACAGCCCATGCCAAAATAATCTGGCCAGGACTCAGCCCGCGCGATTCTGCCAATTTCAAAATTTCAGGCGATTCAAACATGTTTGGATCGCTCTCGTCGCGCATTCGCTCAGGCCGATCGCCGGACCCCAAAGGTGAATACCCAACGAATTGGATATCGTTGTTTTGGCAAAACTCCAATAACTCAGTTTGCGGAAAAAACGGATGACACTCGACTTGGTTTGCACTTGGTGGAACTTTGCAGTCTTCGAGAATGATTTTCAGTTTCTTAACGCTAAAGTTACAAACGCCTATGTTGCGACACAGCCCAGCCTCGAGACACGACTCAAGGGCTTTCCAGGTTTCATTCAACGGCATGTCCTCCAAAGGAACCATATCGGCCGCCGATTCTGGTCGGTGCACATCGTGTCGAAATACCACAGGCCAGTGGATCATGAACAGATCCAAATAGTCTAGCTGCAGATCCGCGAGAGTTTTCTCCAGTGCACCTTGAACCAAATCAGGCCGATGCCGGTTGCACCAAAGTTTTGAAGTAACCCACACATCCTCGCGTTTGATATCCCCTTTACCAAACACTTCGGCAAACGCGGTCCCCACATCTGGCTCGTTAAGATAAATCGGGGCACAGTCAATGTGTCGGTACCCGCATTCCAACGCCATTTTGACCGCGGCAGTTGCCGTGCCGTCTTCCATTTTCCATGTGCCTAAACCAACAGCAGGCATTTCGCCCTGAGGAAACTTGTACTTTTTCATCTTGGGTAATTCCACAAACCAATTTTGATTTTCCATCATTATCGAAGGTTTCGTTTTATCGTATCATTCACGGTGCGCCCACGACTCCATTCAAAATCGGCTGAACGTTAACGCATTTCCACTACATCCTGTGACTTAAGAGACAGCCTGTGCCCAACGAACCAGACAATCTCAAACGCAATAGCGTCGTGGAGTTGATGCGAGAGATTGGTGAACAAGCTCGCCAAGCCGCAGGGAAATTGGCGACAGCGAAATCAAAAGCCAAGTCTGACGCCCTTTTGTTTGCCGCAGGTCAACTACTGAAAAACGAAACTGAAATTCTCGCTGCCAATACTATTGATGTCGCCAATGGCCAGACTGCGAAGCTATCGAACGCGATGATTGACCGCTTGCGATTGGATGAAGCCCGCATCATCGGGATCGCAGAAGGGCTGCGTGCCATCGCCGCGCTGCCTGACCCAGTCGGCGAAGTGATCGCAAAATGGGACCGGCCTAATGGGCTGGAAATAGAAAGAGTCAGAACTCCACTTGGCGTTGTCGGAGTGATTTACGAAAGCCGACCGAACGTGACCGTAGACGCGGGTGCACTTTGTTTGATGGCTGGTAACGCGGCGATTCTCCGGGGAGGAAGTGATTCGCTGAACTCTTCGACTGCGCTCTATGAATGCCTTTCCGCTGGTTTGGCATCTCAAAATCTTCCTGCCGCAGCAATTCAATTGGTCCCCACGACCTCGCGTGATGCAGTCGGAGAAATGTTAGCCGGACTCGGCGGCAACCTCGACGTCCTTGTACCTCGCGGTGGAAAAAGCCTCGTCCAGCGAGTGCAAAACGAGTCCCGCGTGCCCGTGTTCGCTCACTTGGACGGCATCTGCCACGTCTATGTGGATGGCGAAGCGGAATTGGAGATGGCAAAACAGATCGTGATCAATTCAAAAATGCGCCGTACCGGAATCTGCGGCGCGGCAGAGACTCTGCTCATCGACAAGAATTGGGAACGCCAAAACGCAAAAGCTTTGATCCAATCGCTGGCCGCAACAGGTTGCGAAATCCGTGGCGACGCAACAACGAACTCCATTTTTGATCAATCGATTCCCGCGTCAGAATCTGATTGGTCAACCGAATATCTCGATTCGATCATTTCGATCAAATTCATTGACGGAGTCACCGGCGCGATCGAGCATATTGGAAAATACAGCACTCATCACACCGAATCTATCGTGACCGAAAGTACAGCCACCGCTGAACGATTCCTTGGCGAAATTGACTCCGCCATCCTTCTCCACAATGCGTCGACTCAGTTTGCTGATGGAGGCGAATTTGGAATGGGCGCTGAGATTGGTATCGCAACAGGTAAAATGCACGCGCGCGGTCCCGTCGGCGTGGAGCAGTTGACGAGTTTTAATTACCGAGTTCGCGGGAGTGGACAAACACGGCCAACCTAAACCGAGCTCAGACGCTTAAACCACTCGTTGTTCGCCTGAATAGATATTGAACCGTGTCTCAGACGCAAACCCGATCAAAGTCAAACCGAACTCTTTCGCCAATTCAACTGCCAAACTCGACGGTGCCCCCACCGCCACCATCATCGGAATCGAAGCCATTAAAGCTTTCTGAACCAATTCAAAACTGGCCCGTCCGCTGACCACCAATATCTTTCCCGAAAGCGGAAACGAGGAACCGGTTAACATTTGCGAGCCAATCAATTTGTCGACAGCATTATGCCTACCCACGTCCTCGCGAATTTCGATGACTTGTCCGTCGCTGTTGGCTAATCCAGCCGCATGCAATCCACCGGTTTTGTCGAAAACATCTTGCAAAACTCGCAATCGATTCGGCATCTCAAAAACGACCTCGCGTTTCACCAACAACGTATCTTTAATTGACTGAGTGCCCTGATTTCGCACCGCGTCCAACGACGCTTTGCCACAGATTCCGCAACTGGACGTCGTATAAAAATGCCGTTGAAGTTTCTCGATCGCGATTTCGACATCCACGCCCAGTTCCACCATCAATGTGTTTCCATGGTCGCCATTACCAGGAGCTGGACCTACAAACTCACACTCGGAAATTTGGCTTGGGTGGGAAACAATATTTTCGGAAAGCAAAAAACCATTTGCCAACTCAGCATCGTTGCCTGGAGTTCGCATCGTTATCGAGAGGCTTTTACTTCGACGTTTTTCGACTGGTCCATAAACAATCCTTATCTCAAGGGGTTCCTCCGCCGCGACAATGTCGGCGCGAACTTCCTTGCTCTTCCGCGTCACGCGAGTCACGTGTAGCGATCGCTGCGAATCATCAGCCTCGTTTTCGGGCGAGTCGGCGTTGTTTTCTGAGCTATTAGGCAATTTTACTCACTTTGTTTTTCCGGCGATTCAGAATCACCTTTGTTGCTGTTTGCACTTTTCCCTGCATTTTTTTCCTTCACCTCTTCGAAATGCAACGCCATCCTATCCACATCAACAGCAGCGGACCAATTCAAAAGGGCAGCTAAACTTGCGTAGTCGTCCGTCCACCGGACCGCCTGCAGATTGTCTGGCCACTTCGATTGCATTGAAGTTACTAATCGCGAATTAATCACAGACTCATTTCGAGTCAACAAAACCCATTGCGTTTGAACTTTTTTGTTTTTTGAAATGTAGTCGACCAAAATTGGCGTCACGTCATGATCTTTCGCGTGTTGCAACAATACAGGCCGAAGATCGACAAAGCGATTTGTGATATGTGCGATCAGGATCCCATGGGAGTTTAAATGTTCGAGATACAGTTTCATGCATTCAGTCGTCAACAAATGCACGGGGATCGAATCACTGGAAAACGCATCGATGAATAGCAAATCGAATTGAGCCGATCCGTTTGCCTCAAGTTCCTTTTGCAATTGGATCCGACCATCGCCAAGCTGAATCGAACTCTTGCCAAGTGACTTTTTCAAAAACGAAAAATGTTCTTTGGCAATCATCTCCACCATCGGGTTGATTTCGTAAAAACGGATCTCGTCACCGGCTTGAAGCCAAGTCGCCATCGCGCCAGCCCCCAACCCAATCACGCCAACATTCAAATTGGTTTTTGAGTCCTCACGAATCGCATCAAACGCGAGAGCCACACCGCTTCCGGGAACGTAATAACTAATGTGATCGAGTTCCTCCCCCGAACCTAGTGACTGACCACCATGCTCGATGCTGCCGTTAATGAACTTGCGATAGTCATCTTCGTCCACGACCGCGGCCAATCCATATTCGTTACGTCCTCGAAATACAGTTCCAGGATGAAAACTTGGATCAAGAAAATACGTGAGACTGCTGAGCACAAACGCGAGTGAGACGAAAACCCCGATCGTCATTGTCCATGATGGTGTCCCCGCTACAGCATATGCATTGTCATTAGATTTCGTGTTGCCTCGCAGAGGAATTACTGTACTCAACGCAACCAACAGGCAAACCAATACTCCAATATGAAACTCATAGAAACCCGCAAAATAATTGGGGGCGACCACGCAAACAAAAATCCCCCCAAGTGCACCACCGACAGCCACCCACAAATAGAACGCCGTCAACTGCGATTGATGGGGCTTGAGTCGTTCCAATTCTCCGTGACAAGTCATACTGGCCGAAAAACAAAACGTCGCGAGACCGGCAACTTGCAGCAATAAACCGGCTAGGACATTCAAATGAACAAGCGCCACGGCAACAAACGAGCTTGCGATCAGCAACGGAACAAAAACGCGCCGTCGATAAAGGGCAGGGCGGTCGAAACAAATAATGAACGACAACAGATAGAGCACCAACGGCAGAATCCAAAGAAACGGAACGGAAGCTACTTCCTGACACATCAAATTGGTCGTCGCCAGCAAAACGATCGACGCTGACATCGAAAGCAGAATCCACAACGGCATTCGAGTCCAAATGTTGATTACGGAAGTCGTTTCGTCATCCTGATTTAATTCGGACCGCCCCCATGACGTTTTCGAAAAAGTCTGCCATCCACACCAACCGCAGCAAACAGCGAACAAAACGAAACCGTATTTCCAAACATGCGCCTGCCGCGCCAACGGGAAAAAACGCTCGACGAGAAACGGATATGAAATCAAAGCCAACATCGATCCCAAATTCGAAAGTGCATATAAACGATAGGGCGATTGGTTTTCGTGAGTCGTGCTTTGCCAGGCCTGAACCAGTGGACCGGTTGAGGACAATGCAAAAAATGGCAAGCCAATCGAGGCCAACAGAACCGTAACGATTGCCACCGTTAAATTTTCGTCGCCCATTGGCTTCAGTGATTCAGGCGGAATCACTGAAGAGAAAATCGCCGCTATAGCCAAAACGACAATGTGTATTGCGATCACAATTTTCGGCGGAGCCAGTTTTCGCAACAAGTGTGCATAGAGGTAACCAAGCAGCAATGCAGTTTGAAAGAACATCATGCACGTCGTCCAAACGGCTGCCGTTCCCCCGAACCAAGGCAAAATCAAACGTGCGATCATCGGCTGAATTTGAAACAGCAGAAACGCGCTTAAAAAAATTGTGGCACCATATCGAAACATGGCCCTATCGTAGTTGCATCAGGTTCACTCAAAAAGACCATGCAAACAACGAAAGACAAATCACTAATCGTTGCGGTTCGCACTTGTGCGGTTTTCGACTTCACCAAGAGATTGTTGGTTTTAAAAGCCCACAGCTCACGCTGGATCGACGGTATCGCACGATTCAGAGTTCGCTCCAAACTTGAGCATCCCGATCAACGCAAGGTATCCCAACAGCCCACCGATGAAGTATGGCGGAAAATCTTTCCAGACAAACCCGCTTCCTAACAATGCCGCCCCAAACCTAGTCGACCTAATCTTCACCAGCCATTCCGGTTGCCACAGCTGCAGGAACTCCAATCCACACGTCACCAATGTAGCGCCAATGCAAATCGTCAAAACACAATTTCGAAACGGAAATATTAAAAACCATACCGAGATCCAAAACATCACGTACGGAATTCCGCCGCCGTAGCCTGCCCACCATTCCGGCAAGTTATCGCGAACGGCAGCGTATCCAAAACAAGCAACGACTGTCATTGCACAAAAAAGCATCGCAACGGGCCTGCAAACATCGGGTTTACGGGTTAAGAATTTAAGCAAAACGGCCACCATATTTTCATCATCCGCCGCCCGTGTTCGCGGCATTAATTAGTCGTTATCATCGAGTTTATGAACAACGAAAATCTTTCCACCACGCTACGCCAACTCCCCGGATTTCTCCTATTCACCGGAGCTAACGCCTTCCGATTGCGGGCTTATCGTAACGGTGCCAGAACCATCAAGGAACTGCCTGATTCAATCGCTTCGCTGGTTGCGGCTGGTGAAGATTTGAAAAAAATCGACGGCATCGGAAAGGGCGTTTCCGAAAAATGCTTAGAGCTGGTCGAAACAGGTTCTCTCAAACAGATGGATGAGATCCTGGAGCAGGTTCCAAAAACAGTTTTGGATTTACTGAACGTTCCAAAACTAGGCCCAAAAAAATGTGCCGCGTTGTTCAACGAGTTGGGTATCGAAACGCTAGAGCAATTAAAAGCTGCTTGCGAAGCAGGTGAAGTCCGTGTGCTGTCGGGTTTTGGTGAAAAGACGGAGAAAGCAATCTTGGATGGGATCGCCATCGCCGTCGCTGCTAACGAACGAATCCTGTGGGCTAATGCCGACAAAATCGTCGAGCGTTTGCGAGCTCATATGAATAGCTGCAAAAAAGTGAATCAGCTTGAGTTTGCCGGTAGCTATCGACGTGGTAAAGAAACCGTTGGCGATCTTGATATGCTCGTTGATTCAACAGACAGCGGTGTTGTCATGGATCATTTTGGTGAGTTTGATGAAATTACATCGGTCATCGTTCGCGGCGAAACGAAAATGTCGGTGCGATTGGAAGACGAGTTCCAAGTCGACTTGCGGGTCGTACCCAAAAAATCGTTCGGTGCTGCCCTTCAATATTTCACTGGCTCAAAAGACCATAATGTTTTGATCCGTGGTCGCGCGAAACAGATGGGGCTCAAGATCAATGAGTGGGGCGTTTACGACACAAGCAAAGACGAAGAAGAATGGATCGCCGGAAAAACTGAAACCGACGTTTACGAGACTTTACAGCTTCCCTATTTCGAACCGGAAATTCGGGAAGCTCGTCGTGAACTCGATTGGGCAGATCAAAGCAAACTTCCCAAACTGATTGAGCTGGGTGACATCGTCGGTGACCTCCACATGCACACGACCGCCACCGACGGCAAGGCATCGATCGAAGAGATGGCAGATGCTGCTCGTGAGATTGGGCTGCAGTACATCGCCATCACGGATCACTCAAAACGTGTCGCGATGGCCAATGGTTTGGATGGCGAGCGTTTGCTGGTTCAATGGAAAGAAATCGACAAGATCAACGCGGAGAGTGACGATGAGTTTTTGATCTTGAAAGGGATCGAGTGTGACATTCTTGAAAACGGCGACATGGATTTGCCGGACAAGGTTCTCGCGAAGGCCGATTTCGTGATTGCCAGTGTGCATTATGGGCAAAACCAACCGCGTCAACAAATCACGGAACGCATCACGGGAGCCATTGAGAACCCGCACGTTTCTATGATTGCTCATCCAACGGGTCGACTGCTCAACAAACGTGAAGCCTATGAAGTCGACATCGATGCCGTTTTCCAAGCTGCCAAAGAAAACAGAAAACTGGTTGAGCTAAACGCGAATCCTATTCGGTTGGATCTCAATGATGTGTATCTACTTGCTGCCAAGACGCATGGCATTCCAGTCGTCATTAACACGGATGCTCATCGACCTGGTGGGCTCTCAAACATGAAGTACGGAATCAAGCAGGCTCGCCGCGGTTGTCTAACGGCTGGCGATGTCGCCAACACAAGGACGTGGGAAGAGATGAAAAAGATGATCGGTCCGCTGCCTTAGTTGCATTTTTTCATCAAGCCAATTGGCTAAGTTGCGAACCCGTTTGCCGGGCTCGAATCGCCCGACCGTTCTGCTGCGGCATGCCCGAATTGGCAAAGGTCGCAAAACGGCGATGAAGTCTGCAGATCCCATTATTCCGGCTAATTCGCGAGTAAGAAGAATGTCCCGTCCCAAATATCCCGCAAAACCAGAGGATTAGCCGCTTCGACCGGCCCCAATTCCCGCTGACGTTATGATTGACTACTGGGACGGAATTCAAAATCCCGAAATTGAAGAAGGGATCTCTTCGCGACTCTAACTCTCGTTGATTGAATTGAAATGAATCAGTTGCCAACAAAAATCTTAACCGTTTCTATCGCCGTTTGCGTTTCGATTGCTTGCAGCTCAACTCTCTGCATCGCCGTTCAAGGCAAATCGGGAAAATCAAAAGGGTTTTCCAAAACGACTGGCGGGGGCAACATTTATTCAATCCCGAAAAAGAAAACGGGGGTCGGATTTCCCAGTCCGTACTCTTACTCAAAACCATCGTCGCAATCGCACGGGTACAACCGCGGTCAGTCGTCTCGTTCGAATTCAAATTTCAACAACCGTAGCCACACCCACCCGTCCTACCGACCACGCTCGACTCAAAGCCAAAAAGGACGCAACAATTTTTCACGCGGTGGCAGCCAGTTGAACTTTTCACCTTACGGTACGAGTTTTAATTTTGGCAATCGAGGCGGCATCTCACAATATTACATACCAACCAATTCGATTGATCGGTTTGGCTTGGGCGTAACCCGTTATCAAACCGGATTTGGTTCGTTCTCCAACCACGGCTTTAACAATTTTGGTTCTTACTACGGGGCAGGGATTCCTCAAGCACAGGTAATCATCCCAACGCAACCGCTTGGTCTCAGCGCAGCCGAACAGGCCGCTCAGGCTCAGCTTTACAATCAATCGCAAACCCTGCGAAGCCAGACGATCATCAACGATTCAATCAACAACAGAATCATTGCTAACGAGGCGATTCAGAATCAGTCTATCCCGAATGAGTTTTATCCTCAGATCGCAACCACCGCGACCGGCAGAAGCATTCAACGCCGGGCCGAGGCTGCTTTCAAAATCGGTGACTACCGCACCGCAGAATCACTTGCCAGTCAAGCGTTGGTGATTGAGCGCGACAACGGAAAAGTGTTTTTATTCGCATCGCAAGCCGCGTTTGCGACCGCCAATTTCTCAATGGCTGTAGAATATCTCGATAAAGCTACCGCAATGTTACCCAGCGATCAGTGGACTTCTGTCGTCCAGAATTACAAAACGTTTTACGGTCGAAACGACTACGTTGGCCAAACTAATCGTCTAACACAACACTTGGCTTCATCGCCCACGGACGCCGATGCGTTTGTACTTCGCGGTTACCATTACGGGTCGCTAGGTTATGTAGACGCAGCGACTCTCGATTTCCAACGTGCGTTAGGGCTTAACCCAAAACATAAACTTGCCAATCGTTTGATGCCGATCCTTGGTTCGAATCCTGTTGCTGTATCAGAGGAAGTAGAAGCCCCCATTCCGGGTGCAGTTTTTCCATCGAGTTCGCGTGTTCCGTCCAATGATGGGATGATCTATCTCGTGCCACAGTCAGATGCAGCACAAGAGATCGGAACGCCTGCCCTGACTGCACCACAGATTGAACCGACAATTGATACCGGTTCATCTATTCTCGTCGACGACATTGTGAAATAAGACAGCGGTCGATCTTAAGAATCAACCGATTTCATGATTTCATGATTTTATGCAACTGCATTCACTATAGTTTGGGTGGGCTACTTTGAGGCAAGCGGAACTCTCGCGTCACCACCGCGACAGTCTAATTTAAAAGGCCGGCGGCGTCGAACACACTGGTGAAGCCTCTTCGTTTTCATGCTGTTGGAAACGCTCAACTACGCCCATCTCTGAAGAACTTCAGTCACGCCGTACTGATCCATAATATTCGAGACGATTGGCAGCCACTGTGGCATCATCTTGATTGCGGTGACGGTGAAGCAAACAACGACCATAACAAAAATAAACAACTTGAAGTTTTGGACGGCTTCTTTGTTGCGTTGCTTTCGTAGTTCTTTCATCTCCTCAGTTAGCGAAGAGAGGTAGTACTTTGTCGTGCCGAGTTCTTGGTGTGTCATGTCTTATCCCATTTGAAATTTAAGCCAGTGCGTTGCCTGTCTCAGACTTGCATCGCTGTTGTCGTCTCAGACAACTGCATTTACGATGCCAAAAGAAGTTTAAGTCGCTTATTTGGGGGTAACGGCATAAAATTACCCAAAAGCATGTTGAAAAAACACATCGTTTCCCCGACCAATGTTTCTCAATTGCAACACGTTGTGTTGTGACAACATCATTACCACCGAAACGCATCTATACGCGAGTTTCGAGGAATGTACATTGAGTAAGTTCATCATTTGCCGTCCAGCCGGTTTCATCAGCGACCGCACGTGCAACAATGGACCTGAGTAATACTTGCGACCCAATTCAAAAGGCAGCTATGAAAACCGGCCAACCAGTTCTGACGGCAATCGCGCTTTTGATTCTGTCTGTCCCATTTGCAAATGGACAACAATCAATCAGTGCCGACATCAAGATTTTAATTCCCGCCTATGCGAACCCTTGCTGCGATGGCGGACCAGCGATGTGGGCACAGCTCATCGAATCTGCCAAGGATACCACTCGAAAATTTGAGCTGCATTTGATCTTGAATCCAGCCAGCGGGCCAGCGAAAGCGCGTGATCCCAACTACCTCAAC
>JBGCDK010000114.1:0-31012 GCA_045105295.1 Mariniblastus sp.
AGTCGGGCTGACTGGATTCGAACCAGCGACCTCTACACCCCCAGTGTAGCGCGCTACCAGACTACGCTACAGCCCGTTTTGTTTGACAGATTCTAATATTTGTTGAGCGAAACGCAACGACTTAGGTTCGTATTTGCTGGCGAGTTTTCGTCTTTTTAAAAATTGGACCTTGGGGCGCAAAAGCTTGAAAAGAGTGCTTACTGGAGACCGGCCTTGGGAACTAATTCGCTCAATCTTCAATTTGTGATTTTCGCGATCTTTGCTCCAGCACGTTTGTGAGCGTGCTCGCAAGCAATCCGCCAACAGAAATACGCCAGCCACGTCGTACCGTTTAAAGACCTAACACTGAGATCTCCGCGCCGTCACACAATTTTTAAATAATATTCAAACAATTTCTATACGCCTGTTTAATCGCGTCCGGTTTTGCTTTAATGATCGTCCGCTCCACAATCAAGAAAAATAAATGTCAAACGATTTAAAAAACCATTTCGGCGATCGACTTAACTCAGCTATCCAAGCTAAAAAAACTCCGCTGGTAGTTGGTATCGATCCGCGATTCAATCAATTGCCCCCCCAACTGATTAACACGCGCGACTCGCTAAACATCGAAAAACAATGCGAATTGACGGCAAAGTATTGCTGCGACATTATCGATGTTGTGGCACCATTGGTTCCTGCCGTTAAACCGCAAGCCGCTTTTTTTGAACAGCTTGGCTGGCATGGAATGGTCGTGCTCTCAAGAGTCGTCGACTACGCGCGGCAAAAAGGCTTGTTGACGATCATGGATGCCAAGCGCGGTGACATTGGATCGACGGCAGCCGCGTACGCAAAAGCTTACCTCGGCCCCAAGCCGGAAAGCTCTTGGGGTTGCGACTCGTTAACAGTCAATCCGTACTTAGGGGCTGATAGTTTGGAGCCGTTTGTCGACACTGCAAACGCGACCGGATCTGGGCTGTTCGTGCTTGTGAAAACCTCGAACCCGGGAAGTGATACGCTGCAAGAAAAAATTGCTGATGGAAAAAAGATCTATGCCGTTGTTGCGGACCATGTTCAGTCGCTGTCACGTAACAGTGCAGGGGAGCTGGGTTACGGGAATATCGGTGCTGTTGTCGGAGCAACCTATCCTGAGCAATTGGCGGAACTTCGCGCGTCGATGCCCAATACGATTTTCTTGATCCCTGGATTTGGTGCCCAAGGCGGTACCGCTAAAGACGTCGCCGGCGGTTTGGATGAAAACGGATTGGGAGGCGTGATCAACAGCTCTCGCGCGATCATTTTCGCTTACAGCCGCGAACAATATTCCGCCGCTCCGACCTGGCAAGCCGCAGTAGAACAGGCCACTCGAGATACGATCGCTCAACTTGCCGACGGAACTACAGCTGGCAAATTGCGGTAAGCCTCTTCATCATTTTACACAATGATGAAATATCGCTGCCATTCCATAGTTTGTAAGACTGGCACCGAAAACCGCCGTCGCCGCACAATCGAAATCGCGTGGGTCGCCCTTCTCAATTGCTTCGCTGATAGCGACCAGTACGATCGCCAATCCGCAAATGCTATTGGAAAACTGGCGGGTCCGAAGGTTTGCCCCGGAGCGATTGATTTCCCAATCGAGCGCATCCCCCAACGACTCTGAACGTTCACTGATCAACTCCGACAAGGAATCCAGACCAACGGCGAGTTGGTCAAACGAAATGAGTTGTCGATCCCATCGGGCCAGTTCGTTGCCCAATGTTTCGATTGTTTTCTGATGCAGCCTCGCCTTTTGCATCAAGTCGCATTGCACGCCAATAAACTCTGACCAAACGGCGGGGTTCTCCAGCAATTTGGATTGCGAGTTTCGATAGATGGATTCGAATTGCTCATACCATGACCGAAGCTCAACAGGGTCTACCGAATCAAGCATTACACACGCGGCAGCCAACGATTCGTTGATCATCAGTCGTGCGTGGCGTGAGTGTTGAGCCGTTTCTCCATAGATGAGGTTGAGAGAAATTTTATTGGCTGTCTTACAAGCGAGTTGACTTAACGTGCCCATTAGTAATCAAAGAACAAGATTTGAAGAGAAGAGACTTACAGTCAGGCATTTGCTGAATGAACCTTAGACTGATCCTCCTTATTTCGGCCATCCGCAAGGTGAAGCATAAACAATTTTTTTCCTTAAGGCTTCGCCGCACCAGAGAGATGCATTCGTCATTCTGCCGACTTTACAATCAAAACAATCGGAACAGTTTTCAATTCGAGACCTGCCGCTCCACTTTGTCTCGAAATCGTTTCTCAAGCAAAATAGCCCTTCCGCTGCGGTATCTGCCTAAGATCGCGAAATTATTCTTTAGAGGAAAAACTCTCGAAACGTTTTTCGATCTCGTCGACTGACGGATTGCCTTTGATAAAGTCAATTCGATATCGCAATTTCAAAGAATCGCCGTTTTTGACTTTGAACGAGCCTGCTCCTTTTTCCTTGCCCAAAAAATGATGCATCCCAAATGGGTTCGCAGTGACAAGCCCGTAATCGCGAGCGTGCCAAGTCGTTGGGTGTCGCAAATTGTCAGGATGATCGTACATCGCAATACCCATTGGCACGTCGTCTATGGTTCCGAAGTAATACAACCACTTTGCCGGCTTGCCCCAAATGTCTTTTCCGGAAACTCCCTCGCTGTTCACGGCTTTTCCAAAAACCTTCTCCACTCCAGATTTTGGTTTTGCCGACAATCGCAAATCAGGGTGGGTTCGAATCGCAAACAGTCCTTCTTTGGTATCGTCGAACTGAAAATCGCCATGCGTTGCGTGATATTCAACCGTACAGTCGATCCAACGACTGGTTTCATCAGCGCCGAATCTGTAGGTCGTTTGATCAGTCAGCAGAGTTTCGCCATCCGAAGCGCGCACCCAACTAGAAGTTGCTCGAAATGCATTGTCTTCTTTGAAACTTTCGCCCTTGGTTTCAACAAGCGTCGTTTTAACGTCGCCGCCTTTTTCGGTCCAAAAGTGCACACCGTTAATTTCGTGAGAGATCCACATTGATTTGTGATGAACGTGATCGTGTTCTTCGCCTTCGACGTCTTTTTTCATCGGCCAATTTCTCGTCATGCCGATCTGCTCGGGACCGAGAACCGGATAGAGAATTGGTTTTTTATAAGTGCCGTAGTCGAACGTCGTGAATAGCTCGTCACCGATTTTGACGTCAAGTTTTTTATCGCTCTTCACAAACGTGATTTCTCGCGCAGTTGCTTTTGCGTCTGCAACTGCTTCTTTCGTTTCCTGAGCAAAGATTGAATTGCTGCCGGAAAAGGAAACTAAAAAAAAGAAGGGTGAAAGAAGCAAAAAAGTCGCTCGAGATAGAAACTTGCTGTTTTGAATTGCGTACATTGTAAAGCCACCATTGTTGCGGGTTGATTCTAAATCGCATTTTAACACGCCGTGTGTCGCAGTGTTACACGTTCACGCCGGAGGCATTTTGTTTCAGGGGATGTTACCGAATACAAGGTGACTATTCTCGGAGCAACCTTAATCCTACTCCTCGTCAGGACGTGGTTCGGCTCGAAATTTGATTTTGTGTTCGATACTGCTTGCTCGTTTGACTGCGGAGATTCCAAACCGATCCCGAATCGAATCAGCGGCCTCGTCAACTCTGGTTGCTTTGACTTCTTCTTCCTGATCAAACAAATTTCGCTGCTTCTTTTTGTCCTTACAAAGATTACTGACGCCCATTCCCAACAGCCTTATTCCTCGCCCTTCCAATGGAGCATCGTCCAGGATCTGACTAGCGGTTTCCCAAAAGACTTGCGTTGTATGACTTGGAGTACCGATCGTTTTCGAGCGAGTGATCGTCTGAAAATTCTCGAAACGGATTTTCAACTGAACCGTTCGGCCAACGATATCATGCCGTCGCAATCGCCGAGCGACTTGCTCGGTCAGTTCCAACAACCACGCACGGAGGGCATCAATATCGTGAATGTCAATTGAGAAAGTCGTTTCGTGCGAGACTGATTTTGCGATTCTGTCAGGAACGACGGGACGAGTATCGAGCCCGCGAGCAAGACGCCAAAAATGCTCGGCGTTGAGCCCAAAGGCTCGGTTAAGAGTGTCCCGCGGAAGCTTCCGAAGCTGGCCAATCGACTCCACACCGAATGACTTGAACTTTTTCTCCGTCTGAGGGCCAACGCCCCAAACTCTTGCGATGGGTAGCGGATCAAGAAAGGTTTCAATGTCGTCAGGATCGACGATGGTAAAGCCATTCGGTTTGTCGAGATCACTAGCAACCTTGGCGAGGTATTTATTCGGTGCCACACCGACCGAAGCAACCAACCCCAACTCGGATGAAATCAACCCCTGTATTGTCCGGCCAATCGTTTGGGCATCGCCAAACAACCTCTGACTGCCGGTTACGTCGAGAAAAGCTTCGTCAAGCGAAAGCGGTTCAACAAGCGAGGTAAATCGAAAAAAGATTTCGCGAATTTGTTTCGAGACAGCAGCATAATGATCCATCCGTGGCTTGATAAAAACCGCAGAAGGGCACCGACGGATTGCCTGAGATGCAGGCATCGCACTGTAGATTCCAAACTTCCGCGCTTCATAACTGGCTGCCGCGATAACACCACGTCCTGTTGGCGACCCACCAACCACCACTGGCTTGCCCGCCAACTCAGGGTTGTCTCTTAGCTCAACCGACGCGTAGAACGCATCCATGTCTATGTGCAAAATCATGAATCACTCGCCGACAGGGCGATTTTTCCACTCGACGTCGTATTCATAGAACAGCCCAGGAACATTTGTTGGTTCATCCGATGGAGCAAGTGTAACAGCAAAACCAACTGCGTTTGTTTTCGGGCCCCGACGACGATCATTGAATCGCGTGCGTCCCCAGCGTTGACCGACAGCTACGAAATCGAGTTTGGAAAAACTCTGTTTTGATTTCGAATATATTGCGGTGCCCCAAACATTGGTCACAACTCCGCGAGGCGTACGTCCGTATCGTTCCGAATTCGAATCCGATTTTGAATTGCCCGAAATTTGAAACTCGACCTCGTCTACATTGACACGAGTGATTTTCCCAGTCAGCTTCGACCCGGCGACCTCTACCGAACGAAAGGAATCGGTTTGTCCGTTGATGGTATCGACCAAGTGAAACCGTGCCATTCGCTCCGTGAAGACTTGAGGAAGCTTAAAAGTGTTGCCAACGACGGGGGCAGCTGGAACGAGCGAAAGCAGCTCCTTTTTTGAAAACCATGCCGTATCACGATTCCAGCGAGTCGCTCGATCAGACTCGGGTTTGAGATCCTCAGGCAGATCGCGAGAATAAACTGCGAGGATCAATCCATTCTTGGGCTCACGATTTTCAAAACGATTCACCGATTCGACTTGTTTTTCATCAGCGATTTTCTTGGCTGATTCGTCAAGCTGCTCAAAACGGGCCAGTCCTGTTTTCAATGTCTTGATGACGGCGTTGGCATTCAATGAGTTTATCGAGCTAAGGAAACTCCCATCCGCAGAGACGACATAGATACCTTGCTTGGAAGGCGTCCCCTCTCCGGAATAATGCCCTTGCCGAGCGATGTTTTGAAAGAACTTGCAATCCGGATCCTTGCCGTTTTGCAATCGCCAAACTTCATCGGTGCAGGGTATGAACTTTTTCGAAAGTTCGATAACGCGGCTATCTGACCAGACGGACCGTCTGCCTTTGACGCCATTGTTTCAGGTGCAACCTAACGGATGCCCATTCATCACCCACAACAAGACAGGGCGTTGTTGCTCAGTCGCCTTTAAAATTCCTTCTCGCAGCGTAGGTAGCCAGGGTATCTTCTTCCAAGCCATTTCAGATTCATCAGGATGAATGTGAACTCGCCAAGATTCGACATTCTCTTCGTTGAGCTCGATCGGTTGATCAAGATCTTTTGGAACGTCGTTTGTCAAGCCGAGCCAACTACCACTCGCTGCCAGGCCGATCACTGCAGCTAACAAGTTTCGAAAAAAGTATCTACCAACGACCATCAAAAGTCTCCAAGCACGAATTCCAAGCTTGCTCAGATTCTAATTGATGGGCTTGTCGTTGCCGATGGAAGTTTGGGAAAACGATCGAGCGTGCGGCTATTTTTTTGTTTTTACTTTCTCAACCGTAAATCTGACCTTAGGCCGTTTTTCTTTTAACGCGGCTAGTTGATCTTCGGAAATAGAAGCCGGAAGAGTCACACTGCGAAGTCTTGGAAGTCCATCATGAAGCACTGAAAAGTCAGTGACTTTGGTGCTGCCCAAGCTCAAAGTCGCAAGTGAGCCGAGAGTTCCCACAACCGAGATATCAGAAACAGCTGTACCGGTCAGGTCCAGATAACGCAGTTTGGGTAAATCCTTTAACGGACTGAGATCGGTTACTGGAGTCTTGCCTAGATACAGATTGGTCAAACCTTGCTTTCCAGCCAACGGAGACAAATCAGAAATTAGAGTTTCCACTGCCCGAAGCCCGTAAAGTTTATCTGCCGATTGAAGCGGGCTGATATCAGAGACTTTCGTTTTGCTGATCGACAAAAAACTCAAGGCTGGTGAATTGCCAAGGCCGGTGATGTCCGTCACTTCCGTGCCATCAAGATACAACGATTCCAAACTGGGCAGCCCCGACAACTCGTTGACGTTTGCGATTGGAGTTCTGCTAAGCGTCACTTGCTTCAGTTTCTCTTTCCCTTTCAAGAAATCCAGATTCTTAAAAGTGCCTTCGGTGAGTGTGACCTGTTCCAGCATTGGAAGCGCGGACAACGCGGAGTAATCAACGATGCCACGACACCAACTTGCATCAATTCGCTTCATTGATTTGCAGTTTTCAATGAAGTCGAAGGTAGTGATTTTTTTGCAATTCGAAAGCCGAATTTCCTCAAGCGATGTTAGAGATTTAAGTGCAGCAAGCTTCTCATCGACGGCTTGCGTATTCATATAGACGTTGAGTTTTTTGAGATTCTTGAGCTTCGTAATGGGCTCGTAATTTTCGAACGTGTGCCTGTAACCATAAAGATTAAGCTCTTCGAGGTCGGGAGCTTTCGCGACAAAGTCAATTGAACTAACGCGTGCCATATACAATTTGACGACTTTCAAATGGGTCAGTCCCTCGAGTGCCTCAACTTTGGTGACCGGATTTGCATAAAGGTCAAGCTCTTCAAGATTTTCAAGGCCAGCCAACGGCGTAAGGTCGGTCGGATTCTCTTTCGAAGCCTTCAAACCCAACCGAAGTTTCTTGAGATTGATCAGTTTCGCAACCTGCCCAAGCTCGGAAACACTATCACTTCGAATTTCCAGTGACTCGACCCAATTCCATTTGGCAACTTCCGCCAATTCCGCGTCGCCGCTGACTTTATCAAGCAAGACTCGTTTCGGGAATTTGCGTTTCTTAATCTCTTCCATCATATCGGGCGAGTACTTTTTCAGCTGGATCGAGGAAGAACCTACTGAAAAATCTTGTGCACTTACGAATGGAGCAGACAAGAGACCAGTCAAAATCAACAACGCCATTGCCGAGGCGCAATGAAGAACTGAATTTAATACGGAGGAAGTAGAAAGCTTGGGCATGGCTGTCAATCAAAAAATGTAAACCGTTAAAACCACCAGTAATTCCGGCGGTCACATCGAAGATACGGTAAACACCATATTTCGGTCAGAAAATCTTGGAAAACTTAAAAAAAGCCACCAAAGAATATTTTCCTATGGTGGCGGTCCGATTTACCTGCGAGATTCGAGTTGCGAGGTCATCTCAAGCGTTTTGTAAAGGGCGCAACGTCGCGTTATTGTTCGACCACGATATCGTCGGACGTTCCAAGTTTTCGATCGGGGCCAGTAGAAATCACTCTAACTTTGCCCGATCCATCTTTCGTTGAGATAGCAAAATTCCCTCCCATGGATCGAACTGGCTCGCCCCTTCGAGATAGGGGCCCCACTCAATCGCGGACAATTCTTTTGGCTGTTCAAAGAGTTGATCAACCGCTTGTAACGACCGGAGTCAATACGTTGTTCGAGCAGTATCAGATTAATGTTTCTCAGCGTCAGGCATTCTCTTTCGCTCAGGGTCAATCGCTACTGTTTTTGCTGCTGGGGCATCGAGCGTTTTAATAAACTGTTTGACCAATGCAATTTCTTCATCAGTCCCATAGACCACAACGCAATTATCGCGTCCCAAGACCTGGCATCGAAACTCTGCTCCAACCTTTACGGGTGCATTGCTCAGAAAGTCCGATAGGAAACTAACGACGTCGGTAGCCTTTCGATGTTCGAGCTGAAACACAGACAACTGCCCTTTTGAACCAGGTGCGTCCTTCGCGGTTTCCACCTTCGCAAGGTCCAACTCTTCTATCATTCCGCCAATTCTTTTTACAGCCTTCTCACTTCCATAGACCCTAATCGAATTCAGGCGTTCATTAAAATTAACCTCGATTGGGCCAAATTCATTTTCCAGAGCGTTATGAATTTTCGCTAACTCAGTGGCGACACTTGCGGCGTCCTGGTATCGCAAAGCAAACAGGGTTGGCACCGAACCTTCACCAAACCTTCTTTTCCGCCCCAACGCATCAAACTTTCTCCCCATATTGTCTAGTGTGCTATTCAACTTTTCAGAATCAGGGCCACCAAAAATTGGCCCATCACCTGATATCAACTTGGATAAATCAATTTGCGAAAGCCCTTCGCCAGTAAAATGCACTCCTCTCTTTGTCGTTTGAGCAATTCTTGCCGCCAACTCATCAAGCAAATCCCCATCTTCTGAACGAATTGTTAGCGTCCCACCAACGGGGTTTCTTTCGATTTTTACATTCCATGAATCTGAGTCCGCCGGCCTTTCTTGTTTTCGAGGAAACGACTCGTTTTTCCCTGACTCTAAATCCAAGGTCGAATTAGAGTTGAGACTTGGGTAATTATCCTTCTTAGTGTTATCGTGGTTTTGGGTCGCAAAAGCGATTCCTCCCAACCCCAACAAAGCCGAGAAAGCAATCAGACAAACTAACGGACTAAGCCTTCGTACTGACGTACATTGCATTGATGTCTCCTTTTGATTTGAAAATTGAAGCCTACGAATTCTTTTGACGAGTGAACCACCGTTGGCCATCAGAGCGGGTTGGAACTGCCGCGACTCTTCGATGTGCAACAAAGCAGTGGCAAGCGATGAAGCATCTCCGCAAACAGCAACCGACATGTCATCGCAGCAGTTTTCTCTTTCCTGTCTGGCCAAACGGGAAAGCCACCAAACGCATGGGTGGAAAAACAACAGCGACTCAATTGCGACCTGGACCAAATTGAAAACATCATCAAATCGTTTCAAATGAGCCAACTCATGAGCCAGAATAGAATCAAGCTCCTCAGCACTTAGATTCGTTAATACCGATGCTGGCAACATGACAACTGGCCGCATCACTCCAACAACCATCGGCACTTTGACGAAAGCCGACTCAACCAAGCGAACCGTTCGACCAAGCTGGAATCTGGCAATCAAAAGCTGAAACTGTTTATCCAAACGCGGATCTACTGAAACTCCCGTTCGTTTCAATCGCCAGATCGTTCCCATCCCAATCACAGGTCGTAGCGAACAAACGAGCACGCCGGCTAGCCAAATAATGGAAAGAACGGGAAACCAGGGTTTGACTATTGCCGTTACCCGTTGGGCAAACGACAACGAGCGAGTGTTTCCGTTTGCTGACACGGGAACCATTGCTTCAAAACCTGACTCGATAACGGGTGCAATGTCGGATTTAATTCGAGGTTGTTCCATCACAAACGCAAATGCGTCCACACCCTCGACATCAAATTGCACCGGGGGCCCAAATTTTCCCCAAGTCAAAACCGGAATGGCCAACGACAAAAATAAACCCGACATCGCAATTCGATACCGAACGGTTGCGTTTTGATCGGCAACGAAAAAAAGCAACATTCGAACGAGAACTGTGATCAACAGGATCTGCCAAACCGAATGAAGCAGAAACCAACCAACGGTTTCAAGAACTGGAAACACTGCCTCCGGAAATTGCGTTGAGAGAAAGTCAACAAATCTACTGAGGTCAACCATTTACTTGCCCTCCAACTGCTTGATCAACTCACGGATTTCAGCAAGATCCGCCTTGGATGCGTTTTGACTTGACAGCGCTTGCATCACGAGGCTTTTCGCGGAACCTTCGTAGGCTTTTTTAATCAGGTTTTTCAGCATCTTCTTTTGGGCAACGGAGCGAGTACCCGCGGCTCGGTAAACCTGAGGACGAACCGTGTCGTCCCGTTTCACAAGCCCTTTGTCGAACATGACGACCAGCATTTTGACAGTCGTCGCGTAATTGGTTTGTTTTTTCTCGCCCACTTGATTGTGGATTTCACGAACCGTAGAAGGGCCAGAATCCCAAAGCACGTTGAGAATCTCCAACTCGGTGTCGGTCGGCTGATCGGCAGGGTGACGCGCCATGATAGGCCTCTAAGAATAATTTGACTTCAACGCAGAACCTTTCCTGATACTGCACGCCAATGAAACCACTGACAAGCAGAGATGGTTTCGTTGTTTCGTCAAATTTTAGAGAATTTCTTCTCCAAGCCAAGGCATGTTAGAGAATTCACTCTCCAAATATGAAATTTTCGCAATCGAGCTTAAGTGCTACCATCTGGATGCGAACCGGATTCCTCGGAACACCTGAGGGTTGAGCATCAGAGGCTAAGAAAATTGTGTGCCCTAAAAGAGGGTTAGGCGTGCCACGTGGGCAAACAAGTGCCGTTCCTGGCCAGCGCCCAAATTGATCCCCCAACGGGCAATTGGGAAACTACAAACCACCAAGGGAAATTTCTGGACCGGTTTGCCGATTGGTTTCCAACGACAGTCAGAGCTCAACTACCACTCAAACTTTTGCCAATAGCGTTTGATACGCTGCTTGGACATTCGCCCAACATTGGTACTTTGCGCCACGCCTTTGGTGGTAAAAACAAAAGTCATAGGACGTCTGACTTTGTACTTTTTCCACCAATAGTCATCTCGACTTCCGTAGTAAGTCGTGATGGGATAGCCTTCATTGATCAGTTCTGCGACCGCAGCATTGGTTCTGCCGGTACCTCAGCAACGCGATGAAAAATAAAGCAGCGTTCCCATCTTTCGGTCTTCGACCATAAAGTTACCGCTTTGGGAAACAAAGACGAAAGCGAATGTCGCTATGAATCCGCCGATGCAAATAAGAACTGATTTCATGAAAGACACCGAAGAAGTGGAAACTTTGACAATAACAAATGGGAACTGAAATTTATCAGCCCCAAACATTGGACTTGTCAAAGCTACGTCCGCGTTTTTGCGAACAAGTAACTTCTCATGAATTCCGCGCATCAATCGTACGTCACGAGTCCGGTTGTTCGGAAGATAGGATTCGCTCGGGGTTGAGATGGGAAGCAACGGTCCACCGCAAATTGACCGACTCGGCAAAGCTATTTGAAATTAGCGAGCGTACCTTGTCTAAAGTTGTTTTGCGTGAGCCAAAAAGAAAGACACGGGTTACCGCTGAAATAGAATCACGAGATCACGCAGAAGAAGACGTGACCAATCGTTGCAAATAATTGCCTGAGTCATCCACGACCAAATTGAGGGAGCTCTAACAAGTGTGCTTTTGCCCGCGAAGTGCGCTCTTGCCCGCGAGCCACTCAGAAAAAGTGGCTCAACTATCACGCAGTCCGCATGAAAAATCAGCCAAGCAATCTAACGTTGAAGGTTCGCTTCATATTCGCTGACAACACGGTCACCGTTGATATCCAACAATGTCGCGACGTCGTTCCGAACTGCGTTTTCAGATGTGGTCGTAGATTTCTCAAGCCCGACAATAAATGGGATACCGAATGAAGCCGAGGCTTCACTGTTGTCCAAACGCTCACTCACTTTGGCCTCGTAATAGGCGCGGGCCTTTTCTGTCTCGAAAGCAATTTGTTTCAGCGGTTCATTCTGGCGAACGATCGCATGATTTGAGTGAGAAAGCAAACACCCCGAAAACACAACGGGGACCAACGAGCAAATTGCAACAACGGACAACTTAAACATTCGCTTCATGATCGCTCTCATTTGGATACAAACTCTGGCAGTGGATACCAAATTTCTATCGGCGAGCTCAATAGGTTTACTGTGCAAAACCCATTTGTGACTTTGAAATTTTGCGGTTTCAGTTTCGACAGTGGTCAAGTTCCCGCGAATTTGACAGCAGTAAATTCAAAGTAGGTAGTCTGCGCACAACATGGAATCGTGGTACAGGCGCTACCCTCAGCTTTGGCAACTATGGTTTCCTTCAGACAAACGAGTGGGAAATACTCAATGATGTCAAAGACCAATTCGGAGAAGACTTATATCTCCTTTACACCTGGCAAAGTTTGAGATTCACCGACCGTTGCGTCGACTGACAAAGTTCGCGACATCGCGTTTTGAACTGCGGTAACTTACGATAGCGACATCGAGTTCCGTGTTTGCAAAAAGATCTAACGACCGACCAATGGAAGACAAGATCCAATCAACCTTGTTCCCAAACACGCCGCCTCCGACCAATGTCAGATAGAGTTTGTTGCATCCCGTTTCGTTGAAATTTTTCAACGCGATGTAGAACGTGGCTTCGTAAGTCGCATCGAGGATCAATCGTGGGAAATGATTCCACTTTGAGGGCGCGATTGGAGAATATGCGACGGGCAATGCAGAGCAAAACACTTGCGTCAGACAATGGTTCGATGCGCCAACGGTGACTTCTGTTTTTGACTGGACGCCGACTTTGAGTTTTTCACGAATGCGGTCCAATGCAGTTTCATCGCAACTCGCTAAATGATTTTCCACCTTTGCGAGGCCTTCAACGCTGGGCAAACAATAACCGTTTCTCATTGCCCATAGCTTTTTACCTGCGTTGCCAAAATGGGATCCAATCTCGGCAAGACAGTCAACTTGATTGCCGGCCGTTTGGCCGATGCGATTATTGACCTCCGCAAAATAGTTCCGGAATATCGTTCCGGCTCCACAGCATATCGAGCAGGCTGGCCCTTGTGTCAAGTCATTCTCGTAGATCCCGACACCTCTTTCAGGAGTAACGCTGGGACCTACCATTTCGAGGCAATTGAATTGGGAAGCAACTTGAAACACCGCGTGTTCATTTGCTGACGATTGATGCAGTGACTGAACATCGCCAACAAGTTCGTTGACTCGGACAGCACGCTGATTGGTCGATGGGATATTGATCGATTTACGAAGTTCCGACAATAAAGGCGTCGAGAATTCACCGGCTTTCAAAGTGCGGTTATTGGCTCGCGAAATTAATTGTGTTCCTTCGAGAATTAGATTCTCACGAACGTCATCGCCAGATGTCTCTGGAAAACCGGTGAGCGTGTCAAACCAAGTCATTTTTAACTCTTGCTTCTGAATAAATTTTCGCCTCCAAAATCCTACCGACGAACTTTGCCAAACAATAGAAAATTGACTGTAAGAATTTTGGCTGACCAGTTCGCCACAGACGCAAATTAGAGAAAACCGCTGGTCCGAAGGTTTGCCTTGGGTAATCGAGCCTTGAGTATCCCTCGTTCCTTTCTACTCAATTTACGGCAACCGTTTATCGCAATGTTGGAAATTTGCGTTAGGCCATGAATCGCTGAAACATCCACGAGCGATTTACAATTTGTGAGAACCAAGTCGTCAAGCTGCTTCATTCCTTGCAAGCCATCAAGACTCTCCAGTGACTCACAATCAGCAAGATTGAGAAAAACCAATTCACTCATGCCACCGATTGGCATTAGGTCCGCAAGTCTTAAATTGCCTTGAACCCCAACGGCTCGAAGGCTATGCAAATTCGATAACGGAGTAAGATCGACAAGATCACAACCCTTGAACTGAACGTTTTTCAGTTTTGAAAGTTGTTCAACTCCCTCAATATTTTTCAACTTAGTACACCCCGTGAGATCCAAATCCTCCAGTTCTGCAAAGTTCTCAACCCCGTCCAATCTCTGGAGGTTGCAACCGGCAAGATTAAGTTTTTTTAGTTTTGTCAAAACGGCAAAAACACGCATTGATTCGATGCTCGGACAGTCTTTAATCTCAAGCAATTGAAGTTCCGGGAGCGAATTGAACACCACAAAGTCGTTCAAATTTTTACAACCATACCCCAAGCAGAGTTCTTTAAGCCGCGGCAATTCCGCTAATCCCTTGATATCGACGAGCTCCTCAGATTGGTACAGATTCAGATTCTCAAGCCGCGTCAGGCCCTTGAGGAAATCAAGATTCCTGAACGGGCACGAGCCTATTCTCAGAGACTCGAGCAGCGTGAATTGAGAGATGAGCTTTTTAAACTCTGGATCATTCAAGTCTTTTCGCTCGTCGCCGTCCTTACTGTAGTCCTTGCCGACTTCTAAACGGAGAACGGGGTAAAAGGCGTTTTCCCCGATGATGCCGCCGACGAATCTCATCCAAGCACTTTTGTTTAACGGCCCTTCTACATACCAAAGACCAGATTCATCCAACACCGGAGCACGGTACACATCGACGGTACCGTACTCACCCAACTGTTGGATCGCATTAGACTCGCGATCAAGCCTTTGCATTTCGCGGGTGCCCAGCGCAAGTGCCGTCGCAACTATCACCATCAGGATGAGCAAGATCCTGATGGTGAATCTTGGAAACCAAATCCGTCTACGTTTTTTTCGCTCGGGCTGAGCAGATTCGCTATTCATTTTTTCGTTCAACGATTTGTGAAAATCATTCCTCGTTTAGATCAATTCAAAAACAAAGCCATTGCATCCAGCAGGTGCTTGAGATGCGCTTGCCACATCGGCGCTTCGATACACACAGTCTTAAATGAGGTCCGAATTGTAAATAAGCACCGAAGGGCTTTCAAAGCCTTTGTTCCAAAGCAACAGGACAAAGGGCATGCAAGAAATGATACAGCCTACGAGCTCCAAGAAGGCTGGGAGTTGTGCACCCCGTGGATACGTTCTCGCAACCGCAACTTTTTTCTACCCGCGTATCGACTTCGAACAATCTTCCAAGCTGGCCTTATTGCCTGGTGGCTCGCATTCAAACTAGTGCCGTTGCGGAAGTAGTTGCCGTCACAGCAGCGGCGTCACAGCAACGGCGTCACGACGTTCGCAACGTGAACTGAACGAAGTGACAACCTGAGAGATGCCGCGGCTTAGTCTTTTCTGCTTGTTTGGAAAAGCAAGTGATACACAATCACATGTTCAGCAACGACTACAGCAGATTATATTCCTGATGTAACAACTAGCGCCAATGGTTTCTGATCCATTGCAAGACGAAAAAAGGACCCGCCGATAAATCATCGCGAGTCCTTTTAATATCAAGTGCGGCTGAGAAGATTCGAACTTCCACGGGATTATCTCCCACTAGGCCCTCAACCTAGCGCGTCTGCCAATTCCGCCACAGCCGCATGCTGTTTGGTGTTTGAATGCAGATGCGAAATTATGAAGAAAAACAGGGCAGCGTCAATAGCTGCTGGGTATTCGCCTTCGTTTGATCAACGATTTTCAATCCCGCCGGATTCGTAATCGCCCCAACCATTATTTTTCGTCGCACATCAAAACAAGCATTTTGTCAGTCGCTATCTCAAATTCCGAGCCAGTGCCGACATCGAATTCTTCCAATTTCTGACTTAGCAATTCCCAAACCCGATTTGCTGTGAACAACTGGGGTGGTTTCGCTTGGCAATCCTCATGTGAACTTTCGCCAATTGATCGGTTCATATTGTCCGATTCACCCGTGCCTGTTTTGCTTGGCTTGGTCGCCACGTTTTCACGACCGTCAATTCCATCGATCTGCGTTAGCCGACCGAACTTCATTGATGTCGTTCCAATTATCGCTTGACCTGATTTCAAGCGACACCATCGGCCAGAAACGTTTAGCGGTGAAACGGAGAGCGTTTTTGAATCCCAAAGATAAAGCGTGTCCAATTCTTCGCTGCCCGCGACCAAGTACTCTTTCGTCAATGGATCGACTTCAACAATCGCTTGCCTGTCGCCCGTCCCGAAACTGCTTTCGATCATTCCGGTGGTCACGACTATTTTTTCGTCGTTGCTGACAAGCCAATCTACGTAAGCTTTTTCGACCACGCCTGCTTCGCCGCCTAGTGACCAACCGCGAAAAGGAGGGGCAACGATTTGAGTGCCACTTGGTTCTTCGTCTACGAAGGCTGTCTCGTCAAAGTCCACGGCCTGTGCAACGTCGGCTTCGGAAGCCAGTTCAAAACTGGTGTCATCCCAGCGACGACCTTGAATGAATTTAGGAACGAAGCTATCGGTGAGGACTGCTTCCTGGCCCAAATCAATTGCATCGGGTGCGATGCCCGCGAGTGCTGACCGAGTTTGCTGAAGCTCGATTTTTGTTGATTGCAAATCTGAACAAAGTGAATCGATGAGCGCGACCAGTTCATCGCATTTTGCCCGATGACCTGTAGGCTTTTTAGCTGGCCAGTCCACAGACATATCAACGATCGAAAATTTGCCTTCGGCCGTACCATTGCGGTCACCTTCGGACGCTCGACGTTGAAGACTGGCCTTCGATTCGGCAAATTCGACTTTCCAACCTGTGACTTGCTCAAACACTTCGATCAATTTTTCCGAAACGGAGCAGGGGGCGGTGGCTGCCTCAAACTCAGTTGCCGAGCCATTGGCCTCAGAGAACACAATGGGTGTGAAAGGGGCTGGTTGAGAGAAATTGGTGTCTGAATTGGATTGCAACATCGATTGGTTCAGCCATTGAATTGGAGTCCAGTACCATCCAATGGCAAAAGGTAAACGCAGCCGTGCAAGAGTTCTTATCGTGCGTAGAGTCTCGCTGGTTTACCTAACCCGTTCGATTTTTTCGTAATTTGTTTTCGCTGGGTAAGTTCGAACGATTGTTCTGGTTGTTGGGGCTCATTGCTTAACTGGCGCTTCCGCCGTCGATGCGGAGCGGGCGCCGGAGGGCACAATGGCGGTGGCATCGAGCGCAGGCAGAAGGTAAGCGTAAGAGTGGACTTGAATTTCAATCAGATCTGAATTGATCAAGGCAGATTGGACATTCTCGCCCCGCACGAGAATGTTGGGCCGGAGTTGGGCGAGCTGGAATAAAAGGTCTACCTTGAGTCCCCATACAAGACTGAGCCAGTGTCGCCAGAGCCAAAACGAGAAACTGCCAAGCAGACTGGACGCGATCCCGCCGCCTTGAATGACCTTCTGGTTCACGTTGTGATTTCGAAGCGATAAAGATTTCGAGGCAGGAAAAAACCAATTGGAACTCACGTTCCTGTCTTTTTGTTTCGAATTGAAGAGCTAAAAGCCTTTTGAGTCGAAGAATTGAGCGTTAAAATGGCGATAAATCAGGACTTACTACCTAAATCCGCCACTTTTGCGGCGGCTCTTTTGTCAGTCCAGTTTGTCGGAGTCGTTTGTGTCCCAAAGAACCTGTTTTCATGGGAAGTTAACCCTTGTGGGGAAACGAGAAAACCGATAAAATCCGCGATTCTGATTGGACTTGGAACTGGGCTTTAAAAGCAACTCCAAGTTCTTAAACATCAAATACACTTGCTGACCTCTCAGCGATGCCCGTTTTGGAGAAGACCTGTGCCTGGCACAAAATCATATAACGCTCAAAAAGACACGATCGAAAAATCATGGTGGATTGTCGATGGTGAGGACCAAATCGTAGGCCGGATTGCTTCCGATATTGCCATGGTTTTGATGGGCAAGCATCGCCCAACGTATTCACCTAACGTTGATACTGGTGATTTCGTAATCGTCACAAACTGTGAGAAGATCAAATTCTCCGGCAACAAGCTGAACCAAAAGACTTACACCTGGTACACAGGTTACACCGGTCTTCGCAAGGAAACGGCTCAAGCTCGCTTGAACCGAAAGCCTGAACAGATCATCCAAGACGCTGTTCGCCGCATGTTGCCCAAGAACAAAATCGGGCGTCAGATGCTTTCAAAGCTTAAGATTTTCACGGGTCCAGAGCACTCACATCACGCTCAGAATCCTCAACCGCTTACTGGCGGTCGTACGCTTAAGTAATTTCAATTAAGATAATCGTTCCCATTCACTCACTGATTCATTCAGACCAACAACTGCAAGAAGCATGGCAAAGACAGATCAAAAAACAGGTGAAGCCCTTGGTACTGGGCGTCGTAAATCTTCCGTTGCACGTGTTCGCGTGAAATCGGGCTCAGGCACAATCGTGATCAATGGCAAGACGCTTGACGGCTACTTCCCATCTGCTCAAGATCGCCGAGCCGTAATTGACACGTTGAACGCTTGCGGAGTAAAGGACTCTGTTGATCTTCGTATCTCAGTTTCTGGTGGTGGATCGACCGGTCAATCTGGAGCTTGCAAGATGGGCATCGCTCGTGCGTTGGTCAATTTTGATACTGAGCATTTTGCTGCCCTTCGTGATGGTGGATTTCTGACTCGTGATTCACGAATGAAAGAACGTAAGAAGCCAGGTTTGCACGGTGCTCGCCGAGGAACTCAGTTCTCCAAGCGTTAATCCAATCCGGATTACAATTCCAAAACATCAAAGCGTCCCTCGTGGACGCTTTTTTTATGAGCGGTTCATTGCGCCCACTCATTCAATCATGGAATTCCTAAATGTTTGGCTGGAAAAACTGTCACAAAGATCCAGGCTTTGAGTATCGGAAACAAACGGCACCCCGATGCCATATTTCCGTTTGATCAAAGAAGCCCAAATATCTCACTGTTCCGTTTGCTGAACAGGCTCGTCATTCAAACCTCGGGCTTTGAAATGTGTCAAAATTTCCTCGTCACTCAAAGCCCTGCCATACAACGCCAGCTCGTCTAGCTGTCCGAAAAAGGGCCTTGAAGCTTGATTCGGATAAAGCTGCCCAACAACGATCTGCATACCCGCCGGCAAAGAAGATGAATCCTGGCTTGTGCCAACCAATTCTCCATCGATGAATAAATCGAGCCGATCTTTACTTTTTCGAGCAACGACATATTGCCAAGTCCGAACGGCGTAATCGCCTTCGGAGTAACTTGACGTTCCTCTGTTCGGATCCTCACTTGGTGGAGAACGGTGCAAGAACCGGAACCGGTTGGCTTTTGTTTGGGTTCGCGAATTGAACGGACCGCCAAGTTCTAAATACATGCTGTGCGGCAATTTCCCGGAACTGTTTCGTCGCGGAAGACACAAACCAATGAGGGCTCCGTTTTGAAAGTGCGAGGGCTTAACCCATAACTCGACGGTGTAAGTTTCGAGAGCCTTTTTCGGCCAAAGCCCATCACTGACAAACACGCCTCTGGATGAAGAAAGACCAAACTCAGCTGTCGAATTTTGGCCAAACTTGCGAAAGTGAATTTCTCCATCAACAACGGCTGGCAAACGGTCCGACATTTCGTTGCTGACTTCAAATTGATTTTCGAATCGCCAGTAAACCTCCGGCTTGGACTGCATCACAGTGTCACGATACACGTCTGTCAGATCCAGCAAATCGAAACCCATCGTTCGGCTTGAGGCAAATGCACTCTTGTCGGCTTCAAACCGAGTAAAACGAATGGTTCCGTCTACTTGAGGCTGACAGGCGATCGCTTCGTTTTCTGAAACGACCGTTGATTCCAGCATTCTCTCATATGGCCACTCATGCCTCACCAATGCTGTCCCTTCGAACACGTGCAATTTTTTTACGGCTCCGTTGTCTTCGATCCCGACATAGGCACGCCCAGGAATCGATACCATTCCCATCCCGGTATCAATATCGAAACCTCCTCGGTCGCAATCAAACTGGGCAGTCAGCGCCCCGCTCCGAAGCCCCAATTGTCCATCTGATCTAACAAAAACGCTTGCTGGTCCTTCGATTCGAATTCGGGCAAGCTCGCCATATTCATTGCTTACTTGAAAATCAGCAATCCCTTCGAGAAGCTCGAGCACCTCGCCAAACCTTACAGAGCCTCCAATACTTGGCTCCGTCTCGCCGTTCCAAACACAGGCTGTCATCGATACGATTTGCGGGTTGACTGGAGACGTGTCCAAAGGACCCTGCTGAACAGATTCGACTCGACTCAGTGGCGACCGATCAGTTGGCCACATGAAATACAGGTTAGCCGCCAACAGCCCTGACGTTATCATCAACATCACCACCGCAATAGAAGCCGCATTACTCCAACGGTTTTCCGTTAACGATCGAGGAACTGCTGGCAAAGGAATCTTTTGCCCCGCTCCCTCAACAACAGGCGTTGCGCCATGTCGTGTGTCGTCAGTGTTTGCGGGGCCCCAGTGCTCCACCATCAACGTTTCTACATCGACATAGTCCAAATAGTATTCACGAGCTTGCTCAGATGATTCAAGACAATTGTTTAACTCAACCATCTCTCGCTCAGATAGTTCGCCCTGAACCATCTTGCGCATTAACTCTCCGAGTCGCTGCAGATCCGAATCACTTGATTCGTTACTCATTATTTCCTCGCGAAAGATCCTGTTTGATGCAATCCATTAGCTGTTCTCGTATTCGATGCAGCAGGATACTAATTGAATTCGCCGTTCTCCCCAATTCGCCAGCCAGTCCGTTGACTGACATCGCTTCGGCATAGCGACGCACTACCAACTCACGATGCTCATCCCGCAGTTTGCCAAGGCAACGTTTAAGCGCATGTTTTCTCTCTTCTAAGTTGTCGTGATCACGCTTTTGTTCGTCAAGTGAATCCAGTGTGTTGAGCAGTTCGGGCGAAAACACAAGCTTGTCGCGCGCTTGGTTTTGATGGAATGCCAATACCTGAAATCTAGCAATGGTGAATGCCCAAGCCATAAAGTCGGTCCCTGGCGTGAAGTCGTTGGATTTTCGACAGATTGTCAAATTAACATTCTGAAGAACCTCCAAAGCTTGCTCTCTTCGCGCAAGACGTTTCAACAGAAAGCCAAAGAGCCTCGGCTGTGATTCCGTAAGGTGGATTACAAAATCAGGGGGGAGGTCGACATGATCGTTGGGATTATCCGGATTCATAAGCTTGGTAATAACGCCGCTAGATGCTTTCTTTCACCGTTAAACCATTTATGAACGTTTTTTCACAAATATTAGAAAGATCCCTAAAGTTAACGTTATTTGTTAACTGGGGAATCCCTATGCCCCTCATTTAGTTGCTGGAAACCCGACCGTGGACTGAAACATTCACGGCCAGCACCGAGAAATGATCATTCATCACAAGCATCGTGACTGAGTTTACGAACTGTTAGTGCTGTAATGGAAACATGTACACCCTTGATTGACCTGGAGAAATAGAATGAAGTTCGTATTTGTTCTGCCCGCGATGTTTATTGCCGCTATGGCGATGACAGCGCAGGCGGATGTCACTTATGTTGACGCTACTGCGGCCAACACAACGCTGGCTGATGGTTCGGCGTTTAGTTTTGGCAATGGCACCGATGCCGATGACCTGTGGAACAATCGGGGCTTTGGCAATGATGGCGGAGTGATTACCTCCAACGACAACGGGAATTCAGAAGACGCGCCTCGGTTGCGAACGACCATGTCCGGACTAGTTGCTGGGCAGACCCACGATGTCTATGCATATTTCTGGGGCGCCGGGTCCAATCAAAACTGGCGTGGGCGAGCAAGCCTGACTGACGATGCGGGTGCTCTTCCTGGATACAACACAAACCATTTTACGGCTTCTTCATTTAGCCCGATGACTTACGTCACATCGGAATCTAATGACGGCTCGATTAACCCTGGGCCACTTTCTACTGCAGATGCAAATGGCGTTGAAAACGGCGGTTATTTCTCTAACTCAGTTTTGACTGAAGAACAAGACCGTCGCCTCTATTCAGTTTTCCTCGGAAGCGTCGCTGCTGACGGCACTGGAAACATCAATGTGTTCATCGATGACCTCGAAAACACGTCCGGCGCCAACCGAACGTGGTACGACGGAGTTGGATTTGAAGCCGTGCCTGAACCCGGTTCTGGATTGGTTTTGTTGATCACTGGATTGGCTGCGATTTCAACACGTCGTAGGAAGCGATAGTTTTCGCTCGACGTCGATTTGAAAACTCAAAAGGCACTGTCGGAACAATCGATAGTGCCTTTTTTTTAGCTAACGGATTTTTGCCCAAACAAATCTTTGGTTCGCACATTATTCGGCTCAATACATCGCTATTTTCCCCCAACTGATCGCTACCATGACCGCTCGCTCACCATCCATCCTTCTAGCGTGTTCGTTTCTTGCTGTTTGCTTTACCTCGCCAGCCTTAGGCCAACTCGATTACGTTGATGGAACGCTTTTGCAGTTCAACGACAATGGAGCTTGGTCATGGTTCGAAGATGAACGCGCCATCGTGGACGCTTCGACGAATCAATTGCTTGTAAGTTCGATTTCAGATTCCAGTGGAGCACTCGGACGAACTGGTGACGTTGACGTAGCGACTTTTAACCTCCAGTCCCGACGCACCCAACGTTTCACTCTTAACGGTGGCTTGGTGGCTGACGACCACAACTCGGCAGCTCTTCTCAAAATGAGCAATGGGCGATATTTAGCTGCCTACTCAAACCACAACTCGGACAATTTGACTCGTACGCGAATTTCAAGTGCCGCCGGTGACACAACAGCGTGGACCTCCGAACAAACTCGCAACAACGGCGCGGGCACGACGTACAACAACCTGTTTCAATTGTCCGGCGAGAACGATCGAATCTACAACTTTACGCGAACGCTGAACTTCGATCCAAACTTTTTGGTTTCTGATGACAGCGGTCAATCATGGAGCTACGGCGGAAAATTAATCAACGGCGGAAGCAACTCAACGCGGCCCTATTTAAAATTCAGCAGCAACAAAACGGACACCATTCACTTTATCAACACCGAGAACCATCCGCGAAACTTCAACAACAGTGTGTACCACGCAACCATTCGCGGTGGAGAAGTCTTCGATAGTTTTGGCAGTAAGATTGACGATCTTGATGCAAATGGAATGGCTTCCAACGCGGGCACTCGGATTTTTGCCGGTGACGCCGATAACGTTGGGTGGGTAAGCGATATTCATTTGGACTCGACCGGCAATCCATATGTTGCGTTCTCAGTTCAAAAACCTGGTAACGGTACTGACCATCGTTACCACTACGGTCGATTTGACGGCGCTCAATGGAATGTGCAGGAGATCGCCTACGCTGGAAGTCGCCTCTACGCGGGCGAAGACGATTACACAGGCAACATTGCGCTGAACCCCAACAACCCAAATGAGGTCTACATTTCAACCAATGCAGACCCCGTCACTGGACAAGCATTGATCAGCCAATCAGACAATAACCGACACTACGAAATTTTTCGAGGAACAACAGTCGATCAAGGTCAGACTTGGCAATGGACTGAGATCACCAAGAACTCAACTCAAGACAATCTACGACCGATCATTCCGGAATGGGACAGCCAAAATCGAGCAGTGATGTGGATGCGTGGGACCTATACGACCTACACCAATTACGATCTGGCAGTCGTCGGTTTGGTAGATCAGGCAGGGCAATCTCGCGACGACATTTTTTACATTGACGCCAACACAACCAACACAAAACTTGAGAACGGTGGCGAAATCAACCCAACTTCGGGATCAGGGCAGGGTGCCAACGATGGGCGTTGGCACTTGCGCAGTGGTTTTGGAAACGAGGGTGACATTTTTGCTGCGGGCGAAAACGGCAACGAAAACGCGGGCTTACTTGAAACCATTATCGGCAATGACGGAGAAGCAGGCACGTTCGATGTGTTTGCCTATTTCTGGTCCAACCGTAATGAAGAGTGGGAATTTTCTGCTGGACTTGATCCCACCGAAATGGATTTCTTTGCTCGTAAAGCAGCCCAACATGTCGGCGTGGATGACTTTCTCAACCTCGTCGAAGTAGGAAGTGGAAACGAACGAATGTACCAAGCCTATCTCGGTCGAATATCACTTGACCAAGATGAATTGTTTTCCGTCTTTATCAATGATCGACCAGATGGATCGGGAGGCACACGCCGCACTTGGTACGACGGTGTCGGACTGGCACGCGTCAACAGCGTCCCCGAACCCAGTTCTCTTGCCTTAGTAATAGGAACACTTTTTACAATTGCGTTGAAACGCCGACGTTCCTAGTAAGATACGGTTAACGAACAGATGCGGATGTCCAGAGTATCCGCAATACGCAAAACCTGATTCATTTTGCTATCCGGTTTCGTCAGGTGGGCAGTCTCAAGGCATCGCACACCTCAAACGATCCGCAACGTTTCGAGATCGTCTGTTTTCTGAATGACTTCGCCAATTACGACAGAATCGCCGAAACCTTCGTCTGCGAGAAACTTCAGCACACTTTCGGTTCGACTTTCAGATATCCCAAACAGTAAACCACCGCTAGTTTGCGGATCAAACAGGCTCGCAATTCGAAGCGAATCGACATCGCCCTCGAGGTTGACTTTCTCTGCTACGTGACGATTGTCAGGAGCAAGCGTGCTTTCAATGCCTGCTTCGATCAACGTTTGACATTCAGGCAAAACGGCGACGTCGGCCATCTTAATCTCGGCTGATTTCCCACTTGCGCGAAGCATTTCTGCGAGATGCCCCGCCAACCCAAAACCCGTCACATCCGTGATGCCAGAAACATGATGCTCTTGAATCAATCGCAGCGCGATGTAATTGCTCTGAAGCATCGCATCCACGAGTGGTTGATACGCCGTTCCCGCAAGCTTGCCTTGCATCAGCGCAGCCAGCAAAACGCCAGTTCCAATGGGTTTGGTAAGGACCAGTCGATCGCCGACCTGCAACATGCCCTTTGTTTTAGGATCGGTAAGCTGCCTACCTAGTATCGTGAATCCGATCGTCATTCGCGGGCCTTCAATAGAATGCCCCCCCACAATCGTCGCGTTCATTTTCTTTAATTCATCGATACTACCCGCCATGAGTTCACGCATGACTTGCAACTGGGCACGCGGATGGCCAAGCGGCAATTGCACGATCGCCAACGCCGTCGTCGGCTGTGCACCCATGACGCAACAATCGCTTGCCGAGTTAAGCATCGCGATCCTACCGACCAGATACGGATCGTCCATCGGGCTCGCGAAAAAGTCCGTCGTCACCGTTACGCTACCACCGTGCGTTTTCACCACGGCTGCATCGTCAGGGTTCTCCAATCCAATCACGACATCTTCGTGAGGCGGGACTTCGAGCTCGTCAAGAACTTGGCTGAGCAACTGGCTGCCAATTTTTCCACCGCACCCTAAACAACGCATCACGTCATCGGCATTTGGTTTTTCCGGCACCATCTCCATCATTGTGTAGTCCTGATACATTTTCATGAACTTCACGTCGATGCGATTTTTCAAACGCCAACACCAACCGCCGTAGAAACTTCTACCTCGATATTCCGCGATCGCTTTTCCGTCAGCCGTATTGATCAGTTTCAGGAACCCTTTTTGGGGAACGTAGTCCACCAATTTTCGGCTCCAGATCAGTCGTCGAATGTTGTCCCACAACACAGGACCTTGTCGAACTGCATAAACACCAGCTTTGACCAAGCCACTTCCAACAATCGTCCCTGAATCACCAACAGCGAATACGCGATCATTGGTGACGGACTGAAGCGTTGGGCGAGTCGAAACAAATCCCTTCTCATCGGTTTCCAGATCCAATTTTCCTAACAATTCTGGAGCCACCGCGCTGGTTGCCCAAATCGCAATGTCGGCATCGACTCGATTGCCATTTTTTAAATTGAGATGATCAGATTCTACATTTTGAACGCGAGACCCAAGGCTGGTCTTGATTCCCCGTCGTTGAAATTGGGCTTCGATTTTGCCTTGGGTCGAATCAAGCAATCCGTGACCGACTCGTTTCCCACCGGTAACCAATGTAATTTCCACATCAGCTCCAGGAGCCTCTAAACCGAGGCTGGCAGGATTCTTTTTCAATCGTTCGTCGAGGCAAACCGCGATCTCGATACTCCCGATCCCCCCGCCAACGATGGCGACTTTTACCTTTTCGCCGCCACTGGAATTCCGCTGCGAAGAAACGTCTAGCATCTTTTTTCGAAAGCGATCCAAAAAAGTCTGCATTGGCTTAACAGCAACCAACGCATTGTCCGCAGCGAGTTCTACACCTGCAAACGTCGGTCTCGAACCGATTCCAATCGACAACACGTCGAAGCATAATTTAGGTCGGTTTCGAAAGATCAACTCACGTTGCTCATGGTCGATCCCGATGACTTCGTCAATAATTAAGCGTGCACCGGCTGACGCGCACAATCGGACAAGATCAATTTGCATGGCTGACGGATCGTACTGTCCAGCCAACACGCCGGGCATCATCCCCGAATAAGTCGCCTGAGGAAAATTAGAAACACAAACGAGCTGGGCGTTGTCCAGCGGTTTCATTTTCCACATCCGCAGCACATGGGCATTGGTGTGACCGACGCCTAATAGTACAACCGTATTTCTTCCAAGTTTTTTATGCATTCAATCCAGCGGACGTCATGGTTTCGAATTTAAGATGGCCTCTGATTAGCTTTCAGATTAACCGAGGGGAGCAGCCTTCGACAGAGGAGCCGTTTGCCAATTCGGGATTCGAATCGAATTTGACATCAGACGGTGGTGAGCCTCACAGCGGATCGTCACGTCGAGAAACAGTCTCAATGATACTCGAGACGCTGTTGATTTTCCTCGTGTTCGCATTGTTCTCCGGCCAACTGCCGCCCGATGTAAACGAGTCGCACTATTTGACCAAAGCAAAACACTTTTGGAATCCAGATTGGTGCTCAGGCGACATCTTTCTGAGCTCGTCATTCGCTCATCTGGTGTTTTATATTTCGTTCGGCTGGCTAACCAAATTCTTTTCACTTTCAGCCGTCGCTTGGATTGGCCGCGTCATTACGTGGGCATTGCTCGCATATGCCTGGCGCCGTTTGAGCTACAAATTGACCCCCAGTCGATGGGCCGCCGTTGTATCGGCGATTTTCTTTTTGATTTTGAACGAACGTTTTCACTTGGCTGGTGAATGGGTGGTCGGAGGTTTTGAAGCCAAAGGGATCGCTTACTTTTTCGTGTTAATGGCGTTAGGTAGTGCTGTTTCGAATGATTGGCGATGGTGCTGGCCGGCACTAGGTGCTGCGATGGCATTTCACGTTCTAGTGGGTGGCTGGGCATTGCTATGTTTGATGTTCGCGTGGATCGCGTTGAGGTGGATTGATTTCGTTCGAGATTTCGCTGGAGGCACACGCACCAAATTCGCGATCGGAAAATTCTCTGACCAATTGAAACCACAGCTGATCCCCCTGATCGCAGGCGCGGCAGTGGGTTTGGTTGGAGCCATTCCTCCTCTGTTGGCGGACAGCGCCGTTGCTCCAGAGATAGCGACTGAGGCCCAGATGATTTACGTCAACAGTCGAATTTCACACCACTTAACTTTCAACACATTCCCGACGCTGCACGTAGCCCGTTTCGTTTTGGTTATGCTGTTCTGGTACACACTCAGCCGTTGGTTGGTCAGCCGCAAGCTAACTGTTACCAGACGAATTTCCCCTCTCTACTTCTTCTGCTTGGCATCGCTTGGAATTTCACTGGGCGGTTTGGTTCTCAGTGGACTTGCTGAACAAGACGAAAAGTCGGCCAAATGGGCAGCCGGACTGCTCAGGTTTTATTGGTTTCGACTTTCGGATTTCGCAATTCCAGCGGGAGCATCGTTGGCCACCGTTGCGACAGTCTGGAATTGGATGGAGAGAGAAAAACGATTGGTCCCACGTATGAGCTGTTGGTTATTCCTCGGATGTTTAATCGTGGCGGGTGGAATAATGGCCTTTGAAAAACACGAGGACGCTCGCCCAAGAGCAGATCGACGTTCATTGCCGAATTACGAAGAAGACTCCAATCGAACGATGGACACGTATCGAAATTGGAACAAAGTCTGCGACTGGATTTCGAAAAACACCCGAGAGGATGCAACCTTCATCACTCCTGATCAGCAACAAACGTTTAAATGGTATGCCGGACGAAGTGAAATCGTCTGCTGGAAAGACATTCCGCAAGACGCCGCGGGAATCATTGAATGGCGGCAGCGGTTGCTTGAAATTTACGAGCCGCAACGGCGATATGATATGGGTTTGATGTCTTACGACGATGAGCAATTGCGAGAAATGGCCAAGCGATATGGCGCGACCCATCTATTGATTCCTCAGCGTCAGGTGGATCTAGCAGCCGTCCCAACAAACCTGAAACAAATTTACCCGGAAGACAAAAATTCCAAATCAACGTATGTTGTTTTGGAGTTTTAGTTTTGGAGCTTTAAAAGGTCGGCTTTTGATTTAACGCTCCAGCCGGACTGGCATGGACGAACCTTGAGCTAGTCAACATTGAGCGAGTCAACTGTTTAAATTTTTAGCCCAAACGGCAAACTCTTCTGGCTTCATTGCCGGACTGTAAAGAAACCCTTGAACTTGATCACAGCCTGCTGCAATCAAAAAGTCTCGTTGCCTTTCGTTTTCAACGCCCTCAGCAACGACATTTAATCCCAACCCATGACTTAACGACAACACCGCGTTGGCTACAGCAACAGCCTTCGAATCATCTGGCAAATCAGAGATAAACGAACGGTCAATTTTGAGAGTCGAAACAGGGAATGACTTGAGATAGCTGAGCGACGAGTATCCAGTACCAAAATCGTCGATCGCGATATCCGCGCCGATTTGTTTGAGTTCTTTGATTCGTTCGAACGCCTCCTCGAAATTCTCCATCATCGCAGTTTCTGTAATCTCGAGTTCAATGGACTCCACGAGCACTCCTGCTTTGTCGGCGAACTCTTGAAAACGTTGAGTAAAATGTCGGTCAACCAACTGGCGTGGAGAAAGATTGATGGCCATTTTTCCATTCAAATCAAACTCACGTTTCCATTGAGCCAACTGTTGAATGGCTTTCTCAACAATCAAATCACCCAATGGCAAGATCAAACCCGAGCATTCGGCAACCTCGATCAAGTGTTCTGGTGCGACAGGTTTCCCATTTCGTTCCCAACGAAGCAAGGCTTCACAGCCTGCAATCTGGTCAGTGTGCAAGCACCATTTCGGCTGGTACTCCAGCGCGATATCTTTCTTCTCAATCGACTCTCTCAGATCTTCCAGCAACGACTGTCGTTCTTTGATACTGTCGGCAAGTTCTCGCGTGAAGGGATGAAAACAATTCCGCCCACCATCTTTTGCGGAGTACATCGCTACGTCCGCATTCTGCATCAGGCCGTTGGCATCCACTGCATCATCTGGATATCGCGTCATTCCGATGCTTGCCCCGATATACACTGAGTTACCGTTGATCGTAAACGGCCGTCTTAGTTCACTGACGATCCGCTTTCCGATGGCGGCAACCTCTTGTGCAGACAGTTCGGGAACCAACAAAGCGAATTCGTCTCCGCCAAAACGGGCGAGAAAGCAATCGTTGCGCGTTGTATTTTTGATTCGCTGGGCTACTTGAACGAGTAATTGATCACCTGCCTCGTGCCCAAGGGTATCGTTAACCGTTTTGAAGTGGTCGAGATCCAAAAAACAAACTGCGAACGGGGAAGTGTGGTCCGAATGCGAAAGTAAGTTTTCAATTCGTTTAACGAAGAACCTTCGGTTTGGTAACCGCGTTACATTGTCATGTAAAGCCTGGTGCTGAAACTGGTCTTCGGTAAGCTTTCGTTTTGTGATGTCGTGTGCTGTAAGCAGATATTCAGCTTCTGGATGGCTGTTATTCAATGGGCTGATCGAAACTTCGATCCAATGTTTTTTGTGGATGAATTCGGGCGCGATTTCTGGCGACTGCGAATGATCGACGACTTTTTCCAACTTAAAAAGCTCTATTCTCGACTCATCTGAGTTGTCCAACAAAATTGAGATCCAATCGAGATGCTTTTCAGATCGGTATTGATGGGTCAATTGCTCCATGACCTTTCGGCCCTTCGCATTGGCTTCGACACCGAACATTTTCCTGGCATTCCGGTTAGCCGAGATCAAACCAAGCTTACGATCAAACACGACCATTGAGTCATGCGTCTCTTCAAAAATCGTTTGCGCCATCCTTTGAGCGTTCTTGCGTGCATGATCAGTCGCGTTCTGAGCGTCTGCCAATTCAAGTTTGGTTCGCTCTAGCTCCTCGATGATACCTGCGGACGTCACAACTGCGTCGGCAAGTGCGTCGTTTCTGTCACGCAACATGGCCAATTCTTGGACCATCAACGCTGCATCGACCGCTGCTTTATCGTCACCATTTGAAACTGGCGCGCCGTTGGACACGCAACCTGCGACTTCGTCGCATGATCGTGACACTGGAGGCATTGATGAATTTTGCTGAGAACTCACGCTACAGTTTCCTACAACTATTGCACGAACTTGGATTCAGTTCGCATTGGGATTGAAGAGGGGGGGATAAATGATAGTGAAACATAGGTTGTCAAGATTTCCACGTTGAAAATTGAATCGCTTTTCCCGTCATACCAACCTATGCGATCTAAAATATCAGGGTGGTAATGATTGGGAGGGCCCAAAATGCCACAAAGTGATTAAAACGGCAAGCCTGAACCGTTGTTTGCGTTGGGGTTTACCAACGAAAAAAGCGTTCCGACTAGGACAAAGTCGAAACGCTTGTTGGAGTTTAGATACTAGGCAGAACGCACCGTCAGCTCAACACTCACTGCTCCGCGGATTTCCATGAATCTCAATCAACCGGAGATTCATGCAGACCTTTACGGTTCGCGAATCGCTTCCATGTAACGAATTAGTGGATATAGGAAATACTCGATCACTTTTCGTTTGCCGACCTTGATTTCGCAAGTCGTCGTCATACCAGGCATCAGTCGAAAATCTTTTCGCACGTGCTCCAGTTGGCCTGGGTTGGGAATACTAATACGGGCTTTGTAGGTCGTAATTCCAGTTGCTCCGCCACCGGGTGCTTGTTTCTCAAACGAGCCTTCGCTGATGGTGCGAACGATTCCGTCTAGCGTGCCATGTTTTTGATAGGGGAACGAAGCGAGTTTCACGCGGACGTCGCTTCCTTTTGGAAGGTTTTCCTCGGCGATTTCAGTTTCAGTAGCCGATTTGATGAT
>JBGCDK010000115.1:0-47691 GCA_045105295.1 Mariniblastus sp.
CTTGTATTTGTTTTGCCACTCTTTCGCAGAATCAAACAGAGATCCGTAATTTGATGTCGTGTGGGCATAGTTAAAAAAGAGCAGTACGGATTTGCCGCGCAAGTCTTTGAGATCAACTGGATTGCCGTTTTCGTCAGTGCCGATCAATTCTGGAACTGGAAGGCCAGGCTGAAGTTTCGTCAAATCGAAAACGATGGCCGTAGCGGATTTTGCGAATGTTTTGCCGTCGCGGCCCAGCGAATCGTAGAACTCATCTCGCAATCTTATGTCACGCCCAAAGAAAGGGATTTCATAGCGTGGGTGAAATTCAGGAACGTCCGCGTAGACGGTGCTGAGTTTTTTCGTCGATGCCTTGATCAAATTCAACACGTGCTCTGGGTCAACATCTTTAAGGCCCGAGAAACGTCTTGGATCCATGGTTTTTGGGAATTTCCAATCAAGTGAATCTGCCCAGCGGTAACCCACCAATATGTCGGACCACCGTTTTATCTCCATATGCAGAAACGTTGCTTGGACTCGTGGGTTTTTACTTTCGCGCCGAAGACGGTCAAGCGTCTCCCCCCAGCTTAATTCCACGTTAAGCGGGCGAGCGCGATAATCTCGAGCGTACTTGGGACGCAGTTTGAAAATCAACAAGTGAAGGTCTGGGTGTTCAAGATACGCATCGAATATTCTTTCGACCACTGCATCTCGCTGTTTGGACGCGACGGTCGCGCCTTCGTTGCCCCAGTTTAAAACATGCTTGATCGCCATCAGGCCGGAGAATCCACCAGGATACTTCTTTTCAAACTCGATCAATTCAGTGGCAAATTTGTCAAAAGGTGCACGCTCGTCTGTGTAGTACGACTTTCCATGTGGGATGCGTTCGTCCTTTGCAATTTTGTTATATTTTTTCAGTGCTTCGTTAAACCGGTCACTGATTTCATCAAGTGCGACATCTTCTTCTTTGAAGCGTCGGGATTTTAAGTCTTCTCTTTTTCTCAGTTCCCAATCGGCTCCGTCAAAGTCTTTTCCACCATGTTCCAAGGTCATGAATTGCATGCCCAGTTCCTTGAGGCCATGGGAGTAAAACCAGACTCGATTGGGGCCGAAAGCACCCATCGAATGCAGCGATGTTTTCTCTTCGTCCTTGATCACATTCAGCTCGTATTTGCCATCTTTGTCAGTCTCGGTTTTTTGAAAATCATTTTGGTAGCCAACCTTGACTCCCTCGGCTGGCCGGCCATCGGGCCAACGGATCGTTCCTCGCACGCGAACCGTTTGGGCCTCTGTGATATTGAATTCTTTTTCAGTTTCAGATTCAGGCGAGAGTGTGATCTTGGCTCGCTTAAAAATTGGCGACCTCTTTTTCGATTTGACAAAATCATTTGTCCCTCGAATTTGGCCGCGTTTTTTGATTTCAATTCGGCACTCTCGGCGGTGCGGCGGAAAACGATATTCGCCGTTTTTATTGGTCTTGGTTGAAGAAGTAAAACCAAAACTCATGCCATCAAGTTTCGTGCTGCTTCCTTCCCAGCTCTCCTCGATACCAACGACGACATTCGAGACGGGTTTGCCATCGAGATCGAGGACTCGTCCGAAGACTTCGGTTCCCTTGAAGAGCTCGATTTGTCCTAGATCAGGTTTATCCAACGCAGCGGTGACTCGTGTGTAACAGTAATTTTGTGCTCCCGCCCTGATTTCGACCTTGCCTTGTTTGGGAATCAGGATTTCGAAATTCCCATCCTCGTCACATTGAATCGTATTTCCAAACCACGAAACGGGCATTCCGCGAGCGGCCATTACGAACGGACGGATCGGTTTCGTCAGACGCATTCCATCTTCCTCCGGAGCGATGATCTGGCCTTTCACGATTCGGCCTTCGAAAAGAGAAAAATCCCCGGCGTGGAGTTTTTTTTCTTTGGCAAGCGTGTCCGTAAAATTCCTAAGTGTGACGTACATTCCACGAGACGGGTGCATCGGAGAAAAGAAGTCACCACTGACACGAAAGCCGCCTTTGGGAGCCATGATGCCTTGGGTTTGGATCGTGAAAATTCCTTCGGCGTTGGTTTTGCTCGTTTCGACTTCGATTTCGTCGTCTTCTCCTTCGACATTCCATTTGTAGTAAGGCTCAATGTGGACGTCCGCGGTGGCACCCGCGATCGGTTTACCGTTATTGTCAACGATTCTCCCCGTCACGACATCCGGAAGAGGCGCGAGTTCATCGTTTGGGTCGGTGCTCTTCGGTTTCTCATCGTCTTCCGTTGAAGTTGCATCTGTTGCGGTATTGGCAAGTGTTGGTTCGGGTTCCGTTCCAGTTGCTTGATTGAATGGACGCACGGTTGATACCGCTAGGACAACAAGCGAGAACATCAGCGCGACGGAAGTGCGAAACCATAATTTCGAAATACAACGGTTCGAAAGCGGCTCGAGGATTGTTTTCAATCGTGATTCAATCGGTTTCTCAGCGACGGATAGGGCGCCAGCGAGGTTTAGCTGACGACCAGCAACCTGTGCCGCAATTTCAAGCAGAACCATGGCGTAGTCACTCGGAAGTTCACTTGACTGCAGGACCAGGTTGTCACACGCACGTTCACGCTCCAGTCGCATTCTGTATTCCGCGAACCAAGCCAACGGCTGGAACCAGAAAATTGATTTAGCCGTGGCAGCCATGATTTGCCAAATAACATCGCGACGGTGGATGTGTGCCAGTTCGTGTTTCAGAACCATTCGCATTTTTGCATCTGACCAACCATGCGATTCCATCGGCACGATGATGCAAGGATTCAAAACACCAACCGTGATTGGGATTGAAATCTCTCCAGAGACGAGGACCGGAGTTTTCGTCTCAACAATTCTCCGATCAAATCTTGCAGAACGCGAACGGATGGCTATCACAGAGAAACATGACGTGGCAATCCTTCCAAGCATGATCAGGGCTACCAATGCATAAAATAGAACCGCGAGAAATGACAACGGCAGCGACCAAATCGATGTTGCAGTGTCGGTTTGCTCAACAGGAGTTAGTAGGTCGAGCATGGTTGAACTTGATTCGAAATGAGTCTGATTTGAAAGCTCAGGCGATGAAACTTCTTTTGCAGGCAAGCTCGCTGTTTCGCGTGGGTCGCCACTTTGTTGTGAGTCTCGCACGTGAAGGATTTTTTCGCCCGCTGGCAATGGATCGGAACCCAGAGCTGTTTCCCGATCATCGTGGCGCAGTTCATCCAAACCGTTTAAGTCAAGTGAAACGACTGCGTCGGTGTTCCAACCCAGGTTAATCTTTGGAAACGCAGCATATGCAATCGGAACGATCAACAAACCAGCAAACGCCATTTGCCAAACACTGAATCTTTGAGCCGAAGACGATTTTCGCAGTGCCCAGTCAGCGACAAATGCAACTAGGAACAAAATTGTGCTCGCAATCGCCATGGAGAAAAACCATTGCGTGATCGAGTTGCTGGCAAGCGTTTCAAGCCATTCCGACATCGTGAAGGATCCAAAGAAGTAGCTGTGATTCATCGTTTTCCCTTTCGAGCGATCTTAACCATTTCAAGCATGCGGTTGAATTCTTCGTCGGTCATTTCTGCAGCCGAAGAATCGAGAAGAGCCGCCAAAGCCTCCGTTGGCGAGCCACCAAAAAACGTATCAAGCAATCGCGAAACCGCCGTGCGTTGAGATTTTTCTTTGCCCGCTGCAGGCCTGTAGAGATATCGTTTTCCGTCCTGTCTGAATTTCAGCCATTTTTTCTCGACCAGTAAGCCCAGCATGGCGCGGACGGACGAATAGCTTGGCGGATCGCCAAGGTTTTTTAAGACATCCGCAACAGACGCCTCGCCAAGTTTGACCACGGTTTCCACGATCTGTCGTTCGCGGCGGCCAAGTTCCAAAGGCGTTTTCTTTTTCTTACCCATTGAGTTCTCCAAGTGCTGCTCAGTTAGCACATGCTGTTGTATTAGCACTTGGGGGTGGCGTCAAGCTTTTCCGGGGATTATTTTCGAAAGAAAAAGAGAAAGCAAAGCTAGGGAACTGCCGTCTTGAAAGCGAGTAGCAGAAATTCACCAATAACCGAGAGTCGCGGAACCGTTTGGCAAGTTCGAAAAAGAAGAACACACTCCGCAATCATGCGCTACAGCACAACCGATTGGGCACGCTTTGATTTGGCAAAGAACTCGATGCTCGTACCTACGGGCAATTCCTGCTGTCGCAGCGATGTTTCGATTATTTCCATGCCGCGGGCTGTGTCGAAAAGTAGGAAATCGATATAGCTGTTGATCGCACCAAAGGCTCCGCCGAGATGCACGCCAACGAATTCAGCCTCTAACAGAGCGCCGATTTGGTCTGCGATGTTGGCTCGGTAATCAACTTGGCCGCCATCGGGAAGCAGGCTCGAATCGAACGAAACGTACACAAAATCGGCGCCAGAACCTTCGAGCAAATCCGGCGTCTCGCCTTGGCTATCAAGGTGCTCGGCGATCAAGCTGAAATTGACGGTGCTTCCAAACAAGGTATCACTACGCGCAAAAGATTCGGCAACTTCGGGTACCTCGTAAACAGACCCAGATTCGGTTGGAGGAAGTTTCTCCCAGCCATGTTGCAATTCTAGATCATGGAGGACGTCGCGAAGTTTGAGAATACTAATCGCGTCGTCAGGTTTGGCTTGAGTGAATTCTAAATCGTTGATCCACTGCCCTGTTCCATATTCGCCCAAGACTTCGTCCAGCATCAGAAACATGACGTGATGTTTCAAATTGTCCTCAGCATCGGCAAGCGGTTGGGCAAAAAACTGAATGTTGACTCGCTCGCTCTCTTCGTCGACTTGGGTTGAAATGAACGCATCGACGAAACAGTACTTCATTCCTGCAATTTCAAACTCCATCTCGGGAGTTAGGTTCCCCGGCTGGCGCGAGGCATGAAAAGTCCAGCCTTTTAATTCCGGGGCTCGCGATTTCCAATACTCAGTCAGGAACTGGTGGTTGGGCTCGCCACCTGCAGACAGCGTAAATGAGTGACCGCCGATATCTGATGGTCCGGGCCCGAACACCCAAGCGAATTTTGGCATTAGTTCTTCCAGCTTACCCGCGAAATGCTGGTGAATGTCGGGGAAGCCACCCGTTTCAAACGACTCGTAAAGGTCATCTGAAATGTCTGTATACCATTGCCAAAACTCTTCGACTTTGGCTTTGAATGTTTTCGTCGTATTCGAATTCGGCATCGCTTTCTCCCATTTAGTGAGAGAAAATCCTAACCATTGAACCATCGTTTCACAACCTGCGAAAATACCCGCGCCTGGTAGTTTCCAAACGCGGGTTGAGGTTGGTTGAATTCGAAAACGAAATTCTATTTCGAGATTTCACCGCTAGAGAACTTACTCTGAGAAAACTTCTCCACCATCTCGCGTGGCAAGCGATTGCCAAACGAAGGAATCAATTGAGTCGGCTGTAAACCCGACTGCCCCGTCAACGCGACCGGTACTGACTCCACCTGGATGGTAGCTTCGTGAGGTGACCGCTGCGAAAGTTTTCGCTGTTGTTGATTTGCCTTCTTGTTGGTTGTTCCAGTCAACGTCGTAGACAGTATCGCCAACGACATGTTTTACAAATGTGTTGGGCGTGAACGTTGCGGTGAAACTTGTTTGGTGGCATCTTCCATCAACCCATTCGGTGTGTCCCGAGTTCGTTTTGAAATCTCCTCCGAGACTTGAAATCGTTTCAGGGGTGGTAGGCATTGGAATGTCGCCCGCAATCCCCGCGTTTCGAAAATACGGCGTGTAAGCCTTTACTTCCGAGTACAACAATGTGTTGCTCGTTCCGTCTGTCACGGCCGCGATTCTAAGTTTCATGTTGGTAGCCAATGAACCCGAACCGACCAGGTTTCGAGCTGGGTCAAAAACAAACCAAGTTCCAGAGTTTCCTCCGTAGCTGAGCGGGTAGTGATAAGGCTGTCCGTTCTTCAATCGCAAGCGGTTGTTAATTTCGCTTGGGCAAAGGTAGACCGGAACCTTGACCGCAGCCAGTGGCAGGCTGGTTCCGTTGATGACGATAGGCGGATTGTCGTTGTAGCTGACCTTGAAATCAATTTCGCCGTAAAGATTGCCTTGCTCGAGGAATGGAAGAATCTGGGCTTGGGTTGACCAACCGGCGACGCTTCCAGTAGTCGGGTCGCCAGCCGCTTGCCAGCTGGCAGGGAATTTTTTGTGGGCCGACTCAAAATTCAACGTCGCGATTCCCATCTGCTTCAAATTGTTGGCACACGCTGTTCGCCGTGCTGCTTCTCGAACCGATTGAACGGCGGGTAACAACATGCCGATCAAGATGCCGATGATCGCGATGACGACCAAGAGCTCAACCAAAGTGAAACCAGAACGCTGGTTGATTCTCTTCCTTCCCAAGTCGAAATGGGCAGGTTTGAGATGTCCAGTATCGACATCGTGGGGCAAAAATTTCCGAACTGCAAAAACAAATGTAGACATAGCCAGTTTTCTCCTGGGCCAGTGAAAGGAAATGTCTGCGTCGCGTGAGGCAGACGTTCCGGAGCATTGCTGGCTAGAAAGGGTCGAAAAATGCGACCAATGGCTTGCTGAGTTGCCGGAATAACTTAAATTGGAAAGATACTCCCCAATTGAGATTCAATCTCAACAACGAAAATAGCCGATTATTCCAGGGAGACAAGGGCTATTTCAATCGATTAAGTAGTTTAAGCAAATTTGTTCGTGCGACTCAAAGAATGAACACCGAAAACAGCCAGCCGAAAAATCAGAATGCCGAACCAGCTAAATCTGCTGACGAGGTCGATTCAATGCCGGCTGCTGACCAGCCAGTGCTACCCAAAATTATTAGCTTCGAATCCCTCGCCAGATGTGGTGAAGAAATTTGGATTGAAAACAACGGGCAGATCTATCGCTTGAGAAGAACCAAACAAGGGAAGCTGATTCTGACGAAGTGATCCGATCGGGTTGTGTGTAAATTCATCCCATAGTCAAACCGGACTTTGTTGGTTAACTTTTAGGTTCGAAGGGCCAGCTGTCTTTTTTTTAGGCCCACCACAATGAACTCCTTCCACTTGAGGAACCTAAAAATGGCATCTGCAAAAGCACGTCATATTCTTGTTGATACTTTGGAACAGTGCGAAAAACTAAAAACAGAAATTCAGGGCGGGACTGATTTCGCAGAGGCCGCCATGGAACACTCAAGTTGCCCATCTGGTTTGCAGGGTGGTGATCTTGGTGAATTTGGCCCAGGTCAAATGGTTGCGGAATTCGACGCTGTTGTTTTCAGCGCTAACTTGAACGAAGTTCAAGGACCAGTCAAAACTCAGTTCGGTTATCACTTGCTAGAAGTGACTGAGCGAAGCGATTGAGCGAAGCGACTAAGCAATTCAAAGATTGTGCTTCCAAAGAGTACTGCATCTAAATCGACTCGCCGGCATGACAACATTGCGTTTACTGTCGCTCCAGTTAGGTCACCAGTTTCAAACACGATTGGGACTCAACGATTTTTTATCTTGGCGAGACGTATCAATCTTGACTCGAGCAATTTCAAAGGCCAGCTGTCGATCAGCTGGCCTTTTTTGTAAACGCTGAGCAAACAGGAGCCATAGGCGCAATTGGTATCGGTAGCTTCAACCGCGTGTTTCCAACGTAGATAGTGGGATCCAATTGCTTGCATGCTAGCCCGCTACAACCGACAAAATTAGTAGAATTTGCCTATTTGCTTGGATCATTCTGCCTAACTAGACGATTTTGAACAACATCGCTAGCTCGGAAAGCTTTAGCGTTGGTCAAAAAATCCGTTTCGGAATCGTCCACGTGTTCCTCTCTAAAACAAAATTCAACTTACTGGCTTTGATCGCAACAATTGGGTGCTTCGTCGGTTTCTTCAGTTGCAATTTTTCCACCGTTCTGGCGCAAGAGTCTTCGCAACGAATCGTTAATCCGTACGCAAAATATTCTCAGCCCGAACAGCAACCTGCGGTTAAACACACGATTCCTTCGAACGTGATTCCCGCGAATGCAAGATCAACGCAAGCGGGTACGATCGGGACGGTTCAATCCAACCCAGGTACCCGGACTGAAAAAGTACACGTTGTTGAAAACTCAAATCGGTTTGAATCGTATTTCGACATTGCGAACAAAAAGATACCTGCCGCTCAAGCCATTCATGAAAAACAGCTGAGGGAATCGACACCGCTGTATGGACAAATCGAGCTGGCGACTTATCAAGACGATAATAGCCAATCCACTGATTCAGCAACTGACGAGAATTCGTTTATCTTCGAGGTGCAGGAAAAAGATACAAACGTTCCGATTCTGCTCGATGACAAATCGAGAACTCAAGCCGACAGCGACCTTGTGGGCGAAGTCGAACGGCTAAAGAGAATGGTCGAGCTTCAGCAGGAGCAGTTGGATACTGTGTTTGGCATGACGGACAGGATTTCAAAAGAAGTCATGTCGGAACCGGTACAGCCACAGATTGTTGAACGGCCTTTGACGGCAGAAAATATCGCCGGGATCCAACGAATGGAGCAGCGTTTGAATTCGCGGCTGAACGAGCTTGCGATGATCAATCAGGGATCGCTTCAGCAGCTGCATGCGGACAATAACCAACTGAAGAACAACCTTGTTCAGTACATGCCCAACAATCTGCGAGAGTTGTTTTCGCACTCGCGTCCGTTGCAAAGTCCGTTTACGATCTTCAACACATTGAGTATCGATGCGGTCGATTTTCAAGATACAAATCGAAATTTTCAATCTCCAGTTTGGCAGCCGATCTTTTTGATGGACTACAAAGATCAGTTTCAAATCGAGATCAATCCGCTGATTGAATCGGATCGAATTGAGTTACTTACGGCTCAAGTGAACTGGTTTATTGACGACAATACGACCATCGTCATGGGAAGATTCGCATCGCCGATCGGTTTCTTCAACGAGCGTCTTCGCACGCCTTGGGTTTTCAAGACTCCGGACCGTCCGTTGATGTTTGAGCAAGTTTACCCGAGTCTGCTTTCGTTTCGAGGGGCTCAGGCACGGCACTCTCGCTACATCGGCAACTCACCCATCAAGCTAGAGTTTGCGAGTTTGGTCGCTAATGGGTTTTCAAGCGGCGCTGCAACGGCAACCGAGTTTGATTTTGCAAATTTGAATTCGTTTCGACAATTCAACGACATCAACGATGACTTGGCTTATGGTGGACGGATCGGCTTTTCCAATCCGATTCAAGGCTGGACGATCGGGGTCTCAGGTTTGATTAACAGCGCATACGATGCATCAGGCAACGAAGACCTGACGCTTTGGGATGTCGATATGAACTACCATCGCGGCAACATAGATTTGCGTTTTGAGTATGCCAAAGTCAATCAGCAGTCCCCGTTTGGTGAGATTGACCGGGAGGGCCTTTACGCACAAGCTGCCTATCGCGATCGCAATTCGACCCATCCTCTTTTCAGTCGACTCGAAGGCGTGTTTCGGTTCGGCATGGTCGATTTTGACGGAATCGATTTGGCGACTACGGGGACCAATTTTGGGGGCCGTGAGCTAACGCCGGTTAACCGAAATCGTTACACCGTAGGATTGAACAACTACGTTACGCCAAGTTTCATTTTGAAGGTTGCGTATGAAGTGAACGATGAGCGAGATCCGGCATTCGAAGTCGATGACAATGGCATCATCGCTCAAGCCGTCATTGGATTTTAGATTTTCCGTTTCTGTCGTTTGTTTGTACCCAGTTTCAGGCTGATTGAAGATGCAAAAGCAAAATTTCGGAAAACGCGGTTTTAGAGAATTCCCGATCAAGTTGACGATTTTGATTTTGATTGTGGGTTTCGTCAGCGGCTGTATTCATGAGACTTCAGCCAATCCGTTTTCGGAAGTTGTGCGGGCGCAAAGCTGTGACTGCCAAAGCATGGGGCAGTCGCAAATGTGCAACCAATGCGCAGCCAATTGCCCCACGGATTGCGCTGACGAATTAACAGGTACCGAAGGCAAGTTCGAGCGGGAGGTTACTGGCGAGCAGATATTTCTGATGAATTGTGCCAGTTGTCATGAAGGACGGTCGCTAATGGAAAGACCACTCGGTGCCACCGTTGTTTCGTTCTCTCACGCACGCAAGCACGCTTACCTTACTGGCGTCGAATACCGCAAGCTCGTAAATTTCCTGCGAAATTGGCACGGGCTGGGTGCTCAATATTGAGTTGGCAGTATTCAGTGAGCAGTAGTTAGCGGGCAGTTTTGAGATTTCAGTCATCAGCTGCCGAATTCAAAAGATTCCGCGACAAGCGATTATTTTCCTTCGGTTGTTGTTTCGGCCCACTCGAGCCAGGCTTGAGCATTGTCGCCAAACTTCTCTTCGGTGACTTCGGCCAAGTGTTTCATCAGAACCTGTTGAACATCGGGCGAGCGATTCTTCAATAGACTTGCGATGTATTTAGGGGATCTACCAAGTTGAAATACTTCAGCGCACCGTAGCACCCTCGGGTCTGATTTTTTTGCCTTCGTCTTCGCTTTGGTAATTTCTCGCAGCCGCTTTCGTGCTTCGATTGAAAGTTCGCCCGTCGCAAGCTGCCCGGCAATTCCTGATTCGAATTGTTGAAACGACTCGGAAATTTCCTTGGAGGCCCGCTCTCGAACTTTAAATTCCGACGCGTCCAGTTTTTCGATCAGCTCGTCAAGCCGTAACTTATCCAGACTCGAACGTTGCTGGATCATTCGAACGACGTAGTCGGAGACCTTTCCGCTGTTCGGAATGGGCGGTACATCAATTCCGGATTTTGAAAGCGAATCCAATACTCGACGACAAAGGTCGGGGTGTTTTGTGGAGAAATCAACGAAGTCATTCCCCGATCCACGAGTGACGTGGTCGCTCGTTATCAACCACGCGTTCAGCTTTTTACCTTGGATCTGTCTCAAGCTGATGCTCCAGTCAAATCCAATCAACAAAATGCTAAGTGACTTTCCGGACTGTCGAAAGATAAGTGTACGGCCTGGATCTGCAAGTTCCGTCAATTGGAATAAATGAAGATCCGACGAAGAGTTTAATTGGCACGTCATCTCGCTACTTTCGCTGCTCCATTTTGTATTGGAGCCAGAGATGTTGCGCCCTTGGCTTGTCATCCCGCCGCTTATCCGAATTTTCGTGAACAGCGATTCGAGCGGACTGGTGCGATTTACATCTGTCATTCTCTCGGCAAATTTTTCGGCTGTTTTACGGTCGAGCCCTCGGTCCATTAACGAAGCGATTGCTGCTTCTACCTTTTCAGCTTTGGTTAGCTTTTTTGATTCCCAAGCGGAACGATCGACCGACAGGAATGAATCATTCTCATTAATTTTTAATCGCAAAATCGGTTTGACGTCTTTGGTGACTCTCGATAGCGGCCCTTTTTCATTCACTTTTAACGTCAAAACGGCGTTTTGCAATTCAGCGTCAGTTGAACTTAAACGCGCTGTGTCGTCGTTTGAGTCGGCATGCTTTGATTCTTCTATGTCTTGTTGTTCTTGAGCGTATCCAATCGCGCACTTGTCGTCTGAACCAAGTAACCAACCACTGTTCGTCAAAATGATAGACATAACAAAACAAATTGGAGAAAGGCATCTCAATGAATGGGCTAGGTAAATATCAGCCTCGCGTTTTGAAAAACTAAACATTTGAAACGCCTCCCGTCACCAAAAAGATAAGACTTGCAATTTCGTGTCTCGGTTGAATCTCGCCCACGTTCCTCGGGCCACAGCTTTAGCCGTCGGGGCCACGAACAAAAAGTTTTAACCCCGCCGTCGCTGTAAGGTGCTTCGAATCTTTTGGTGAAGCGATTGGAATTTTGGATTCCATCGAGGCAAGATCATACTTGTTGCCGATTGGCTTCCAACATCTTGATCCAAGGCCCAATGTAAAACCCATTGTCACGGTACGTCCGACCGCTGACAAGATTCCCGTCAATCACACATGGCGCATCAACGAAAATACCACCGCAGACTTCGAGATCGAATCGACACTTTTCAACGGTAGCCATTTTTCTACCGCGAACACAGTCAGCGAAAGCCGGAATTTCAACACCGTGGCATACGCTGGCGATCGGTTTTTGATTGTCGAAAAAATATTTAGTGATACGAACCAGATCGTTGTCGTAGCGGATGTATTCTGGTGCGCGGCCCCCTGAGAAAAAGATGCCATCGTACTCAGCTGGGTCGACCTGGCTGAACGGTACGTCGCAATCAATCGTGTAGCCTTCCCACTCTTTCGTGATCGTCCAGCCGGGTTTCACCTCGTGCAGCACCATTTGATAAGTCCGTTTCTCCGGTGCAATTACCACAGGCTCGAATCCAGCTTCCTGAAGCCTGTAAAACGGGTACATGGTGTCCAGCATTTCGGATGCATCGCCAATCACGACAAGAACTTTGTTCATTTTCATTTCCCTCGTGAGATATTTTTCAAATTCCTGATCTTGGTTTAATCAATCGAATTCATGGTAATGCAAAGCAGTATCATTCTTGAATTGACTCCCCGCATTCTAATTCTTGCCTGTTCCAATATACTGCCAACTCACAAAAACTGCGCGTTTGAAGTGTCTAACGCCGGTTAGTTTTAACTGCCCAATATAAACCGGCGTGTGAATCAGGCTGCGACCCGCAACGTTCACGCCGGTTCTAAAACCCACCAAGCGAATCATTTGATGAAAGTACTGATAACTAACGACGACGGCGTGCACGCTCAAGGCATTATCGAACTTGCCAAACGTGTGCGGCAACATGCGGAAGTGTTCGTTGTTGCGCCCCAAGTGGAGCAGAGTGGTGTTAGCCAAGCCATCACTTTTCTCGAACCGCTTTTCGCAAAATCACTGGGCGGTGACTGGGATTCCCAAGACGACCAGATCCCAGGATTTTCTGTTAATGGAACTCCTGTTGATTGTGTAAAGCTCGGCGTCAACGAACTTGCTCCATGGAAACCAGACTTGGTGCTCAGCGGCATTAACGGCGGACTTAATTGTGGCGTCAACGTCTGCTACTCAGGCACTGTGGGAGGAGCGCTGGCGGCTTCGACCTATGGGATTCCAGCGATTGCAATCAGTCTTGAATCGGCTGAGTCGATGAATTTTGCGCGAGCGGCTGAACTGGCTTGGCCAATGATCGAGCGATTCCAAAATCTCAAACTCCCGACTCGAACCGCTCTCAATATTAATTTCCCAACAGCGTCCCTCGATGGAAATGCTGAAACAAAATTTGTCCCAGTTGAAACGAACCCAATGGGTTTTCATTTCGACAAAGGAATCGACCCCAAAGGCCGGAATTATTTTTGGGCGACCAACAATCCACCGCCACAACCGTCGGGGCATGAAACCGATACGCAATCATTGTTAGCAGGCCATGTGACGGTTTCAGCAATTTCTTATGATCTCAATCAACCAGTCGCTTTGGCTGAACTTGCCGATGCCGAGCGAAATATTTTGGACGACCAAGTATGACAAAAACGGAATCAAGAATCGGAATCGTAACCGTCTCCGATCGTGCAAGTCGAGGCGAATACGAAGACCTCGGTGGCCCGGCGGTTGCGAAATATTTGGATGAAGTCGTTACGTCGGAGTTTGAGACTTTCGCAAGAATCATTCCAGATGACCAAAGCACAATCGAAAGCGTTTTGATTGAATTGTGCGAAGAGCAGAACTGCTGCTTGGTCGTCACCACTGGCGGAACTGGGCCCGCGATCAGGGACGTTACCCCAGAAGCCACCGAAAGCGTTTGCGACAAAATGATGCCGGGGTTTGGTGAGTTGATGAGGACGGTTTCGCTCACAAAAGTCCCGACGGCGATCCTGTCTCGTCAGACTGCAGGAATTCGAAGCAGCCCTGATGGTGGCACGTTGATTGTCAATCTTCCAGGAAGCCCCAAAGCCATCTCGGAATGTTTGGACGCAGTGTTCGCCGCGATCCCGTACTGTGTCGATTTGATCGACGGTCCGTTTTTGGAAACGAACCCGGAACGAATCGTCGCGTTTCGGCCAAAGAAGAAAAAATGAATCGAGCCTGCTGATGCCACGAATCAGTTTTAGTTTGCTTTGACGCGATGTTTTCCAGCCACTACGCTCAGTCTGTCTGAAATTGAATCTTTTTAATCAATCCAGTCGTATCGGACGTTGGTTGAATCATCGTTGATAGCAACTCCGTAGCGTTGGTCTATTGCTCTTTGAATTTGAGTTCGAGTTGCGATTTTTAATGCGACGCTGCAATTGAGCATGAATCGTATGTTCTCAATCGATTCAATATCCATTGGGTCAGCGACCGCGATTGTCAAACGACCGTCAGCGAAGGCCAACGGAAACACGTTGTGCTCACGCGCGACGATCTCAGGTAAAAATTCAATGACGCCACTCAGGATGTCGGCTTCGACAGGGTTGATGAGTTCGAGCTTATGAAATCGCGACTGAGCATCGGCGACATCGTCTTCGGTAACGTACTCAAAAATTTCGACGGCACGCAAAATTGAAATGTTGTGTTGTCGCGGGTGAAGTGAAAATCGTAACCGAGCCGCATCGAACACTTGCCACAAACTGACTTTGCCATCGTCAATCAGCAACGAGATGCACGACGTCTGAAGTCGAGCGACAGGTTTGCTGATTTCTTTTAACACTTTGGCTGCGTGCAAAAATTTTTGTTGCTTGATCGCAATTTGCATCAACCGAAGTTCCGAAAGATCGTTCGTGGTTGCCGGTACGCCTTCCATCGACTGAACCCATGACGAATGTTGGACGATGCGGCAGATGTATTCATGGGCAGTCATGAATCCCGGGTCTCGGATATTGCCGTAACGACTGGCTCGAAGGTAGACGCTTGAGAAACGCCGCATCAATGTGGCGGTGAATAGGTTTCCGGTCTCTTCGGCTAAATCCGCAGCGATTAAAAGTTCGTCGTAAATCTGAGTCCGGTCATCGTCCACGTTTTTCCCTCATCCGACGTGCCATTTCCAAGCGTTCCCTTTTCTCTTTTTCCATGTCGACGGGACGCCACAATTTCCGAAACGCTTCGATCTGTTCGGTCGTTTCGGGAGCCACCATCACGCGATCTTCGTCAGCGGCGGGATTGGGGCGGTCGGGAAGTTGGTGGTTTGCAGGTGCGGTCGGCAAGCTTTGGGAGCCAGAAGAAAGTTCGTTGTTTGGGTTTTCTGAGTTCCTGTTTTCGCCCGCCTGATTGGGATCGCTAGAAGGATTCTCCGCGACAGATTCAAACCCATCACTTGATGGCTTATTTTCTGGCTGAGAGTCGTCGAGGTCAGGACCCTTGGGCATTCCGTCCGCCAATCGTTGAGGGGGTATGAGTGAGAGCGATTCAAAATTTAGTGGCGTATGTTTGCATCGAATTAGTGGTGCAAAAATCGAGCCGATAGAAGTGTGTTCGTCTTTGAGTGACTCTCAAATTATACAAATTGGAAGCCTAAAGTCTAATTTTTTTGGTTTTGAAAATTGCGGTTTTAAAATTTGGCAATCGTTGTCACGCCAGCGTAAATTAAAAATGCGTCTGGATTGGGCGGCTTTAAAGAAACGTTGTTGTCATCAAACATCGTTTTGTAAAGTTGGATGTGTTGATAAGCATAACGGATCAACGATTCCGAATTGGGTATCTATTGCCAGGCCGCGATAACGGCGAGTTGAAATGCTCGTTTTTCAAAACTCGATTTTTTAAAATCGAGAGCTCAATCGTGACATTCGTTCTTTCCTACCGTGATGGTTTTGAACGAGAAGTGATTCATTCCACTTCCTTCTTCTCACGATCGTCTAACCGATGGCTTTCTCAGACGATTCTGTTTCCGATTGTGAGTCAGCGAAGCAAACGACCACGTGAAATTTCGTCACTCTTTCGGCGAGAAAAATTGGCTTGCTAGCGGAACTTCGTTGCTTTGCTTCCTTGAACGTGAATACTCAAACGAAGAGTTCAAAATCAAAAAGCTCAAACGGGTTGTCACGGTCAGAATGAGTTTTATATCTGACGCCGGTGCTCTTTTCTTGCAATCAGGGAAAATTTGGATGAATTTTGGATTTACTGGAAGATGTTTACCCTAATCTCGCATTTATCTTATGGCAGAGGGGAGCTGCTGTGCAGCGTTGGTCAAACGACATGCACGGGTCAAATGAGGAAGTGGACGGCCTTCATGACCCAAGACGTTCGTCATTGATGGGAGATCAAATTTGAACGCTTGTAATCGCGCAACAATCATGATGGCGATCAGTCATTTTTTCGGAACCAGAAAAGTAATCGGATTTGATGACATCGTTGAAGTGGCCACCAAACAGTACGGATTCAGCGGCTGTGTCGACGAGGCACGTATTCTGATCTCCAACAATCGAGATTTGGAGCTGGTTCAACTCAAAGATCCGCGGTCGCAAGAACTTGGCTGGTTTCTGAAAGTCAAAGACTTCCAAAAAATCTCAGCCAACGACTGAATCAGAATGCATTGAATTTAATATTCAATCATCCGATGGAAGAGGGTCTGACTTGTTATCCAAATTCTTGGCGGTGGGGACCGTTAACGGGTCAGATCTCTCTTCCCTCTATTGAAACGCGAAGCTACGTGCGTTGGTACTTCGAGTTCCGCAATCGAAAGCGGTGGTCTCTGAGAGTTCTATTCCCAAGTCGCCTGTCTAAGACGCTCGCAGTTGAAATTGAGCTTCGTTCTGCTGGCCACCAGCGTCAACCGCTGATGCCGCCTTCTAACTCGTCTGAACCGTAAACGTCCATCCGTTGTCTGCACACCATATTCATGGTGGTAAACGCAACTCATAGCGTGAAATTTTTTAGCGGCCGGTTTGACGCAAGCCACGTACGCGGAAACTGACTCAGGGTCGGAACTCAGTTTGAGTGCAGCGTAGTAACGCGACAAAAAAAGCTGGTTGAAACACCGCTATCTCCTCAGAGCTTTCGAGCGATTTTAAAAAAATGGATTCCAGTTTACGCCCGCGTCGACGCTTGAACGCGATTTTAACACGGCTTGCTAGCACGGCCCTGTTGTTACGCTCCTTCTATTTGACTGGAGCGCAGATCTCAATTCTCGCGTTCAAACCCGGGAACTAAACGTCTTGTTGATTACTTTGCGCTAATAGATAATCAAAACAAAGTGGGTTGTCCTCGACTTACTTCATTGATGGATGGAATTGGTATCCGAGTGGCTGGCATTCACGGTTTCAAAAACCGAGTCGGTATCATTACGTTAAACGGACTTAACCAACTTGGCGCACAACATGAAATGGAACCGCAGCGTTCTACTCGTTAAATTTCTGGAACTTCCGGCTATTTTTCACTACGTCGGATTTGGCGTGCTCGCCCTGCTTCTGATCGGGTACGTATTTTCTGGTAGCAACGAAGAACCCGTTCAGGCTTGGGGTGAAACAAACTCTCCACCACGCGCGATTCAGAGCTTTCCCCAGCCTCTTAGTCCACGCGTCGATATGCTTTCCCAGTTACAAAACAGTAGTGGCGTCGAAGGAAAGACCAAGCAAAAACTGAATGAGTTTGTCGCGAAGCTTCAGATCGAAATTGGCAAACTAATCAAGGCACCGGTTGCTGGGACCGTCACACCGGTCAGCTGGATCGCGCCAGAGTTTTCAGGTAACGGAATTGATCGCGATAAATTCCAAGTCAATTTTTCAGGACAAGAAGTTGTCGTTCGTCGATGGCGCAAAACGGAGACGTCGGTACAGATCGCAGGCGAAAATTCTTTCGAGCAATTTATTCGCCGCAACATGAATCCATGGCTTGGCGCGTTCGATTTTCGAATTGATTTAAAAGTCTACAAAACAAAAATCGCTGACGGAATGATTGACGCGAGCGTTGTGGCAGAGACGTTTGGCCGAACCGAAATAGTGCCGGGGCTTCAGGCGACTTCGATTTGGAACACTCGTTGGAGGATCGAAGGCGAGAGTCTGTCACTTGAATCAATTCAAATTCAAGCTCAGGAAGAAGCACTCACATCCGTCGCTGGCGGACAAATGATGTTGGATTGTACTGCGTCGATTTTGCAACGCTGCGACAGCCTCAACACTCAACTGGCCTATGGGCTGGATCAATGGTCACGTCGGATACCAGGAATCGACATCGTTGGAAATCACGGTGTTGCAGTTGGTGACATCAATTCAGATGGCTTGGATGACATCTACGTTTGCCAACCTCACGGGCTTCCAAACTTACTACTCGTACAAAATCCAGACGGCACCGTCGATGATCTGAGCAAAATTAGCAATCTCGATTTGCTTGACGAATCACACGCCGCGTTGATCGTGGACATTGATAACGACCACGATCAAGACTTGGTGATCACCACCGACGAGAACCTTCTGCTGTTATCCAATAAAGGTGACGGCGAATTTCAGTTGGAGCATCGGCTTGCAATTGGACGTAATGGCCAAAGCGTATCGGCGGCCGATTTCGATCAAGACGGTGACTTGGATTTGTTCATTTGTAAATATCAGGAGATCAACCGCCAAAACGACCTCTTGATGTTTCCAGCAAATTTAACATCCGCAAATGATGGCGGACGAAATGTGTTACTTCGAAATGATGAAGGTTGGAATTTCAAAGACGTCACCGAAGAGTCCGGGATCACTTCTGACAATAATTTCTATTCCCGTTCCGCGGTTTGGGTCGACCATGACTACGACGGCGATTTAGATCTATATGTGGTCAATGAATTCGCCGCCGATCAATTTTTTGAAAATCAAGAAGGTTGGTTTAGCGATATTTCAGATGAGCTCGGTTTGAAAAACACAGCTCGTCACCGTAGTGTTTCCATCGGTGAATTCAATCGAGACGGTCGCCCTGATTTCTTCGTCGCCACCGATGCGTCGTTGACTGCAATTCAAGAGTTGGATGGGCTGAAAAGTGATCCAGATTTTGGGGGAGCCAATTTGGCGAAGTCATTTTCGGATCAGAATCTGATTTGGTTTAGTGCCGAACCCCAAGAAGAGTTTATTCCTTATTATTTACGGGCTCCAATTTTCTCTAGCGATTCGGCTTTCTCTTCTGCGACAGCCGATTTGAACAACGACGGAATGGATGACTTGATTGTCACCAATGGATTTTTGACTCGCTATGTCGAAACGGAAGTCGATTCCTTGTTTTATCAAAACGCGTTTTTGAACCATCAGCAATCTGCAAGTGTTGTCGCGGCGAACGATGCGACAAGAAACGATACCTATACTTCTTCGTCCAACGCCGTTGGAGCCGAGGTAGAGCTTCCAGATTCGACGCTTACCTTTGGGACTTACGCAGCGCGCGTCAAAGAAGTCGATATCGTGAAGTCGGTTGCCCTAACCGCTCATCAAATTTCTGACTTGTGTCGCAGTGGTTATTCGTTTGGTTCGAACCAACGAAATCGCTGTTATTTGGGAACCGAACGCGGGTTCGCGAACTTTTCCGCTGCGTCAGGTTTGGACCTGCCCGAGGACGCACGAGCAATCGCGACGACTGACTGGGATAACGATGGCGATGCCGACTTGATCATGACGTGTCGGAGCGGGCCGCAATTGCGAATCTTTTGCAACCAATCAAAATCAGACAACTCTTTTGTCCAGTTCGATCTCGTTGGTACGGAATCAAATACAGACGCAATCGGTGCACGGGTTGAGCTGTTTGTTCCCGGTTCAAAATCGCCGTTGATTCGATTTGTTCAAGCAGGTTCAGGCAATCTCAGCCAATCCAGCAAGCGGTTGATGTTTGGATTGGGACAGGTGAAGACGATCGTAAAAGCTGTCGTGACTTGGCCTACTGGAAAGTCGGTGACGTTTGACAATTTGAACGTCAATACTCGTTACGAGATTGTCGAAGGCATGAAAAGCGTTGCAGAGAAAAGCAACGACCGTTTCAACCTTTCGATTCGCCCCAAAAATTTTGGATCGAAGTCACTACCGGATGTATTGAGTCGTTCTATTTTTTACCCGCGACCGCCACTTCCGAATTTAGAGTACATGTCCGCTCCACAGGATTGGACGACATTGATTGGGAAAAACAAAAAGCCGATGGTTGCACTTTTTTGCTCTCGAAGTGCGGCGTCCAGGCTGATGCTCCAAAATTTCTCGGATGATAGCCAAAAATTCAAAGCGATAGATATTGATTGTGCAGCTGTGTTTATCGATCCCGATTATCGGTCAGAACAAGACGAAGAAAAACTCGAGCGAACCTACTCCATTGCCAAAGAAGCTGTCGCTGAATCTGAGTTTCCATTCCGCTGGGGAGCCGCTGCAGCAAGCACGATCGAAAAACTGGAGTATCTCTCGGGTGACTGGTTCAATAACCAGCAGCTTCCTCCGCTGCCGTTTGCGATGCTGATCGATAAAGACGGCAGCGTTTGCGGATTCTATTCCGAGGAAGCCTCCGAGACATATAAAATTTTGAAAGACGTCGGGATGTTGGATCAACCAGATTGGAGTTGTCGCACTGCAGCGGCTCCAATTGGCGGTCGATGGACGGCTCGATATCGGTATCCGAAACTCAACCGATTGAGAACCCGATTTAAAGAAATCGGCTATGAAAAAGATGCCGAGCTAATCGGTTCCCGTTCGGCAGGACAACGAGCGTATGAGCTGGCACAAAAAGCCATTGAATTAGATTCTCAGGGCGAAACTAATCGCTCAAAGAACTTCTTTCAACAAGCCCTGTCCGTGGATCCAAAATGTATCGCTGCCTACGTTGGCCAAGGCGAATTGTTGCGGCGGATGGCTGCAGATGTTGCCGGTACAGATTCGGAAATCGCTTTGAAATATCAACAACAGGCTTCGAGTGATTTTGAACAGGCAATTTCGCTTGACCCAATGAACACAGACGCGATTCTTGGTCGAGCCAACATTGCGATTGATCAGAATCGAATTGAGGATGCACTTGGTCAGCTCAAAGAATACATCGAGGTCGACCCCGAGCGTTATGAAGTTTACGCCGTAATTGGACGGCTGCTGTTTTTCCAGCAAAAGTACAAGCAGGCTGCCGCGGTGTTGGGTAAAGCTTTTGAGAACCGCCCTACCCTTCCGTTTGTTGCGGGAGATCTTGGGTACATCTACTTGAGCACCGGTGACTATGCCGAGGCGAAAAAGTTTCTGAGTCTCGCCAACCGTCTGCAACCATCCGATCGCAATCTGCTTCGATTGCTGGCCGAGGCCGAGTTTGTGAATGGTGAGTTTCAGGACGCGATCGAATTGCTCAAGCGAGTAAATAACGAGGATCCGAATCGGAGACGATCGAGAAACATGTTGTCTTGGTTGTTGGCAACGAGCCCATACGAGAAATCGCGCGACGCTGAGGAGGCGATGGAGCTGATTAAGCCGATGGTTGATTTGTTCGGTGAAACGTCACCTTCAACTTTGGAGATCTATGCTGCGTGCTTCGCTGAGCAAGGCGAATTTGAACAAGCCGTTGAATTCCAAAAGAAAGCTGTCGATCTTGTATCGGCTGATGAAACCGTCGAAGGCTACACCGTTACCCAGAAGGAAGGCCTTCAGTCGCGGCTGGAGCTTTACAAACGTCAACGGCCGTACCGAATGGAAGACATCGATCAGATTCCAATTCGCCCACCGGGAAGGTAATCCAAAATTCTGCAAGCAGTGGATCTAGTCGAAAGCTCGAGAATTTGCGCAGCGGATCCGCTTGAGACGATTTTCGTCAGGAACGTATTTTGTCCTCGTCTAATTTGGTGAGAAACAAAATACACCGACCGGCAATCACTTTGTCTTTGCCATTTCCAACTCGCGATACCAAGCCGCAAAGGCCTTGGTTGCATTGTCGGGCGACCAGACCATCCACTCCGAAAGAGAGTCGATCATTTTGTAGTCCTTCGTCTCTTCTTCGATAGCTTTTCCGGCTTTGAAAGCCGCTGTGGCTGACGATTGGATGTGTGCTAGAAACTCTTTGTACTTTTTGAGTGCTTCTAAATCAGCAACTGGACCATGCCCTGGAACATAAGTCACGTCGGGTGCGGCAATGATGGAGTCAACATAGGTATTCAATCGGCTGGGGATTGCGTCGCCATAGTTTGGAAACATGCGATTGAAAAACAGGTCGCCACACCAGACGACTTTTGGCTCGACCAATTCGACAGTCACATCGCTGGACGTATGTCCAGATCTTGGGACTAACTTGACCGAACGATTCCCCAAGTCAATCGTCGCGCCCTCTTTGGCATCGATGCTGACAACATTTTTAAAATTATTGTCGGCCATTTTTCTTTCTTTAAACGATTTCTCTGCCGCCGTTTTTGTTGAATCCGTCAGCCACAAACGCGGCGAGCGACCGTCTTTGTAGAATCCAAGATGCCCTCCAGTATGATCCGCGTGAAAATGTGTCGACACGATATCAGTTGGGTAGCTGCCCGTTAACTTTTTAGCTTGTTCCGCCATCCAGGTCGCGCCTTCTGGTTGCATGAACGACTCGACGACCACCACGCCTTTGTCGCCTTTAATGATTCCACCATTGCAAACCGTGGTAAAATCCTGTGACTGAAACGGCGTTGAAATGAGAGCCCACACACCCTCGTGGACTTTCTCAAGTCGTCCCCATTTTTCCTCTACGACAACCTTGTCAGCATCTTGGAAAGCGAACGCGGATCGTAGTAAAGTTGGCGCGAAGCAAGCCAAGCCCAAAACGTGAGCACCACAAGTAACTGATTGATTCAAGAAATTACGTCGATGCATCTGGCTATCCTGTTTGACTCTTGGTGTTTGTCATTCTGATTCACAAAGTTCGTTTGGAATCTGCTGGATCAGAAACGAATTGTAATTGATTATTTGTGAGGCGTGTATTGCTGGGGTCGGTTAGCGGGCATTGAGCGAGTTTGATTTTTGTCCAATTTTTCGTGATAGGTATCAGGGAGTTGAGGGTATCCAAGTTTGAATAACCGCCGCAATAATATTCAAAACTGGAGAAAGTGATGTCAGGTAAAAACAAGTTGCCTTCTAAAATTGCACGAATCGTGGAGGTCAGAGGAAATTTCCTATACATCGCTCGATCAAAGCCAGACGGGGGGCACTTTCCTCTCATCCGTGCTACAGCCAACATGAATATTTGTGTTGGAGACAATATAGAAACCGGTTCTGACACAATGGTTTTTATTCGGTTCTTCTTGGGTGGGGAAGTCATTTTGCCCGCGATTCCAGGAGGAGTATCCATCACTGTTACTGGTGTGCACAGTATCGATAACTCTCGCACCACACAATCGGGAATGAGAGCATGGGCGCAGGCTGATGAAAATTGGAGGCGGACTCTTCGTGCTGGCCGATATTGTGGTGGTATGCGAGGATAACAATTCGTAGTCGAGAGTAGCTCTACAGTAGGCGCTTGCCAAAATGGCTGAAGATTGCAGTGGAAAATTCTGATTGCCAAATACACTCAGGCACGTGTTACAGGTTCCGCGCCAATGATCCATCAAGATCGTTCGATGCCAAGGATTAAGAATGACAAATATTTCGATGTGACAATTTAAGTTCGGCCTTCCAGCGGGCATCGGTTGGTTTACTACTTAAAAAGGCACAAAAGGAATCAGACAATGGGTTTCTCTGGATATGGCTTGGAAGGGCGGGTTTTGGTAAACTGCGTTCTCGTCATGGAGTTTGATTCTTCCAAATGATTGACGCTCGGTTGTTGGACACACTGGGTACTATTTTCTTTGGTCTGATCTGTTGAAAAGGTTATGTTCAGGCTACCCGATCAACAAAACGATTGAATGCTCCCGTAGCTCAGGGGATAGAGCACAGCTTTCCTAAAGCTGGTGTCGGTGGTTCGAATCCACTCGGGAGTGTTTCTTTTTTTGAGGTGTTGACTCTCTAGTTTTTCTCTGCATCGCGCGGTTTTGTACGAAACTCTCTTCGAGTGACTTGGTTAACTTAAGTGACCAATCAAATTTGATTGCGACACGTTCCTTGTCAATGGCGGAGAGTCAAATGCACGTTCAGTTTTCAATCAAACTTTTGCTGCTCTGTTTTGTCACGGCATTGCTTCCTCTTTCGAAAACACAAGCTCAACAGAAATCGCAATCAAAACGCAGCCCGGCTGAAATCGAGGTTGAAGACGACGATCGTGATCTGCTTAGATTTAAAGTTTATGCTAAGTCTTTGATGGAGCAGTATGACGCTGACGACGATGGGTTTTTGTCTGCCTCCGAGATTAAAAAGATGCGCCGCCCACCGTCCCAAGATCAGTTTGATGAAAACTCTGACTCAAAAATATCTTTTAATGAGCTAGTAGAATCGCTTCGTCGACCATGGTCAGAAAAAGCGGTATCTGATACGGAGAAGAAACCTAATGGAGACGAGGCTGTCAGTCGCTATAAACAATATGCTGATAGTTTGATTAGGTCCTACGATAAAGACGGTGATGGTCTTTTGGCGAAATCAGAAGTCAAACGAATGCGACGGAAGCCCGCGGATGATACCGATCAAGATGGTGATGGCAAACTGTCAAGTGCGGAGCTTGCAAGATCGATGGATTCATCTCGTAACAAATCGCCCGCGGCTGAAAACTCAAAAAGTGACGTCATGATGGACGACATCTATCGTCGATTGAGCGAACAGGTGCTTAAGACAAGCGACTCAAATGGCAACGGCCAGCTTGATCCAGAGGAAATTAAAGCCGCTCAATGGACCGGGCCTTGGAAACCGTTCGATGCAAATTCAGATGGAATCATGTCGAAGGCTGAATTGTCCGCTCGTTACAAAAGCATGCTTTCAAAAAGCAATCAACCTGCCAAACCCGAATCGAAAAAGCTTGCGAAGCAAGAGGTTACGGGCCTGATGGAAGCAATCAGTCGGGAATCCAAGGTTGACGAATATGATCCGTTGGTTTCGTCCGACCAGTCTTCGTTAGACGGTTTGAAAGATGGCGAACAGTTGATGGGCGGAGCTATGTCGAAAGATGGCAAGCTAATTATTGGGGGATACTCGATAGGTCGACCGAAGAAAAAAGCAGCCAGTAAATTGAAAGCAAATCCTGACACTCGGGCCGCGGTTCAGATTTACCTGTTCCAATTGCCAGAGGGGCGATCCTTTGCTTCGCTTGATGATATGTCGAAGCGAATTAAAAACTCGAACGACCTGTCGGCTTCGATTGCAAAAATCGCCAAGACCTGTGGCGGTGTCGACCAAGTTATGTTCACGACCAACTTTAACTCGCAAACCGAAATCACTTCCGGAGCGGAAGTGCCTGTCGTGACTGGCGAAACTGAAATGCGTGGCCGAACAGTCAAAAACTATTCAAACCACGATGTGGGATTGTCAACGTCGGTCTCATGTCAAAAGCAAGGCGATAAAATTGCAATGGACGTCAAGATCCAAAAGTCGGCCGTTGGCGTGAAAACAGACTCTGCAGACAACGAAGTTGGTCCAAAGATCGTCAGTTGGACCTTCGGTTCACGACTAATAATTTCCGATGGTAAACCTGAAGTCATCGTTTCTACTAGTGGTGACGAAAATTGGTTGTTGATCGCAATCGCAAAAGAAGTTAACTAGTTCCGCCGCGGGCAAAAAATGCCCTGCAGCGTACAAATGACGCTTCAAGGCATTGTGTGAACCAACGGAGGCGAATCTCCGAATTGCTACCGCATAAGTTTTACTCGCGAATGCAGTACAATTTTTTCGCCCCACGAAGAAGAAGTGATTTTCCGACAACCGAAGGCGTCGACCAGAAAATGTCGTCCAGTTTGTTGTTGCCGATCACGTTCAGTTTGTCACCGACTTCGATGACGGCAGTTTTTCCAGTTTCGTCGATCAGGAAAGCATATTTGTCGCTTCCCCACATCGAAGCTGCGGTCGAACCCAATTTGATACGTTCTTTAAACGCTCGCTCGCCGTTACTGGCATCGTAGCAACTCATGATTCCACGACTGGCAACATAAACGAATCCGCCAACAGACAATGGCGATGACATTCCCGGGCCAGATTTCATTTGAGCCCAGGCGAATTTGGGCGAGATGTTACTCGAATCGAAAGCGAACTCGCCCTCGGCATCGTTTCCGATCGCGACCAATGGACCGACGCTTCTTGGTCCGCTGTTGCCAAAATAGACTTGGTTCTCGTCGGCCGCGGGTGATGAACTGAACGACATCCCCATGCCCGAAGCTTTCCAAAACGTATCGCCAGTCTCTGGATCGTAAGAAGTTACAAAACCAGATCCCAACGTTACCAACTCAGTACGTTTTGCGTTTTTCCAAACCAAGGGTGTCGCCCAAGAAGTACGGCCGTCGCGTTCTTTTCGCCAGGCTTCTTTTCCGTCGGCTTTGTTAATCGCAACGACAAAGGATGACTCATCGTTGTCGCACTGCACGAAAACTTTCGACTCGCTCATCGCAAGCGAACTTCCTGTGCCAAAACCGTTGCCAGTTTTAAACGACCCAGTTTCGACTTGCCAGTTTTCATTTCCATCGAGATCGTAACACGCAACGACTCCAATTGCAGCAAAGTAAACAAATACATTCTTGCCATCGGTCGTCGGCGACTCGGTCGCATAAGTGTTCGAGGGGTGAATCGTATGTTCCGGCATCCGCTCGACAACAGTTTTGTCCCAGACCTTCGTGCCGTCACTTAGCTTCAAGCAGATCAATTGGAATTTCAGTGGTTTGTCAGGTTTAGTGCCTCGCATGTTTCGAACGCCGTCACTGAATCCGACAGGTTTCTCTTTCCCAATCGCCGTCGTCAAAAAGATCTTGTCACCGGCGACGACGGGCGACGACCAACCACCTCCAGGAACTTCGACGCTCCAAGCAACATTTTTGTCTTCGGACCATTCAAGCGGGTGCTCAATTGTTTCTAGTACCCCAGACCCACTGGGACCGCGAAACGCTGGCCATTGCTGAGCTGCTGATGTTGAACAAAAAGACGACGCAAAAACGAAACAACCCACAATCATCGTGGCTTGTCTAAAAAATTTGGGCGTTGGAATAATCACATTGACCTCTATGAATTGGTCTGAAGAATTTGAAAACGTTCATCTCGGTACACCTGTAATATTTTCAGATCATTAACCGGGAACCCAGATACTAATGTTTTGCCGCAATTAAAAATATGGCCAATTGCTATTGGCCGTTTTGGTGTTGGCCAAGGTGCTTGTTTGACTGCGACTATTGCTGGCGTAGGTGTTCTGAAACGCTGCTTAACGGACGGAAATTGGAGAAGTGCATTTGTCACCATCAGGAATTGCTTCCTCATCGTCGATGTCTACGAGCTTTAGGCAGGAACCGATACCGATTAACAATTGCCATGCAGCATACAAAAAACAGAGGAGCGGAACCCACCATCGTCCGCTGGACCAGTATAAAAGGTGAAGCAATGCCCCAATTCGACGTCGGCCATTTATACTAAATCTATTCCTACCTTCATTGAAATTGTTGATCAGGAAAAACAACCCCAATCCAACGAGGATTGCAAAAATGCCAATGATAATGTGTTTCGCGCCGTTACTGTGACGAAGTTTTTCGATTCGATCCTGACGCTGAGCGATGATTTGCTCTTCAAGCGTTTGCTTGTTGGGGTCGATCATCTGTTTCGTCTTATGGTGTTCCTGACGCGCGAAATTGTTCAAGCAACTCCGCATTGATTTTTGATTTTACAGTCCGCCGATCGAGCTTCACAATTCTCGCCGTCTTTTCAAAGCTTCCCTGGATCGAATAAAGCCAAGTGCAATAGCGAATCAACAACTGGTCCGCCGTCAGTTCGTTTTGGTCAGCCGACAACCAAGGTAGCCCGGAACGTCTGGCGTCTTGCAACCGCTCGACCGGAGTGTAGTTTTTCCGAATCACGTAACTGGAAACACACTGTTCAAGTTCTCGAATATTGCCTTTCCACGGATAATCCGTTCCGAGGTTTGACTCAATCCAATTTGCAATTTCTTCAGCGAGCTCATTCTCGTTTTCGTTAAAATTGCGATCAACGATGGACGTGACTAGCCAAAGCAAATCGCCCGGTCGGTCGTCAAGTTGCTCACGAAGCGACGGCGTTTGGATTCGATCAGTGCAAAGTCGAAAGTAGAAATCCTCTCGGAAACGACCGGCTTGAATTTCTTCCGAAAGATCACGATTGGTTGCCGCAACGATTTTGCCGGTGAACTTTCGTAATTTCACTTCGCCCAAACGACAATAAACGCGTTCTTGAACCACGCGAAGCAGTTTAACTTGCAAGCTCAAGTCCAGCTCGCCAATTTCATCCAGGAACACAGCCCCGTGTTCACTGCAGGCTTCCAACCATCCCACCCGGTCAGCAATGGCACCAGTGAAAGCGCCGCGATGATGTCCAAACAGCTCCGACTCAATCAGGGTTGGCGAAAGTGCAGAAAGGTTTAGCGGTAGAAACGCATTGTCTGGGTCCACCGCAAATTTTGATGTGGCTGGTTTGAAAGGAACGTATTGGGAAAGCCCGATGGCTCTGGCGACCAATTCTTTTCCAGTTCCAGATGGGCCTGTGACCAACGTCGAGAGATCACGCATTCGGTTGAACAACGAACGGTGGTATCGCCGGATGTCACAAGTAAAAACTGACTCCCAGACTTTGCCACGCAATCTGGCGATTGGTAACGACTCGCCGAGAATAAAATCGAAGATATTGAAAAACGCGCGGTGGACTTGGGTTAAACACGCAAAGAGATGTGCGGCAGATTTTTCATCGATCGGATAGTCGCCATCAACGTCAAAGGTGACTTGGTAGTCCAGCCAAAATTCTCTCCAAACTGCAGCCAAACGTTTTTGGTTTTGCTTGGTGTCAGCCCAAATGTCGCGAGCGGGAAGTTTGGTGATGTGACGGTAGAGTAGTAAATAGGTTGCAACATCCCAGTATGCGTTTCTCAATTCTTCGGGAACGCCACGTCCGTTTTCTTTCTCGGCACGGACGGCGTGGACTAAATCAGCTGCAATGTTGGTCAACCGAATAACGTTGGGGCGGTCGGTTTCCGTTTGGCTAACGTTCCGGTGTTGCTGCGTTCGGTTCCAAGCTACTGAGTCCAACGGTTCGCATTCTCTACCCAAAATCTCTTTTTCGATTTCGAATCGAGTCGGTGAAAACGGGTTGCAGTTGGCAAGTCTTGAAATGGCCAAAACCTGCTTTTTGTGTTTGTTATTCATTGGAAATCAATGTACATCAAATGTACGCCTGCCGCACGCTGAATGTCCATTCCGAATCAGCTTGGTTTTGTTGAATCGTAAAGCAACTAAAGAATATCCCTGTTTTTATTGGCATTTCTTCTCGCTTTCACAAAAAAAACTCTTTGGCCTAACCGTTGCTAAGTGTTGATCCGCAGGCTGGAAACACAATCAAACGCAACTATCAATCTGGGAGTACAAAGTGGAAACGAAACATGATCAAGACGAACTGGTGACCGCGGAGCTGGTTTCTGCTTCTGGATTTTTCGATCAGAGGGATTCGGTCAGAGTTAGCCTCGTTGAGCGAATCCTCAGCCCGCAAAACTTGCATCGCATGATGCTGGCCGGTGGAATCCTTCTCGTGGCTGGACTTGTGGTTTGGCTTTGGTCGATCGGGCTGTTTGACAATCCGGCGCTTGTTGCCGTGGTAGCCGGCGTCGGCAACCTTGGTTTGATTGGTACCGGAATCTGGATGTTAAAAAGGACCCGCTACAAGATTGCGGGGCGCGGTTTGACATTGCTTGGCTCACTCGTAATGCCGCTGAATCTTTGGCTGTATGACTCTCAACATCTGATCGTGCTCGACGAAGGAGGTCAGCTTTGGATACCAGCGTTGTTCTGTTCCGTAATCTATGCCGCGATTGCGAGGGTGACTCGCGATTCAATGTTTGTTTACACATTGGTGGGCGGCATAGTAATGACTGGGATGCTGTTCCTTGCAGGTGCCCCCGGAAATGCATTCTGGATTGTACTTCCAATGAGTACATTTTTTATCTCGGTGGGGGCCATCGCAATTCATGCAGACCGATGGTTCAAAGAAGAAAAGGGCGCGTTTTCAAGAAACGAATTTGGTCTAGCGTTCTATCGAGCCGGGCATTTGGTCTTGTTCGCAGGCTTAGCATTGTTGTTGGGCGGGCATTTCTCAACAGCAGTGATTGAATTCTGTTCGATAGTTGGTTCCGGTTTTGAATCGCCTGAAATTCTATTTGATCGAAAAGGTCAGCTATGGACTTTAGCACTCCTAATCGGTGCCGGGTACAACTACGTTTTCTCTAGCCTTTCTGATCGCTGTAGCTCGCTTACAAAAATGCTGACCGGCGTCATCGGCATTGCCACGTTGATCCAAACGGTCAATCTGTTGAACATCAGTATCACATTGAATATTGGTTTGATTCTACTCGCGTTGCTGGTCGTCGCTGCCAACGTTGCCAGTATTGTGTTTGGAAAAATCGTACTTGCGAAGAAGCAAATGCCTGGTGCCCAAACGGTTGTGGCAGTGAAGGACTTTTGGCCAGAGTTTGTGTTGCCTTTGGTTTCAATCGGTTTGGTAAGTTTTGGCGTAGTGCGATACTTCTGCGGAATGTTCGATGACGGAACGATGTTCGGCGGAATCATGCCAGTAATTCAGTTATTGACCGCTGGTTTGGCATCAGTCACTTTGCCGTCGCTTTGGAAAAACAAGTCAGATTCTGCTTTGATACCCTTTTCTCAGTTGGCTCTTATTGTTGGAATCGGCGGGATGATGATCGGATTCATGTCAGGATTGTTCGGTCTTGGATTGGCTTCAGCTTCGGTATTGTTATGCGTTGGAGCTGTTGTGCCTGTCGGGCTTGCGTTGGCTTCAATCGCGTTTCCACCGAGCCGAACGTTGGAGCAAATTTGTTTGGCCACGCTATCGGCTTCATTTTCAGTGGCCGCACTTTGGGTCCTGTTTCTGTCCATTCCAAGTACTGGAGTAGTGTTTCATTCTTTGTTGAGCATGGCATTCATTGGACTGCTTGGCGTGGCATTTGGCATCATAGGTTTGGCTTCGGCTCAGAAAAGCAGCATTCTTTTGACGCTATTCACGGTGTTAACCTTGATCGTGCAATTGTTTGTCTTTTTCAATTGGACCGGTCCGTACACGATCATCACTTCGATCACCGTTTTGGGTCTGGCATTGTTGGCGGCTCGTTATGTGATGGGCGAGTTGGCGCGACAATCATCCAGTCGCGGATTGACAGAGCAGAAACTGGCAAGAACCGCCGCGTCCCAATTGCTGGAACGTTTCGCATTTTCAACGATATTGCTGGGATCTTCCGCAGCAGTCCTCTATGTCACGTTTGCAGTGTTTGGCGACGAAGGCGAACTCGCCCACATTGGATTGCTCGCGACACAATTGTTCGCGTTGGGGCTTGGCTATGTTTCCACCAAAGAAAAAGCGTGGAAGCAAAGTTTCATTGGAGCAGCCGCGTTGATAGTGATGACTTGCGTTTTGACCATGATGACAATTTCGACACTGACTATTGTTCAACGATTGGAATTAGGAGCTCTGGCATCGGGAGCATTGATGGTCATCGCTGGCTACATCGGTTGGTCTCGAGAAGATTCACCTCAACCTGGAAAAGTCGCCAGCAACGAAATGGTGACGATCGGTTTGGGCGTTGGAAGCTTTCTCTTGGCTATGCCGATGATTGTTGGACTAGTTTTCGACCGAATTGACGGCGGAGACATGATCTACGCTTGGCGAGGTTTGCATGAGATCGGTGGTTTGGTAGTGGGGATCATCTTGCTCGGTTCGGGCATCCTGTGCCGAGTCCGTTCAACAACGCTTGCCGGTTCTTTACTGCTTGCAGTGGTCGTAGTTAGCAATCTGTTGTTGATTCAGTTTCCAGAACAGCTGAGAAACACCTCCGTGTTGATGATGATTGGCGGCGGAGTATTTTTCGGCACTGCGGTATTGCTCAGCATGTATCGGGATCGTCTGATCCGATTGCCGGAAAAAATCCGCGAGGGCAAAGGAGTATTCGCTGTGTTGAAATGGAGGTAGTTGCACCTTGAACTTGTAGTTCAGACCTGTATTCAACACGTGAACGGCCCGCTGCAGTCCAGATCTGCAGTGGGCTTTTTTCGTATTTGGTAAACGCTCCTGATAGGCATAACGAAATCTATTTGCCCAGTAAATGGAATCACCGTTAGCGCTGATTGCGGTGTCGGTTAAGCATTGTCGAAACGGCAGGAGATTTTTATACTCTTGTCTCCGATTCACCACTTCTAAACGACCATGCTATGTCCACAAATTCAGATTTTGAGAAACCAATTTTCGCGGGCGTTGATGTTGGCGGGACCAACGTAAAAATAGGCTTGGTCGATAACCGTGGGAAGGTCATTGCAGACTCGAAGTTCCCGACGCAGCCGAATCAAACTCCAGAAATTGCTTCCAAAGAATCGCGGATCGAACTGGAACAGCTTTGCAAAACGGCAGGCTTCAGCTGGGGCGATGTGGTCGCTGCGGGGCTTGGTACCCCTGGGCCGATGGACATCCACAAAGGTGTTATTCTCACTCCGACGAATCTTCCCGGTTGGCACAATTTTCCGATTCGAGATAACCTCAGCCAAGCGTTGGGCAAACCTGTCACCTACGCCAACGACGCAGGAGCCGCTGCATTTGGAGAATATTGGGTCGGGGGCGGACAAGCGTTCGACAGCATGGTTTTGTTAACACTCGGGACCGGCGTGGGCGGCGGCATCATTGTTAACGATGTGTCGATTGACGGTGCCCACAGTCATGGAGCCGAAGTCGGTCACATCACAATTGACACATCAGAGAACGCGAGAGTTTGCGGATGCGGACAGATCGGCCACTTGGAAGCTTACGCCAGTGCGACCGCTGTGGTCGAACGAACGCGTGAGGCGATGGGCGATCTTGACTCAAGTGCCCAGTCGATTTTAAGAAAAGAAATTGGAGAAGCGTCACCGCTGTCAGCGCTTATGATTTCCAACGCGGCGTCAGCAGGGGATGAGTTTGCCAATCGAATGGTATCGGAAACGGCGGTTTATTTGGGGCGCGGCATCGCTCAACTTGCTCACACGATTGACCCCGCGGCATTCATGCTTGGCGGAGCAATGAACTTTGGCGGAAACCACTCACCGCTTGGGCAGAAATTCCTTGCCGCTGTAATTGCAGAGACGCGAAGGTTAGTGTTTCCGGTCTTGGGAGAGCGGCTCATCGTAAAATTTGCCGAATTAGGCTCAGAAGCAGGCTTTGTTGGCGCGGCAGGTTTGGCGCGTGTTGCCTACAATAAGAAGTAACTATTCGGCACGCTGAGTTACAATCCTTCTTCGAGGCTTCGGTTCAGATCGCAAGTCAATCTGCCGATCACTTTCGACAATCGCTTATATCCTTAACCAACTCTACAAACCACTTTTTGCATGGCCAAAATTAAGACGGAAAACATTCGAAACTTTTGCATCATCGCTCATATCGATCATGGAAAAAGTACTCTGGCCGACCGATTGCTTGAACATACCGGCACGGTGCAGAAGCGTGAAATGCAAGACCAAGTTCTCGACGATATGGAGTTGGAACGACAACGTGGGATCACAATCAAAGCCCGCGCTGTCGCAATGCGAATCGAACACAAAGGCCAGGCGTACGAACTGAACTTGATCGACACGCCTGGCCATGTCGATTTCCAATATGAAGTGTCTCGTTCACTCAACTGTTGCGAAGGTGCTTTGCTGCTGGCAGATGCTTTCCAAGGTGTCGAAGCCCAGACCGTCGCCACTGGTTACGCTGCGATCGAACACGATCTCGACATCATCCCTGTGATTAACAAAATCGACTTGCAGTATCAACGAGCCGATCAAGTTGCCGAGGAAATGGAACAAGTCCTCGGTATCGACGCAAATGATATCGTCCGCGTTAGCGCGAAAACGGGGATTAATATCGACGAGCTGATCGATGCGATCGTTTCGAAAATCAAGCCGCCAACAGGAGACGCGAATTCGGCTCTCCAAGCAATGGTGTTTGACTCTCATTATGATGAATATCGGGGAGCGATTACTTACGTCCGAGTCATCAATGGAACGGTCCGAAAAGGCGATAAAGTCAAATTTGTTCGCGCGGGTACCGAACACGAAATCATCGAACTTGGTCAGTTCACACCCAAACAAACGCCGTGTGATAGTCTTACCGTTGGGCAGGTTGGTTATGTGGTCTGCAATATTAAATCTCTCGAAGACGTTAATATCGGCGATACTTTGTCGATCGCTGGCAAAGAAATGGCCGAGGCGTTGCCAGGTTACCAAGAACCTAAACGCATGGTTTATTGCGGCCTGTACCCGTCCGACGGTCAAGATTTTTCAGAGCTGCGAGACGCGTTAGGGAAATTGGCAATCAACGATCCAAGTTTCGAATTTATGCCTGAGTCTAGTGAAGCTCTTGGGTTTGGTTTCCGTTGCGGATTTCTTGGCATGTTGCACATGGAAGTCGTCCAACAGCGTTTGGAACAAGAGGCCGATGTTGACCTCGTTCAGACGGCTCCTAATGTGACCTACAAAATTAAAACGAAACGCGGAAAAGAACTTTCGATTCATCGGCCTCAAGAGGTCCCTGACCCGGGCGAGATCGACGAGTTCTTGCAACCGATCGTTCGCGTGAACTTGATCCAACCACAAGAGTATGTCGGTCCAGTGATGAAACTTTGTCAGGAGCGTCGCGGCATCCAGCAGAACACTGAATATCTTTCCGCGACTCGCATGATGTTGACCTATGACTTGCCGTTGGCAGAAGTCATCTACGACATGCACGACAAACTTAAAAGCATCACCCGCGGCTACGGTACAATGGACTACGACGTCATTGGATACTTTCCTGCCGACTTGGTTCGAATGGACATCATGGTCAACGGAAAACCAGTCGACGCGTTAAGTGTGATTTGCCATCGAGCCGACGCTGATCGACGTGGGAGAGCCGTTTGTAAAAAACTCAAGGAAGAAATCAATCGGCATATGTTCGAAGTCGCCGTCCAAGCCGCAATAGGCTCGCGGATCATCGCTCGCGAAACCGTAAAAGCACTTCGCAAAAACGTCACCGCGAAATGTTATGGTGGTGATATTTCGCGAAAGCGGAAACTGTGGGCGAAGCAAAAAGCTGGTAAGAAGCGAATGAAGTCCATTGGAAGTGTGGACATTCCGCAACGAGCTTTCATGGCGATTCTCAACACTGGCGAAGACAAAAAATAACGCTCAGTTTGCGATTGTCTATCTGCCCCAAACTACTCAGAAATTGCCCCGTCCTTGCGGGCGATGATAGCTGGACTTTGATTGTCTCCGATCGTACGAAAACTAACTCTTGTGTATGGTTATACACCCATTTTTTGGCCGTCGTGGCATCCAAAAGTGCCTCCTAGAATCAGCAATTTTCAGAGAATCGAAGGCAGCTGAAAACTCGTGTTTTCCCGCCTGTGAATGGTGATACACGGGTTTTTTGTCTCGGACTCGACGAGGAAATTCCGACCAGTTTAAGGTGGCGAGAGCGGGCTACCCCTAAAGGGTGGTTTGTTTGAATGAATTTTTAGTTTTCATCGTCGGATACCCGATATTTTCCCCCGCGCGGAGCTTTTATCTTTGCACAAAAAGCCTTCCCCAATGAAAATTTCGGCGCCTCAAGAAATTCATGCCGAGGCATTGTCCCCACTACCATCCTGGAGTCACCTAATGAGATCGTTTTCGACTAGAGCCACACTTCTAATCCTGTTCGCTTATTTAACGACATCACTCGTTGCGTCTACCGTATCCGCCGGCGATGTCTTCGATGACAAAGACCTTTGGCGTGCTTCCGTTTGCGGCAACGTTATCGGAACCGATTTTGGTTCTGTGGTAGATTTTGCTGGCAACTCTCTGCCAGATGATTTCTCTGGCGAAATCCCCACACCTCAGAACTTGAGCTACGGAGTTGTCTCTCAAGAAGGAAACGCATTGGGTATCCGGGCGCTCTCAACCAATGGCAGCGTTGGTTTTGTTGCTGATTTTGCCCGTTCGGTTGACATCGACATCAATCCGGGATTGGATCCGGTTGAAGGCGTTTGTTTTCGTGTCCTTCAGCTTGATTCGATCTACAAATTTTACGACGGCGACACACTCGTTGAAACTCAAGTCGCTGAATACGATGCGACGCTAACTTTTGATGACGCTCCTGCGTACTGGGGGTGGACTAACACCGAAGGTTTGAACATCACTCGAATTGAAATTTCCGGAACTGAAGAATCCAATTTCGCCATCGTTATTGAAGGCGAAATTTCGTTTGGCGGAAACTGCAGTCCTTCTCCGGAGGAGTCTCTCGAGGAAATCATCGCGAGCCTTGAAGCGATCGGTCCGACTGGTTGCTATTTCGACGATCTTCGGATTGATTTGGCGACTTACTTTTTGGGCTCCGCGGCCAATCCTGCTTTCTTTAATGAAGACGGATCGCTAAACGACAATGGATGCTTGTTCTTCTGGTACGCGAAAAAAGCGACAAGCTTATTGAGTCGCGTTAATGGCAACGCTGACGTTGACCAAGCGCAGATGGACATCCAAGCAGTGCTGAATTCTATCGTAGAGGGCGAGTTGGCTGCAGCCGTTGCTGCCGGTGGAGATGCTTACTCAATTGCAACTGCCGAAGACTTCCTACTTCAAGCCGAAATGTTTGCGGCCGCTGGCGATTACAAGAGGGCGGCGAGGAAAAGTAAGTGGGCATGGGTTTTCGCAAGATGCTCTTACTAATCTAGATAGCTATTCTCAGTTAAAATTCGACCAGCCTCAATTTTGGGGCTGGTTTTTTGTGCGCGAAAATGGAATCTGCAAATGCTTGCTCTGCCCGCAAACCCGATGGTATGATCATAAGACGAAGTTTTTATCTTTCCACTGACCGTCGGAATATGCTGTGACTCAATTGTTTTCCCCCACTCAATCTGTTCTTGGACTTTCAAGATTTTCGACTGCTTTTACTTTTGCCGTTATGGCGTTCTTCGGATGTTTGACCGTAGTGGGACAAGATAAATCCAACGACATGGATTACCAAGTCCAAGGCGAATACTCCGGAACGCTAGAAGCCGACGGTCAAGAATTTAAGTTTGGAATTCAAATCATCGCATTGGGTAAAGGCAAATTCACTGGCGTGGCCTACTTTGGTGGACTGCCCGGCGACGGTTGGAATGGAGACTCTCCCAAGCGAATAGAGAATGTGTCGATCAGCGAGGACGAGGACAAAATTCTAAAGCTTACCACGGACGATGGAGAAGCTTTGGTTTCTGATGGCGTTGCGACCATTACTGATGCAGCGGGCAACGTCATGGGGCGCTTGAAACGGATTGTTAGAAAGAGCTCGACGCTGGGGAAATCTGCACCCAAAAACGGCATTGTTCTTTTTGACGGGACTTCGGTTGAGCAATGGGAGTTTCGCGGCAAACCGGGAAGAATGACAGATGACGGTTTGCTTAAACAAGGCACGGCAAGCAAGGAGAAATTCCAAAGCCACAAGATCCATATTGAGTTTTTGCTTCCCTTTCATCCTGAGGCGCGCGGGCAGCAGCGATCAAACAGTGGAATCTATGTTCAGGGGCGGTACGAAGTTCAAATGCTCGACTCTTTTGGTCTCTCAGGTGAGCACAACGAATGTGGCGGGATCTACAAGATTCGCAAGCCCAACGTAAACATGTGTTACCCGCCAATGCAGTGGCAAACGTACGACATCGAATTTCACGCCGCCATGTTCGAAGGCGAAAAGAAAGTCAAGAACGCCTGGGTCACCGTCGCTCATAACGGCGTTACTATCCACGAAAAAGTTGAGCTTCCAAATTCAACCACAGCCTCTCCATTGAAGGATGGCGCGACTCCAGGTTTTGTTTACTTGCAGGACCACGGCCAAGAGGTGCGTTATCGTAACATTTGGGTTGAGCCGATTGTGGAGGAAGATAACGACGCTGGGGAAGACGCTACAAAGAGCGAAGAGAAATCGAAATAGCGAAATGGGTTTAACGAATTAGGTTTTTGACTCGGTCGCTTCGTTCTGCAATCGTTTCAAATTTCACTTTCAACGAATCGATGTGTTGGCTCAGTGCGTGCGCTATGAGGCGTTGTAGGGCTCGTAGTCAATTTCTTGAAACGATTTGACCTCTGGAATCCAGTGTTCATTCACGAACTTCGTATGGGCAGGATGATCGTTATACGTTTCGTAGTCTGACTGACTGTCGAACTCCATTGAGAAACCAAAGTGGTGTTCGCATTTCTTGCTGACTTGCCGAAGCTGCTCAAAATTTTTGACAGTAGGAATCTCTGCCAACGCGAGGGCTTGTTTGAGAAAATTCTGTTCAGCTTTCGAGCCTTTTGCGTGCTTCAAAGTGAACATTACGGTGTGACGAATCATTTGGTTGGTTCCGAGGTTGTTGGTCTCAATTTCATTTTTAGATGGTTTGACATCGGTTCCACGAGCAGCATCCGTTGCCTTGCCGGCGATAGGATCGCAGAGGTCAAACCAAACATCGGTCGCGTTAGATTCAGCCTTGGTTACAAGGTCAAGCTTTTGCAAATATTGCTTGATTGATTCAATCGCATCGTCAGGGCGGGAAAAGTCAGTGTTCCACTCGGTTTGATTAAACCAGTCACGAACCCGATTCAGCTCAAGTCCATAACGATCAGAAATCAGCTTACATGCGTTGGGGGCTGCCATTAAGTTTCCGCATGACTGATTGACGATGTCCAGAATTGTTTTGACCTCGTCGCAACGTTCGTTCAAAACTTCTTCGCGGACGCAAACGACAAACGCTGGCCATAGCGTGCGTCTTTCTCCGATGCATCGAAATTCACCCGACTGAACATATGGTTCGGTTGTGAATCGCTCCCACAAGAAAATGTCCGCGTCGCCGTTAAGGAGTGCTTTGCGAGCACCGTTGAGATTGCCAATCTTTTCAAAGTCCAATTTTTCGGTCGGCCAACCTCGCTCTGACGCATCAACGATCGCCATTAGGTGCGAACCCGACCCAAAACGACTGATCGCGTAACGCTTGCCTTTCATGTCGTCCGTGTTTTGGATTTCGCTTTCGTAGGCGACATGGATTCCCCAAATCAGCGGCGACTCGATGTAGACTTTTACAATCTTGTTCGAACTGCCTTTGAGGATGTTCTTTACGCTGCCTTCGAACAAAACAATCGCGAGATCAAACTTTTCTTCGTTCAGGCCCCTCATCATGGCCCCAGTTCCACCGGGAACGTCAACGTATTCTAGGTTGATACCGGCATCAAGAAATGCATTCGATTCGATGGCTTGATGCCATGGAAGATTGAAGTGCTCAGGGACCCCGGCGACGACAATTTTCTTGGATTGATTTTGGGGAGCGGACAAACGAACTCACGATTTCGAATGAGGCCTAGGTCAATGAGGCCGAGTAAACCGGTGTGTCTCAATGGCGTCAATTGAGACCGAATTTTCAGTCTACTAGTATGGTTGTAGGGCTCGTTTACACAAGATCGAACGCGTGAAACCCGTAACAAGTTCCGTCATTTTGACTTGCGAATTAGCCTATAACTCTTAGCTTAACGGTGTTTCATCACGTTGGCATCGCGAATCTGTTTCGCGTGAGCAAACGTATCCAGCAAACCTTCTTTGTCAGACTGTTCAATCATTGCCCTCAGACCCGCAAGATTGGCTTGAAACGCGGTCAACGCATCCAATACCGCTGTTCGATTTTCAAGGCAGATGTCTCGCCACATAACAGGATCGCTAGAAGCGATTCGCGAGAAATCGCGAAACCCACCAGCTGCGAACTGAAAAATTTCGTCCACGTAGTCGGTGTCCGAAAGTGTGTCGACGAGCGAATACGCAAGAACGTGAGGTAGGTGACTGGTCGCTGCCAAAACGAGGTCGTGCTGTTCTACGCCAAGCTGTTTAACTTTGGCTCCTGTGGCTTCCCACATTTTCGTGACTCGGAGAATCGCATCCTCTGACGTGTTTTCAAGCGGTGTGAGAATGACTTTATGGTCGACAAACAGGTCCACCAGCGCAGCCTCTACGCCACTTTTTTCTCTTCCCGCGATTGGGTGTGCCGGCACGAAAAAATCGGGAACTCCAGAAAAAGCAATTTCTGCTGCCCGGACAACACTGGCTTTTGAGCTGCCAGCGTCCGTTACGATCGCGTCGGGTGAAAGTGCATCTGCAATTTGGCTGAGCACTGTTTCCATGGCTCCCATTGGAACGGCCAGCAAGACCATGTCCGAGCCTGAAACTGCCTCAACAGGGTCAAGCGAATAAGAATCGATCACACCAAGCTCGACCGCTTTTTCAAGGTGCTCTTTGTTCCGGCTGCAGCCGATAATGTGTTCGCAATATTTTGACTTGCGCAACGCAAGTGCGAGGGATCCGCCAATCAGTCCGACGCCGAAAATTGTAAGCTGTTTGATCATCTTTCCGATTTTAGCCGGGCGCAGAATTAGCGATAGACGTGACCTAAACCGCGAAAGGAAGTAACGCAGGTTGGTCACGATATCATTTCGTCGCGATACCGATCCGCCAGGCTACGAAGGTTTGATTCCCAAAACGCAACTAAAGATTGCGTCACAGGCTTAGTTCAAATGAGAGAGAATTCGCCAACTGGCAAAAAGTTACCCGTTTCAGCATTCTGCATTGGGTTCGATTGGTGCTTTCACCGGTAGAGGTGGCTCAGGTTTGGGAGCTTGGTTCCACGGCATCATCGCCAACATGGTTCCCATGCCACAGGTGTTAGTTAATCCTGAAAAAACCAAGCCTCCACCAATGAAGATCGGAAGGATTGCAAAATACGGATTGTAAAAACTGAGTAATGCCCCGATGAGAGCCAAAGATCCAGCAAGGATTTGAACCTGTCGGTTGATCGCAAATGCTTTTTTGGCTCCTTGGACTATTGGCAGAGCCGATCGGACCCAGTCATCCGTTCCACCAGCCACATTGGTCGCGTTTTTATAGCCATTGGACAGCATGTTTTCACATGCCTTTTGTGATCGACCGCCCATTTTGCAGATTAAATAGATTGTATCGTCCTTCGACAGGCCGAGCTTGCTCGCAGCTTGGTTTGCGTCGAATTGATGAAGCGGAATGTTAATCGCGTCAACGGCATGAACTTCAGAAAATTCAGCGGGAGTTCTGACGTCGATCAAGCAAAGAGATTTCTTAGAATCACTTTTCTCGCGCAGTGAATGCAGCTCTCCAACGCTGATCGCTTTTACATTTGACATTGAAGTTTTATCGTCCTGTGTTTTTATGGATGTTGTCGTGGCAAGTATGGCTTAGATCCAATTTCAGCGTCAATTCTTGCCTAACTCGTACAGTTGAGTTAGGGAAAACACCACAAAGGATCAATGGAAAATCGGCATTTTAATAATCGATGTCCATACTCTGTAAATTCGCCCGCTTTAGGAACCAGATTGTTTCCGAATTTAGCAGTTTTAACGGCGGGAGCTATCTTTGAGATACCTTAGAACTTTGGCTGAACACCTCCAAGGGGAATACTATCGATTCGTTAAGCAAACCGTCGTTTGATTGCGTTACTAATGTCGGGTTCGAGCGATGACGAAATACATGTTGTGTATTGGCGTTGTATCAGTTTCTGACCGTAAGAATTTTTGAAATGAACTCGACGAAAAATTTGAAGATATTTAATGGAAACCTCGATTGTCAAAACGAGCCGAGCCAGGTCTGGCTTCAGTGAGGTTAGTGAGGTGATACGCAAATGCAACGTGATTCAAAAACTCCAATCGCACAGCGTTGAATTTGTGATCTGAAACAGACGCTTAACCAGATAGTACCTTTAGTTTTCTACCTTTAATTTCCTTCCTGGACGGAAATATGCTCAACGAAGAAACAACCTCAAGCGGATTCATCACCGGACAGGAGTTTGTTGATTGGAAGCGGCTTGCTGATGCTGCCCCTGCGATGCTTTGGTGCATCAACGAAGAGGGACTGCCCGTTTACTACAACCAGCGATGGCGGAGTTTTGCCGGGATTTCCAGAGAAACGAATTTGCTCGATGCTTGGCCCGAACGATTACACCGTGATGATATCGATTGGGTGATGAAGATTTCCGGGGATGCTCTCAAGAATCGACAATCGATCAGGATGGAATACCGCTTGCGTCGTCACGACGGAGAGTATCGCCAAGTCCTCGACATGGGGGAACCTCAATTCGATGCCAAGGAAAACTTCATCGGCTACATCGGTAGTACGATTGACATCACGGAGCAACGTCGAGATGCGATCGCACTTGAGAAATCACACGAGCAACTAAACCGAACAGCAGCAGAGATTCAGTTACTGAACGAGCTGAACGATAATCTTCAAGTTTGCAAAAACATCGAGGAGACGAGAAAGATCCTCAGCCGGTTTGGGCGAAAGCTGTTTCCCGATAGCTCTGTCGCCATTTGCCTGTTCAGCGAATCACGAAACATCGTTGAGCCATTTGTCTCGTGGGGTAACGCGATTGCGATTGCAAAAATGTTCGCCCCGGAAGACTGTTGGGCGCTTCGGAGAGGGAAACTTCACACGGAAACGCCTTGCGCCGATGGGAATATCTGTTCCAACAGCGGAGGTTGCACGAAATTCGGTTACGCTTGTATCCCGATGATGGCATACGGTGAAGTGATTGGCGTTCTCAATATCTCCTTCGATTCTCCACAGCCCGAATCCTCCTCAGAAAGTTTCAACGACCGTTCACGCATTAATCGCTTGGCTCAAGTTTGTGCTGATCAAATCGCGTTAGCCATTGCGAATTTGAAACTTCGCGAATCACTGCAATACCAATCAACACGTGACACGCTAACTCGTTTGTACAATCGCCGTTATTTGATGGATAACCTCGAGCGGGAATTTTGCAGAGCGAGTCAGGAGGGGCACTCAGTCAGTTTATTGATGTTGGACATCGATCACTTTAAGCTCTTCAATGACACATACGGACACGAAGCGGGTGACCTTGTTCTACGCGAGTTCGGCGAGATGCTGAAGAAAGCTGTCCGTCCATCGGATATTGTGTGCCGATACGGCGGCGAAGAATTTGTGGTGGTTCTGTTGGACATTGACAGCCCCGAGGCAGTATTGACTGCTCAAAATATTTGTCGGCGTACCGAAGAACTCATTGTGTCGCTTCGAAATGTTCCACTAGGAAAAGTCACAGTTTCGATCGGTGTCGCAGCGTTTCCCCAAGATGCGAGAGAGATTGACCCGCTTTTGAGCTGTGCCGATCTTGCACTTTACGAAGCAAAAAGAGCCGGTAGGAATCGAGTCGTCAAGTTCAAGCAGTTACGGGCAACCGATTCGCCGGCAGTGCAAGTTCCGTTCGTTGGCGGAAGTAACAACGGATCTACCGTCAGCGTTGACGTGCCGCTACCTCAATAGGCGTAAGAGCGAATAAAGACACCAAAACATAGAATTGTAATTCTCAGCCCGTTGAACTGCTGGTCAGTGGCAACAGTGCAAGACTGATTGTCATGGGTAGTCACTGCCAGGCAGGTTAGGGCCAAGAGAAAGCTATTTTCCACCGCTGAGTGCGTCGTACTGTTTCTTCAAGCGGTCATATTTCTCCCGCATGGCTTTCATTTCGTCTTCGTAATTCTGAGGCTTGTTTTTGGATGCCGCTGGAACGTCGGAATCAAAAGTTGCCTGTGCAACGCCATTTTTTGTAGCCTTGTTGGCTCCGTTGGTTTTGTCTTCACCGACGCCTTGTCCCGTCGCTTTCGTTGGGGTCGTTCCACTTCTTTTTCGCTGGGTCCGTGTGTCTTCTGCAGGACGTTGTCCGGCGCTGAGTTCGCCTGGCCTGGCAGCACTGTTATCCAACGATTGTGGTCCTTTACCATTCTGAACTCGCGGTCTTCGTACAGGATTGTTGCGCCCGTCGGCTCTGTTCGCATTTCCACTGCCACCTAGATCTTCAACATCCATCGCAACAGCTGGTCCACGGTTCCCCTGGTCCCTAGCGCGTAAATTCTGGGCTCCATTGCCTCGCTGACCAACTGGGCGACCTTGCCGAAAATTCTGAGCACCTTGAGGAATCACAAGTGGTGGCGGAGTTAGCGGATGAGGGCCGTCTCCCATTTCTTTTCTTCTGCTCGCGTTGCCCTGCAAGTTCTGTTGATTGCGTTGATCGATCTTTTGAATCCCGCCGCCGTCTCGAACGGCTGGGCGATTGTTCGCGTTTGGTCGTTGATTATTTGCGATTGGTCGTCGAGCTGGCGATGGGGTAAGCCGCCCGTCTATTTGACCAACGCCTTGCTGTCGGTTTTGACCCTGGGCTTGCTGATTACCACGTTGAGCTTTTGGAACGGAAGACGGAATTTGGGCAGGTGGAACATCAGCCTGTCGTGGACCGTCAAAATCTCCTAGTTGAGGACGACGGTTTCGAGGAGGATTTTGGAGGGGTTGTTTTGTCGCTTTGTCACCATTGTTTTCAACTCTGACGTTTGGTTTTTTAATTGCTTCGACTGGATCCTCGAGAGCCTTTTTTGGGCGAGCAACCCGGTTCGCGTTTCGATTTTCAACTTGTTCGGGTAACGGATCGGCTGTCATCTGCTGAGGGCCTCCGCCGAGTCTAAAAACGTGATCAGGCTTGGCATCTGCTTCGCCAGTGGTTTTGCCAACCGCTTTGTTGGTCGAGGGCTTCGTTTGTTTTGGCTGTGATTTGGATGAGGAATTTGGTTGAGTTACCGAAGGACGACTGATCAAGGCGTCGCTGTCAGTCTCTCGCTCAGCAATGTTTTTTCCTGACGAAGGTTTCTTTGCCGTTGGTTTGGCCAACGGAACAGGTTTCATGGGGACCCGCTTTTTTTGATTGGCGCGAATGCTATTCGGATTTTCTTTCTTTTCCTTTTCGATTTTCTCTTGGTCGTTGAGAGTCACCAGTCCGTTTTCCGACGCCGGTTTTTTCATCACGACACGCTGTGAAGCAAGCGTCGTCCCTGAGTCAGAGTTGTTGCTTGCGAAAATTGTTGACTCGGATGAGTTCACAGGCTGATCGAAAATGCCACTGGAGTAACCTAGGATTCCTGCGCTACTGATGACAACTGTGCCAAGCAAAATGGAAAGTGGTTTCATGATAAGACCGTTGAATAACCGGTTAAAAAGAGGTAGAGCCATGGCTTTGGAACGTTATTTATCCTACTCGTTTTTCGAAAAACATCAACGATAATTCGATTTGTGATTTATCGCGTCGTTACAATCGGAACGCGAATTTACGCCACATTCGGCGCATTTACTCAGTCTTACCACTGGCGATTGCACGTGTGCCACTCGATGGGTTGTCTGGACAGCAAAAGACATTTGCTTTCGATGGCAAGATCGTCCAGCTCTCGTCAATAAAATCTCGCCAGATCCATCATTCAATCAAATCAAGTTGTTCGGTCGTCAGAGCGGGTGGATCCAGCTGTATGGGTACTTTGTCAAAATCATAGACCGTCATGAAGATGCCAATGACGGCCACTACAGTTCCAAGAATCGCAATCAGTGTCACGCGCTGTTTGTGAAAGTACCAAACGATCGGGATGGCGAACAATGGACAAGTCGACATCAACGTTTGAGCAATGGCGACATCAGAGAAACGAAATGCGATTTGGCTGAGCCAGATTCCCAACCACGTCCCTAACGCGGTGGCGGGAACGAGTAGCTTAATCAAGTCCCATTGAAACACTTGCTTACTCAGGGAAAAAATCTTTCCCGTTACAGTTACGATCACAACACTCGCGATCGCCGATACCAAGAGACGGATAAAGGTGGCTTCGACGGGATCGCAAATATCGACTCCGCTTGGACCGATCATTCCACGTTTCGCGCACACTGCGCCGATCGCTTGGCAGATCGAACTACCAATCCCGCACGCGACTCCCCAACGAAGTGCCCCCGGGTGGAGGTTCAGCGATTCCTTTTTTGCTTTGCGATCACTGATGACTACCAACACGCCCAGAATCGTAACGATGATTCCAACGACAGCGAAGAACTGTAAGTCTTCTTGGAGGATTGCAAAGCCAAGGACTGCCGAAAAAAGCGGTGCCGTTGTCGCCATCATTAACGCGCGGCGCGGACCGAGAATCTGGAGGCTTCGAAAATAAAATGTGTCTCCGATCGCGACACCAATCAAACCGCTGATCGCCAACCACAACCAAGCGTCCGCTGGGGCTTGGAATAGCGCTCGATCAACCACGAAAAATAGTGCGGTCATGTGCGCGAAAATCAAAAACACGCCCACGATATTCTTGCAAAGATTCAACGCACCTGCAGGTAAATCGATTCGTGCCCACAACATACTGGAGCAAGTCCATAAAAGTGCGGCAATCAATGCGGCCAAAGCGCCAATTTCCATTCGTTCAATTCCGTCGGCGATTACGTCGCATGGCGTTTTTTAAAACAGACTGTTGCCAGAATGGCCAATAATAAAAAGACGCAAAGCCAAGGTGAATTCCATCGACTTTGCGTCATCAACATCCAGCAGAGATTCTCTACCGGAATTTAAAACTAAAAATTAAGAATCTGCTGGAGACTATTTCTCAGCTTCCGATTTCGTTTCTACTTTGCACGACCGATCAAGCCAGTCAAAAAACACCCGATGCCAAAGCACACCATTTTGTGGCTTCATGACCCAATGGCCTTCACCAGGAAAGTACAGAAATCGCGAGGGAACGTCCTGGACTTGCGCCGCTGTGAAAGCTTCCATGCCCTGTGTGACGGGAACGCGGAAATCTTTTTGGCCGTGGATCACAAGCAAAGGAGTTTTCCACTTGCCTACGAAACTGTGCGGTGAAAACTTACGGTACTTTTCCAGCACAGCATCGCTCTTCCAGTACGGACCTCCAAGATCCCAATTCACGAAAAACAACTCTTCGGTTGAACCGTACATTGATTCCAAATTGAACACGCCGCAATGTGCGATCATGGAGCAAAATCTGTCGGCATGATTTCCCATCAACCAGTAAACGGTGTACCCGCCGAAACTCGCCCCGACGGCACCGACTCGCTCGTTATCGATGTACGGTTCAGAAACCATATCATCGGTCGCAGACAAAATATCCTTCATCGCTTGCCCGCCCCAATCGCCACTGATTTGATCATTCCAGGCACGACCAAAACCGGGCAGCCCACGACGGTTGGGAGCGAGAACGACATAGCCTTTGGCTGCCATCAAGTGAAAATTCCAGCGGTATGAAAACCATTGACCAATTTGCCCCTGAGGCCCGCCCTGGCAGTAGGTCAACATTGGCCATTTTTTATCTGCGGCAGGATCAAATTCAGGTGGACGGATGACCCAGCAATGAATTTTTTCGCCATCGGTTGCTTTGACGAAACGCTCTTCAATCGTTGGCAATTCAAGTGTTTTGTAAATTTCGTCATTGATATGACTAAGGACTTTGCTACTTCCGTCTGCCATCGCAAGCGAATGAAGCTCGGCCGGTCGAATCATGGATGTCTGCGTCGTTAGAGCAGTCTTTCCGCCGTCCATGAAACCAACCAAGTGCCAATTGAATCGGCCTTTGCTGATTTGGCTTGTGCTGCCGTTTTCGATTTCAATTTTGAACAGCTGATTGGTTCCCATTCGTTCCGACTCAAACACAAGTGCTTTCGAGTCGGGCATCCACTGAGCACCATTGGCGTTCTGATCCAAACCAACCGTTAGCTCCTTCGATGCCCCCGTTTGGCGATCGTAAATCATAAGGCGGTTTCGATCGGCTTCGAAACTTGGTCGCTCCATCGAATTGAACGCAATGTATTTTCCATCAGGAGAAAAAGCTGGATTGTTGTCGTAGCCCTTTCCTGATTCCGTGATGTTTCGTGGCTCAGTTGAACCGTCTGTTTTGACTAGGTAAACATCGCTGTTGGTTGACTCGGCCCATTTTTC
>JBGCDK010000116.1:0-8055 GCA_045105295.1 Mariniblastus sp.
GCGTAGCCCCACAACGGCGGCTTGGTTTTGTACTCCCCGGTCAGTGATTTCTCCCAAACGATTTCGCCTTTTGCGGTCGTCATGCATTTCAGATCGCCCATCGCTCCAAGCACATAGACATGCTCGCCATCGACAGTGGGCGTACAACGCGGGCCGGTTGGATAAGCGATTTCGTAAGGGCAATTATACGTGTGTTCCCAAACCGTTTCGCCTGTTTTCAAATCCAAACATTGAACGCGTTCGCCACCAGCGAGCTTTCCGGCTTTTTTGAAATCATTCTCAATTGCAGCCCCCTTACCAGCATCGGCGGTCCGGTCCATCACGAAAACTTTGCCCGCTGCGATGGCTGGACCGGCGTAACCAGCTCCAATTTCTTGCCTCCACAATACGTTGGGACCGTTTTCTGGAAACTTATCCAGAATCCCAGTCTCATGAAACACACCATCGTTTGTTGGCCCCATCCATCGCGGCCAATCATCAGCCATCGAAGTGCCAATGTAAAACTGACAAACCGAAACGAAAGCAATCGCTGTAAGTAAACCGAAACGAAACTGCGTTTTTAAACTCATGTGTGCTCTTAGTCTGGTCAATGATGAACAAGCCAATGGCCCCAACAGGCCGATAACTATCGTACAACAATTTTGGCAATCAGGTTTCGCTAATGTCGGAGCAATGGAGCCTGCGAATAGCGAGTTTCAGCAGATATTGCCTTTCGATCGGTTGGCTTGCACTGTTCGGTGACTCGCACAGTCTGTTGACTTGTGCCACACGTGAACTGCCACATCCCGAATTCGCGCTATCCATTTGCAAGAAGCTGACTAACGGTTCCGGTGCTATCTGCAAACCGCTCCATTTCGACTCCCATCATTCGAGCTTGAGTCAACCACATGTTGGCAAGTGGCGTACCCTCAGGCAAATTGATATGCATTCCGGATTGAACACGCTTTCCTCCACCTGCCACGATGATGGGAAGATCGTTGTACTGATGAGTCGAACCGTCCCCCAAACCTGAACCGTAGGTAAACAAAGTATTGTCCAGCAACGAAGTCCCATCGGCCTGTTCGATCTTGTCCATCTTTTTGAGCAGGTAAGCGAACTGCTCCATGTGGAATTGATCGACCTTGAGAAGATCGCCAATCATTTTGGTTTGGTTGTGCGACATTTTGTGGTGGGAGCGAGGTTTGTCAAACAATCCTTCGAACTTGTAAGGCGTATCCCAACGCTCGGGGCCAACCATGAAAGTCGTCACGTTTGTCAGCCCTGTTTCGAGCGCGACAACCATCAGGTCACCCATTAACCGAATGTACTCCCCGCGCGGCAGGTACGCCTCTGGCGGTTCGTCAAAAGTCACTTTCGCCAACTCGGCTCGCATTTTTTCCAAGCGATCCATTTGCGTCTCAATTGTTCGAATGGAATCAAGATACTCTGCGAACTTTTGCTTGTCGGAGTAACCAAGGTCTTTTCTCAGCGATCTCGCATCTTCCAAAACCAAATCCGTGATGTCTCGAAACCGGCTAATCTCACTGGTCGAAAATAAACGGTGATACATTTTCCGTGGGTCACGAATCGACGGTGCGAGATGCCCAGTTCCGTACCAGGAAATATTATCGAAGTAGATCGACTCTTTGTTGTCGCGGTGGCTATTACAACTGAATTCAAGCGTTGGAAATGGAGTCTTGGTTCCGATTTTATCCGCAACAATATGATCAAGCGTCCGGTCAAGCGGCCACGCCGTGCCTTTGATCGTGTACGGCGGGGCGCTACTCAAATAGCAAGACGCACATTGAGCGTGGACGTCGGTTCCCGTTTGGAACGTGCGGTCCATTCCCGTCACAAGGTTGATCTTACTCTTGAGTTCCTCGAGCGGTTTCATTGTTGGAGTAAGTTTTTCCAACGGGTGGATCGAGAGTTTGGGATTCTGTTTCCCAAGCGAATTCATCACGTTTCCGAGGTTGCCCTTGGGGATGACGTCATTCGCTTCGCCCGGAAAAAAGCCACGCCGAACCACACCGATTGGAACGTAGAAGTGCGCCATCCGCTGTGGAACCGCCGTTTTAACGGCGCTCGCAGAAGCCACGCTTTCAAGCCAAGGAAGCGCCAATGCAGCTCCGCCAAGGCCGCGCAAAAATTTACGTCGTGATAGTTGCCGCATGTTTTCTAACTCCGCGTCTTTCTGATTAGAGACGGCCAGCACCGACTCAATTTGGACCTGTTAGTTTTCTGCTTGTTTTCGTTCTGATTCTGAATTCAGTTTTGGATTGTTCTTACTTTGAAACGGCTCGCTCAAAATCACTTGCTTAAGTAACGTTTGAATTTTGTAGCCATCCTTTGCTGTCGCTGCAGCAATCTGATCGAGCGCTGGTTGATCAGTCGCACTAAGCTCTCTGGCAATTGCATAAGAAAGCACATGGCCAGCCAAACCTCGTGTGAACCGATCCTTTTCCGCAAGGATTGCGTCCTTGAATCCGACCACATCGGTGAACTCATGCCTGCGAAACAGTATCCCCTGCATGTCGACGTCGCGGTCATTTTCGTATTTTTCGCGCCATCGCCCAACGGAATCGTAATTCTCCAACGCGAATCCGAGAGGATCGATTCGCTCATGGCATCCGCGGCAGTCCGCCCGTTTGCGATGCATCGACAGACGCTCTCGCAAGGTAAGATGAACCTCACTCTCAGGTGGTTTTTCATCGAGTGGTGGAACATCGGCGGGAGGTGGCTCAGGAGGGTTGTTGAAAATAACGCTCGCCACCCAAGCTCCTCGCGTGATCGGATTGGTTCGCTCTGGTCCCGAGGTCATCGTCATAACCGCCGCATTGGTAATCACACCCCCAATTCGTCTGTCAGTAACAGGGACTCGGTGAAAAAAGAGAACGGTAACATCGCCGCCTTTCTTTTTCGCTTTGTTGTTCTTGGTACGGAGATCCTGGTAAGCTTTTTCAAGCAAACCCGAACGGTAGGTGAAATCAGAGTCGATCAATTGAGTGATCGGCATATTTTCAATAAGAACCGTCTCAAAAATCAACAACGGCTCGACCATCATATGCATGCTTTGGAGGTACTTGCCAAAGTAAAACTGTGGAAACTTTTCTCTATCGGGTAATGACGAAATAATCCTTTCCAACTGAAGCCATTGAGATGGGAAGCTGTCACAGAATCGTTTCAATTTTTTGTGCCGCAGCATTCGATTGAACTGCTGATCCAAAACCTTGGGATTCCTCAGCTCGCCCTTTGCTGCGATATCTAGCAGCTCCTGGTCAGGCAAACTACTCCATAGAAAAAACGAGAGTCGCGAGGCAAATTCAAAGTCATCTATGACGGCAAAATTTTTCACAGTGGAATTTTCCACAGTGGAAGCTTTTGCAGCCGAACCAGCTTCCTCTTGCTCCATGTTTGACCTGTCATAGAGGTAAAGGAAATTTGGCGAAGAGATTGTGGCTGCGGCAACAGCTTTCATAGCTTCGTGAAACTCAGCCCCCGACTCAATTTGGCGATTCACAAAATTGGTATACCGATCCAGCAATTCATTTTCGACAGGGCGACGAAACGCGCGAGAGAGAAATCGCTTGAGCCTACCGCGAATTGCAGCCGCTTGATCATCAGTTTTAGCTGGAGCCGCAAAAAACTCTTTCCAAATCCCAACGTTGCGTGGAATGAAATCAGGACTCTGCGTAACTGACTGGCCCAATTTCAGGAACGACTCCATCAGCAACGGTGAAAGAGAAAGGTGATCTGCCCGATTGTCAAAACCGTGTTCAGCTCGAAGATCCTGAGGGAATGCCGCTACACCTGCCAGCCGTTTTTCTATCATTTGAGACTTACCAAGCGGTCGGCTACCAACCGTTACAACGTCGGCCATCTTTCCTGAAGCAGGCTTAAAATAGCCTTGGTGCTCGCGCAACATTCGTTCTGGCAAAGTGAACACAATGCATTTCAACTGAAAAAGATCGATCACCGCGTTGTTGTATTGAAACCGATTCATTCGCCGAATCGGAATGGGTGAATAACTCGTTTTTCGTGCAACCAAGTCATGCAAAATGGTTTGGAGTTCGAGAATCAACTCTTGCCTTGTTTCCGGTGCAAGTTCTGGTTCATCGGCAGGCGGCATCTCTTTGAGGTCGATCGAATCGATGATCTGCCGAATCAACTCAATATTTTCCGGCAGCTGGTCACGCTTAAGACCAAGCAGATTGACATCGCCTTCGATATCTTCAGTCGCACCGTGGCACTTGCCGCAATGTGTTTCGAAAGCTGGCAGGACGATCTTCTCGAATGCATCGTTCTCGTCAGCACTCATGGTTGAAGGAACTGCAAAACAAAATTGCAGAGCCAACAAAAACGCAAATACAACTCTCCAGATTTCGTCCGCGTCGTTAGCTCGCATGTTGACGTTTCCTCTTGAGCGTTTCTAGTGTTGGAGCCAGACTGTTGCTAGTAGTTTTATTGTAGCAGCAATGGAGTCCAGGCTTTACAGCGAAACCTTTGAAGAAGCGGTTGGAATCAGGCGATCATTAACGAGAAAACAGGCAACCTGCTTAAAGAGCTCTCTGGCTGAAATAAAGCAAACGCGGTCGAGCGTATTCTCGACTCGACCACGTTCGCAGATGCCGCAACAGCATTGTTAGAGCCGTGTCAAAGCTCATGTATTGTTTGTGTCAAAACCCAAATTCACTCTGCAATGCAGAGTCGATGGCCGTAAGTTTAATTTGTTAGTTCACCTCAATGACTTACGGACTAACCCATCGCAGGCGAGACGCCATCGTCTCTACCAGTTGATTTACCAGAACGCGTCGGCTCGGCGGCTGATTGCTTAGCGGCTGACAAAATCGTTTCGAGTGCTGACAGGTATTGTTCAAAAGCGCGACGGCCTTTGGTGGTGATCCGGTAAAGGCTGTTTGTGTTCCTGCCCTGCCCTGTTTTTTTTACGCTCAACACGCCCGTATCGACCAAAACTTTCAAGTGACGATTTAGGTTCCCATCGGTCAAACTGCATAATTCTTTTAACTCTATGAAATTCATACCGTCTGGAAATCCGATGATCGTCGTCATGATTCCCAACCTTGCTTTTTCATGAAACACGCGATCGATATCATGCAACGCGTCTTGTGCTGCTTTCGCCGAAACTGGTTTATTCTTTTTCGCCATCACCACGCTCCAAACTCAAATACAACACATAAGCCAGCCAAGCCTGTCCAACGCCAAATAAGGCAACCATCTGCCAGCCTGCCAACTGAAACGTCAGCAAGCCGTAACCGATCATCGCAATTCCACCAACGAAAAAATAAAGTGCAACTTGCGAGACTTGCCGAGGCAAATGCTGCTGGCAAGAAAACAATGCTTGACCATAAATCATCGCCCACAACCCTGGAAGCATCATCATCAATCCAGTTGTCGACGTTGCACTCGTATGTTCAAGTGCTGAATTCTCAAGTGCCAAATTATGTTTGATCGCGTTGATCGCAATCACCATCGTCAACACAAAACCAAAAATAAAACTTGGAGCCACCCGACGAACGAGTGCCCAATGCATCTGCCAAACCAAACGGTTGCGACTTACGCGACCTCGAATCAACATTTCAGAAATCGCAATCACAGAACTCACGGCCGCAACCGAAAGCCAGACGATCAAGTACTTTTGAACTTCGAGTTGTGGCTGGGAAATCCAGACTTTCTCGACCCACGCACCAGCGACCAACACCAACACTGAAATACCCACGGCCGTCGAGCGAAAACCTTGATAGGCTTCCGTTCGATCAAGCTGGGCTCGAATATCTGCAATATCCGATAGTGCACGGTGAATGTTCATTTTGTATCTCTCCAAATCACTTTGCAATACAAAGTAAACTGAAACGAGACACAAGTCAAGAGAGTTTTCAAGCTGACTGGATACTCGGTGAGAATCGCACTAACGAACCTACTGATCGCGACTAGTATCCCTCGGTTGGTATCGCCCGTTTTGGCGTAAGGAATTGCGGACCGTCGAGCGTCCAGCACACACTGCTATAGTTTCCGGCTTACAACTGGCCCAACATCTGCTTCGCGAGGGCGACCGCTTCCTCAGGTGTTGCGATTTCATCATCCAACTGCGCAGCCCGCACGGAATCCAAAACAGACTTGAACTGCGGATTTGGTTTGACGCCCATCGCGATCAATCCCTTCCCATCCAGAATTAAAGGAGGATCCAGTTTTTCCCGCGGCCACTCCAACCGCTGACGGCAAAACACGACTCCCTCGGACGACGTTTCCGATTGCGAATCAGCGACGGCCAGCGCTCGGTCAATATCTTGCTTCAGCATCAACGGCTGAATGACCGACCAAGGGGAATCCGCCGCACGATCCAAACTTTCCCAGTGCTTGCAAACCCATTCAATCGATTTTCGCTCGTCGTTAGAAAGCTTCCACCGTTCAAAAATCGGAGTGATGCCATGCATTTTTACAATCGGCTCAAGCAGAATAGATGCCGCAGATCCAAAATCGTTGAGTAAAAGCCGGTTCAAGCAGCCAAGCGTATGATCCCATTGTGACTCATCTCGATAAAGCGAATCGCCATCGGGCAAAATCTCTTTTAGTAAACCGCTCGCGCGCAGCAGTTTTGCCGCCACAGCACGATTGGAGCCAGCGAGCATCCTTCGCATCTCGGCACCAATACGCTCACCACTAACAACTGTGATTTCGTTTGCGTGCTGACGAATCGCTTCCAGTGTTTGTTCCTCCAGCTCAAAATCAAACGTTGATGCAAAACGGATGCCGCGAAGCATGCGTAGTTTGTCCTCATTGATTCGCTCGTGGGGATTACCAATTGCGCGAATTTGCCTTGCGACCAGGTCTTCCTGCCCACCAACGTAGTCGAGAACTTGTTCTTTGAGTGGATCAAAAAACATTCCGTTGATCGTGAAATCTCTTCGAATCGCATCCTCGCGAGCGTCGGTAAACTCGATCGCATCAGGACGCCGACCATCCGAGTATCCACCGTCGCGACGAAAAGTGGCAACTTCGATCGGGTCCGCTGTTTTTGGGCCCAGCACAGTGATCACGCCAAACGAAGCACCGATTGGCAGCGTTCGCTTGTTGCCGAAAACTTCTCGCACTTGATCCGGTGTCGCGTTGGTGGCAACGTCGTAGTCTTTGGGGGTACGACCGACCAGCTGATCGCGCACGCAACCTCCTGCCCACAGCGCTTGATACCCAGCAGCTTGCAGCGTTTTAACGACCTCGATAGCAAATTCACGTGCGTTCATAGTTGCGTAGACAATTCTGGCGATGAAAAGTTCGACGGTCTCTTGCCAAAGAGAATCTTCATTAACTTACTGCAAAAATTAGATCGGGAATAGAAACGTAATCAGACTCAGCAATTCAGTCACCGATAAATTTCAAATCGACTTTGCGGACGCACTCTTACTGACCGACAAATGCAAATCGACTTATAGGATGGACATTCCTGTCCGTCAATTGCGACGTCGGACAAGAATGTCCAACCTACATTTCAAAAATCTGAACCTGCCCTAAAACTTTCGCGTCGACGAAATGCGTTCTCAAATGAATTCCGAGGCGGACTCCTTAATCCCAAAAAATTCGAATCAACTTGTAGGATGGACATTCCTGTCCGTCACGATCATGAGTTTTACTGGCTGTTACGTATTTAATAGGTATGGCTGGCAACCAGCGATGTCCAGTTTGCCAATTCTTCAAACGCCGGACAGGAATGTCCAGCCTACCGGTGCTTGAGCAATGCCGGACAAGAATGTCCAGCCTACGAATTTTTTTCAGCCATGCCGGGCAGGAATGAACGTTCAGTGGAAAGACGTCGTTGGTAAAGTCGGACTGTACTTTGTTCGTCGAATCCGGTGAAATCCGGAGGAGCGGCTAGGTTAAAGCTTTCTTCCATAGCAAATCCGAAGGATAAGTAGGATGGACATTCCTGTCCGTCACGATCATGAGTTTTACTGGCTGGTACGTATTTAATAGGTATGGCTGGCAACCAGCGATGTCCAGTTTGCCAATTCTTCAAACGCCGGAGAGGAATGTCCAGCCTACCGGTGCTTGAGCAACGCCGGA
>JBGCDK010000117.1:0-7822 GCA_045105295.1 Mariniblastus sp.
TCATCTTGCGTTTCTGTCATCCGGTCGGAGAGACGCTACTACCGTTTACCCCGAAGGGGTTTCAGCCATTAGCCGTAGGTTGAGTGAAACGACACCTACGGAACGCTGAACGGGGAGCATTGACGCTGAAAGTGTCACAGAAATGGCTTCACTTCCTTCGGGGTAGTTGCTTCAATCCGTTCGGGATATGATCATCGCCCGTCCATGCGGGTATGCGCCCGTTTTCACTTTTTTCCTTGATTCCAAAGAACACGAAATTGTACCGACAGGAATTTAAGGAACTTATCAAGGTCGCGCTGCCTTTGGTCCTAGCGCAACTCGCTCAAAACACAGTCGCGTTTGTGGATACTTTGATGGTCGGTCGGTTGGGCAACGAAGCCCTCGCTGGGATCGCGATCGGAAGCACGGTCTTTCATTTTGTGATGGTCATCCTGTCGGGATTCGTATTGGGAGTAAGCCCGCTAGTCTCCCAAGCCACCGGCGCAGGCGACGAAGAGACTTGTGGCCGAGCGGTGCGACAAGGGCTCTGGTTGTCAATTGCATTGTTCCTCCCAGCGTTCGTTCTGTACTGGAACGCGTATTCGATTTTGATTTTCTTAAACCAATCGCCCGAAACGGCTTTGGCAAGTGCGGCTTACCTTCGGGCGATATCGTGGGGCTTGCTGCCGGCACTCTGGACGATGGCTCTTCGTGGATTGCTTGAAGGGAAATCCAACACGACGCCGATCATGTTGATCAGCTTTGCAGGAGTTTTGCTCAACATTTTTGCAAATGATGTTTTGATGTTTGGGAAATTTGGATTCCCGGCACTCGGATTGGTGGGAACGGGATACGCAAGTTCATTCGTGTACGTCAACGTGTTCGTATTCACCGCACTCTACGTTTCGTGGAAATACGGATACCTTAATGTGTTTTCGAAAATCCGCACGCCTGATTTTTCAATGTTGAAAGAACTTGTGATCGTCGGTGGTCCGATTGGAATCACATTCGCATTTGAAATCAGCATGTTCAGCGCGGCTGCGATCACGATGGGAACTTTGGGAGACCATCAATTAGCCGCTCATCAAATAGCGCTTCAAATGGCTTCGATTTCTTTCATGATTCCACTGGGACTCGCGATTGCCACTTCGGCCCGAGTAGGACAAGCGATCGGTGCCGGATCGCCTCATCGCGCCGAAGTCGCCGGGCATGTCGGCATGATGTGCTGCATGTTCGTGATGTCCATCAGCGCATTGGTGTTCTTGTTGTTGCCAAACTTTATCATCGGTTTCTTCATCGATGTTGCTGCGCCAGAAAATAAAGAAGTCGTCCAATTCGCTACCAGCTTTCTCAGCATCGCAGCCATATTTCAAATCGTAGATGGGCTTCAAGTTGCCGCCTCCGGTTCACTGCGTGGACTCAAAGACACCACTGCCACAATGATTTTGACGCTTTTCTCATACTGGTGCGTCGGTTGCGTTGTCGGGTGGGTTTTGTGTTTTGAGTTGGGCTATGGTGGAAGTGGTTTGTGGTGGGGCATGACGGTGGGATTGTTCATGGCGGCCATCTTGTTAGCCGTGCGTTTTCACTTTCGCATCCAGCGAGCCAAACGTGAAAATGAAATTGGCACCAGCGACGATATTGAAAGTGAAAATGAAAGTGCAGGGCAGGGGAGTGCAAGTTAGTTTTGGCAAGTGGTCGCGTTCACCAATTGTGTCGGCTGCCAATAAGCGCGGCCGACTTCAATCGAGATTTAAGATCAAGAAATCCTAATGCAGGCTTCAGTAGCCAGATCCCTATTCTAAAATTGGTTTGCCGCAACAAAAACGAGCCGCAAATGAGTTGGAATAATGACAATAAAATGCTTGGCTCAGCGAACCCCTTTTGCAACAATCGCAACTCAAAGCTCGTGAGACTGTTTTCTATTTCAAACCCTAGGTCCCGATGATAATAGCGTTCCCAACGGCAACCGACGCACCGATTTATCATTTGCCGTTTGCCACGGGAGGGATGGTCCTTTTAAACATCGCCGTTCTGATTCTTCAAGCGACGTTTCCGGAGCAAGCCGAATGGTTCATGCTGCATTTTGGCACCATCAATCCAATCACTTGGCTGACTTCGACCTGTATGCACGCTGGGGTTTGGCATCTGGTTTCCAACATGTTCGCACTCGCGTTTTTTGGTTGGGTCATCGAAGGTAAGGTTGGATGGTGGCGATTTCTGTTGATCTATTTTGGGATTGGATTGATGGAAGGCGCTGCGACGCAGCTGATCATGTTTTTCTTTCCCGGCGGTTGGACGTTGGGCGCGAGTGGAGTCATTTTTGGCTTGATTGCGATGACGATGGTCTGGGCTCCAGAAAATGAAGTCACTCTAACGGGTGCGTATATCATTTTTATTTTTCCGGTTCCTTTCACCTTTAATATTTCATTCTCGACACTCGGGTACGTCATGGTTGCCATGGAGTTCGTTGCAGCAGCGTGGGTCGGGTTTCAAATATCGACGCCAGTTCTGCATCTGATGGGCGCGGTTCCCGGTTTTATCATCGCTTACTTTATGCTTCGGTGGCGACGTGTCGACTGCGACGGGTACGATTTTGTTTCATTGTTGAAGGGAAAACGCGGAGAGCGGACGCTGACTGTGGCTGATGAAAAAGCGCAAAGGGCGAGGCAAAAAGAGGCCAAGGAAATCGCTCAACAAGATAGGGAGTCCGGCCTCGCGATGGTGGCCCAACACATCGAAGCCGGCCGATACGAAATGGGTGTCAATCGTTTCGCCATGTTAAGGAAACGAAACCACGCACTCGTCATGACGGAATCGCAATTGGTGACGTTGATCAAAGCGTTTGATAAGGATGAGGCCACGAAACATAAAACCGTTCCCTTGATCAACGACTATTTGAAACACTACAGGCAATTCAAAGTCCCGTTCACGTTGATGCTTGCTCGAACCCACGTTCTGCTTCAGGATCGCCCTCGACAGGGGCTGGTAGTTTTGAAAACGCTTGATTGGGATGGATTGACTGACAAGCAAAAACAGTTCGTTCGTCAGCTTATTCAAAAGTCAAAAGAGATGATCGCCGACGGTGTGTTGGAAGTCGGCTTCAAAGATGGCAAGTGAATACTCGATGAGGTTCGTTACTGTGACAATGCGAATCCACGTGTTTTGTGGAAGCGGAAACCAACCCAATTGCGATGGAAATTAAACACGAACATCGTACATGTAATAAGGCATTCGTTTCATCCCAAGCGATTCGTAAGCCTTTTGTGCTTTCTCGTTTTCGGTTTCAACATATAGCCGAACGAACATTACGTTTTTCTCTTTCGCCATCTCAAGCACTTTTTGATAAAGCTTTTTGAAAACGCCTTTTCCCCGGCTGTCTTTTTCGACGAACACCGATTGGATGTACCACATGTTACTGTTTCTCCAATCGGACCACTCAAAAGTGACCATCAAACTTCCAACAACGGTTCCTTCAGATTCACCGACGAGATAAAAACCTTTCGCGCCCGATTGGTCTTCAAAGACAGCTTGAACCGCAGTTGCGACAACGTTTGATTCAAGCGTTTTGTTTTCCGTCTCCATCGCCATTGCAATTTGAAAATTCGCGATGGTTGTTGCGTCTTCGAGCGTAGCGGGGCGGATGTTGATGGACATTTTGTCGTTCTTTCAAGTTCGTTTTTGATCTCTCTTCTAAACTTCCCGATTTTATGTCAAAGGAAACAAAGCGAAAGGGCACGGTGAAGTTCCAAATAATTCCTACAGCGCGAGACGGTTCGAAGGTGGAATGCCGTATCCCAAATTCGAATCAACGACCAGCCAATTCTATTGCCCGTTTTGCCCGTCTAAACCAAAGGCGGAGGCCTGGTGTTGCTACACCCCAAACTCGCCTCTCAAATCTCGCCTCTCAAATCTCGTCTCGCAAATACCGTCCCGTATGCGAACCATCCAGTTTTGCAATTTCCTCTGGCGTCCCTGCTCCGACCAACCGGCCTCCTCCTGAACCTCCCTCAGGCCCAAGATCAATAATCCAATCCGCACATCGAACCACATCCAAATTGTGCTCGATCACGATGATAGAATTACCCTTGTCGACCAAACGATTGAGAACGTCGATGAGAACTCGGATGTCCTCAAAATGTAAACCGGTTGTGGGCTCATCCAAAATATAAAGCGTATTGCCCGTCGCCGATTTCGCCAATTCGGTCGCGAGTTTCACACGTTGGGCTTCCCCTCCCGAAAGCGTCGTTGAGGGCTGGCCAAGTTTCAAATAGCCAAGCCCCACATCGTTGAGCGTTCGTAGAATCGAACGAATCTTGCTGAAACCATCGAAGTACTCCAACGCCTCTTCGATCGTCATATCCAAAACGTCGGCGATGGTTAGCTCGCCAAACCGGACTTGCAACGTTTGCGGATTGAATCGTTTTCCGATACACAACTCACACGTCACGAAAACGTCTGGCATGAAATTCATTTTCATCCGTCGGACACCGTGGCCTTGGCATTCGGTGCACCAACCCGATTTCGAATTGAAAGTGAACCTGCCGATGCCGTATCCACGTTGTTTGGCCATCTTGGTCGCTGCAAACAAACGTCTGATTTCGTCAAATATTCCGCTGTAGGTCGCAGGGCAGGCCCGAGGCGTTCTACCGATCGGTTTCTGATCTACCAAAATCAATTTGTCAATTTGCTCAACACCGACAATCTCAGAATGGGGGTGAGGCGAAGGGACCACCAACTCCAGTTGACGAGCGATCGCCGGCGCGAGAGTGTGATTGATCAACGTGCTCTTACCGCTGCCGCTCACCCCTGTCACGCAACACAATACACCCAGCGGAATGTCAACGTCTACCGACTGAAGATTGTTGCCAGTGGCTCCCGTGATCTTAATGACACGTTCGTTGGAAATCGGGCGGCGAATCGTCGGCGTTTCGATCTTGATCGCACCCGACAGATACCTTCCTGTCAGACTGTCCGGGTCATCGGCAATCATCTTTGGCGAACCCTGAGCCACCACCATTCCGCCGTGTCGACCCGCACCTGGACCCATATCGATCACATGGTCGGACTGTCGAATGATTGATTCGTCGTGCTCCACGACGACCAAGGAGTTGCCTGATTTTTGCAAATCTCGAATGGCCAAAATCAATCGGTCGTTGTCTCGCTGGTGCAAACCAATCGACGGCTCATCCAAAACGAAACAAACATTCGTAACGCCCGAACCGATCGACGACGCAAGTCTCACTCGCTGATGTTCTCCACCGCTCAGCGTGTCAGCCGAACGGCCCAGCGTCAAATAGCCCACTCCAACTTTTTGAAGAAAGCGAAGCCGATGGCAAATTTCTTTAACCAACGGTTTGGCAATGATCGCTTGATCAGAAGTTAGTTTGTTTGCTCCATTGGATGCATCCTTACATTGGCGGCCTGCATCACCCGAGCCGCCATTTCCCCGCTCCCCATTTTTAAGTTCCTCATCCTCGGAATCTTGACTGGCCAAGTCATCGTTCAGACTGGCAAAAAAATCTGCGGCATCGTCGATACTGAGGTCCACAATTTGCCCGATGTGAATCCCGGCGATAAAGACCGAACGGGCAACCTTGGCGACTCTTGCTCCACCGCAATCCAAGCAAGTGATCTCGTCTTGCATTTGATCCAATGCGTCCAAGCGATCTTCGTCAGATGTGGTCGCCAGTTCTTTTAGCAGCAACGTGTTGAGCCCCAGTCGACCTTTGTCGCGTCCACTGTAAAAAATTTCCCATTGCTCATCGGTCAACTGGTTTAGCGGCAGCGAATGGGAAATGCCTTGATGTTCGAGGTTAGCCAAGAGCTGGGCCGTGTTTTTGTTTCGGACCGTTTTCGATTGGTCATCCCAAGCAGTTATGGCGCCATCATCCAACGATTTGCTGCGGTCGACAATCCACTTCGGATCAAACTGCAGCAGCCTCCCGATACCACTGCAATTTTTGCACGCACCAAACGGGCTGTTAAAACTAAACGTTCGTGGTTGGACTTCTGCGTAATTGATATCGCAATCGGGACAAGCGTATCGCGTGCTGAAAAGTTTTTCCTGCCACTGGTTATTGCCGACCTCGTTGGAAACCGGTTCGAGCCAGCTGCAAATCACTTGCCCTCCACCGCTCATCCGAACCGCATTATCGATTGACTCAAGCAATCGAGGTTCGATGCCGTCTCGCACGATGATACGATCGGTAACCGCATCAATGGAGTTGGAGCTCGTAGGGAAGATCTCGGGCAGTTGGTCAATGTCATGCACATCGCCATTGAGTCTGACGCGGACCAAACCTTCACGGCGAATTTTCTTGAGGACATCTTTGTGAGCCCCGGTCTGGCCGGCAACCATCGGCGCCATGATCATAACCTTGGTGCGTTCAGGCAGAGCCAAAATCGCGTCACGAATTTGTTGTGGTGTTTGCTGGCGAATAGGTTGGTCACAACCGTAGCAATGGATTTCACCTGCGCGTGCTACGAGCACCCTTAGGAAGTCGTAGACTTCAGAGATCGTTCCAACGGTGCTACGCCGGTTGGAAGTTTGGTTGTTTTGATCGAGACAAAGGGTTGGCTGCAAGCCTTCAATCAAGTCGACGTCAGCACGCGGAAGCTGGTTGAAAAATTGTCGCGAGTAGATCGAAAGGCTCTCGACATACTGCCGCTGTCCTTCTGCATACAGCGTGTCGAAAGCGAGGGAGCTTTTCCCGCTACCGCTTCGGCCGGTCACTACGACTAGTTGGTCGCGGGGAATTTCGACGGTGATGTTTTTTAGATTGTGAGTACGTGTACCGATGATTTTAAAATGATCAGCCGCCGAAATGGTCATAGTTGAGTGATGTTTGGGGTTGATCGCGGGCACCGAAATATTCCAAGCGTTGGTTGGTCACGCAGAATCTAACGAATCCCATCCATCACAACAATGTGCGCGGTCCAGAGAGGATACGTACTGGGCTGAGGGCATCTCCGCGCGAAGTTGCATTCAAGCTAGTCACAGCATTGATTGCTAGCCCATTTTGTAAATCTAAGCAAATGAGTTACATTAGGCGAAAGGATATTTCCGTTTTTGCGACACGATGTCGGATATAAGTTATGTTGTGCGACTCAACTTTCCATGGATCGTGACGCAGCAATCGCCACTGCCAAGCGCTACCTTGGCTCCGACGCCGATGGGCTATGGGTCGAGACGGCCACGCGCATTGACGCTAAACAGGACGACGATGCGATTGCTACTGTCGCTTCCGCTCTCGGGCGCGCACTCGATGAAATGGAAACCGACCTAACGCTTCAGTACAACCGAGACCACTGGTTACTCCAATTCGTTTTCGTCGCGACTGAGCGCGGTGACACTCCGCAGGGGCCTGCCGTATCGGTTTTTGACGACGGTGATATCCGCTCGATGCGACCGATGTGACTTGCGGCCGTGTCGTGATGGTCGCTTGATTGGCGGTTCAACGTCGCACAACATGGTTTTTACGCTAGGCCTTCGGCACACCGCTGTCGTTTGTTCGAGCCTCCCTCTGGTGGTAGAATTTATCGTTGTTCAAACTTGAATGGCATCGCAACGGCGGTGTCGTAAAAACCTTCCGTTGTGCGGCACAGATCAATCATGGATTACACGTCTGCTGTCGAACGACTGACCTTTCACTGCGGTTCAAACCCGAACACTGACGATCCGCGCTGGACCGGCGGGTTACTTCAAACTCTACGCCCTTACGGTGGCAAACTCGACACTGACGCAATGGATGACGTACTTGCGTGCCTCGATGCCGTCTCCCCGCACCTGAAAAACGCGGATCCGCTTGATCGGGTCGTTGTCAATTCGCTGTGGGGCATA
>JBGCDK010000118.1:0-7639 GCA_045105295.1 Mariniblastus sp.
TCACAACGTTTCCATGTTGGTCGGTTCAAAGCCAGGCGACTCGTTTTCGTTTAAGTTCACCGGCCGCGCCGTTGGTATCTTCACGGCTGCAGGACCTGATGCTGGAACCATCCAATACTCTATCGATGGAGGAGAGTGGCGCGAGCAAGATCTGTTTACAAAATGGAGCCGCGGTTTGCACATCCCATGGGTCTACATTCTTGCAAATGAGCTCGAACCGGCTGAGCACGTTATTCGTATCGAAATCGGGGAAAAGAAAAACAAAGCCAGCAAAGGCACCAGCTGCCGGATCGTGAATTTGCTTATCAACGAATAGTGCAACATCTCTGGAGAATTACAAACCGTGCGCAACTTTGACCAATCCCGTCCAACTTAAGAACCCCTGTCCGATTCGGAGGTTCACGAACAGCACGCATTTGAAAAACAGCGAACCTCGCACCACTATTCCCAGCGGCAAAGCTGACTCACATAATCCGCCGTGCCATCACGAAGCCACGCATCCAGTTGAGCTTGTTCCTTCAGCTGCTGACCTCGCGGTTTTGGGACCACAAAGAAGTTCGTGCTGACTTCGGCAAGACCTGACATGTCGCTCCAAAGTTTTTCAAACTGCGAAACAGGGAAGACGTCTTCTTGCCCGTGTCCCCAGCGTTTTTTGACATCCTTGATCGTAATATAAGTTGGCATTCGTTGACCGACTTCTCGAACGGCATCGTCGACCTTTTCTGAATCGCCGAGCTCCTCGCGAGAAATACCGAACACTTTCAACAATTGATCAATGTCGATCCAAGTCGTCATCGAGTTGTAAAACGACAATTTGAATTCATCTTCTTCACGCGGCATGGAGAGCCCTTCCAACAGTCGAGGCTGACCATTGACGCGAGCCAAACCGCCGCCGCGGTCTTCGAGCCGTCGCGAGATGACTTCGAACGAAAGGCATTTTTCGCTCGAAATATGTAGCCCCAGCAGCGATGGATCAACATGAGCCCCCAACGTATCAACGTTGTGCAGCATCAGATAATTTAGCTCTGGCTGTTCGTCGAGTAGTTTCTTCAAGACGCCATTACGAAGCATGTTTGGAATTTCGTACCAGTGACCGACCGGATGCAAACATTGCATCGGCGTGTTGTCACGATAATCAGAACCTTCACCGGCATTTTGCGCCCAACCGATCAACGCCGTTCGTAAACTGCCTCGCATTTTTTCCTGTTGCTCATCAAGCATTTGCTGCGGCATTTCCTCCCACTGGAATTGCAAATCACGAACCATTGGAACCGTTCGCAATCCGATGTAACGGCCAGGGGAAACGACAACGCTACCGGGATAGTCATAATTGTTTTTCGACGAAAGATGATCAACAATCGCCTCGTTGGTCATGTAGCCGGTCGTGATGATGTGCGGGAATGGCTTACCAAATTCGAGCCCCACTTTTTTGCTTTTCGCAAGATGGACTTCGATAAAGCTGCGATGCTTGCCTGAAATTTGACAAAACGGATGAAGTCCTTTGACAACTCCAGCTCCTTCAGTCCAACGACTGCCCACACCGGCTGACAAAGTTACCACCGCAACCTTGCCGTCTCGAATCGCTTGCTCTCCGACTTTTCTAAACTCGTCACTGAGACCTTCACGTGAATCGACCACATCGGAGGGTTCAACATCGGTAATACTGGTGTTGAGCGGCAACCGATTTTGAAGCAAACCATAGCGGCCCGATTTGAGATCCGCGCGAACTTGCTCATGTTGATCTCGATCAAAACCAATACGAGTCAGCACGTCATTGAGCGTCTCTGTTGAGCCACTTTCAGCTTTTCCACCGGGCAAGATTCCTTCGACCAGTTTTTGGAAGGCTTCAGAATGGCCCTGTTTTCGATATTCGCTTCCAAGCAGTTCCATTTCGTATCGAGACAAAGCAGACAATTCACGGGGCGGCAATTTCAACCAACCTGGAATCATCAAAGCATAGTACTCGTTGGGCATCCTCGCACAGCTGTTGTCCTGCAATTCACCCCACGTTCCGCGATCATTGATTTCAAAGTTATAGACGACTGGATCCATAGCAAACGGCAAGCGCTCTTCGAGTTCGCGTTTCGTTTTTGTCATCGCGGACTGCAACCATTTTTGTGCTTCTTCCTTAACAGAAGGATCAAAAATGAATCCCATTCCGCCGCCGGCCATTCCGCCGAGCATCCAGAATCCCCAAAACTGTTCGCCATACTTTTCCTGGCATTGCTCCACCATCGAATTGGTAAACAAGTTGGTACACCAAGGGATGATCTTTTGAAGCGGACCAAAGAAATTCCGATGCGTCGCGGCGCCAACGGCTTTGATGTCACCCGCGCGAAGCGCTGCCGTGATCTCGTCGAGAATCTCAATGGCTTCTTGGCGAGCCGTCCATTCAGCTGGTGATCTCAACAAATATTTCTCAGTAACCATCTCAAGAATCGGCCCAACATTCTGAGCCATCCCGCCGTGAACGAGGACCAAGCTATTCTGAAGTTTCTGACGGGTCTCCGTGGTAACTTCCTCTTGAGAGAACACCGAATGTTGAGGCAACAATCGACCACGACTAATACCAAATTCGGGGTCGCCTTCGGTTGCTTCGGCTCCTTGGATGACTTTGATGCCGGGCCAGACGCCTCCTGAATCCTGCCAACCGCCACCAGAACCACCAATCCATTCGCCAAGAATCGCCCGTGCGGCTATGACTCGACGATCTGCTTCGTTCAACGCGCCCTGGAGACTAGAGACTTGTCCCGTCGCTCGCATGCAGAGTGAAATCAGCGAACCCAAGAGATTCGTTGAAACAGCCAGTCGAGAACCTTTCGGTATGTCGTTGACTTTACTGACGATTTCCAGCCCAAGGCCTGGCCCTATCAATCGCTCAAGCAGCGTCCCGATAGGTTGACCGCAACCTTCCATTCCCGGCGGAACGATCCCCGCCGCGATAACTGCGGCTTTGATGAGCCCCAAATAATCTCGTGCAAAATCGAAAACCTCTGCGATCGTTTCGATCTCAGCAGAAGCCTTCAAATCAACACTGACCAGACGTAAAACAGGTCGGTCAATCACCCGCAAGTAACACTCAATAGGCGGTTGCGTTTTTTCATCCCGATCAAGCACCCCAAGATTGATCGAAGCGTTGATGACTCGGGCACCTGCGGGATAGTCCATCCCGAGAAAAAAGATATCACTCCAACCGCTGTGAGAAAAATCCATTCGCACAGCTGTTGTTTCTGACAAAATCGGAAACGAAGGGCTATCCGTATCGCGTTGCAACAACTCGTTGGTGAATCGAAGCGGATGGTCGCTTGGATGGCCTGTTCGGAACATCCACTGGTTGCCGCGTACCGTTCGCACACTTTTCCGAACCTGGTCCGCGAGCGTTTGAAAAGCCAAATCGTGATAAGACTCTGACAGAGCACTCGACAAAGCATCGCTTGGACCGACTTGCTCTTGGGAATTCAATAACGAATCGATGGCTTCGACAAATCGCCGACCGAGCAAGTGTTGATAACTACCAAATGGAATTTTCCCTGAAGCATTGCTTTCAAAGAAACGCGGAAGGTGATACCGATGGATCGCGGCGAGAAAAAACAGAGCCCTCACCCGATGATAGAGATTGTCAGCTTTTCTCCAGTATTGATCGAGCGCTTTGCAATGGTCCATCAACTGTGAGAAAGTCGCCTCGCTGCATATAACGTCCAACGCTTGATTGCGAATCGTGTCGTCTTCTGACTCGATAATCTCAACCAGGCGATTCGTTTGCTTAACCGTCGAAGTTTTTTCGGAGACAGTGCCCATTAACCTTCGCCTCCTAAATTTTTCCCTTGGCCCAGTGCCGCAGCGGGTTGTTGCCCAACAGCAACAAGTTCCAAAAGCTCCGTCAAAATTTGGTCTCGATCTTTTCCAGACAATGCCAACGCGAGTTGAGATCTTAGCAAACCATATTTAACTCCGATGTTGTATCGTGTGCCGTCGATCTCAGTCGCAAGAAATCTCTCTCGAGCACACAGCAATTCGAGTGCTGGTGACAATTGGATTTTTGCATCCGATGGCGAATTCTCGATGTGCTCGCCCAGTAATTCCATAACAGTGGGTGTAAGAACGTGCATCCCAGAAAGACACAGGTAATGGCTTGCTCTCAAACCCGCAACCACCAATTCCTGCTCAGCCATCGTAGGCGTCGGTTTCTCTTTTACCGTTTTGATCTCGTAAAGTTTTGGACTATTGGGAACCCGCATCCCCCCGATGGCACCGAAATAAGCCAATAGGTTTTCGCGTGTTGGTTCGACCGAGGAAACCGCACAAGATTCGGCCGTTGCCACGTCAACTAATTGTTTCGCGTACCCCGATTCATGGCCGCTGATGTAAACGTGATCGGAAACTAGGTGAAGAAACGGCTCGTTTTTGACAAAGTCCTTCGCTCGATAAAGTGCATCACCATAGCCGCGTGGATTTTCTTGTTCGACAAATGTCAGACGACTCGCATGTTCCCCTGCAGCCTTTTCATAGTTCGACTGCGAGCCCGGACAAATCACGACACAGATTTCTTCCACGCCTGCATCGACCGCCTCGTTTGCAATCAACTGCAACGCAGTCTTTCTTATTCCATTTTGATCCACCAGAGACTGGAGTGGCAACGATTTTTGACCAGGGGCTGCTGCCGTAATGACTGCTTTGAGTATGCTCATCAATTTGTTTCTTTTGTGATCCAATAATTCAACGTGCTGGAAAATTCATGCTCAGTCCGCACGCATCGCTTTCCAGTGTAATTATCCAATCGGTTTTTCGGAACGCGTGAATCAGTGGGTCTCGTCGGTTTCAACGGTAAAACTTGTGACTTCACCGTCCCAATAGCTCAGTTCACTACGATCGACACCCCATCACACGGAAGTTTCTGAACTAAGGACACGACCATCCAAGCTTCCCGTGCCGTTTAAGTAAATGCGGCGCTTTTGGCAAACTGGTATCAACAAATTCGCGTGGTTTGATAAAATCTGGTTTCTCTTTAAAGCTCGAAATTTTTCGAACGCAAAGTATCCCTCGGAAAACCACATGAACACGTTTAAAGTCTGCATTCGGTTACTTTTGATTGTCGCCACCGTACTGCTCGTTTTCTCGATCATCACCGAGTCAAATTCGGTGTTGGCTGAGGTTTCTGATACTCACGACGCGACCACAAAAGTCGCCTCTGCTGAAACCGAAGAGGCTCCCGGCTTGCTCGCCAACCTCATGACGTTGGCGATGCTTGTTCTGCTTCAGGCTGTTCTTGGTTTCGACAATCTCCTGTACATCTCACTCGAATCAAAACACGCTCCCGAGGAAAAACGTCAGTTTGTTCGTTCTTGGGGAATCGGACTGGCGATCTTTTTGCGAATTGGTCTTTTGTGTTTCCTTGTGTATTTCCAAAAGTGGTTTGAGCAAACCAATGTTTTCTCTATTCCTTTTCCGGGCTACGTCGAAGGCAATTTCAATTTGCACAGCTTGATAGTATTGGCCGGTGGCGCGTTTATTATCTACACCGCCATGAAAGAGATATGGCACATGATGCGACTGGAACATGACGACCACGGTGGAGGCGAAAAGAAACAGAAATCAATTAATGCGATTATTTTCTGGATCGTTGTGATGAACATCGTATTTTCATTCGATTCCATTCTCAGCGCAATGGCGTTGACTGATGTTTTCTGGGTGATGACTGCCGCGATCATCATTAGCGGAATTGCAATGGTTTGGTTGAGCGATCACGTTGCAAATTTCTTGGAAAAAAACCGAATGTACGAAGTCCTTGGTTTGTTCGTATTGTTTGTAGTGGGCATCATGTTGATCAGCGAGGGTGGTCACCACGCCCATCTGTCGTTCTGCGATGAACCTGTGATGCCAATGACGAAGTCAACGTTTTACTTTGTTTTGGGTGTCCTGTTGTTTACTGACATTGTTCAAGGGCGATACCAACAAAAACTTCTTGCCGAAAAAGAAAACTCGGCTCACGCTTAACCGAAGCAGGTTGATTTCAGGTGTACTTTCATTGACTAAGTTCGACTTATGCGAGTCAGTTTGTAGCAAACCGCTCGCTAAATGATTACGTTGCTGGAGTCTTTTCCAAGTTTTCATCGTAAAATCAAGCTATGTCCGGCGGCAACGGATTCAATTCGAATGTTGAACAACCGACCGTTCCACCAACCGGTGGACGGTCCGATGACGCTACGATTCCACCTTTGAGTGACGCCTCTTCTCCCGGCTCCATCAATTCCAGCGATAACTTTCCGCACGTGGAAAACTATGAGTTGATCGAAGAACTCGGTCGCGGTGATTGGCTGGCGAATAGCCGGCTTCGCACTCGTCAACGTCTGCGTCTTTTTTAACATGAGCGAGAGCGGAAAAATTGATGGCGAGAAGTTCCTTGTCTGGTCAGCGAAAACAGAATCAGAGCTCCTAACCGCCACTCACTACCTCGATCAAAAAATTCAACGAGAGAACAACCAGTACGACAGGTTCGTCATTGGAAACCACATAGAATATAGCAAGCAATGCCGCGCGTTATATTCCAATTTCCAAAACACGTTTCGTCCAGTTGTAGCTGAGCGACTGGTAAAAGTTTGTATGCTCAAACCAGCCAGGAACTCACTTTCTCCAGTAGAAATGAAAACGGTACATGAGTTAGCCGAAATCGTTTCCGGCTTCCAATCTTACGACGGTGTGGAATGGTTATTCTTTTCCCGGCCTCTCTCGGAACTAAGACGCAACCATACCAATGAAACACTTAAATGGACACAACGTTGCAGAGATTCGATTCCATCTGAAAAAGCAAACTCGCGCGAGATTCTTTTGGCATCTACCCATATCGTTGACGCGTTGGCGTTGCACCACACACGAAACATTGAGCAATCAAAAAAGAGTGAAGAAAAAGCCACGCCCGGGTGGCTCGATTCCACGAGAAGCGAACTTTCTCTTTAATTCGGCTTAATTATATAGAAATTTGCATCGCGGTGTTAAACCTGATTTACCATCCGCTGGCGACACTTTGTCAATTATGACACAAGGTGTGACTGGGGCGTCGTTGGGGCGACCAGTTTTTTTCTAATTTCATTTTGGAGCGAATTTTAATGAAACGACTTCTACTACTGTTTTCAGTGTCATTACTGTTACTTCCCTCGATGGCATCGACTGGTCTTGCTCAGCCGACTAATGGAAACGGCAACAACGGACCCAGTGGGGATGGTCCAGTTCAAGGTGAAGGCTACGGTGTATTTTCCGGTGTCTTGGGTGCAGCTGGCTATTCGATCGAAACCAAACGTTTCTCCGCTGGGGTTGATGCGAATGACTCATCAAAGTTCTGGACTAAGTCAGAGTCTGTGATAACGATCGCTCAGTTGGGTGTAAACATTAGCCATAAATACGGATTCGAAAAAGAAGAATTGGAAGCGTCCCAATAATTGTTGAAAGTTGAAAAATGGTCTCCCGAAGGCGACGATGTCGCCCTTCGAAACTTTCAACTTTGACGTCGGGTGCAACCGACGGGGAGACCACGATGGACTTTAACGTTTACGAAACACTCGGGCAAGTTTCTTCTGAAGATGCAGGACAGATCTTTCGAGATCACCTTCGCGGCTGTGTTCGCCAGATGATCAGTGAAGTTATG
>JBGCDK010000119.1:0-46723 GCA_045105295.1 Mariniblastus sp.
AGCGGATTTTGCGAAACAAACCAATGTCAATCGTTGGATGTCTTACTAACCTTAAGATTATCGGATTGACCTTTGCTCGTGTAGTCTTGGACAGTTGAGATTTGGACAAATTTTTTCCGCAACACGTTGATTCGATACTTCTCTGTGCTGGCGCTTTGCCCAAGTTTTGTGTCTGCGCACCACACCGTATTACACCTACTGAAAAGCGTCAGCAACGATTATCAAGCCAACATTCCTTGTTTTAGTTGCCTCCCAGAATTCCCCTCGGTCAAGTAACATAGGGACTCAGCGAAATTCGCTGACAGCCGTGACTTTGCCTGCCGCAACAGGGTGTTACAAACTGTTTCGAAGCCTTAAGCGAATTTAAAATCCCCGTGATTTTGAATAACGATTCGTGAGGTCTAGCGATCACCGATGGGGTTAGAAACAAAATTTAGTTTCAACTTGTTCAAACCAATCAGAGCGACCAAAAATGAAAATTCTTCTTGCCAGTCCCCGTGGATTTTGTGCTGGTGTCAATATGGCAATCGAAAGCCTCGATTTGACCCTGCGAGAGTTCGGCGCCCCGGTCTACGTTTACCACGAGATTGTGCACAACAAATATGTTGTGGAATCATTCAAAGAAAAGGGAGCCATTTTCGTTGACGAACTTGAGGAAGTTCCACCCGGATCGGTTTTGCTTTTCTCGGCCCATGGCGTGTCGCCAGAAATTCGTCGCGTTGCTCAAGAGCGAAACCTCAATGCGATCGATGCGACGTGTCCGTTGGTAACCAAAGTTCACCTCGAAGCCGTTAAGTACTCGCGCGAAGGCTATACCATTTTCCTTATTGGCCATGGCGGTCACGACGAAGTCATCGGGACGATGGGCGAAGCCCCCGAGTCAATGATATTAGTCGAAACAGAGGAAGACGTTGCCAAACTCGACATCGCTGACGAAGCGAAAGTGGCTTACCTCACTCAAACAACGTTGTCGGTCGATGACGCCAATCGAATCATTGCCAAACTTCGAGCCCGATTCACGAACTTGGTAAATCCCCCTAAAGAAGACATTTGCTACGCGACACAGAATCGCCAAGAAGCCGTTCGAAAGATTGCCTCACAGGCCGACGTGTGTTTTGTGCTTGGCAGTCAAAACAGTTCCAACAGTCAACGCCTCCGTGAGTTGGCTGCGGACGAAGGCGTCACGTCTTACTTGATCGATGGCGCTGCAGATATGGATCCAAAATGGATGGAAGGCGTCGAGACGGTTTTCATGACGGCTGGAGCAAGTGCGCCTGAAACGGTTGTCAACGAGTGCATTGAGTGGTTGAAAGATCGCTACGGCGCGACGGTCGAGCCTGTCATTGTCCGTGAGGAGAATGTGAATTTCCCGTTGCCGAAAAAGTTGCGCCAGCTTACTTCGAAATAGTTGGGGAAGGTTCGTAAACTGGACGTTCCGTGGCCGCGTGGTTTTGCACAGGCTGTGGGGCGTTCAAACTGTTGTGAAGATCAAGTCTGCCTCTGATCTACGCTAACCAACGACTGGAATAATAGACCACAACCCATCAGGCGGTTCTGCAAACTCTGTTTCAAATTGTTCTTGGAGTTCTTCGGGGACACCGTCCCTAAAATTTAGGTCCATTGCCTTTGGCCACTTGTCTCTTGTTTTCAATATGAACTCGGCGCCTTCTTTGGATAAATTCGAAATGCGAACGTCCTCCAGCAAGGGGGATCCAACGAAAACCCTTAGTTGGTCGACTTGATCAAGCGTCGAGTCGAGTTCCAGTTCCAGTACTCTCAAATTGGGAAGATCCAACTGCAAATCCAGTTTGAGGTTGGCCAGCTTTTTTGCTTCTTCCCAAACAGGTGTTTCCTCTAGATCGCCAATAGCCTGATAGACCCAGTCCGTTGAATCGAAGTCAATAACGAGTGTGGTCAAATTTGCACCACTGAATTGTTGCAGCATGTTTTTTCGCTGAACATCGAAATCGCAGACATCCAAAAAAATCTCGAAACCAGAATCGATTACATCTTTTTTCACTTGGGAAAATTTTTCTGGATCTAAATGCTTGTCGAGGCTTAGCTCAACCTCTCCTGTCTTGGTATGAAAGAAAAAAGGAGTCACTCCCCACACATGTTTGCCGTGGTTAAGCAATTGCGAAACGACAAGAGGGAAACGCGTCTCTTCGTGAGTAAAGCAATAAAGCTCGATGCCATTATCGTCCTCGTAGTTGGCGAGCGATTGAATGAGCTTGGCGGTTTTTTTGCTTTCTCGATACTCGCGAACATTCCATGCGATTACGAATGCAAATGCCGTTGTGCCAATCAAAAGAGTCTTCAATGAAAAAATTGCCAATCGTCTGTGCTTTCTAATCCGAAGCTCGACAAATGCGGCGAGAACCAATGCGGCTGAAATTACCAACGAAAGATTCAAAAATATCGAGAGGTAAACTGGGGAGAAGTATCTGCCTTTTTCGAATATTGGCCAGAACCTGCCCTCGGTCCAAAATCCAGTTTGTTTGCCCCAGCCAGATGCGCCGGAGTCCCGATAGAATCGGAGGTCGAGTTCTAGATCGTTGGGATTTAAAAGCTCACGTTGGATGGCGAATTTTTGGGCCAGTTTGTCCAAGTCCGTTCCCGGAGGTGGTGGGCCTAGAGTGAATTTCCCATTAACCCAAGTGCCGTACACATCAACATGAGTCGTTCGAAAGTGAACGAAAGGCCAACCGTGACGTGTGTACGAAACATTCATGCCAGTCGTTCCCGACCCGCCACTCGGTGTGCCTGGAATCGCTATCAAAATCCACGGCACAATGACAAAGCAAAAAACAATCGCCAAGGTTCGTTTGTGAACGCGACGTTTTTTCTTTTTAGTCAAACCCGATGGATTGTCTGCAGAGTCATTCATTGCGATTTTTATTTGGCCACGTCTGGCCAACGAGGGTTGATTTCTTTGGCTCGGATGTTCTTCATCAAAATATCGGTGGTTGGATCGTGCCCTTGAATTTGGAAAGTACCCTTTTCCAAACGCAGTCCGCGACGCGGGTTGGAATCTGGTTTTCTTCGATCCGACCAATCGGTGACTTGATACCCGTTCACCCAAACGCTGACATGTGGCCCGGTTGCGATGATGGTTTTAGAAAACCACTTTTGATCGTCCGCATTCACCAATCTCGCATTCGCCCTACGAAAAATTCCTCCGGTTCCGCAATCGGCTGGCTTGTTGCGTTTGCCTTCGAACTCATTTTGAATTTGGCTTTCGTACCCATTCATGATTTCTCCAGGGATGCATCGAAAGAATATCCCCGAGTTCAAGCCGGCTGCATTTGTTTTGCACTGCACCGAAAAAATGAAGTCAGCAAACTGAGCCTTTGATTCAATCTGCCCGCGTCCGCTCAGGATTTGCAACTCACCGTCTTTAGTGATTTCAAATTTACTTGCCAGTTTGTTATTAGTATTCCATTGGTCCAGGTTCTTGCCATCAAACAGGACACCAGTGTTCAATGGTCGGAGAGCAATGTTTCGAAAGGCAGCATCTCCTGAGTTGTATTGCAACCCGATGTAGCCGCGTCCTGTTGGATTAGGGTCGGTATAGTTCACGGCGACGTCGTCATCGATCCAGACTTTGATGGTCGGTCCATCACAAATGATTCGGAAACGATGCCACTCGTTTGGGGTGACTTTTAAATCACACTTGGCTCGGCCGACCAATGCGCCTGTCGAGTACTCATGGTCTTTTGGGCTAGCGATGTTGAGTTCGTAGCAATCGCGTTTCACGTCGCGCGGTTTGGGACTGGTGCGAAGAAAGATTCCACTGTTGGTCCTTTCGCTGGTTTTAAAATCGACGACCATTTCAAAATCATCGAATTGGGTATTTGTCCGAAGAAGCCCGCGTTGTTTCTCGCTTGCTGCGACCCCTTTTTTGCCGACGAAGACCTCGCCGGGACGGGAAGAATTGAGATTCCAGCGAGCCTCACTCGTCTTTTGCCAACCATAAAGCGAACGACCGTCAAAAAGCGAAATCCACCCCCCGGCGATTTGCTCCTTTGTTAAACCGGGCGTTGGTCCGAACTCGACGGGCTTTTGAAAGCCGTAAACGAAAGATTCGGGTTGCGAAAAGCAGCAAAATGCTGCAAATAGAGTCAAAGCCCAGAGTAAATTGGGGAGGAAGTGGCCGCCCTTTCGCGATTTTTGTTGCTGGGGCGTCCGATTGTTGAAACTTTTTGAGGTCATAACCGTCCAATGGCGAACTATAGTTGGATTCGAAGATGAAGTTCAGGTTTTAGACGTTTAATGATACCTGAATTGGATCGTCAAAATCCACTTCCACTCGTTACTTTCACTATTCCACTTTGAATTCATGCACCAAGATTGTTTGATTCTCAACGAGAAACACGACGTTAGCTGTTCCGTCGATCGTCTGAGTCTGACGCTGCGAAGTGCCGAGGCTTTTATTCAGTGAGCAGAAACAATCCTCTCGATTCTCAATATCGTTCGCAAAAACGCTACACGCTACTGACTGGCGCCACTGGTTTGGTTGGCGGTTATTTGATGCGTGACCTGCTTGAGAAAGGCACCAAACTAGCCGTGTTGGTGCGTCCAACGAAAAAAGCCCGCGTTCGCGAACGTATCGAAACTATTCTTCAGATGTGGGAAGAGAAACTCGGTTACCGACTTCCTCGTCCCGTTCTGCTAACAGGCGACGTTTGTGAGACTGACCTGGGCCTCTCTGAGAAACAGCTGAAGTGGTCAAAGAACTACGTTGACCAAGTCATCCACGGCGCAGCCATTTTGAAATTCCACGGACCGACTCGCAATGACGATCCTTGGAAAACGAACCTTGGTGGTACTCGCAACGTTTTGGATTTTTCTCGTCGTGCTGAGATCAATCACCTTCACTACATATCGACCGCTTACGTTTGTGGAAAACGTGAGGATCTCGTTCGTGAAGACGAACTGGATGCCAATCAAGAATTCCGCAACGATTATGAAATCAGCAAGTTCGAAGCCGAGAAATTGGTTCAGGCTGCAGACTTTTTCAAAACCAAAACAGTGTATCGTCCTGGCGTCGTCGTTGGCGATTCTGAAACAGGATACACATCGACGTACCATGGATTGTTTTTGTATCTCCGTTTGTTAGCGATGATGGTGCCTCAGCAGTCTCGCAACAAAGACGGCATTTTCGAAACGCCAATTCGTTTGCCGCTCGAAGGCGACGAGCCAAGGAATCTTGTTCCTGTTGATTGGGTTTCAAAAACGATTTCGCACTTGGTTTGCACCCCGGAGGCCTACGGCCGCACGTACCATTTGGTGCCTGATAAATGCACAACGGCTCGTGAAGTGATTGAGTTCTGCTACGACTACTTCCACTCAGGTGGTGTTGAGTTCTGTGGTAAGAATTGTGCGCGAACGGCCGACAACGAGTTTGCTCAAAAGCTTTTTGAAAACACCAGTATTTATGCTTCCTACGAAACAAGCGATCCAAATTTCGATAAATCAAACGTCATTCGATTTGCTGGCCATTTGGTTTGTCCCCCAATCGACAAGCAAATGATTTTTAAGTTTCTTGATTTTGGAAAAGAGAACAGTTGGGGAAAGCGTCGTCCAAAGCAGCCAAAAGTCGCTCGCTGGATCGAAGCTCATCTCACAGAGATCGCTCTTGCCGCACAAAAAACGATGGGTGCTCTTGGAATCAATGGCGCCAATCGCCTGCTGAAGTTTGGTCTCGATATCTACGGACCTGGCGGTGGGCAGTGGCAACTGGCAGCGTGCGATGGAAAATTCGAAGTCACTCCCGGTTTGCCGGATGACTCGTCACCCGTTCTCAAGTTGAGCGATTTGCAGATCAATGATTTGCTACTTCGAAATGAGAACGAAACGGTGAAAACCGAAGAAATCAATTGGACTGAACCGCTTGAGACGGTGATCAATAGCAACCCAGCTGATGGCGAATAAGCCTGCCTAGTAAATAAAGCTTGTTCGCGTTGGTGCTAAACCGAACCGCTTGGTTGGTTTGATTAGTCGATTGAGTTGCCAGATTCGCTCTGCGTTTCTACGTCGCGATAGGCAACATAGCGAGTCAGCTTGATCGTCTTTTTGGGGCCGATTTCATATGCGACTCCACGCCACGAAACGTTTTTTCTCATCGCTGCATTTAGTGCGGCAAGCGGCTGAACGAGTTGTGTGGCAATCGCTCCCAAAAATGTGTTGACCACTCCTGCTGATTTGAGTTTTGCGTGAGGGATCCGTTTTCGAATGTGTTGCTCGTTCTCGAAAGTAACTTTTCGTAGCAGCCAAAGGTTGATCGTCTGCATCAGAATTAGACTTCCCGCGACGAACGATGCCATCATCCATTGGGATTGCGCGAGCAGCCAGAGTGAACTCGTGATTGCACCGATCAAGCAAAAACCGACGAACAGTCCATGGCACAAAACCAATGGCCAGTCTCGATGGTAAAGCCGAACGGTCAACAGTTGGCGGCTGATCCAACGAGTGGCATCTTTGAGACCGATTGATTCGTCCGACGAAAGTATCAAGTTGGGCACGCGAACGACGGTCAGGTCTTCTTTTTTTAGTGCACCAAGCAACAGGGTGTCTTCACAAAAGGCTTGGCTCCAGCGTTCTAGCAGGTCGCATTGGTGAATCGTCGAGACTCTGAGAGCCAACGATCCACCCCACGGGATTTGATAGAAACTCATTTGGGCGACAGCCGCTGCATTCCAAGTCTGGCGAACTAACGATCCAAGCCCGTTGTCGTTTGGAGCGAACCAGCGATTGCCAGTGGTGGCCCCAACGGCTGAATAAGCAAGAGGACCAACCAGGTCAGCCAGCCAGCCAGCATCAACTCGCGCATCTGCGTCAACGAGCGCGATCACATCGATGGCTGAGCTTTTTGAATCTTCGAGCTCGTAAATCGCGGTTACGAGAGCCGTGCATTTTAAACTGCCTTGAACATCAGATGGATTCAAAACGTGTGTTCTAATTTCGATTTGAGACGAGTTGTTTTTCTCAACGAAATTTTGGACCACTTCCAGGGCCGGATCATGTTTATCATCGACGACGAAATGAATCTGGTAGTTCGGGGCCCCGGTTTTGTCTTTGTAGTTTTGCGAAAAGATCCCCGTCAGGCACTGTGTCAGGCTTGGGTCAGCGCCGCGTAGGCACAGGATGATTGCTACACGTGGCGAGTAAGTATCGGACTGGTCGTTTGTGAACGGGATAGACGATCGCAGAAACCGACAATAAATCCAGACGAACGTCGACTGCATCACGGCCAAGCCGATCAAAGAGCCCACTACGATCCATCCAAACAAGATTGCCATACGTCTATTTTTCGGACTGATTGAGGAAGGGAGTTAATGATGAGTTCGAGCTAAGCGATTAATTTGCTTAAAGATTCGACGGCTGGGCGGTTTGACGGGGCAAACGGGCTGACCTGCCTTCCAATTGGGCGTTGTGGGTCAGCAAAACCGTTTCCTTCTTTGGACGATCCTACTCTGGTGAACCCCCTGCGTAACCATTGAGCTCGCGCCGGTGTAGAGCAACGAAGTTTCATGTGACGCAAAACGACAATGGTTTAAACGTCTGTTTTGCATTCTATGGACGCAAAACGAGTTGACATGACAACGCCTTATGCGAATATGTTTGATTGAAATTAATCGTAACTCTAACCAAGCGATTCCATGTCAACCGCCACACAAGATCTCAAGCACGTCGACCGCCACTGGGACGACGCAGTAGTCACCAAACTTTCTCCAGCTGAGCGATTGGTTTATCGTTCCAACTGCCTTGGAGCCGACCAACGTATCACCAATACGGGTGGCGGAAACACGTCTTCCAAAATCATGGAAGTCGATCCGTTGACAGGAAAAGAAGAGGACATCCTGTGGGTCAAAGGATCCGGTGGCGATCTGCGAACGGCGAAAGTCGAGAATTTTGCTTCGCTGTACATGAACAAATTGCTTTCGCTGATTCCCAATTACAACAACGCGCCAGACAATGGGCCAAAGACTCCGGCCGAAGACGCGATGGTCGGTTACTTTCCACATTGCACCTACAATCTGAACCCACGAGCGAGTTCCATTGACACTCCGCTGCATGGATTTTTGCCGGCACGTCACATCGATCACATGCATCCCAATAGCGTGATCTCGATTGCGGCCTGCAAGGGAAGCAAGGAATTGACGAAAGAGATTTTTGGCGACGAGATTGGCTGGGTTCCATGGTTGCGACCTGGTTTTGAACTTGGGCTGATGATGCAACGAGAAGTCGAAGCCAATCCTGCACTTAAGGGCCTCGTGATGGGGCAGCACGGTTTGATCAACTGGGCCGATGACGATAAAGAGTGCTACGAGTTGACCTTGGCTTTGATCGAAAAAGCTGCCGCCTACATCGAATCAAAAGACAAAGGCGATCAAACGTTTGGTGGTCAAAAATACTCAACACTTGGTGACGAGCCGCGAAATGGTTTGTTGGTCGACTTGCTCCCATGGTTGCGTGGACAAGTTTCGCAAATGAACAAGTTTGTCGGAACGGTAGAGACTCGCGATTCGATTTTGCGGTTCGTCAATTCAAACGATGCCGAGCGATTAGCTGAGCTTGGAACGAGTTGCCCTGATCACTTTTTGCGAACAAAGATCAAACCTCTGTACGTCGATTGGAATCCGGCTTCTTATGACGCGACAGACGAAGCAAAAGCGGAATCGTTTGCGGATTTGAAATCCAAACTCACATCTGGGTTGGAGCAATACCGTATCGACTACGCGGCCTACTACGAAAAACACAAGCATGATAATTCGCCTGCTATGCGAGATCCGAATCCAACTGTGATTCTGATCCCCGGCGTTGGAATGATTGCTTGGGGGAAAAACAAAAGCGAATCTCGAGTAACGGCTGAGTTTTACACCTGTGCCGTCGAAGTGATGCGTGGCAGCGAAGCACTTGGCGAGTACATTGCCCTGCCAAAACAAGAAGCGTTCGACATCGAATATTGGTTGCTCGAAGAAGCCAAACTTAAACGCAAGCCGCCTGAAAAGGAAATGTCTCGCGATATCGCTTTGGTCATCGGTGCTGGTAATGGTATCGGAAAAGAAGTCGCCAAACGTGTTGCTACCGAGGGTGCCCACGTCGTTTGTTGCGATCTCAGCGAAGACGCTGCCAAAGCAACCGCGGAAGAGTTGACTGCGATTTACGGAAATGGAATCGGCGTGGCAGGTTCTGGGGTTTCCGGATGCGGTCCTGCGATCGGCGTTGGTGTTGACATTACCAATCGTGATTCAATCAAACAGATGATCGAGCAAACGCTTCTGGCGTATGGCGGGATTGATCGTGTCATCGTGACGGCCGGCGTTTTCGTCGCACCGGAACGAGATGGAAGTCTTTCCGATGAAAAATGGAAATTCACTTTCGATGTCAACGTTCGCGGAAGCTACAACGTTGTGGATGAGTTGCGAACGTTGCTTGCTGAGCAGGCAATTCCAGCGTCGGTCGTTTTGACGACCAGCGTCAACGGTGTCGTTGGTAAAAAAGGATCCGTTGCATACGACACATCCAAGGCAGCGGCCAACCATCTCGTGCGAGAATTGGCGATCGAGATGGCGCCGATGGTTCGCGTCAACGCGGTTGCTCCTGCGACTGTCGTTGCGGGCAGCACAATGTTCCCGCGCGATCGAGTGATCGCTTCGCTGACCAAATACGATATCGCTTTCGAAGAGTCGGAGTCTGACGATTCGTTGCGAGATAAACTGGCAAATTTCTACGCTCAGAGAACGTTGACGAAACAGCCGATCACGCCTGCTGACCAAGCAGAAGCGATTTACTTTTTGTCTTCTAGTCGTTCGAGCAAGACAACTGGTCAGATCGTCAACGTGGACGGCGGCCTTCACGAAGCATTCTTGCGATAGTGTTGCGATCGTATCGTGAAAAATTGAGAGAGATGCTGGGTCCTGTCTAAGGCGGGTCCTGTCTAAGGCAGTCCGGTCGCTCTCAAGATTTCTTAAACGAACCAACAAGATTTCAAAAGTAGATCCAAACTAAGCCGAACCAAGCTCTTGATAATTCAATCTTGGTTTGAACTTTTTTACCAGGCAACTTTGCCACGCGAGATTACCTGCGTCAGAGTGATCTCTGGGGATCGCTTGGACGAACAGCGGTTTCGAAATCGCTTCCCAAGCTTTCTTGTTCTTCTTTACCGACATTAGCTGGCTGGATAGATTCAGCGTCTCGCCAACGTACAGGCGTTTGGTTTTACTTTCGCTGACGATGTAGAGCCCCATTTCTTTGCCAAACGTTTTTTTGGTGACGTCTTTGAGCGGGATCATCGCTTTGAATCGAGGTGCTGTGAGAATTGCGGCGCGAGTCCGTGCTGTTTTGGCTTGTTTGCGAAGCTTTAACGCTGCCCAGCGATATTCCAGTGATTCATGGCCGGGGGAAAATTTTCCTGCGATCTCGTCAAACTGCGTCGCCAGTTCGGGGTCGCATAATATTTCATCAATGGAGCGAGCCAGCCCTTGGCCAACCAGTTGCTGCCACGCGATTTCGCTGGCGAACATGAATTTATCCAAGTGATCCCAACCAAACGCCGTCACATTGGTGGTTTCGACCGTAGCAAGTTTTCCAGATTTTCGAGCGCGGAATAGCAGCGTATTCCAGATGCTTGGGCTGCCAACGATTCCAATTTTCTGGCAGGCTTCGATGAAGGCTTGGTTCAGGTCTGGATCTGCAACCACACGATCTGCGGAACAGCCTTCATTGGTCAATCGGAACGCTTCGATGACCCCGAGTTCAGTTAGCTCAACTTGAACGCGGCTAAATCTTTCCTCAGCCTTTTCGGTGGTCGGGCGGTAACGAGCATCCTCTGCGTTTTTTCGTTTTGATTTTTTCGTCTTCAACTCAAATGTGCTTTTGAGTGGTTCGGGAGATCCATTGAGGCGATCACCAACGCGGATTGTTTCCAAGCGTTGGCGGCCTTGCGATATGTAGTCTTGTGACATGTCGAAGCCAACAAATTGGCGGCCAAGTTTTTTGGCAACAGCCAGCGTTGTGGCGCTACCGGAAAATGGGTCCATCACGATGTCGGTTGGATTGGAACAAGTGCGAATGATTCGCCCCAGAAGTTGCTCGGGCATTTGGCAACCGTGGAAACCGGCTCGCTCTTTAAACGTGCCCGCGACTCGGGGAATGTGCCAGGTGTCTTCGCTTGGTTGAAAGCTGTTGGGAAGTTCTTGTGGCCGAAGCGCAAATGTTTGATCTGCGTCGGTCGGCGGTTGAATTGCAATGTCTTCGCCCTGCCCTTCTGAAACGATATCCGAATGAGGAAACAATTCGCTTTCGGGCAATAGGTGACCTTGAGTGGCTGCCGGCGGGATCATCCAGGTGTCATCAGGAAGTCGCCCTTTAGGGTTGGCTCGTTTGTCGTTGTAGATCAGTTCTCGAGCCGATGGGACGCGGTTGTCGAGGTCTTCATCTCGAAAGGTGAATTTTCTTGGATCTTTGACAAAGTGAAAAAGATGCGCATGCGATCGAGTGAATTTTTTTGAACAGTTCACGCCAAACGTGTAGTACCAAATCACCCAACTACGACAGTGAAAGCCAATCTTTTGACTTTCGATTTTAAGTTCAGCGGCGTACTCGTCTCCGATCGCCAGCCAGAAAGTTCCGTCTGGTTTGAGGGCTTGGTAGACTGCAGAAATCCAGTTGTTGGACCAGTCTATGTATTGTTGATGGTCGACTTTGTCCTCGTAGACGTCGTACTCAAAACCAATGTTGAATGGAGGGTCTGCAAATACCAAATCAATTGAACCGCTAGGAAGATTCTTCATCCCTTCGACGCAATCGGAGTGATGAATCTGAGATGTCCATTTTGGGGGCTTAGGCATTGGTGTTGGGCAACGAAGGGGTTTCCTGGTGTTTTTCAGCTGGTTCAATCAGCTCGTTCAGTATCCCAGATTCTGAAAAATGGTCCATGACTGAAAACAAAAAGAGGCGAGCCATTCAATTGAATAGATCGCCTCTCGAATCAATTTCGCGAGATTTTGCTTCAGTCAAACATTACCAACCGCGGTAGTACTGCTGCTGCGGCACGTATGGTTGATAGCCGTAGTTCGGCTGAACCACTGGTTGTGAATAGTGCTGGTGACCACCGAAATTTTGCTGCACGTAGGGTCGTGCGACTGGCTGGTGGAAGCTGTGCTGATGGCCTGGGTGAAAGGTCTGTGGTTGGTAACTGTACTGTCGTGGCTGCTGATAGCCGTAACTACCGTACTGATAAGCCGAACGCTGGTCCATCCGGTTTCCGACAGCGCGACCAGCGACTCCACCAATCAATCCACCTGCGATGATGCCGGCTGCGACTTCGTCGTTTTGGCCACCAATTAGGCCGCCAATAACAGCTCCGGTGATGGCTCCGCGGCGTGTACCAAGCTGACGGAAGCTCTGTGCTTCAACCGAGGTTGCAGAGAGGGCGACAAACAGGACAACACAAATGCTGGTTCTTAAAAACATAAAACACTCCTTGGTGACGGCTTCGAAAGACTATCGCTTCAACGGCAAAATGGCAGTTGGTTCTTAAGTCTCCGTGATTTCGACCAAATTGTGACGAATTTGCCTGCTATCCACTGAAGTACATCGGCGTTTAAACCGTTACAATTCGTCTCGGTTAATATTTATTCAAGAACGAAGTTTTTAGGTTTAATAATGCAGACTGCCCGTTCGGCAAGTGCAAGTTCGACAAGTGCACATTTGGCAATTGATTTGGGCGCAAGTTCAGGGCGCGCGATCGTTGGTTTGTTAGGGGGGAAACGTCCCAAGATTCGACTGGAAGAGGTTCACCGATTCGAACATCATCCCTGTTCGACACCCGCTGGACCGGTCTGGGATCTCACTGGTATCTGGTTGAACATTGTTGAAGGAATGAAGGCTGCGGCTGCCTTGTGCGAGGAGAACAAAGTTGAGCTTCGGAGCATCGGCGTCGACACGTGGGGAGTCGATTGGGCGTTGGTTGGAAAAAGCGGTGAGTTGTTAGGTTTACCTCATTGTTATCGTGATCCTCAAAACGAGGCGTCAGTAAAGAAGGTCCTTAAAAAGGTCGGTGGTAATAAAGGCCTTTACGCACGAGCCGGAATTCAGCTGATGCCGATCAATTCCATTTTTCAAATAGCGGCTCGTTTTCAAAAAGAGCCCGGCTTGTTTGAGTCAGCCGAACGATTGCTTTTCATGCCTGATCTTTTTCACTTTTGGTTGTCGGGTGAAATGACAACCGAGCGAACCATCGCATCGACCAGCAGTATGCTGGCTTTGGATTCTGGGGAATGGGATTTCGAGTTGATTGAAATGTTGGGGCTGCCGAAAAAAGTATTCGGTCCGCTGATCGATCCCGGTGAGAAAGTTGGAACGATTCGACAAGAATTGGCGGACATGACTGGTTTAAGCGACGACGTTAAGGTGATCGCGCCGGGAGCTCATGACACTGCTTCGGCGATCGCGGCGGTTCCATTTGTTGGGGAAAAGGATCCCGACTCGAAAGCAAATTGGGCGTACATCTCAAGTGGAACCTGGTCGTTGCTCGGCGCTGAGCTGCAAGAGTCGTTTGCATCCAATGAGTCGCGCGAAGTTCCGTTCACGAACGAGTTGGGCTTGGACGGGACAACTCGGTTTTTAAAGAATATCGCTGGGCTTTGGTTGGTTCAGGAGTTGCGACGTGAAATCTTGGAGCAAGGCGAAGAAATTAGCTTTGCCGAGTTGGCGGAACAAGCCACCGCGGCCGAGCCCTTTCGAACTTTGATCAATCCCAATGCACCCCAGTTCGCCAGCCCGGGGAACATGGCCGGTAAAATTCGTGAATTTGCCTTGGAGACTGAACAGCCTGAGCCAGAAACATTGGGCGACCTTGTTCGGTGTTGCCTCGATAGTCTCGCGCTTTGCTACCGCCAAACAGTTGATAGCCTTGAATCGGTTCTGGATACCAAGATTAAAGTTCTGCATATTGTTGGAGGCGGTACCAATAATAAACTTCTAAATGAAATAACTGCGGCAACGATGGAACGGCCCGTTATTTGTGGCCCCGTTGAAGCAACTGCAATCGGAAATGTTCTGACGCAGGCGATGGGATGCGGCGAAATTGCGAACCTTCGCGAAATTCGAGAAGTCGTCGCCCGGTCTTTTGAGCTTGAGTCTTATCAACCCGACGATGTTGATGAGGATCTAAAAGTCCCGAAAGAGGTGCTTGAGCTTTACAAACAGTTGATCTCTAAGGGGTAAGAAAGATGAAATCGGAATCAGATAGCTCAAACGCTCGCGAGGTGACTGGTGATGCTCGGCCAACCGTTCCTGTTTTCACTTGTAACGTCTACGTTCGAAGAAACGAAGACGATTCCGTTGTTGCAAGAGTCGCAAATTTGGCTGGTATCGAAGCAAGCGGAGCTTCCGAACGGGACGCATTGAGCAAAGTGACTCGAGAGTTTAAATCGCGCGTTTTCAAAATGATCGAAGACCAGCAAACAGTTCCTTGGATTGAACCACTTCCGTCTCCATTGGACAACGAGCAAGTGCGCTCGATACCTGTGCATCTCTAAAACGAAAAAAGCCACGCTTCAACGCGTGGATTTTTTTCGAAATTGATTTGATCATTGGGTGAAGAATGTTCATTCCTGTGCACGGATGATAGTGGATTTTTAAGACTTAAAAACATCTTTTCTGAAAAAATCAAAGTGTTTTCCGATTGCCAAAACATCTCAATGGCGAATAATCTGCATCCAAAGTTCCTTGGCTGTCGCTTCGTAATACTGCCAATGGCCAAAGGAATTGGGCGTTCATCACCAAGTCAATGAGGTTGTCAATGCGATCAGAAACATGGCTCAACGATTACGTTTTTACGGTCGAGCAATTCCTCTCGAACGAAGAGTGTTCGAAGTATATCGAGATTAGCGAAGACACAGGTTTCGAAGAGGCATTGGTGACGACAGCCAAGGGCACCGTTCGAATGTCTGGAGTGCGGAACAACGACAGGGTCATGTTTAAGAGTCAAGAGATCGCGGACTGGTTATGGGAGCGAGCTGAAGATTTCGTGCCCAGCGAAATGGAAGGCCGTCAAGCAGTTGGCGTCAACGAGTTGATTCGATTTTACCGATACGATGCGGATCAACAGTTCAATTGGCATCAGGACATGCCCTATGAACGCGACAATGGTGAAAAGAGTTTTTTGACTCTAATCGTCTATCTCAACGAGAGATTTTCTGGCGGCGAGACGTCGTTCGATGACTCTTACTCGCCAGAGTCATTCGATGAGTTCATGGTCGTGCCGGAAAACGGCCTCGCAGTTTTCTTTGAACATGAAACTCATCACAAAGGAGAACCGGTGCTCGAGGGACGCAAATACGTCATGCGGTCGGATGTCATGTATGCAGCACTGGAGGATGACGATGAAGACGATCCATATTTTGAAGATGAAAATGACGATGTCGACAATTGGTAAGGTCAACGCGGGTTGGAAAAGTGGTCAGCGTTGCCGCGTAAGTCTTAGCTCGATCTGATGTTGCTGGCGATAACTGTCGGGTGTCATTTGGGTGTGGTGGTGACGGTTTTGCGGAATCTGTTAGCCTGTTTGCCCGTTAGAATTTGACTGATTCTGTTTTCTTGCTCTGTAGTGGTTTAGATGAACCTAGGCTCCTTTAAGCACGGTAGATCACGTGCCAAAAGGAAAAGCCTTTTCAGGTAAATCAAAGAGTCCCCATGAATACAGAATTTAAAGATTATATTGCGTCATTGGATGCAAGTGCAGAAGCCATTGTCAACGACGATCGGGATGTGGCTCGTGCATGTATCGAGGCCGTTATGGATGATGTTCTTGATCATCCCGATGCTTGGTTGATTCAAGCATGGACATGTGACTCGATCGAGGAAACAGAAGCTTCGCTTCGCCAGGTGATTGAACTGGACCCAAACAATGCGACCGCCGTTGCAGGTTTGACCTGGATTCAGGGAGTTCGAAAGCAAGCGTTAGCACAGTTGGAGACTCGCCGTCAGGTCGAGGAAGCAGCCGAGGAAGCTCGATTGGCCGAAGAGGCAAGAATCGAACAAGAAGCACGCTTGGCAGAAGAAGCACGGCTTGCGGAAGAGGAACGACTGGCTGAAGAAGCGCGACTCCAAGAAGAGGCTCGCTTAGCCGAGAAAGCCCGGATCGAAGAGGAAGCACGCCTAGCCGAAGAAGCGCGTCTGGCCGAGGAAGCAAGGCTTGAGGAAGAGGCTCGTTTGGCCGAAGAGGCACGCATCGAGGCGGAAGCTGAAGAAGCACGCTTGGCTGAAGAAGCACGCATCGCGGCAGAGGCAGAAGAGGCACGCCTTGCGAAAGAAGCTGAGGAAACTCGATTGGCTGAAGAGGCACGATTAGCCGAAGAAGAAAAACGAAAAGCCGAAGAGAAAGCCCGCCTTGCTGAAGAAGCAAAAATTGCCGCAGAGAATCTACGCTTGGAAGAAGCCCGCTTAGCGGAAGAAGCTCATCAAGCCGCATTGCAAGAACGACAGTCCGCTGCGGACGCGGTTCTACGTGCTCAAATTCTTCGCGAAGCAGAGTTCGAAAGCCTCGGCCTTGCAACCAATCTCGATGACACCGACACAGCCGATACGACTGAATTCGAAGCGGAAAATGCTGACGTCGATTCCCTAGAGTCCGAAGCATGCGAAATTGAATGTTCAGTAGAATCTGAATGTGCAGAAGCTGAGTCTGCGAAGGTTGAGGTTGCAGAAGAAGTATCCACAGAGCCCGCGTTTTCTGAAGCAGAGAGTGAGAAAACTGATTTTGCTGAAGCTGAATTTGTTGAAGCTCAATCTGACGACAGCGAATGTAAAGAGTCCAATTGCGAAGAAGACCACTGCGAAGAAGCTCCGAGCGATGACGTTCAGTGCATCGAATCTGAAAAAGCAGAAATCGACTGTGTTGAAGCAATCGCCGATAACTGCTCCGTCGAAGCAATCGACAGTGATGTAACCAGCCCTGAAGCAAGTGACGTCGAAGCTTTCGAGCCGATCGCATACGAATCAGGATCGAATGAGTTAGAAGCAAACGAATCAGAAGTTCACGATGCTGCAATCATTCAAACAGACGACGAAACAAAGTCCGAGACAACAGCCGAAACAGACACGGTAGAAGTCGAAGACTTTGCACCTGAGTTCCAAATGGAATCCGATATTCAATCTGACATTGAATCGCTCAGCGACGAGATGCAAGCAATGGCCGAAGGAACTGACGATGTTGGCGATGCCGACGATGTGAGTTGCGAAAGTTCAATCGCCTCTGACGAAATCAACGTCGAAGCTTTGATGCAGGACTCTGGCAAAAAGCCATTGGTTCTTGTGGCGGATGACAGTCCAACGATTTGCAAATTGATTGAAGTGACTCTCTCTGGAGCGGGCTACGAAGTGCTTGTCGCAAGCGATGGAATGGAAGCTTTGTCGCTATTGGCTGACCATATGCCCGACGTCGTTCTCTCAGACGTAAACATCTCAAAACTTGGGGGCTACAAGCTTTGTAGTTTCGTAAAGAAACACGAGAGGACCAGAGGGATTCCTGTGGTCATGTTGTCTGGCCGTGACGGAGTGTTTGACAAAATGCGAGCCAAGCTAAACGGGTGTACAGACTTCATGATGAAACCATTCAAAGCCGAAGAGTTGCTAACCAAAGTCGCCAAATACATCAGCGTTGATGTTGGCTAGATCGGTTTTTAAAAACCAAACCTTAAAACCAATGCATTGACCCCAAACTCGTCCTTCAAGTCACCGCAAAAAACGCCATGAACCACGTAGAACTACCTGCACTTTCCAATGTCCTCGTTGGATTCGAACCTAAATCCCAGCAGCGCGACAAAACTGCTGTTTTAAATCACAAAGAGCTTGAGACCAGTTGTATCGACCTGCTCTCACAGCTTGAGAGCATCATCGCCAAAGCCCGTGAGTTGGATAGTGATGACTTCATCGATGGCGCTGCCCCGATTTGCCGAAAAGTACTGAAGCAGGTCTCTACATTCACTGATGAATTTTTGACAGGCAGCGCGGCCGAGCAGGCTAATGAAGAAATTGGCAAGGCTGACACACACACGTATGCTTACGAAGAAGTGCTAACTACTCGTTCGTTTACAAACGCATTTTTGCGATCATTTTGGGAAGTCGAAGAGCGACCTGAAATTGTCGAAGCCCACGAGAGGCTTGGCGACGCGTTGGTTCGTGCAACCGCCGTGTCATTTTATCACGTTGTCTTGCATGCTGGGCTCGATTCAGAAGTTGGGCAAAAAATCGATCAGAGTACATCCACATTTGTTACACAACTCAAAGAGGTCTGGCGACGATAGTTTTCGGTTCACCCATCAACTAAGTCTCCCGCTCTATTCAAATCGTGAAGGTAAATCGAATGCAAGATTCAAGTCTATCTCCAAACGCCACGGAATGGTTTTTTCTAGGCCAATACGAAGCCAACACTCCAAGCAGTGTTTGTATCAACGCTCCCTTTAAAATCGGTCGCAGGCCTGATCTCGATCTGTGTTTGGAATGCGCGAGCGTTTCGGGTTTACACGCAGAGGTGACTGAAGAAGACGGAGAGCTTTGGGTTCTCGATTGCAACAGCACCAACGGAACGTTGGTAAACAGCAATCGGATTTTTGAAAAGACTCGCTTGACTGACGGCGATACCGTTCAGTTTGGAACAGCCGTTTTCCGACTCGCTACGAGCCAAACAGAAGATTTGGACGAACTGCAATCTGCCAAGCCTCAGTCAGTCGACGAAGGACAAGAGGGCGAAGGGAAAATCGAAAGAGAGCTCAAGGACGCAGATTGGTTGCTGGAACAGCCTGGGCATTCCTACACGGTTCAGGTGATGAGTGCCATCTCGTTAGACTGTGCCAAAAGATTCGTAGACGATCATTCCGTCTCTGGGCAGTTTGCTGTCTACGAAAAAAGCGGCAAGAACCGTCCTCTATACGTTGTCGTGCTTGGAGTTTTTGAAGATCGAACGAGAGCCAAAATTAAGGTGGCAGGTCTAACTGATCCGACAACGACCCCAAGAGTTCGACTGCTTTCCAGTGTCCACGAAGAGATCGAATTTTGATCACCCGTTGGTACCAGCTAGTTCACTTTCACGGATGGCGAAACGATTTTGGTTTGCGAATCGTAATCGACTAGTATCGAAGCGGATTTGAATCTTAGCTGGGAACCGATCGAGGCGTTCATCAACATTGTCTCGTTGGCCAGTACACGAATTTCTCCATTGGAAATATAGATTTCGCAAAGCCAGCGTTTGGGCATTCCGAATGGCGCCCGAGCGATTGTCTTTTGATTCAACTGGAGTTCACTTCGCGAGTTATTCCAGCCGCCAAAAACCACGCAAATGTCTTTGGTTCGATCGGCTCCTTCTTGATTCAACAGAATGTGAAAGTTGTGTTTCGACTCGATGATTCCACGAAAGTAAAGCCCGCGAGCAGGTTTGGAAAACGCGACAGTCGCTGTTCCGTTATTCGCCGCGAGTACATTGTTGTTGCGAAAGAAATCGCCCTTGGTTGCGCCACGAAACTGAAAGTCCTCTGGGCCAAATGATTCAACTGCTCCATTGAAAAAACGTAGACCACCGCGTTCGGTAATCATCATCTCTTGATCAATCCAGGCAGTGCGTGCTTCAAGCAGCAAACGTTGGGCTTGTTCGTCCTTTCGACGTTTGGCTGTCTCCAGTTCTTTAGCGAAAATTGCCATGACCTTGGCACGCTCGTCTTCCATGCGTTGTTCGTACTTCAGAACGGCCTTTCTCACTCGATCATTTCCATGACTTGCTGGAGGCATACCCAAGTAGGAAACGGCTAGGACAATGAGCAAGATTAGAGTTTTAGCTTGGCAAGCCATTGAGAATCTCCCGAGTCGAATTTTGACACGAATTGGACTCTACTTTCCGAGCCCCACCGTTGCGAGATTCTAAGGAGGTAAAACTCGATTCGGTGCATGAAAACGCTATTTCATTGCAAATCATTGAGATTGGGAATGCATGATTCCGATAACAGGCATATTTTTCCATCCTGAATGTTAGAGTTGTTCTGATCATTAGGTTGGGTTAATCCGTACAACCCGCAATTGGGATTTACTTTTGCGCCTAGGCGCAAAAAAAGCCTTGCGATACGGGAATACTTAAAGGCGTGAACTACATTTCCAAAACATTTCTTGCCTCAGTCTCCCACCAATCCTGAATTCATGTCCAAGGCCAGTGAACCAACCGCGATCCCAGTTACGCCTGGGCAACGAGCAGTTGGGTTCCGCGCACCGACTAACAAGAATCCCAAAGACAAAAACAATTTTGGCGAATCAAGCGGGCAATTGGGAACGCAAGTCGACTCAAAAACAGTCGCTGAATCATCAAAACAGAAAACCGAATCCGTCAGAACTACTTCTGCTAAAAGTGCTCCACCGCAGAAAAAACGGGCCAAAGGGAATGGCTTTTTCGCGTTCTTGTTTCTAGCGGCGTTCGTGACCGCTGGTTACTTGACCTGGGCCACGTTTCTTCAGTACCAGGCGTACGGAGTTATCGGAGGGCGAGTCATTTCTGTGGGAGCTCCTTGGAACGGCAACATTGTCCAGTGGCAAGTTCGAGATGGCGATATCGTGAGTCAAGGCGATATCGTTGCCACCATGTCCAATATGGAAATGGAGCATCAGCTTGCAGAATTGGGTGATGATTTAAAGATGACTCAGGCTCAATTGGATGCAGAGATGTCGAAGATCCAATTCGAGGTGCGGGAGACCAATCAACAAACACAAAAGGCTCTCGCGGAGTACCTTCAGGCTTCCGGGGAATACCTTGGTGAGAAGGCCAGGTTTCGCGATCTCGACAAACAGCTACAGCGAGCCAGAAAATTATTGAAAACGCAAGATGTTTCCAGCTCCAAATACGAGAAGCTTTATTACGAGTTTGTTGGCCAAAAGCTAAAGACAGAAAAGCTTCAAAAAGCAGTTGAAGTTTTGCGTATTCGCAGCGAACAAGCTGGCGAGAGTCAGCAAAACGGATCGTCGCAGCTCAAACCATTGCTCGCAAAAATTGAAATTACTCAAGCTAATATGTCGCGTCTGCGAGAACGAATCAATCAGGGGCAAATCAAAGCCCCGGTTTCTGGGCGAGTAACGAATCGTTTTTCCTTGACTGGAGAGTCTGTAAAACAAGGCGAGCCTGTTATCGAGATTCTCGAAGACAACTCGATCGAAGTGGTTCTCTATGTTCCGCAACGAATTTCAGATGAGTTCGAAGCTGGAAAAGACGTAAGCGTACAGCTTGAGCCGTTGAAGCAAAACTTACACTGCTCCGTTACTCGGATCGGCGATCGTTTTGAAGCAGCTCCCCCGAGCATCTCTGGATTTTATAAACCGCGACAATACTTGCTGCCCGTTTACTTGAAACCTCATCCAGGAGGCGAGCAACAGTTGTCGATGCGGATCCATGGAACCGTGAAGCGTCCTTACGAATGGCACAAAACGATTGTGAAGTCGTGGGAAAAAGTGAAACGCAATTATTTTGATTCACCGACCAACGCTGCACCGATTAACGAGAGAGAGACCGTGAATCAATTGGTTTCAGACCGAAAAAATTTACCGCGATTGGAGTCGAATTAGATGACGATCGAAAATTCCAATTTCAATTTGCCTGAAATCGACTCAGCCGAGCCGACAGTTGTCGACGAGACGTTTGCTGATGTTGATAGGCAAGAAAGACTGAAACGCCAATTGGAGGAAAAACAAGCTGCTGCCTCAAGCAAAGAAGCGGTCGACTTTGTTTTTTCCAATGCGGACGAGAACCAACGCTCCAATGTGCGGTATCAGGTTTCGCTTCCGGCGGTTTGCCACCCCGTCATGGCGAGTAAAGAAATCGACGTAACCGTTTCTTTGAGCGGAGTCATTGCTGACATCAGTCTTGAGGGCATGCTGATAATTCTGGACACGGCCGCAACGCCTCAGATCGGACTGGAATTGATCGTTGCCGTAGACTTGCCCGGTGGTGGCGTGGAGTTTTGTGCGGGGGCGATCGTGGGAGCGAAACCGACTTCGCAGGGGTTCACTGAAATCAGTGTGCGATTCGGTGGTTACTTGCAGGGGATATTGCTGCACGACATTATCTTTCCAATTTTGGAACGCAATCAAATGCGTTTTAGTTTGCCGTTTTCGGATCGCACACTCACTTCGTTGTGCAGTTTGGGTGCGGCGACATCGGAGGTTCTAGATAAACTTTTGGTTTGTCCACGGTGCCAAGCCATTCCCACGGTGCGCGAGGGATGCAGTTTGTGTCTTTCAAGCAACGTTGAGGCTTCGAAAATGGTCCATCACTTTGCCTGTGCGAACGTTGACTTTTTAGAAAATTTCGAAACGCCAGATGGCATGTTGTGCCAAAAATGCCGGACTAAAAATATGATTGTTGGGTCTGACTATGAATATTTGAACGGCCCAGAGAACTGTAGCGATTGCGGAAAATCGAATTTGGAGAAAATCCAAATCGGACATTGTTTAAGTTGCGAATACCGGTTTCCGATGGAAACTGCGAAGCTTTTGGAGATTGTAGGATACCGTGTTAAACGACTGGATATTCTGGCTCTCGTCGATTCCGCCTGACATCTTTTTTTGGATGCTAATTCCATTTCTAATGTTTGACGGTGCGCGATACACATTGGCTCTAGGGGCGATGTGTTTTTATGATGCCTTGCGCGATTCATGCCGCAATGTAAAAAACGCGTTTTTTCCTCAATCTGAAGAGCTCGATTGGAGCTACTGCCCTTCCGTCGCAGTCATGATCGTGGGGCTCAATGAAGGCGACACGATTCGTCATGCTTTGGAGTCAGTCTATGACACTTATCCTCGGATGGAGTTGTTTGTTGTCGACGATGGATCCTCCGATGATATGTCCAAGAACGCCAACGAGTTTGCGAAGAACCATCATGGCGTCACCGTGCTCAGTCGAAAACTGAGAGGTGGAAAATCGTCTGCAATGAACATGCCGCTGCCGATGATCACAGCGGAAATTGTTATCGTCATTGATAGCGATTCCCATTTGGCAGAAGGCGCGATTTGGAACATTGTTCAACCGTTCAAAAATCCGGAAGTCGGCGCCGTGTCTGGCAGTGTCAGTGCCCGCAATCCGTACGTGAACCTGTGTACGCGGCTTCAAGCTCTCGAATATCGTCGTTCTATTTTTCTGGGACGTATCCTGTTGTCACGATTGGGGATTCTCGGAATCGTTTCTGGTGCGTTGGGCGCGTTTCGGAAATCGGCGTTGGATAAGTTTGGCGGTTGGGATGTTGGACCGGGGGAAGATGGCGATCTAACGATCAAGTTTCGCAAGGCCGGTTACAAGATTGCATTTGTCCCAGAGGCTTCGTGCCTGACGAATTTGCCGACATCGTTTAAAGTCTTGACCAAACAGCGGCGAAGGTGGGAATGGGCTGCGGTCACATTCGAATGTCGAAAGCACATCGACGCGGGCAATCCGTTCGGGAAGCACTTTCGTTGGGACAACTTTTTTATGATGGTCGAACGTTGGTTGTTCAACGTTGTTTTGGTTTACCTGAGCATTGTCTATTGGATCACCCTTGGTTTGACCACAGACTTACAAACCATTGGTTATTTGGTATTTGCTTTCTATTTGCTGTACGTGTTCTGTGATATTTTGCAAAACATGTTCGTGCTTTATTACTCACCCAATCGCAAACAGGATCTCGTTCTGTTTATGGTGTTCCCGTTGATGCCGATCTACTACGCCTATCAAAAATTGGTTACGACGTGGGCGATCTCCGAAGAAATATTTACGCGGCGTTCCTTCCGCGATAATTTCGTTCCTGAGCGGGTGCGCAACGTTACGTGGCATTGGTAATGGCCAGAGGGTTTTAGTCCAATGCTACTAATTGCTTTTTTGCGTTCTCCAGGCTTTCGAGAGCGATTTCTAAATATTCTTGGCTGTCGTGTTCGAGTAGGTCTGTGAGATATTGCTGTGGCTCGTCGAGCCAACGGTTGAATCCTGAGGCGAACAGGTTGACGAATTCATAGTCACATGACTTCAACGCTCTTACGAACCCGCGATTCGCCGATGGTAGAATTCGTTCGGGTACGGAGTCTAAACTGGAAAGTGAAAACAGACCGGCGAATACTGTAAATCGAACGGTGCTTTCAAGCAACTTGCCCGCGATCTCAATCGTGCTTTGATCTAGTTTTTCGAGTCTTGTCAAAACGCAAATTGATTTTGCTTGGACTTCGTTGTCGCGATGGCCAGCGAGTAGGCGCAGTTCGTCAATGACGGCTTCGTTGTTCGCTGGATCGTTTTCTGAGCTCTCGACGTCACCGACACTCATTCGATCCACGGAATTGATCGTATGCAGGAGGATCGTGCGATCGTTGGATCGCAAATGGGAGACGACTAAGTTTTCGTTGAGAGTTGTGATTTGCCGAAGAGCGATCAGATGACTGGAAGAGATCAATTTTTTTTCTGCAAGCGTCAGCCATTCATTCTGCGATTTTTCCAAGTTTGATTTTCCGTTTGTAGTTGCACGGAAAAATGAATCATCGGTCGCAAAAAGATACTTCAAGGATTTGGACATCGTTTTCTTTAGGTCTGTTGGCAATTCGTCAGCCCAAGTTGGTTTGTTTTCACCGCGAGTCCAAGCTGCAATTGCCAATACGTATGCTAATGTTTTTTGATCGAGAAACGGACGTGGCACGGCAAGCCATTGGGTTGTGTCCCAGTAAGAGCCAGTTTGTTTCACGAACTCAATACTGTTTTGCAAAATTCCCAAGCCGGTTCCCGCGACCGCGATATCGACCAGTTCCGCCGACCCCGCGTGGGCAAATCCAGATTGAAAAAGCAGGTCGGCGACCACTCCATGAATCAACATCGCTTTCGTCAAAACGGGTTCTTGATCAAGTTCGGTGTTCAACGTGATCGTGCGATCCTCTGGGGTGTACTTGCCTGGCAAACTGCCAAGACCTTCGCAAGAGCCGCCGCCTCATCCGCCGCTGCCACACTTTTCAGGTGCCGTAGGAATGGCTTCAACCTGGATTCCACCAACGTCGTGGCTTAGGTGGTTGCCAACCGTTTCAATCATCTGTTCGATCGACGCTGTTTGTGGACTTCTTAGTAACAGGCCCGAGTCAAGAACGGGGAGAAGCATGCGCTCGAATCCGATGACGTCTGCGATTTGAGACAAATGAAATTCGATTCTTGCCTTTTCGTCTGTTGGCAAGTTAGGTTTGGCTTTGAAGAACACGATTGTTGGCTCACTGGTCTGGAGAGTTCACTTGATTGGTGTGCTAAAAATACTCGAATTGGGCTTGTCAGGCAGCGCCAGGTTTTGCGGTGCAGGTCAAGCTGTCAATCGACAATGGCGAATGGAAGTGATCGGTGCTGAAATTTGCATTGAACTGAGACGCTGGTGGGGCTGCAAATCAAACCGTGCTTGAATGTAAATGACGCCATTGTGACGCTCCGTTAAAGTAATCTTTAGCGGGGCTTATTTAAAAGCACATGATTTTTAACAAAAATCGGATAGCCACGAAATTTCGATTCTTCGGTTTGATTCGTGTGAGCCGTTTCTTGAGTTTGTTTGTTGCGATAACAGGGTGCGAGGAAACCAGCAGTCCGTGTTCGAGACAGGTTATAGAATTGAATTTCCAATGAATATCCGTGAAACCTTTGGGTACGTGGCGTAAAACTTGTAATGTCAAGTGCATGATTCGCGTTGCGATTTGTCAACGAGTGGCACGGCAACATGATAGCGATTCAATCGAGGACGATGGAAAACCGGGACTTGTTTCTTGGTTCGTCTCGCAAATCCGAATTAATTTTTTTTGCTACCGCGGGCAAATTTCTTCTGAATTGTTGGTGGGGGCTAATTGAAACTCTCAGTCTATCGGCAGCCATTGTTGATATTTAGAAGGAGATTCTTTTTCAAAAACAGGTTAGAAAACACATGGACGGGCGTTTTTCCAAACAGATTTCTCGTGTTAATTTATTCGGGTTGCGGAGAGAGAAAAAATCTCGTTACCCAAAAAATGGCTGACTAACTACTTAAAAACGTCATCAAAAAGTATTAGACTGGCTCTTCTCTTAAACTCTTCACCCAAAAATTATGCCTCTACAGAGAGGGAGCCATAATTTTATGCCAAACCGAAACGCGAATAAGACTATGAGCAGTGGAGAAAAGATTATCGACATCTTACTCGTTGAAGACAGCGAGACGGATGCGGAGTTGACACTGGAAGCGTTGAAGCAAGGCAAGCTTCAGAACACCGTCTCCCATGTAAAAGATGGAGAGGAGGCGCTGCAATATTTGCACCGCGAGGGCGAATACGCTGATGTGCCTCGACCTGATTTGATTCTTCTCGATCTGAATATGCCAAAATTGGATGGTCGAGAAGTCCTCAAACGAATCCGCGAAGACGAAGAGCTGAACGTGATTCCAGTTGTCGTGCTGACAACGTCTAGTAGTGACAAAGATATTCTTGAATCTTACGGATTGGCCGCTAACAGTTACATCGTTAAGCCTGTTGACCTGCAGAGTTTTTTCGACGTGATTAAAGAAATCAATAACTTTTGGGTTCGAGTTGTGGTGCTTCCGCCCAAGTAGGTTTTTTTTGACGCTCATAGTGCTGATAGCCTAGAGAACTTTTCTGATCCTATTTTAACCAAAAGACGTTTTGGAGAGACGATTGACTAAGCCCACCCTCGTCGTTGGAATCGGTGCTTCTGCCGGCGGATTAAAACCTATCGAAGATTTCTTTGATAACATGCCAGTCGACAGTGGTATGTCTTTCGTCGTGGTGCAACATTTGTCACCCGACTTTAAAAGCCTGATGGACGAGCTGTTGGCGCGGCATACTAAAATGCCGATCCATAAAGTAAGTGACGGGGTCGAGATTGAACCCAACTCGATCTATTTGATTCCACCAAAGAAAAGTATGGAGATGTCGAAGGGGCGGTTGCTGTTGACTGACAAGCATGCCGGAACAGGGCTTAATCTGCCAATCGACATCTTTTTTCGCTCTCTCGCCGAAGACGCTGGGGCTCGGTCTGTTGCAATTGTTCTGTCTGGAACGGGAAGCGATGGTTCGCGTGGAATCAAGGACGTCCACGAAGCGGGTGGTCTTGTGCTAGTGCAGGCGCTTGAAACTGTTGGGTTCGATGGGATGCCGCGAGCGGCGATCAGTTCCGGAGTAGTCGATTTGATTTGCGCACCTGACGAAATGCCAGAGCGAATTATCGAGTATTCCCAAAATCGGGATCGCAAGGCGTTTCAGCAAACTGAGTTTCAGGATAGCAACGTCAGTACCGATGACAGGGATCCCGAAGAAGAAAACTCGGTCAATCGTATTTTTCGCATATTTCGGCAGGAGCACAATCTAGATTTTTCGCTCTACAAACCGGCGACGATCCACCGACGTATTGAGCGTCGTATGCAGTTATGTGGCATTGCAGAAGTCAGTGACTACGTTGAAAGGGTCGAAAACGATACAGCGGAATTTGATATCCTTTTTCGGGATCTGCTTGTTGAGGTGACTCACTTTTTCCGCGATGCCGAGGCGTTTCAGCGCATGCGTGAATCTGTGATTCCTGATTTGATTAGTCGCAGCGAGTCTGAAAACGAAATTCGTGTTTGGGTGTGCGGATGTGCAACAGGAGAAGAGGCTTACTCGATTGCGATTTTGTTAGCTGAGGCGATTGGGAAGACAGGTCGAAAACAGTCATTCAAGGTTTTTGCGACCGACGTGCATCGTAAATCACTTGAAATCGCTAGTTCAGGTTTCTACCCGCTCCATACGCTCGAAAACGTCCCTCCCGATTTGCAGAGATACTTCGTAAAAAGTAACGGTATCTGCAATGTGACACGGGAAATTCGACAAAGTGTCATCTTTGCCGCCAACGATTTGACTCGTGATCCGCCGTTTACGCGCATCGATTTGATCACTTGTCGCAACGTGTTAATTTATCTGAAGCCCAAGGTTCAGAAGCGCGTCCTTTCAATGTTTCATTTTGGCTTGCGAGTCAAGGGGATCTTGTTCTTGGGGCCGAGTGAGACTGTTGGTGATCTGGCCCAGGAGTTTGATCGAGTTGATCGTAACTGGCGAATTTACAGCAAGGTCCGCGACGTGCGCTTGCCTGATTCCTCGCGAATGCCGCTGACGCCGGTACTGGGGGCTGTTGTCCATGAGCCGTCGACCAATTTTATTGGGCAGAATTACAACAAACGATCGCAAGTTTGGCTTTCCTCGGCTTATGAGGATTTGCTTGCCAAGCATGTGCCACCAAGTTTGCTGGTTGACGAGTTCCATGAGTTGGTGCATTGTTTTGGGTCGGCTCGAAAACTGCTTTCGCCGCCTGAGGGCAAGCCTTGCAGTGATGTCCTCAAAATGCTTGAAAAAGATTTGAGCGTGGCCGTTAGTTCGGCGCTGCACCGAGCCAAGCAAGAAGGAATTCCGGTCACTTACAAAGGCATTCGGGTAAGGCTTGCCGAGTCTGACCGGCGTTTGTACCGAATCACAGTTGAGCCCTATAAAAAAATGGATCGCTCGCTGTATTTGATCTCTCTCGAAGAGACCGAAAAAGTGATGGAGGTTGAGCAGGTCGTTGAAGACTTCGTTTCTGGGGAAAGTGGCGATCAGCGAATTGGACAACTTGAGCGCGAGTTAAGCTACACACGCGAGACGTTGCAGGCCACGGTAGAGGAGTTGGAGTCGAGCAATGAAGAGCTTCAAGCTACCAATGAAGAGTTAATCGCGTCCAATGAAGAGCTTCAGTCAACCAACGAAGAATTGCACAGCGTTAACGAAGAGTTGTATACAGTCAACACGGAGCACAAAGAGAAAATCGAAGAGCTAACTGTGTTGAGCAGCGACATGGACAACCTGTTGCGAAACACCGAGATCGGAACGATTTTCCTCGATCGAGATTTTACAATTCGAATGTTCACGCCCTCGATCAAGGCAGGTTTTAATGTGCTCGACCATGATATAGGCCGCCCGATCAGCCATATCGCCTACAAGCTCGACAACACTAATTTGCTCAATGATGCGGCTGAGGTTTTGGAGACTGGGCAGCCAATTGAGATGGAAGTCCGAGGTAAAGATGGTACATACTTGCAGCGGATTAAGCCCTATCGAGTCGATAATGATATCGAAGGCATTGTGCTGACCCTGACAGATATTTCGGCAATCAAAGAAGCTGATATCGCACGATCAGCAATGCGGTCACTGAGTGAAGTCAATCAAGAGCTTCCCGATTTTGCCTATGCCGTCTCACATGACTTGCAAGCGCCGCTGCGTCACATCGGTCAGTACACGCAGATTCTTGAGGCGGCATTGGAGGCTGGCAAGAAGGATGCTGCTGGTAAAGCGGCACGAGTGATACGAAACAGCTCTACCTCGCTTCGGTCAATGCTCGAGGGGCTGTTGTCTTACTCAAGGATCAACACGCTTGGTAAACCAAAACAAAAAGTCAAACTTCTGGTGCCGCTGCAAGGGGCAATCCGAGAGTTGCAATCCGCGATTGATGCTATCAATGCGGAAGTCGTTTATCCAGATGATTTGCCGGAAGTTCTTGTAGACACTGATCAGATAAAGCTGCTGCTGTTCCACTTGATAGACAACGGGCTCAAGTATCGCACGGAAAGAGATCCCCGAGTTGAAATCAGTTGGGAGGCTTTGGGTGAACACAACGTGCAAGTATCGGTTTCCGATAATGGGGTGGGGGTCGAGCCTCATCATATCGATAGTATTTTTACGATTTTCAACCGCAGCCAGATGGTTGAAGATGTTCCTGGTGCTGGAGTTGGTTTGGCCATTTGCCGCCGCATTATCTTGCGACATGGCGGTCGAATCTGGGTCGAACGGACGGTCAGCGAGGGAGTGACTTTTTGTTTTACTCTTCCGATTCCGTCGGTGTCTGTTCTTGCGGCTAAAAACTCCAATCCTCCTCGTCAATTATCAAATCAGGAAACTTAAATATGTCGATCACTCCAGCTTTCGACAGCAATCAACCTGAACACCTAGCCTCATCGACTGAATCCAATAAGTCTTCTCTGCGTTTCGTGGTCGGGATTGGTGCTTCCGCTGGCGGGATACTCTCGCTTGAGCGTCTTCTCACGTCGCTGGGCCCAACCACAGGGAGTGCCGCGTTCGTCGTCGTGCAACACATGTCGCCGGAAATCGAAAGCAGTATGGAGGCGATTCTCCAGCGGTTTACAACGATGAAGGTTGTTGCGGTGGAGGACGGCGTTCAGCTTGAGCCAGATACCGTTTATCTAATTCAACCCGCAGAAGAAATTCGGCTCGACGGTCTTTGCTTGGCCGTCACAGATCTTGACCGAGAGCAAATCCCGCGTCCAATCGATACGTTTTTTCAGTCCTTGGGTGAGGGGGGCGGCGATCGAGCGATCGGCATGGTTTTGTCCGGGACCGGAAGTGATGGTGCTGAAGGGATCGCAACGATTCATCAACACGGCGGAACCACGATCGTTGAATCGCTTGAGACGGCTCAGTTCGATGGGATGCCGAAAAATGCGATCAATAAAGAATGTATCGATATGGTGCTCTCGCCTGAAGAAATTGGGAAGTGGCTGACGGAGCAGTTTAGTGATCCCGCCAATAAAACTGAACCAATTGAGAAACTCAATCAGGCGGAGCTTTCGGGGGTCAAGTTGATTTTTTCTCTGCTGGCTGAGCGGCATGAGATCGACTTTTCTTGTTACAAACCAGAAACGGTTGCGAGGCGCATCGAGCGACGTCAGCAGATGAATCGTAGTAAGTCGATTCTCGATTATGCTGAACTCTTGCGCGGTGATAATGAAGAGTTGGATCTTCTCTATCATGATCTGTTGATCGGTGTGACCAAGTTCTTTCGTGACACGGAAGCGTTTGAGCGATTAGCAAAACATCTCAATGAGCAGATTCAATCACTCTCTAAGGGAGAAGAGTTTCGTGTGTGGGTGGCTGGTTGTGCAACCGGCGAAGAACCCTACTCGATCGCAATGCTTTGCCACGAGGCTTTTGATCTAGCTGGCAAGCCCGCATGTTTCAAGATTTTCGCAACTGACATTCATGGTGGTAGTCTTGAGCATGCCTCGCGCGGTGTCTACGATCAGGATTCGATGGAATTTGTCGGCATCGAACGTCAACAAAAGTATTTCGAACGCGAGGGTATGGAGCGTTTCCAAGTCGGCTCTATCTTGCGGCGTCATTTGGTGTTTGCTCGGCATAACGTGGTTCAGGATCCGCCATTTACAAAAATGGATTTGGTTACCTGCCGCAACCTGCTGATCTATCTTAGATCCGATGCACAAACACAAGCAATTTCGTCATTCCACTTCGCACTCAAACGCGGTGGAATCATGATGATGGGGGCCAGTGAAAGCCCCGGGCGTTTAAGCGAAGAGTTTGATGTCGTTGATGATGTCTGGAAGTTTTACAGCAAGATTCGCAATCTTCCCATGAAAAGCCGCGGGGGAAAACTTGACTTGATGCAGGCCGCGATGGCGCGCCCCCGACGGTTGGTCAATCTCCTCAACAGTGACCGCCCCGAGACGCTCAGTTTTACTGGTTTGATCGAAGGTTATGATCTGATCCTGGGTGAATTTGTAACATCAGGAATTCTGCTGGATGAGCGCCGTAATGTTCTTCACATTTTTGGAAACGCCAATCGTTATTTGAAAAGTACATCAGGGCGTTTTACCGGCAGTATTACTGGGTTTCTTCAAGGTGATGCAAAAGTCTCGATCGTGGCGGCGCTCATTCGAACTGGAAAAGAACCAGGAAGACAGATCGTTCTCGAAGATCTCAATTTGCCGGTTGGTGATGGGTTTGAAGTCACTGATGTTCTTGTTAAAGCGCTCAAGGGACATTCGTCGGAGAAGTACGTTTGGTTCATCGTCTTTGAGCCCAAGCCGGATGTGGAAAAGAGCGACGATGATGAGGTTGGTGATGAGGTTCGGGGCAATCTTCCCAATGACGCATATGCAGCAATGGAATCGGAGTTAATGTACACAAAAGAAAGTCTCAGCGCAACGATTGAGCAAGTTGAGACTAGCAATGAAGAATTGCAGGCATCTAACGAGCAACTGGTTGCGGCTAATGAAGAACTTCAAAGCACCAACGAAGAACTGCACAGCGTCAATGAAGAACTGTATTCAGTCAACGCTGAGAACCAACGCAAAATCTTGGCTCTAGAAGAGATTACTGACGATGTCGATAACTTGCTGGCTAGTACAGACATTGGAACCATTTTTCTTGATGACGAATTGCACATTCGTAAATTTACGCTAGCTGCGGCTAATTATGTGAAGCTTCTACCGAGCGACATTGGCCGAGACATCACCGATTTTGCGCTGCATATTGACTTGCCTCAGTTTTTTGAAAAAATTAAGGAAGTCTTCGAAACTTCGGAGCCCTTTTCTGAACATGCAACCGCGAAAAATTTAAGTCGTGTCCTGGTTCGGGTCACGCCATACTTCAGTCAGAAAAAAATAAAGGGAGCGATCGTGAACTTTATTGAAATGGGAGAAGTATCGCTCAATTGAAGTCCCAAATTGGTGCGTCGGGGCCATTCCAGCTTTTAAACTCTTCTTCTCCTTTTTCTGAATTCTCTCGCTCTTGTACTTGTCGGGCGCCTGAGCCCATAAATCTGGCCAAATTACGTAACGGATTGAAATGAACCTGCAAAATGGAAGCAGCGGTGAGATCACCCGAAAGATCAATGATCAGGCTGAATCCGAATCTGACAATTCAGGCATGATCGTCGTCGGGATCGGATCTTCCGCCGGCGGAGTGGAAGCCCTTGAGGCCATGTTTTCTGTTATGCCAGATAAACTTGGGATGGCTTTCATTGTTGTTCAGCATCTTTCGCCTGATTTTGAAAGCCTGATGCCACAGATTTTGGCTCGTAAAACCGTTATGACGGTCCAAGCGATTGAAGACGAGCAAGTACTAGAGCCAAACAATGTCTACGTGCTTCCCAGTGGAAAAGATTTGGTCATTTCCGATCGAACTCTTTTCACTCGTGACCAAGACGAAAAACGATCTCTAAATAAACCCATCGACCAATTTTTCTTCTCGCTCGCAAATGATGTTGGAGAATCAGCGGTTGGAATCGTACTGTCGGGAACTGGTAACGACGGCTCTCGGGGGATTCGTGAGATTCATGATGCCGGTGGTTTGGTGGTCGTGCAAAGCGAAAAATCTGCCAAGTTCAATGGTATGCCCCGTTCGGCGATCAACACCGGTATTGTAGATTCGATCGCTACCATCGACGAAATTCCAAATTCTCTGATTCGGTTCAGCGAGCTTGGTAACGGCGATTCGAAACGATCAAGACTGGATCAATTCGCCGAAGGTATGGAAACTGAAAATCGCATCCTTCATTTGTTGCATGTTCATTTTGGTATCGATTTTGAACAATACAAAAATGATATGTTTGGACGAAGGGTTGAGCGGCGAATTTGTTTGACCAAAGAGACTTCAAGTGAAAATTACCTCCAACGACTTGAAAGCGATCCTCAAGAACTAAAACAGTTGTATTCGGATTTGTTGATTGGAGTGACGGAGTTTTTCCGTGACCGCGAAGCCTTTGACGAGCTGCAACTTCGAGTCTTGCCGCCACTTCTTGATGCGGCGGCTCCATCGGGGGAGTTTCGAGTTTGGGTTGCTCCTTGTGCGTCGGGCGAAGAAGCTTACTCGATTGCGATTATCATTGATGAGATGTTGAGCAATCGTGATTTTGATCTTGATGTCAAGATTTTCGCAACTGATGTCAATGGTGACTGTATTGATTTTGCAAGCCGCGGTATCTATCCAGAAGAATGCTTGGGAAATGTCAGCCCACAGAGAATCGAAAAGTACTTCAAGCATGTTGATGAAGGGTTTATGGTCTCTCGTGACTTGCGAAAACAAATTGTGTTTGCAACTCACAATGTGATGCAGGATGCGCCGTTTACAAAATTGAATATGGTTAGCTGTCGTAACCTACTCATCTACCTCAAGGCCGAAGCGAAACGAAAGATACTTTCGCTTTTCAATTTCAGCCTGCACAAAAACGGAGTGCTTTTTCTTGGCCCCAGTGAATCGCTCGCCGAGTTGGCTCATGAGTTTCGAACGATCAGCGACCGGTGGAGAATTTTCCGCAAGATCGCACCCGTTCGAATGTCTTCGGTGAACTTGCCAAACAATTTGCCTATCAAAACGCGAAAGAGAGCCTCGGAGGACCGTGTCCGCATGCCGCATTCGGAGTTGATGAATGTCTATGACTCGCTGCTGGGTGAGTTCATGCCACCGGGTTTGCTGATCGACGATGCCCACCAGATTGTTCACATTTTTGGAGCGGCAACGAAGTATTTGGAATTTAAACCTGGTCGACCAACCAGTGATTTTTTGGAGCTGCTCCCGCCAACCTTTCGGATCGCCGTTTCCAACGGACTCAAGCGATTGCGGATTGATTCCAAACCGGTTGTTTATCCAGGTTTGAAACATGAAAACGAAGAGGGGACGGCGTCGGTTCGAGTCACCATCAAGCCCGCTGACGCCGCGTTGACTCTCAAGTTTCTCGTGATTTTCGAAGACGAAAGCCAATTGTTAGGAATGCAATCCTCGTCTAATTCGGACATTGTTCCGATCGATGGTGGTTTAGCCAGTATCGAGAGAATTCAGTTTCTCGAAGAACAACTGCAAAGCACACGCGAGAGTTTGCACGACTCTATCCTCGATCTAAAGTCCGCAAACGAGGAAATGCAGTCAACGAATGAAGAGTTGATCGCGTCAAACGAAGAGCTGCAGTCGACCAACGAAGAACTGCATAGCGTCAATGAAGAGCTCTACACAGTCAACTCAGAGCACCAGCGGAAAATTACCGAGCTGACTGAGATGACTGACGATATGGAGAACCTGCTCGACAGTATCCAGGTCGACACGATTTTCCTTGATCGTGAACTCAAAGTCAGGAAGTTTACGCTTGGGATTGCCCAGACATTCCGACTGATTCCGCAAGATTTAGGTCGGCATATTGATTCCTTCAATCATGAACTTCAGCATCCTGATATTGTTGGACTTGTCGAAAAGGTTCTGGAAAACGAAACCACGCTTGAGGAAGAGGTGCAGGATACAGACCAAAACTGGTATCTGATGCGATTGTTGCCCTACAACTCGCGAGGCAAAATCGATGGCGTACTCCTGACGTTGATTGATATAACGAAAATCAAAGAGACCGAGCAGAGGTTGGCTGAGCTTTCTGAGATCGTCGAGTCTTCGGATGACGCGATTTTCAGAATCACGCCTGACGGAATTATTCGAACTTGGAATCGCGGCTCTCAACAGCTGTTTTCGCACACGGCAAACTATATCATTGGCAAAAGTGTTAGTGTGTTGACGCTGTATGAGGAGGGGCAGAACGCATTGGAGAATGCGCTTGAGACGATCGGCAATGGAGAGCGAATCGATCACATACAAATGAAAGCCGTCAGGCGTAGTGGCGAAGAGGTCGATGTGCAAATGTCGGTCTCGCCAATTTACGGCGCCGACAACGAAGTGGTTGCCGCCTCGATCGTGCTGCGTGACTTTACGAAAGAAAAACAAGCAGAAGAAATCAATCTCGATGCGGTTCGACGGAGGGATCAATTTTTGGCAATGCTTTCGCATGAATTGCGTAATCCAATTGCCGCGATCATGAATTCTTTGGCTGTCTTGCGCGGCAAGGCTGTCACGGCTGAGAAAGACGCCTCTGCTCGAAGTGTGATTCTCGGACAGTCCAAGCAATTGGCTAAACTCCTCGACGATCTGCTTGATGTCTCGCGGATCACTCATGACAAGATCAAACTTGATATGAAACCGGTCGACATCGTTCAGCTTTCGAATCAAGTCATCGAGTGTGTCGAAAACCGACTGGAAGAGAAAAGTCAAAGCCTGACTCTAGAGATGCCCAACGAGCCCGTCTTTATCCTTGCCGACGTGACGCGAATTATTCAGGCGCAAGTCAACCTACTGGTCAACGCGACAAAGTACACGCCCGCGTGTGGCAGTATCAAGTACTCGATTTCCGCTGTCGATGGAAACGCGATAATCGAAGTCGAGGATGACGGCGAGGGAATGAGCGAAGAATTGATGCAGAAGGTGTTCGAGGTCTTCGTTCAAGCCGACCAACCGCTTGACCGAAACGTTGGTGGAATGGGGCTGGGGCTGCCGTTGGTTCGAATGATTGCGACAGCACATTCGGGGCAAGTCAGTGCCGTCAGCAGTGGAGTTGGGAAAGGCAGTAAGTTCACGCTGAGTTTTCCAATGACTCAAGCCGGTGAATTCAAAAAAATTAAAACGATTTGCCCTCCCCTTGAATCTCTTAGTTGTCGAAAACTAATGCTCGTTGAAGACAATGCTGGTGCCAGGGAAATGTTGGCGGAGTTCTTGTCCGTTGAGGGATGCGACGTCGTTACTGCAGCCGATGGATTGGAGGCCATCTCCGTTTTTGAAGAGTTTGAGCCGACCATTTGTGTTGTCGATATTGGCTTGCCAGATTTGAATGGATTCGAGGTGATCAGTCGAATCCAGAAAATGAAACACCAGCCACAATTGACGATTGCTCTAACCGGTTATGGTCAGGAAAAAGACCGTCAAGAGATTCTGGAAGCCGGCTTTGATATTCATATCGTTAAACCTGTCGATCCAGACGAGTTGGTGAGAACGATTGCGATTAAATTGAATAACAATTCGGTTGACATAATGCTTGAGTCGGAGTGACTATTCAGCGTCCAGGTGTAAGATTTGCAACGCGGCAAGAGTGGCTTGCGGTTCAGTTTGGTTTCGCTAGCAAAAAGCATGAAATAAAGCCCAAAACTGGTCCCGTTAATGGGCTTGACACGCTTTTCAGATTGAGAAAAATATGGTTCAGTGACAGGAAGTCACCTTTTCAAATATGCATGGACGCTTCAACGGCTTGGATCGCCGCAACCTTTTCTAACGGTATGGAGACGTCATGTTAGTTCTATCGAGACGCGTACAAGATTCTATTCGATTCCCTGAACTCGATATCACTATCGAAATTCTGCAAATCAAGGGATCGACCGCTCGAGTCGGGATTGACGCTCCCGTCGAAATTCAAATCCTTCGAGGGGAACTTGAGGCAAACCCTGACAGTAAGGTTGCCAAAAAGATTTTGATCAACGAAGCCAACGAGCATGACACTAGAAACAAGCTCAACAACCTGATGATCGCGACTGCATTCGCACGAAAATTGATCGAGAAAGGCGAGCCAAATCTTGCCGCCGAAAAATTGGACCGAGCAATTTCCGATCTAGGGCAACCAATCAAAGGTAGTACCAACCTTCAAGCTTTGTTGGTAGAAGATTCAGACAACGAACGCGAGATGCTCGCCGGATTCCTGCGGCTTCACGGTTACAAGGTGACTACGGTTGTTGATGGGATCGAAGCGATGGAATATCTCGAATCAAACGAAAAACCTGATTTGATTCTCATGGACATGAACATGCCTCGGCTTGATGGAAAATCCACGATCAAAATGGTCCGTGACAATGTTGCGTTTGATGATGTTCAAATCTTTGCCATCAGTGGTCAAACTCCGCAATCCTCCGATGTCGATGTTGCTAAAAATCGTATTGCCCACTGGTTTCAAAAACCACTGCGACCCAACGACCTCGTGGATGCCATTCTCAACTGTGCTGAAAACAGTCAAGGTTTGCCGCATCAGTTGTCAAACAACTTAAGATAAATGTTTCTGCAGCACTTGGTTTAGGTGTGGTGTGTTTATTAGTTAATCAATTTCTATTGGTCAATCGAGTATTCGCTTAGTTGTTTGAGTTCCAGTGAAGTTGGATTTGCCGAACAGGCAATTTCGTTCAGCAAACCAAGAAGTAGCGATTCTACAAAATCAGGGAAGATGGCGATTGTGACATGATGTCGTAATAATCGAGTTTTCGCTCTGCAAACGGATGCAGGACGTGGTTGAGGCCCAGATGGGTTTAGCGTCGCCACAGGGATTGTGGCCATGCTGCCAAGAGCGACAACAACGGAGATGGTGTTATAGCCATCTCCGTTTCTTTTTGCGCGATGGGCGGAATGGCGAAATTTAGCAAATAAAAGCAATAGACTTTTGGGTATTTGGGAGGCGCTTGTTCCAAAGTCGCTAGAAATTGATTAGGATGAAGGACGTCGTATCGGGGAGCCACACTGGCGAACCACTTTTCTAGATGCACAACTGTTCGATTTGTTAATAGCTAACGAACACTGAATCTCTTCTTCATAGAATTGAAAGTGCCATGAGTTCTTTCAATAACATTTTTGAGACCAATCGAATAAACGGAAGTGTTGTTGAATCATTTGTTAGAACGGTTCAACCTGCTGACAAGAATTCTGTTCGGGCTCGAAAGAATAGTATTCGAGAAATCTGCCTCCCCAACCTTCAAGAATTTGTTGATTCAATATGTGCGAATTTGGTTGTTTTAAATTTAAACATCACCAAATTTTATCGTGCTGAAGTTGTGACTCGTTCTTGCCAGTCTTTAATTTCCTCCACTGTCTTGGCGTTTAAGCGCCGTGTTGTGACACAGGTTTCGTCAAGTCCGCGTGTTTGACGGCTAGTTGGTCATAGCAGTCAGATTTTTAATTCCCTTTTCAACGTTGCAAAAAAAAGTTAACCACTTGAGGCACGATTGCGTGCCCTGAATCATAATCGTTGTTGTTGCTGAGGCAGTTGTTCTGCCGCCGAAAGTCGCGACTCTCTTCGTGTAAGAACAGGCTGGTCTGAACCGGTTTGTTAAGCGCGTAGTGCAGATTTTTAGCCAAATTAGACTGCTTGGCAGTTCAGCAATTTTGTATGGGGAGTTTCGGTTGAGTCAAGCAGAAAAACAATTGTTCGTTGTCGGCATCGGAGCATCGGCCGGTGGCTTGAAGCCGATCGAAGAATTTTTTAGCCACATGCCCGTTGATAGTGGAATGGCGTTCGTGGTCGTTCAGCATCTATCTCCTGACTTTAAAAGTCTGATGGATGAACTGCTGGCTCGACGTACCGGCATGGCAATTCACAAAGTCAGCGACGGAATCAAGGTCGAGGCCAATTCTGTTTACCTGATCCCGCCAGAAAAAAACATGGCGTTGGAGAAGGGTAGGCTCATGCTTACTGACAAAACCAAAATTCGAATTGACAATCTTCCTATCGATATTTTTTTCCGGTCGCTTGCGAAAGGGGCAGGCGAGAATTCCGTCGCTGTTGTTTTGTCAGGCACGGGGAGTGACGGCTCTCGCGGTATTAAAGACATTCATGAGTCTGGCGGCTTGGTGTTGGTCCAGTCAATCGAGACAACTGGCTTTGACGGCATGCCACGCGCTGCGATTAGTACGGGGGTTGTCGATTTAATCTGCTCTCCCGAAGAGATGCCTGCGAGAATCGTCGAGTACGCCAGTACGCACGACCGGGCGGCATTGCGACAAGTCGATTCCATAGAGGGTGGCGTTTCGGTGGATGAGTCGGCGATGTACCGCATCTTTCGTTTGTTTCGGCAGAACTTCAATCTCGATTTTTCGCTCTACAAACCAACCACGATCACGCGTCGAATCGAACGCCGGATGCAGTTGTGTGCGATCAAGGACATGGACGAATACGTTGATTCGCTTGAGTCAAACATTGAAGAGATTGAAGATCTTTATCGAGACTTGCTTGTCGAAGTCACTCACTTTTTTCGTGACCCCGAAGCTTTTAAAAAGCTACGAGAAACTGTCATTCCCAGTTTGATAAACCGCTGTGATCCGGAGCAAGAAATCCGCGTCTGGGTCAGCGGTTGTGCAACTGGCGAGGAAGCTTATTCGGTTGCCATTTTGCTTGCCGAAGCCATTGCCAATGCCGACCGAGCTCAAACCTTCAAGGTCTTTGCAACGGATGTTCACCGAAAGTCACTTCAAATTGCCAGCGCAGGTTTTTACCCGACCCACGCGCTCGATAGCGTTCCGCCAGAGTTGCAAACTTATTTTGTGCGAAACAACGGTATCTGCAACGTCAAGCGTGAGATCCGCAAGCACGTAATTTTCGCTGCCAATGATCTGACAAAAGATCCACCGTTTACGCGTATCGATTTGATCACTTGCCGAAACGTATTGATTTATTTGGAACCTCCGGTTCAGCTTCGAGTCCTTTCAATGTTTCATTTTGGCTTGAAAGTCGGCGGTGTTCTTTTTCTTGGGCCAAGCGAAACGGTGGGTGACCTTTCGAAAGAGTTTGTGCAGGTCGATCGGCATTGGCGAATTTACAGCAAGAAGCGCGACGTGCGATTGCCTGACGCCACTCGAATCCCAATGACTCCTGTTCTGGGGGCGGTGATTCACGAGCACGCGCCGTCGTTTCTTGCTCAAAATCCGATGAACACCGGTACCAACAATACCTGGCTTTCGACGGCCTACGAAGAGTTGCTTGCCAAGCATGTGCCCCCTAGCCTGTTGGTAGATGAACACAACGAATTAGTTCACTGTTTTGGGACGGCGAGGAAATTGCTTTCGCCGCCCGAAGGCAAACCGTCCAATGACATTCTGAGGATGCTTGAGAGAGACTTGAGTGTGGCCGTCACGTCCGCGCTTCACCGGGCCAAGCAGGAAAGTATTCCCGTAACCTACAGGGGAATTCGAGTTGAAATGGGAAAAGACGATCACCGTTTGTTTCGGGTGACCGTTGAGCCGTACCGTAAAACCGATCGGTCTCTATTCTTGATTTCACTTGAGGAAACTGGCTCCAAGATTCCCGTTAAAGAGGTCGTGGAAGAAGAATTTCAAGTCAATGAGCTAGAAGGCGAAAGGAATCAGCAGCTTGAACGCGAGTTGAGTTACACACGCGAGACTTTACAGGCCACTGTCGAGGAGTTGGAATCGAGCAACGAGGAATTGCAGGCAACCAACGAAGAGCTGATCGCATCCAATGAAGAGCTTCAGTCGACCAATGAAGAATTGCACAGCGTTAATGAAGAGCTTTACACAGTTAACACTGAACACAAGGCGAAGATTGAAGAGCTGACTGAAATGACCAGCGACTTGGACAACCTGTTTCGAAGCACTGAAATTGGAACCGTGTTTTTAGACCGCCAGTTGAGCATTCGAATGTTTACGCCGTCGATCAAAGCGGGATTCAATGTCGTCGAAAAAGACATTGGGCGTCCGCTTGGGCATATTGCGAGTAAGTTGGAAAACCCCAGCGTGATGGATGAAGCTGCTGAAGTTTTAAAAAGCGGCATCCCCATTGAAACCGAGGTTTTCAATATCGATGGTCGAGCCTATTTGCAGCGCATTCAACCTTACCGCGTAGAAAATTCCATTGAGGGGATTGTGCTGACGCTGACAGACATTACCGCGATCAAAGAGAACGAGCAGGCAAGAAAGACGATGGCAACGTTGACTGAAATTAGTCAAGAATTGCCAGACTTCGCTTACGCGGTTTCCCATGATCTTCAGGCTCCGCTGAGACACATCAGCCAGTACAGTCAAATTCTTGATTCTGCTGTCGATAATAAAAAAGACGATGAAGTGCACAAAGCCACACGCGTGATTCGCACCAGCGCAGAGTCGCTGCGAACGATGATTGATGGCCTGCTCTTATATTCACGAGTCAACACACTTGGTGACGCGCTTACGAAAGTTAACTTGGAAGTGTCGATCAACGCTGCGATTTTGGACTTGCAAACTGCCATTGACGCGATCCGAGCAGAAGTAACTTATGACAACGAAATGCCAGAAGTGCTTGGTGATTCAAGTCAGTTGAAACAATTGTTTTTCCACTTGATTGATAATGCAATCAAGTACCGATCAGAGCGAGATCCCGTGATCAAAATATCATGGAGGCAAACAGAGGAAGGAGTCGAGATATCAGTGTCCGACAATGGCATTGGTGTAAGCGAGCACAACGCCGAGGGTGTCTTTACGATTTTCAAACGCTTGGGATTCAAAGAATACGTACCTGGTGCTGGTGTTGGTCTTGCCATTTGTCGAAGGGTGGCACTCCGGCATGATGGGCGGATTTGGATAAGTGATTCTTCAAGTGAAGGGACGACGTTCAGTTTCAATCTTCGAACGCCCAACCATCTCATTGTTAAACCACACTCAAAGACTCCCGCCCAAAATCCAATCAAACGGGAAACTTAGGAATGTCGACAGGTATCCATTCGGAAGACCTCAACGACGATCAGGGGATTCAATCTGGTCGTCCCCAATCCGTCAAGTTTGTCGTGGGGGTAGGCGCGTCAGCGGGTGGAATCCGTTCTATTGAAAAACTACTGCGACCGATAACGCCTCATTCCGAGGCCGCGTTCGTTATCATTCAGCACATGTCGCCCGATGCAGATAGCTGCATGGTCGAGATTTTGACTCGATATACTTCCATGGGTGTTGTTTTGATTGAACAACAAATGAGTCTCGAGCCAAACACGATCTATTTGATTCCGCCAGCCAAAGAGGTTCGGCTTAACGGACACACGTTTGAGGTCTCCGCACTTGAGCGTGAGCAAATCGCACGCCCCATTGATACATTTTTCCGATCGCTTGCTGAAAGCTTTGGAGAAAAGGCGATTGGAATGGTGCTGTCAGGGACCGGGAGCGATGGGTCCGACGGTATTGAGATGATTCATCGCATGGGAGGAACGACGATTGTCGAGTCCATCGAGTCAGCACAGTTTGACGGAATGCCTCGCAATGCCATCGCGACAGATTGCATTGATTTGGTGATGCTCGCAGAAGAAATCGGAGAATGGCTGAACCATCGTTTTGAAAATCCTGTCGAAATTCTTGGGCAGACAGGTGGCTTGGCTTCGGATGAATTGACAGGTGTTCAGCTGATTTTTTCGCTTTTGGCTGCTCGGCACGAAATTGATTTTTCCTTATACAAAACAGGCACCGTCGCACGGAGGATTGAACGAAGGCAAAATTTTCAGGGCCAGAACTCAATTCTCGATTACGCTGATTTTGTCCGAGGCAACAAAGAGGAACTAGAAGCGCTCTATCACGATTTGTTAATCGGCGTGACGCGATTCTTTCGCGATTCCGACGCGTTTAGTAGGTTGCAGAAAGAACTTGCAGACAAGATTCAAGGCTTGCCCGAAGGCAAAGAGTTTCGAGTTTGGGTAGTCGGATGTGCCACCGGCGAGGAAGCCTACTCGATCGCAATGTTGTGTCATGAGGCATTTACATTCGCGGGTAAAGAGCCACAGTTTAAGATCTTTGCGACCGACGCGCACGGCGGAAGTCTCGACCACGCCTCTAAAGGAATTTTCCAAGCTGAATCGCTCGAGTTTGTTAGTCTTGATCGTCAGCAGAAATTCTTTGTAAGGGAACCAGCTGGCGTCTACCGAGTTGGAACAGATTTGAGAAAGCACTTAGTTTTCGCTAGGCACAACGTAATTTACGATCCTCCGTTTACCAAAATGGATCTCGTCACTTGTAGAAACCTTTTGATTTATTTGCAGCCCGAAGCGCAAGGTAAGGCGATTGCTTCGTTTCATTTTGCACTCAATCGGCAAGGCATCATGTTCATGGGGCCCAGCGAGTCTCCGGGAAAGTTGCTTGATGAATTCGAAGTCATCGACGAGGCGTGGAAAATTTACGGCAAGCTTCGAGATTTGCCAACGCCTCATAGAGGACTTTCGAATCAGCAGAATTTACAGATGGCCAGGCCACGAAGGCTAGTCAACTTGTTGAGCAGTGGTCGACCGGAAGCCATGAGTTTTACTGGCTTGGTTGAAAGCTACGACTTGATCTTGCGAGAATTTGTTGATTCAGGATTATTGCTTGATGAAAATAAAAATGTATTGCATGTTTTTGGCGATGCGAACAAGTATCTAAAAAGTAGTTCGGGGCGTTTCACTGGAAATGTCATGGGCTTTTTGGATGGCGAATCAAAAATTGCGATAACAGCAGCCCTTCTGCGTGCAAAAGAAGATATAGGCCAGCAGGTTGTTCTTGAGGATTTGGAACTGCCTTGCGGTGAGGATGAGGTCGAGACTGTTGATGTGTTTGTCAAAGCGATTGAGGGGCACTCTACAAATCCCTTCATTTGGTTTGTAGCGTTTTTGGCCAAATCTGATTCCAGCGCAGGCCGAGCGGGTGCCGAGGACGACACCATCAAGGTCAATTTGTCCAGTGATGCTTATGCTGCGATGGAGGCGGAGCTTCTCTACACAAAAGAAAATTTGAGCACGACCATCGACGCGGTTGAGACCAGCAACGAAAAATTGCAATCTGCCAACGAGCAACTGTTAGCCGCAAACGAGGAACTTCAAAGCACGAACGAAGAATTGCATAGTGTTAATGAAGAGTTGTTCTCTGTTAACGCGGAGAACCAAAGGAAAATTACAGAACTGGAGGAGGTGACCGACGATGTGAACAATTTACTGGCTAATACGGATATCGGAATCATTTTTCTCGATGCAGAAATGAATGTTCGCAAGTTTACTCTGGCGGCAGTCAACTACGTGAAATTATTGCCCTCTGATATTGGGCGGAGTATTACGGATTTGGCAATCCGTGTTCGCACGCCTAAGTTCTACGAAAAAATCTCAAACGTAATTGAGACGGGCGAGCCGTATGCCAAGTTTGAAATGACAAATTCGAATGTGCGAGTGCTTGTTAGGGTGATGCCTTACTGGAGTCATGGGCTTATCAAAGGAGCGATCTTGAACTTCATTGATATGCGTGAAGAATCCAATCAGTCGAAGGCCAATCAGTCAGAATCCAACCATTCGCCGGATGGCGAATCGAGAGACTAGCTCGTCGATGGCATTCTGAAACAAAATCGTTTTGGGCCGTGCGACTCTATCAGGACATGGTGCTGAAGAGTTGCTTTGTCTAGCTTGGCTACTGTTGCAGGCCCGCTGGATATCGCTTGGTTTGATTTTGAAAGTTCAGTGCGTCAACGTTTGCAGCTGCCGCTGGCCGCCATCGATTAGCCCAAGTCCGCGCGTGGATTGCATGAGTGTGTTGAGCTTCCCTCAGTATTCTTTTGGCCGTTCCGTGATTCTTCTCAGAAGAAGGCTGGAGGCGACCAATCATAGCTTTGCGGTTCAACGCATTTTCAATGCATGTTACCAGCTATCTCTGTCGCAGACTTGCATGTTGGCCCGTTTTTTTAAAAGTATGATTTTGCGGGCATTGAAGGTGTGTGCAGAAGCAGCTGGCTAGCCTTTCCATATCTCACATTGCAGCAAAAAACTCCGTGTTGACCAAGCTGTTAAAATAGTAACATATCGAATGTCAGGTTTAGACATAGACTGCCTTTGCCTCAACTTTGCATGGAAGCATAAGCAAACTCTACCAAAGCTCATCAACGAGAGTTTGTCTTTTCTCAATCATTATGGAGATGTCTACTGAATCCGGCCTAATGAAAACAAGAGTTTTTGTTTGAAACAGGAGGCTTTAAGATGGCATCAATTTTGACAAGTAAGTCGCTTGAATCAAGGAGGATGCGAGCGATCGAGTTGCTTCAGTCAGGATGGAAGCAAGCAGAAGTAGCCCGAAAGTTGGATGTGATTGAGGGATCCGTTTCTAACTGGAAGAAGAAATGGAGAGAACAAGGCAAGAAGTCATTGCGAGCGCAGCCTCATTCTGGAAGACCTTGCAAGTTAACCGTTGAGCAGCGCAACGAACTGGTTGGCCTGCTCGACCAAGGGGCCATGGAATCTGGATTTGCAACGAACGACCGGACGTGTCCTCGCGTAAAGCAGTTGATCCAAGATCGCTTCGAAGTAACGTTTCACGTTGACCATCTTCGAACCTACGTTTGATGCAAATATGCCCCTTCGCGAGGCCTCTTCTTCGTCAATCTTGGTGATGCGGAAAATTACGCCTTGGTTGATTTTTTGGGATCTGCTCATTTTTATTCCGTGTTCGGCAAGTTGTTCACTAAATCAAGAGGAGCAATCGGTCTTACATGGCATCAAAAATTTCAGTTTGACTGTCCACTTGGCGTGCAGGGGAAAAAAGACTATTTTTTACGTCTCAATTCGCACTTAAACAATAAGCCCGAGTGGCGGAATTGGCAGACGCTCAGGATTTAAAATCCTGTGACCTTACGGTCGTGCGGGTTCAAGTCCCGCCTCGGGTACTCGGAAAAAAAGGGGTTTGCGACGCTTTCGTCGTGAGCCCTTTTTCTTTGCCTAAACCAATCAGTGGCAAATCAGTGGCAGCGTTGCATTTGCGTTGGATTTCCGTCGGCAGTCCTGCCTGGCGGAATTCCATACGTTAAATGAAATTCCCAACGAGGTGTCACATGGCTTGGCTGCAAACCGATCCGTCCGGAAACCATCACATCTGTTTTCGATTCGGCGGCAAGAAATTCAAACGATCGTTGCGTACTCGCGACCGCAAAAAGGCGAGTCGAAAGCTGGTTAGGCTTGAAGAAACGATCGACCTGATCGAGGCGGGGAGAATCGAACTCCCGAGCAGTGTCGACATACCCACTTTTCTTTTGTCTGACGGCAAGCTCGAGGTCAAACATGTTGTTGATGACCAGAGATTGCGTGAACTGTTCACTCTCTTCTTCGAAGCGATCCCTGAAGGTAATCTGGAGCCACGAACGATCGCTCAGATGAAATCGCACCGAGTCCATCTGGAAGAGTTTTTTGGCAAGAAGTTTTCGTTGGTAAAACTCTCGTTCAACGAGCTTCAAAATTACGTGGTCAAGCGATCCAAAGGGAAAGGGATTCGAGGTCTGTTAACGGCGGTTGAAAAGTGCGGCGCTTGGCGGCGG
>JBGCDK010000120.1:0-12140 GCA_045105295.1 Mariniblastus sp.
TGACACGCTGAAGACCGCAAACAAATTTAAACTGTATCAGCAGAATGCAGACAACAAAAACACAGTCATTCCCGTGGTTCACTTGCCCAAGACGATTGACAACGACTATCACGGAATCGATTTTACTTTTGGATTTTTCACGGCAGTCGATTTCTTGGCGACCGAAATCCGGAACTTGATCTACGACGCCGAAGCCACACGTTCTTACTTCTTAACCGAAACGATGGGACGCAGTGCAGGATGGTTGTCTTACGGTGCAGCGATTGCTGGCGAAGCCAGTCTTGTCATCAGCGTCGAGGATGTGATCGCTGGTTACCTCGTGGATGAAGAATTTATCAACGAAGCTGGTGAAACGAAATCGCGAAAGTGCATGGACATGGATCGTGTCTCGGAGCGAGTTGTCAAAACAATGTTGGCTCGCGAAGCCGAAGGAAAATCATACGGTGTGATCGTCGTCGCAGAAGGCTTGGCCGAATACCTTCCGTTCAGCTACGTCGAAGGCGTCACCCGTGACGACCATGGACACATCAACATTTCCGAAGTTAGCCTATACGCAATTTTGTCCAAAGCTGTCGCGAAGAAGTACACCGAAAAAACCGGTGCGGTCCGAGCAGTCAAAGGTCTTCAACTCGGCTACGAAGCTCGGTGTGCCAAACCACACGCGTTCGATGCGATGCTGGGAAGCCAACTAGGAGTCGGTGCATTCCGTGCTCTCGCGGAGAAAAAACTCAACGGCGTGATGGTCAGTGTCAGTGGTCAGCTTGACCTTCACTACGAGCCATTCGAAAACCTCGTCGACCCAAAAACATTAGTGACTGTTGTTCGTTACATCGACCCAGACAGCGACTTCCACCGCTTGGCACGTTTCCTCGAAACCCACGTGAACGACTAATTCACCTGCGGTAAATTGCAAAAACAAAACGCTCTTTGAAGTTCATTGACTTTGAAGAGCGTTTTTTCGTTTGAGAATCTCGATTCGCGATCCGCATCAAATATTGAGCAGGGCGTGATTCGAGATGCGGATCTTGTGGGACAGATCAAATCAACTGCTAATCAGTCAGAAGAGCTTGACCTGTATAATTAATCAACCAAGACAGGGATTCCGACTACGTAATTTTCTTGGGACTAAAACTCTTCTTTGGCAGAACGATCACAGTCTCGCATTCAGGGCAGCGATAGCTTCGCCCCGTCCGCCTGCGTTCACGGGCGAGATCAAAAAAACTGAAAACGAAAAAGGGAACTTTGGGACGTTCGAATTCGCCTTGGTAGGTACATGCTGGGCACTGGAATTTCACTTAACCTTTATCCTTTCGATTGCTTTTATTCTTAATTCGAATTGCAACTCAAAATATTGCCAACAATCGAAGGCCCAACCAGCCATCGAACACTTTGTTGCACCGAAGCAAGCCGTAGATTGTTCGAACGCTATCAAGATACACGTATACTGTATGCGAGCAGTTCGGCACGACTTTATTCCAACTATCCAACTCGACGACGGCGAGCGATCGTTGCGAGAGCGAATCCAACCAAAAACGTAAGCGTCGTTGGCTCTGGCACACCGACGCCGCGCCATGCGATGCCGTACGTTTCATTTGTTTCGCCAGTAAAATTCCAATGAGCCGATGTGTAGTCGACTCTCACCCCATAATAACCGACCGCTTCGACCTCAAAATCCAAGTGCTCAACAACATTGAAGAGACTGATTGATTCCGCAACCGTCCCCAAGATATTTCGATCCGTCAAATTGTCGAATTGAAAAATAGCCAAATCCAAATTAGCCAAATGCTCTTCTCCGAATCCTGCAAAATCGGCATTGCTTCCGAAATCTCGATCAGCAAACCAAGTCAGCGTCACACGCAGGTCAGAATCAGCTTCTAGTTGTTGATCAAAGAAGTAAAAATTTGAATCGAATTCGTCGACTTGTCCAAAATCCCAACCTACAACGCCAACGTTTCCAAGATCGCCTTGATCCGTTCCTGCGACGTCGGTGGTGGTCGCCAAACCTCCGTTTGCAGCATCAACATACTGATCAAAGGCTGCGTTGAGGTCCATTTGCCCGGTCCCTTGACCAAAATCTAATGCTTGGGTCGTTGTGATGACCCCACCGATATTGGTCTGAGCGTTGTCCCAACCGCTTAGCTGCTGCGCACTGTTCATAAGTGCCGCCTTGATGACCCGGCCATCAATTGCTGAGGGATTTGTGTAGATCGCTTTACCAGCATCTACCATCAAACCAGTACCGCCAGCAACAATGGGCGCGGCAAAACTGGTGCCCGACCAGTTCGATCCGTAAGACGTATTTCCTTGACTTGCAAAAGCTAAAGTAAGACTTTGCCCGGGCGCGACGATGTCGACGGCTGCCCGCTGCGCGACTGCAGCTGAAATCGTATTCCATGAATTAGTCCCGGTCGCCATCGAAAATTCGTTGGGGCTCACACCAGAAAACGAAGTCAACTGACCGTAAGGAGTTGCTCCTTCATCGGGCCCTGTCGCACCAACCGTAATCGAGTTGTACCCCGACCCCATCCCCAACACGGTGTTGTCACCGGAGCCGCCATTTCCGGCAATAATGACTCCGACCTTTCCAGTATGGTTGAGCAAACCGTCAACGCCCATCGTGTCACGGCGAACTCCCGACGGATCACCAAACCACCAGCTGCTGTTAAAAACATCCGCTGTTCGTCCACCGACGCCCGTGTCAAGAATGTCTGAGTATGTACTCGCGATCGAAGCCCAAGTCAGCTGATAACTACCGTTGGCATTAAAGCCCGTTGCAATGTCACCGGTCCAAACTTCGGAATCGTATGAAATTCCGTACCGTGAATAATTCGTTCCACTGATACTTCCACCAACCGACCCGGCTGTCGCGTGAGTTACTGCAGTTGCATGATCGTGATTGGTTCCCGACACTCCCGTCCCAAGCACCTGAGTCGTGACGTTGGCTGAGGTTTCATGATTCAGGTCAGCATGCCCGCCTTCGACAACAGCCACGACCGCTCTCGTTCCCGTAAAACCTTCACTGTAAAAACGGTCGGCGCCAACAAAGTCATTGATATTGATTCCAGTAGTATTGGTACTACCAGTGTTGGAGCTTGAAATGCCTCCCTGCCCAGATTGAGCAAACACAGGCACAGCACAAAAGGTAACCAGCAGAAAAGCCGAAATTCGAAAAGGAAGAGCCACAGTCGCTTTCTCCAAAAGGGTAAAGACAGTGAGATTTCCCATCGTAAACCAGTCAGAAACGCAACGCAATTATTTTTGGCTTGTTACGCATCAATACGAATCGACTCATGTAACTCGAGAGACATAAGCGTAACGCAATGAGGAACGAAAACACAAACCTGAATTGGTTGACGACACTGATACAAACCCAAACCTGCAACTGCGATCCTGCATTATTGAATCCGCCAATGCCCGTCTGACAACAGGTGCCTCATGTACGTCGCGACAAAAAAATAAATCGCATTTCAATTCAACCGTAGATATCGACCAAGAACATGATCGCTTCGCCCTTGCCAACGTTCTCAATCGAGTGAGCAACGTCAGCGGTGTATTGAGCGCTATCGCCCTTTTTCAGTTCTACGATCTCGCCCCCCGATTGAACTCGAACGGTTCCCGATCGAACGGTGAGAAATTCACGCGTGCCTGAAAAGTGAGCGGCGCTATCCAACGTTTTTTTGGTGTGCAATGTGACTTCGTAGAACTCGACATCTTTTTCCAAATTCAACGGCGAGAGAGTTCGAATTTTACAAACGGAATCATCGCGAAAGATCGCTGACTCATCGTCGTGCCGCACGAGATCAATCTGCTTTTGCGGTGAAGCCCCCTCGACCAGGTCGGCCAACGATACTCCGAACGCCTGGGCAATGCGAAATGCAACTGCCAAAGTCGGATTGGCACTTCCGCGTTCGACTTGGCTTATCATTGAACGACTAACACCGCTCAACGAGGCCAACTGCTCCAACGTCCAGCCCTTACTTTTTCGGAGCTCCCTGACTTGTTCACAAACGTGCTGATTCAGGGGTTCAACATCTACGTCGGGAACGGGTGCTGACCGTTTTTTCTTTGACACTTTCTTGGCCGCCATAATATGAACCTAAAAGCTGCTTCAATCGGAGAAATTTCTGTCGTTAGAATTCAAAGGCCCAGTTCGCTTGCCAACAAGTTTTAGCCTGTCTAGGATACTGAACACATTTCCAGCATACCAGACACGCACACAAAAGCTAATTTTACGATTCAAACAAAGAATCAATTTAGAAAAGGGAAGGTCATGTCGATCGCGCTACCAGAGAAAATGCCTGCGATTCGTAAACTAAAAAACGCACCTGGTCTCGATTGGTGTGATTCCGTTGATGTCCCTTCTGTCGGCCCCCGTGATGTTTTGGTGAAAGTCACGCACGCTGGAATTTGTGGAACAGATCGTCACATTTACGAATGGGATAAGTGGAGTCAGGACCGAGTCAAAATCGGCATCACCACTGGCCACGAGTTTGTTGGCGAAGTCGTCGAAATTGGAACCGCTGTTCATCGCGTCACCGTTGGGCAACGCATTAGTGGAGAAGGCCATATTGGTTGCGGCGTTTGTGAAATGTGTCGCACGGGCAAAGGGCATATCTGCGCTGAAGTGGTCATCCTCGGTATCGATTGCAACGGCTGTTTTGCTCCTTACGTTTCAATCCCAGAAGAAAATTGCTGGCCCGTCAGTCCTGGCATTCCCGACCACGTCGCCGCCGTTTTTGATCCACTCGGTAACGCTGTTCACACTGTCATGTCGGCAGGGGTGAGTGGCAAGTCGGTTCTGATCACTGGTGTCGGAATCATCGGACTGATGGCTGTGACCGTAGCAAAAGCTGCCGGCGCTGCAAGAATTTTTGTGACCGACATGGACGAACGTCGGTTGGCACTTGCCGAAGAACTCGGTGCCGAGGGCGCGTTCCGTGCTTCGGATGATTGGCCTGACCGGATCCTCGAATTGACCAACGGTCTTGGGCCTCACGTTATGTTGGAAATGAGCGGCAACGCTCAGGCGATTCGCGATGGACTAGGTGTGCTACGGCCTGGTGGAACAGCCGCAATCCTCGGCATTCCCAGTGACGAGATCACACTTGATTTGTCGAAACTGTTTATTTTCAAGGGTACGACGCTCTTAGGAATCAACGGTCGACGCATGTTCGAGACTTGGTACCAAATGGAAGACCTCTTGCTCTCCGAACGATTGAACCTCGATCCGATTATTACCCACGTGATCGACATGAAAGATTACGAAAAAGGGCTTAAGATGATGCAAACCGGCGAGGCGATCAAAGTCGTCATGAAGATGCCAATCTAAATTGACAAACGAACCATTGAACCAATTCAAATACTAAGAGCACGACATGCCAAACTCAAAATTCGATGCACGTTGCAAGCAACACCTCAACGAATGGACCGAAACGGGGCAACTCAAACCGTTTTACAACATCACTTCTCCGATGCGTCCGGTTGTTGAGATCAAAGACAAAGGCGAAGTTCTTGTTTTGTGCGCGAACAACTATCTAGGGCTCGCCGATCACCCAAAAGTCATCGAAGCCGGCATCCAAGGAATTCGTGACTATGGCGCCGGCACTGCATCGGTCCGTTTCATCTGCGGGACGCTTGAATGCCATCGAAATTTAGAATCGAAAATCGCTGAGTTTGTTGGAACAGAAAGCTCACTGAGTTACGTGAGCTGCTGGAACGCCAACGAGGCATTGTTCCCAACGTTGGTTGCTCCAGAGGATGTGATTCTTTCCGATGAGTTGAATCACGCAAGCATCATCGACGGCATGCGTTTGATGTCGAAAAAAGTGACCAAAAAAGTCTACAAACACAGTGATTTAGAACAACTGGAAACGTTGCTCAAGGAAACACAATCGCATGCCACACGTTGGGTCGTGACCGACGGCGTGTTCAGCATGGAAGGCGACGTTGCGAAACTTCCTGAGTTGGTAAATCTTTGCGAACAGTATGACGCGATGCTTGTGGTCGACGATTCACACGGCGTTGGAGTGCTTGGCAAAACCGGCAAAGGAACTCACGAGCATTTTGACCTGCTGGGACAGATCGACGTAATCACGGGAACGCTCGGCAAGGCTCTCGGTGGCGCGGCCGGAGGTTACATCGCTGCGTCAAGCGATGCGATTCAAATCCTTGAACAACGCGGACGCCCGAGCCTATTTTCAAATGCGTTGCCCGCTACGGTTGCCTACAGTGCCCACAAAGCGATCGAAGTTATCGAAAACGATCCGTCGATTGTTGCTCGACTTCATTCCAACGTCGCTAGTTTTCGCAAAGGTTTAGCCGATCTAGGTTTTGATTGCGCTCCCTCGCCGACAGCGATTATTCCGATCATGATTGGGGATGAAGCCGAGGCAATTCGCAAATCGAAACAACTATTTGACTTGGGCGTCATGGTAATTGGGTTCGGATTCCCTGTGGTGCCCAAAGGCGAAGCGCGTTTGCGTGTTCAAGTTTCGGCTGCATTGACCGATGCACACATCGAGCAAGCCATGGACGCGTTTGCTAAACTTTAGCAGTGCAATTTAGCAATACAAACTGCTTGCTGGTCCCTGCTGTTTGAGTCAGCGGTTGTTTATTCTAGAACCAAACGCCCTCAGAACCTTTACCCGAATATGATCGATCTTAGAAGCGACACACTTACCAAACCTTGTGACGCGATGCGAACCGCTATGATGGCGGCGGATGTCAACGACGATGTGATTGACGTCGACCCGACGGTGGCCGAGCTTCAAGAAACGATCGCAGGCATGCTTGGCAAAGAAGCCGCGATGTTTATGCCCTCTGGGACGATGACCAATCAAGTCGCAGTTAGACTTCATTGTCGACCGGGTGATGAATTGATTTGCGAATCCGGCTGCCACATCTACAACTACGAGCAGGGCGGTTTTGCACAACTGAGCAACGTGGTTGCCAGAACGATCAAGGGCGACAACAGCGCGATTCACGTAGATCAACTGCGAAATGTGATTCAACCCGACAACGAGCACGCGGTTCGCACTCGATTGATTTGCTTGGAGAACACGCACAACAAAGGCGGTGGCGTCGTACTGCCCTACGATGGTGTTACTGACATTTGCAAATGGGCACACGACAGCGGATTGATTACTCATCTCGATGGTGCAAGGCTTTTCAATGCCGTCGTTGCGTCTGGAAAATCGGCCAGTGACTGGGGGCAACATTTTGACACCATCAGCGTTTGCTTCAGCAAGGGACTAGGTGCTCCCGTGGGATCAGCACTGGTTGGCAGCAAAGACATGATTTACGACATGCGTCGTCACCGAAAATTGTTCGGTGGAGGAATGCGACAATCAGGTTTCCTTGCCGCGGCAGCGTTATATGCCTTGAGGAACAACATCGATCGTCTGGCTGAAGATCATTCCAACGCAAAACTCATTGGGCAGGCCGTTGTCGAGTCAGAGGGTTTACACCTCGATCTCACCCGAGTCGAAACCAACATCGCCATTTTCCGTGTCGATCCGGACGTCGCCACAGCTGCAGAATTTTGCGAAGCCGCAAAAACCGCAGGCGTTTGGATGTTCCCGTTCAGCCACGAAGACGTTCGAGCGGTAACGCATTTACACATTTCCGAGACCGACGCGAAACGAGCTGGCGAAATCATCGCTCAGGTTGCCGTCGATTTGAAGGCCCAAAAGTCTATCGGAGTTTGAAACCCGCGATGTCGGCGAACTTACATAAATTAAAAAGGCCAGTCCATTGCTGAACCGGCCTTTCATTTGGATTGAGTTTATCGCGATCGAGTTTGCTAGGCAGCTTTAGCCATAACTTTTCCTACGACATGGACATCCATCTGCGGGAACGGAATCGAGATTCCAGCTTTGTCTAACGCGTCCTTGGCCGCGGCAGTCAGTTCTTCTCGAACGCCCCAGTACTCGACTGGATTGCACCACACCCGCAGTTGCCAATCAACCGACGAAGCACCAAGCTCCATCAAGTAAACCTGTGGCGATGGAACAGTGTTGTCACCTGTGACCTGGGTGTAGGCTTCACTGATACGTGTGACGGCTTTTTCAAGAGCGATTCGCGTCCGCGCGATGTCCGCCGAGTAAGCCGCACCAACATTGACATCAACACGACGCATTGGGTTGCGAGAATAGTTTTCCAGTTTCGCACCAAAAATCTCGCCGTTGGGGATGATCAAGTGGCGATTATCAAGCGCGTTCAGTCGTGTGGTGAACAGGTCGATCTCTTCAACCGTTCCTTCTGTACCTGCAACGACGATGTAGTCATCAATTTTGAAAGGGCGAAAAATCAGCAACATCACACCTGCGGCAAAATTACCAAGCGTGCCTTGTAGTGCCATACCAACGGCAAAACCAACCGCACCAAAAATGATTGCGAATTCAGCGACATTGACGTCGTAGTACTTCAGCACCACGAGCCCCACAACAATCATGATGACGTTGCGAACGGCTTTGGTAAGAAACTTTCCGAGTGTCGCGTCGACTTTCTTAGTCACCATCCCACCAACGTATCGACCGATGGCCGCTGCGAAGAGGTAAGTGATGTAGAGGATCGCGATCATGAATGTCGCTTTCGCGGCCATTGCAATCAATTCGTTCTGGGCTGTAGCCTGTTCAGGTCCGCTTGAGAACGCTGCCGTGATCGTATTCACAAAGCCCTCAGAATGCTTTGCCGATTCTTTGACTATGTCCGAAGTAGCTGTCGCTATTTCGTCGGCTCTCGTCGTTTCAACTAAAAAACCAACAGCACCGATTGCCAACAAAGGCAGTTTTCGCGTGGCACGCAACATTTCAAATCTCCTTGAGTGATAAACGGCCCAAATGGTCCGTTGAAGCTGGGCGGATTTTAGGAAGACGGGAGGATCGATCAAGTGCGGTTTTTTGAAAGCGAATTTGAAAACGCCTGCAGCTGAAACGTTAGTCCGCAACACGCCCTCTCTTAAAGTTTGCTGGCATTCAAGCGGTCTGGAAGTTTTTTTCCATTTTGTCTAATGTTCGCGGTCCAAATTGCCGAAGCGAGCATCGCATCAGCATTGGATTGGTTTAAATCCTTCACTTTCAATACGCAAACTCATGAATCTGTCCAAACGATTACCGGACTTCCTGCTTCCCATTGGGATCATCAGTTGTTTGATGGTGATCTTTGTACCCCTGCCAGCAGCGATCATGGATGTGTTGCTCGCGGCGAATATTAGCGCTGCAGTTGTGATTCTCTTGACGACAGTCTACGTAAAGTCACCGCTGGAACTCAGCATTTTCCCGTCGTTACTACTTGCGACCACGCTCGCTCGATTGGCACTCAATGTAGGCACGACTCGATTGATTCTGACACGCGGTGCGATTGATCAAGAATCGGCTGCCGGTGGAGTCATCCAAGGATTCTCTCAATTCGTTACAGGTGACAACCTCGCCGTTGGATTGGTTATTTTTTCCATCATTGTTGTCATTCAATTCGTTGTCATTACAAAAGGCGCCACGCGAATCAGTGAAGTCACCGCGCGTTTCGCGCTGGATGGATTGCCAGGAAGACAAATGGCAATTGATGCCGATCTCAATGCCGGCGTGATCGACAATCAACAAGCTCAAAAATTGCGAGCCGAAACGGTCGCCCACGCTGATTTCTACGGAGCAATGGACGGTGCCAGTAAATTCGTTCGCGGCGATGCGATCGCAGGTATTCTTATTACATTGATCAATATCGTGGGTGGTTTGGTCATTGGACTCTCCAGCTCAATGTCGATCAGCGAAGCAACATCGACGTTCACGAAACTGACCATTGGTGACGGTTTGGTGAGTCAATTGCCGGCTCTATTGATTGCCTTGGCGGCCGCATTGCTTGTCACACGAAGCACACAAAAAGTGGACTTACCGCGCGAATCGATTGACCAAATTTTTGCACGCCCCATTGTACTGATCATTACGGCGATCTTTCTTGGGTTGATGGTTTTAACTGAGCTGCCCAAGATTCCTTTGCTGATCCTTGCTGCCGGTTGCCTCGCCGGTGCGTACTTCATTTTTCAAAATGATGAAAAAGAAAAAGCACTGCAGCATTCAAACAACATCCAAGCCCCGAAAAAACCAGCCGAGATTACGATTGAAAAACTGCTCAGCAACGATCTGTTGGAGTTTGAACTTGGCGTTGGACTGATTCGATTGGCTGATTCACGCCAGGGCGGCAGCTTGCTTGGCTTGATAACACAGGTGCGGAAAACGCTGGCGGCCGAGATGGGTGTGATCCTTCCAAAGATCCGAATTCGAGACAATTTAAAACTCGCCCCCAATCAATTTCGAATCCTGATTCAAGGTAACGTGATTGAGAGAGGCGAAATTGAACCTGGTTGTTGTTTGGCCATTGATTCAGGCAAAGCCGTTGAACCGCTCGGCGACGGCGTTGTAAAAGGGATCGCCGACGAGCATTTGACCGACTCGCCCGCGTTTTGGATCCAGCCGAATGCGTGGGAGTCAGCCCAAGCCGCAGGCTACGAAGTCATGACGGCAACCGATCTACTGGCAACCCAGCTAAAATTAACGGCGATTGATAACGCGGCCCAACTATTGACGCGTGACGCAACGAAACAACTAATTGACGAAGCGAGAAAAACCGCTCCGGCAATCGTTGAAGAACTTATTCCAGGTGTCATGACACTGGCACAGGTTCAACAAGTATTAAAGAACTTGTTGTCCGAAGGTGTCTCCATTCGTCCGCTCAATCTGATTCTTGAAACACTTGGCGACAACGCTTTGCAGAATTCGAATCGGTGGGATCTAACTGAGAAAGTTAGAATTCGACTGGCCCGCCACATTTCTTCCGGCCTCGCTGGTGAGCACGCTGACCAAATTTCTGTATTTACGATTTCACAAGATCTGGAAGATCGAATCGCGTGTGCTTGGGAACGAGACCGCGATGAAATTCGTTTAGGTTTACCCCGTGCGATCATTGAAAGCCTCGCGGCCTCTATTCAAGATGCAGCCCAGCAAATGATCGATGCTGGTGTTCGCCCAATCGCATTGGTCGATCAGTCGATTCGTCCCGTGATTGCAGAACTCGCGTTTGACCAAGCCAGCGAGATGTTCGTGTTAGGCAGCCGTGAACTTGAGGGTACAAAAGTCGAGGTTATTGGCGAGATCACAGGAGAGCAGATCACCAACGTGGCAAACGCGGCTTGATCGAAATAGTATTTACCCGACCATTGCCAGCACTCGCATTAGCTTTCATTTATCGCGGGGCATACGCTACCTGAATTGGGTAATCTGAATTTTTCACAAAAGTTCATGAGATGATTTGTCGATAAAAAACCATCGGCGTATTCGGTACCTGCTGCCGCGTGCGCTGTTGTCACATCTAAGCCAGTTTAGACGCGAAAAAACCCCCGAAAATTTACAACAACCATGTAATTTATTCATTGACGCGACAAAGCTTATTTTGATATTTACCGTCATCTGAAACAAGGATTGCGTTGAGACCAAAAATCAAAACCGAATTTTGATTCACAAACTACACACAAAATGACTTCGGTCGTAGACAAGAACTTCAACGTTTCGGCGTGAAATTCGCATAACAATCACGGAGGATTGCATGGCGACAAGTGTTGCACAAGCTGAAGAAATCAAAGAAGTTTGGAACCAGTACAAGCCGGATTGCACCGACAAACTACTGCGTAACAGACTGATGGAACGCTACTTCCCACTCGTCAAGTACAATGGCGAGCGGATTTGGCAACGCCTCCCAGACGGGGTTGAACTCGACGATCTTATCTCTGCAGGCGTTTTCGGCCTCATGGATGCAATCGACGCGTTTGACATGGAACGTGGCGTGAAGTTTGAAACCTATTGCGTCCCACGTATCCGTGGTGCAATGTTGGATGAACTTCGAACAATGGACTGGGTGCCTCGCCTTGTTCGATCGAAAGCCAGCAAGGTCAACAACGCGACGAAAAAGCTTGAAACGAAATTGGGTCGAGCTCCCACCGTCGTTGAGTTGTCTGAAGTCCTTGAACTCACCGTCAAGGAAACTGAAAAAATGATGAGCGACGCCAATGCAGTTGGCCTCATCAGTCTCAACAAGAAGTGGTACGAGACGGACAGTTACAAGGATGTTCGAGAAATCGACATCCTTGAAGA